>JAYZDF010000016.1:0-61528 GCA_036337945.1 Myxococcota bacterium
GGCTCCGTACTTGAGTCCTTATCAGACCAAATTCAAACGAAATTCAAAAGCGACAAAACGATCTTGAGCTATTACGAATGGTTCGACCTCGTACTCGAAAAACCTCGCGAGAATCTTCGTTCCTCAAGTCAATATATCCGAGATGTGTTCGAGTACTACGGGCGGACTGAGCTCAATCGACCACAAGGTACTCAAACGAGATTCAATCTATTCGATTCCCCATGGGATAACGGAAAAGGTCGAGTCGCTGGACAGGAGCAAGTGCAGCAGGAAATTTATCGGCTCATTTCGAACTTTATCAAGGACGGAAAAGTATCCAAGCTCATATTACTTCATGGCCCGAACGGCTCAGCAAAAAGCACGCTCGTGCGCTGTATTCAATCCGCGATGGAACAGTATTCTCGTACAGCCGACGGTGCTGTTTATACTTACGCCTGGATATTTCCTTCCGAAAAGATCAGTAAAGGTTCTCTGGGATTTGGTTCGAATAGTTCTGACTCAGGTTCATCTCACTCGTCTTTTGCTCACATCGGGTCAGAGCAAATCGATGCAAGACTTCCTTGTGAACTGTGTGAACATCCAATATTTCTTTTACCTCGTGAACAAAGACAGAACCTCATTGAGAAGCTCTTCGAACAGGGGAAACTAAATAAGGAATTTATTCCGTCACGATATATTCTCGAAGGAGAATTATCCCCACGCGACCGAGCAATATACGAAGCCTTGCTTGTCTCTTACGACGGCGACCACTCAAAAGTATTGAAACACATACAGGTTCAGCGCATTGCAATGAGTGTCAGTTACAGTAAAGGGGTTGCAACTATTGAACCTCAAATGGCCGTTGATGCAGCTTCTCAACAACTTACGACAGACCGTTCTATTGCTAATCTTCCACGCTCTCTACACCATATTCCTCTTCATCAACTTGGTGGCCCACTCGTAAAAGCGAACCGCGGTCTTTTGGAATTTTCCGACTTCCTCAAACGACCTCTTGAAGCGCTCAAGTATCTGCTAACAACGAGTGAGGAAGCGACGGTCTCTCTGCCTGATTTTAAAATTCAAATTGACGAGTTACTTATCGCTTCAACGAATGAAACATACTTAGAAGCATTCAAAAAAAACCCCGACTGGAACAGCTTCAAAGGACGCATGGAGTTAGTTTCAGTTCCTTACCTGCTTCGCTTCAGTGATGAAATTGAGATTTATCGACAACAAATTGGAAAAGAGAAATTCGAGAAACCTATGGCTCCACATGTTGTCGAAATTGCTGCAATGTGGGCTACACTGACCCGGCTCAAAAAACCGAACGCAGGTGATTCAGCTTTTTCAGAAAGCGTCCGCGAGCTCGCGAAAAAGCTGTCTCCATTAGAAAAACTCCATCTCTACGATAGCGGTAGGACTCCCAAATGGTGCACAACGCAAGAATCAAAGGAATTATCGTATACGATTCCTTTACTCTACAACGAGACTGCTACTGAGCTTGAATACGAAGGTCATCGTGGTGCGTCCGCTCGGGAAATTCGAACTCTTATTTTGAACGCTGCACACATCGAGGACCTCAAAACGCTTACTCCACAAGCCGTGCTCATAGAGATTGAGAAATTAGTGAGCGACGCTTCGGTATATGACTTCCTTCAGGACAAGACAGATAATGGATACAGCGACCACAAAAGCTTTATAGAGGTTGTCAGAAACCACTGGCTCAATCTCTTAGACGAGGAGTTCAAAGCCAGTATGGGGCTTGTTGAGGAAAGTCGTTATTTTGATCTTTTCAGCCGTTACGTACAAAACGTATCGCAGCACCTTAAGGGTGAGAAGATTTTTGACGAAATCATCGACGATTACGTAGATCCAGACCAGCAACTGATGAGCGAAGTCGAGTCTTCAATCCTTCCGGAAAAAGAAGACAAAGATGAATTTAGAAAAGCAATAATCAGCAAAATCGGCGCCTGGAGCCTTGAGCATCCTGGAGAAGCGCCAGACTACCAAAGCCTTTTCTCTCACTTCATTGAGCAAATGGAGGCCGAGTATTACACTGACCGCAAAAAGCTAATTGAAAAGAGACTAGAGAACATCATCTCTTATCTTGGGGATACAGCGAATGAGCTTTCAGCGGATGAGTATTCCACAGCTCAAAGCGCTATTGAACGCATGGAGAAAGAGTTCGGCTATCCGAAACTTTGCACGGCAGAGTGCGCAATGTACATTCTAAGACATCGCTATCAATGAGCTGGGACACCGCACACTATTGGATGGAAAGTGAGGTTCTAATGAAGCGAGAGCGCTGTTTATCGGTTACCGATGTTATCGTCGACGTCGTTATGTCGTGATGAATCACCTGTAGAAATCGCGTTGCCGTAGTCTTCAGCAAGGTGCTTCTCTTGGGTGTCATTGATTCGGTTACCAGCGTTCTCATCGATGTTTCGTTGGCCACGGCCAGAATCGACTCTGTTACCAACATCATCTGAAACGGGTCCTCGACGACCACCTGAGCGACCTCGGTTACCATCTCGACCAGTCCGTCGACCTCCACCGCCGCTTCCGCGTCGGTTGTTGTTACGTCGACCATCTCGTCGACCGCGACGGCCATTATTGTCTCGGTCACCACGGCGGCCGTTCCGACCACGTCGGTTTCTCTGTCCACTGGAAACGCGAGGCGCTTCAGCTGAGAAAAGAACGGGCCAGCATTCACCGTGACGAATCGCTTCAATGAGTTCTTCTTCAGTCGCTAAGTCGGTACGGAACAGAGTAGCGCTGGTTCCGAGCTCGCTGACATCAGCCGCTGAGCTAAGGCCTACGCAAGGAAGCTCAAGGTTCGAAGCCGCTTCCAACGCCAAGCCGTTAGAGTTCGGAGAAAGGCGTCCATTCTGGACGTCGCAAGCGGAGATACCTGTAAGCCCAAAAATTTGGTCTCCCATAGGGAGCTCAACGTCTCGATCGTAAGGACGCAGTGCGACCACAACACCATCCAGACTTTCAATGGCGTTGATGACGCTTATCGCATCATATACATCACCGTCTTTCTCAGCCCAATCGTCTCCCAGTTCCTCTCCTGGATTCGGGATAAGGCACAAAAGTAAGCCGTTGTTCGTCGCAACTTTGGCTCCGGAAAAAACGTGTACTCCCTCTTCGTTGTCTTTCAGATCCGAAACTACGGGAAATAAAGTTTCATTACTGGTCAAAACGATTCCGTCTAAGCCAGCAGCCTTCGTCGAAGCGATGAGGTTGTCGACGTCGCTTGGAATTTCTACTTGTAAATCTACGAGCATAACTCGCGTCTTGTAGGACGTCCTGGGGAAACGGTCAACCCCCAAAAAACATGAATAAAAGCAAATCTTTAGAGCGCGTCGGAGCGACGGAAAGAATCTTTGAAACAGCCTGAAGCTTAGATTTTGGCTGCACGCTGTTCTGCCAAGCGAATAAATTCGCTCTGCGCTCGCAGTGGAGGGTGTTTGGAAACAACACGAATATGCTGGCCACGTTCATTCATAACTGAGGCTTTAGCAGTATCTTTACATTCAGTACGCAGGATCTCGTTTATGATCCTATCCTTGATCCGAACATTCTCAACAGGAAGCATGACTTCCACGCGGCCATCGAAGTTCCGAGGCATAATGTCGGTGCTGGTTATGTAGACCGACTCGTCTTCGTTTTGGCGGAAATAGAGAATCCGAGAATGCTCTAAGAAACGATCAACAATCATTCGAACTTCAATGTTTTCGCTGACCCCCGGTACGTTGACCCTTAGGGAACACGGGCCCCGGATCAACAGGACAACCTTAACTCCTAAAGAAGCTGCATTGTACAAAGCGGTGATAATTTCAGTATCAATCAGTGCATTCGACTTAATGATGATTTCTGCGGTTCCACCAAGTTCAACAGCCTTTTGCGTATCGAGAATCTTCTGAATTAACTTTTTCCGCAAATCGAGAGGAGCAACGACTAGTTTATTCCACTTCGGGGGTTCAGAATAGCCGGTGAGTAAATTGAACAACGCCGAAATGTCATTGCCAACATCCGCATCCGCAGTAAAAAAAGACAAGTCCGCATAGATTAGCGCGGTTTTCTCATTATAATTGCCAGTTCCAAGATGAACATACTGACGGATGCCTTGATCTTCTTTACGTACAACTAAGGTAACCTTACAGTGCGTCTTCAGACCAACCACTCCATAAAAAACCTGAACACCCGCTTCTTCAAGCTCTCTCGCCCATTCGACATTCAATGCCTCGTCGAATCTCGCCTTCAGCTCAACAAGTGCAATCACCTGTTTACCGTTGTTAGCTGCTTCGATGAGCGCGTGAAGAATCGGGGATTTGCGGTTCGTGCGATAAAGAGTCTGCTTAATGGCTAACACGGAAGGATCTACTGCAGCTTCACGAAGTAGACGAACCACAGGCGAATAAGATTCATAGGGATGATGAAGCAAGATATCAGACCGTGAGATCGACTCGAAAACAGAGATTCGATCATCGAAGGAAGAAGGAGTTACAGGTTGAAAAGGCGGATCTCGAAGTTGTGGGCGAGTAATTTTCGTTAGAGCCTGCTCAAGGTCACCAATGGCGAGTGGTGCCTTATGAAACAATACATCGGTCGGCTCCAGTTCTAAGGCAGTTCGTAATGCCTCGACCAACTCTTCGGAGATTTCGTCACTCACGGCCAGACTCACAGCATCGAGCTTCCAGCGACTTCTAAGTTCGTTTTCGACTGCAAAGAGGAGATCTTCTTGCTCATCCTCGTCGATTTCCGAATCCCAATTTCTCAAAACGCGAAAGGCTCCTATCTTCTGGATGCTCATTCCGGGAAACAAGTGATAAGCATTCGCGGCGATCACATCTTCTATGAATACGAAGATCTGCTCTAAATCTTCACCTTTTAAGATTACAAACCTTGGAAGTACGGGCGGTACCTGTACGATCGCCAGCAAAGGCAAATACTGGTCCTCTGTATCTGAAGGAGACAAATGAATCGCGAGATGAATTCTACGATTCTTAATAAATGGAAACGGGTGTCCGGGGTCGACAGCCATAGGCGTGAGCATAGGAAAGACGTTTACATCGAAAAAAGAGGCGACCTCCTGCTGCTGAGATTTCGTGAGTTCATTAAGCTTAGCGAAACGCACATTTTCCTCGGACAAACGGGGAACAAGTTCGCTCAAAAACAGTTGATCCTGCTGACTAATTTGTTTGGCCACCCGTGGAAGAATTTCGTTGAGTTGCTCGGAAGCGATTAGTCCATCAGGACTAGGCTGAAGAAAAGCTCTTTTACTTTGCTGCTTGAGACCAGCAACCCGTACCATGAAGAACTCATCCAGGTTTTCGGAAGTTATCGCGAGGAATTTAAGCCTTTCGAGAAGAGGTACCGAGGTGTCTGCGGCTTCCCCTAAAATTCTCTGATTGAGTTCGAGAAAGGAGAGTTCGCGATTGAAAAACTTAGTAAATCCGAGCGCGCTCATGCGCTCGGATTATAACCAAGTTTTGCGTTAGTCGCGTAGGCTTGCCGTATTGGAATCGCTATCTGACTTCGATTTCGCGTATTTGCCCTTCTCTTTCGCGCCGAGAGAAATCACGTACGCGCGAAGGAGTTCGACCTGTCGCTTCCAGTCACCATCTGCGTACTGCGTCAGCGGTGTCATATAATCGTCCGTATCTTCATCATAGATAAAGAATCCAGGCATACCGACACCCGGGATCTGCGATGCTGGGTCCTTGAGCCAATCGAATAGCCACTCGTACTGCAATCGGTCCGCTGTAAGTGCGAGGTTCGGCGCAATGTTCTTGGGGTCGTTAGAAGGACCACCAAGGTTGTGACAATTGAGGCACTGTGACGCTGTGAAGAGCGCTTCCGCGGTCTTCATATCCGCGTCAGACAGGACATCTACCTTCTTCTCGACATACGGATACTGCGACTTCGACTTCGATGCAAAGTAGGCCACAAGGTCCGAGGTCATTTGGTCCGTAAACTGGAAGTTCGGCATCTTGACCTTGAAGTTTTCGCGAAGCTTGAACGGCTCTTTCAAGAATGCGTACAACCAATCAGGGTAGAGTTTTTTGCCAATGTTCACAAGTTTCGGAGGTGCTCGATACATTTCGTCTTCGTGCGCCGCGAACCATTTGTAGATATCACCACCGTCAGCAACATGGTCTCCATCGATATCGATACCTCGACCGTCAATCATGTGACATCCACGGCAGTTGTAAGCATCCACGAGGAACGCCCCACGCTGTACCGCGAGTTCATCTGCTGTGTGTTGCTTACGAATCTCATCGGGCCAACCTTCAGTCTCGAGGTTTTGGCCTCTCAAGAAGAGAGTAATGAGGTCATTTTCTCTTTCGGTGAGGTCGAATTGAGGCATGCGCACTTCCGCGCGCTCGTACCGATAACTGCGCGGATCGTACAATTTGCGCCGAGTCCAGCCTTCCCATGTCTGACTGTGATGGTCCTTCGTAAATTCAGGTACATCACCAAAGTCGAGTTTGTGGGTTGGTTTCGAGCCGAAAGCAATGAGCTCCGCACCGATACGGCCGTCGTTTTCATGACCCGCAACTTCATGACAGCCTGTGCAGCCGTACCACTTCACAAGAGTGGCGCCGCGTTTCTTCGCTTCTTCCTCTTTTCCTGTGATGTACTTATCCTTGTACTCAGGCTGAAGCTGGCTGAAATCTTTACCGCTCTTTAGAGAGCTCAGGTAAGCCGCCACATTCCAAGCTTGCTTGTCGGTCAGATTTAGCTTCGGCATACGCGTTTCATGCCAGTAGCTCTTCGGATTTTTGACCCACTCGAAGAACCAACCTGGGCTAGCAATCTTGTCGCCAATATTCGCAAGATTCGGAGCCATGTCTCGGTCGTCGCTGCCTGGTAGGTGCGATGCACCCGTCCACTCGTTCAGGTTATGACAGGCAATGCAGCCTGTAGCTTCGAATACTTCTTGCCCTGCCTCCGCGTTTGCCCATTTTGGCATAGCTGGGTAGTCGGGGCGCTCGGATTTATCGAGAAGGTAATACGTAATGTATGCCACTTCCTGACTACGTTTCTCCTTACAATCTTGCGGCACTGCTGGCGATGTAGCGGCTCCTCGTTCGTAGTCAAACTCGTTACATCCAAGCTCTCTTTCGCCCTCTGGGGTCTTACGGACCGCCTCAGGCCAGAAGTTAGGCATGCGTGTTCGTGGGCGCATTTCTTTTGGATACTCAATCCATTTCGCCAACCAGCCTGGGTTGATCTTCGATGCGACCTTTTGCAGCGCCGGACCATGCTTACGTTCAGGGTCGATTGTTCCAAGAGGGTGGCAACCTGTGCATCCGAGATGCTGAACGAGCTTTCTTGCCTCGGTTAGGTGAGGCGCTGCTTCTAACTCGTAGTCTGCTTTATGGCAGTTGTAACAAGAGGCCTCAGTGAAGTGTTTGTTCTCAGGCTTAGAACCATCAGCACGTCGGACCGGGTCGAGAATTTGCGACAACCAGTAGTGGTCGCGAGTAGCGTGAGTAAATGGAGCGGTATCCCCCTTCAGGAGATTGAGCGCAACACCCTTTGTTTGCCGTCCTTGCCCATAGTGACAAGTCGTGCAGCCGAACGTTCCACCTGGGTGATTTCGCAGAAGTACGGTTCGGTTGGGATGGGTGCGATAAAGAGACTCGGCGACATATTGTTCAAGACCAAGTTCTTTACCCATCTCTAGAACAGGCTCCTTGTCGAGCAGCAATTCAGCTTTGACTGAATCGTAGTTGAGCTCTTCGTCTTCACCAAACGAATCGCGGATCAACTCCGCGTTGTCAGCGTATGCCGTCGCCTCCTCGCGAGACACGCAGTATTTCTTTTGAACGTCGTCTGCAGTGAGCGAGTTCGTCACCGCGTCTTGCAGAATTTCTTTAGGATACGAGTAACCGCATTTCTCGGAACCCATGTGGCATGTATGGCAACGGTCTACCAGTTCGATATCTTGATTCCAGTGCTGCATCATCTCGCGAGGAAACAGACTGTTCGCCTCGGACTCTGCTTTAGCGAAAGTTCGCTTCGCGGATTCGGCTTTCGTTCGTAGCTGATTAAGTTTGAGCTCGGCGTCTCGCACCTTCGCTATGATCTTTGCTTTTTCGTCGAGCAGTTTGTCACGTACCGCAACTTTTTCGTCGTACGTGACTTGTTTGTCAGCAACTCGCTTCTGCAATTCCGTAACCTTGTCGCGGTGCTTCTTCTCGCCTGCTGCGTCGTCTTTGTGTTTATCACGGCGGTAGTAATAGTAGTACTCGTCTTCGTCTGCCTTCGCGAAAGCGACAGCCATCTCTGCATCTTTGACTTCTACTTCGGCCGCTTTGATCTTGTCGCCCAGCTGATCGAATGCTGCTTTTTCTGGAGAATTGACTATCCCCTCTTTCAGGGTGCCGATAGTCTTGGTCAGCTCCTCTACCATCGGCCCGACTTCAACCTCTTCCTCTTCCCCTTCTTCGTCCTTTTGGATCAGGACTCCTTCTTTGAGCCACGTCTCTTCAGATTCGAGGTTCACGCGTGCACGTTGTTCTTGGACTTTATACCAATCAGCCTGAACATCTGCCCAAGGGCGCCGTGTGAAAAACTCTTGATAAATGAGCCAGACCATCGTGCCCATGATCAAAGAGGAGATGATGAAAAACATCACGCGATAAGATTCGTCTTCGCTTCGAGTTACCTTTTTTGCCACGCTTCTCGTCTAGAAGTGACTGACGATTACGTCAAGGATCTTCGGACGTTGACGGACACGGTTACGAGGAGTAGGAAGCCCAAATCATGACCTATTTGGCTGCTGATTCAGTGCAAATCCTGGGGTCTGCCCCCGCGAAAATCATTCTTTTTGGCGAGCACTCCGTACTTTACGGGTATCCCGCGCTCGGACTTTCTCTAGCAAGAGGGGTGAATATCCAAATGCGAGCTGGAGAAGGTCGCGTTTTCACAAATTTTTCTACTAATTTACACACTGCCGTTGAGTCGAGCACGTCAACCCCTGATCCCCTCGTTCGCAAAGCCCTCGGACCAAGCTTCGACACATTAGACGTGGACATCACCTTCGAAGTTCCCGTTTCCGCAGGTTTGGGAAGCTCAGCGGCACTCGCTACTGCACTTATTCGCGCGAACCTGACCAAAAATAAAAAAGTCGCCGATCCCGCGGAAATTCTTCGGCGCGCTATGACGGTGGAGGATGTTGCTCACGGAAAGTCATCCGGACTCGATCCAGCAATTTGCGTCTATGGTGGTTTGGTATTTTTTCAGCGAACTTCCGAAAACGATTTTAGTATCGAGCAGGTGAAACTAAAGGAGTCATTTCACCTCGTTGTTGGTGCCTATGGTAGCCACGGAGGTACCAGTCGACGGATCAAGGCAGTGACCGAACTGCGAAAAATCTATCCTTCTGCCATCGATTCAGCGATGAAGACGCTCGGTCATTGCGCTGACTGGGGTATCTCAGCGATGAAGTCTGGCGATTTGTATAGCGCCGGACACGCAATGAACCTTGCTCATGGCGTTCTCAGTGGTATGGGTCTCGTCGGCCAAATGGTGGAGCAACTCACACGAGTCGCCCGACACGAAGGCGCTTACGGGGCGAAGATGAGCGGCTCCGGAGGCGAAGGTGGCGCTGTGGTCGCGCTCGTACCGGACATCCAAACGGGCAACGAAGTATCAACTCGCTGGAGAGAGCTCGGTGCGGAAACTTGGATAGAAACGGCCTCATAACGCATGAAACCCAGCGTCGCTTAGGGGCTTCACCGGCCGCCTTCCGTCCGAAAGGATTAATTTCGTCAATGTGTTAGCCTAGTCCCAATGCTGCGTTTAGTGCTTGTGACCGCTCTCGCCCTTGCTGCATGCGGAGGTGAAACTGGTGATGAAGTTGATACGACAAGACCGGATGCCTCAACAGGCATCAACGGGCCTGATCGAGACGGCGATGAATGGACAGATGACATCGACAATTGCCCTGACCTTCCCAATTACGAGCAGCGTGACCGCGATAGAGATGGCATCGGCAATGAATGCGACACTTGCCCTTCGACGCCCAATAACGACCCAACAGGCCTGACTCAATCGCAGTGCGAACTCAACCAGGAGACTGAGCCCAACAATGATACAGCTCAGGCCCAAGTACTGTCCTTGCCGATGTTGGGAGAAGCGGTCGCAATCTCAGGAATAGTTGAGGCTCCGCTAAATGCGAAAACGGCTCCCGACCGATATGTGATTATGGCGCCTGGCCAATCGGCAGTTCGTATACGTTGTGCGAGAGGGAGCTATCTTTCTCTTCTAGAACCGCAAATTGAAGTGAGCGGCGGCTCGTACACGGTTTCGCGAATTGTAGACGGGCAACACATCGCGGAACGGATATTTTATTTCTCAGAAGCAGGAACCTACGAAATTGCAATTTCCGACCGACGCGGGCGCAAAGAGAACGTCAAAAAAGGAAACTTAGACTATGCCTACGAACTCTCAATTCAGACGGTCATCTTAGAGGCGGAGCAGCTTACCCTGCCAATTACTGATCGCTCGCTGAGAGTAGAACCGAAAGGACAGGTCGCGGTGTATGAAGCCTCCATTATGCCAACGGAGCAACTCAGGTTAGAGATAAAGACTCCTCTTGGCCCAGGAGAAGATGGTTATGACCCAATTCTGGTTGTCGAGAATGAGGACGGCTCACTTTGGGAAGAAAACCATGTCTATACAGATGAAAGAGCAGATGCGAGACTGCTGCTTCAAGTCGACAAGGCAGAAACCATTCGCATCATCGTTGATCATCGTGAACTCGTTGGACGAGAAGCTGTGCCTCAAACATTATCGATCGATTATCCGGACCAAGATGCAGAACTCGAGCCGAACGATTCACGCGAACTGGCATCAGACCTGAGCTATTGCCAAGGCTGCGAAACACGCGGAATAATCGCAAACCAGGACTCTGGGATAGCAGATATTGATTGGTATTCATTCCAAGCGACCGCAGGACAAATAGTAAGTTTCCGAGGCTTGGTGCCTCCTAACTCCCAAATCGACCCATACATAGCCCTCGGTCAATTTGAGAGTAGTCTTTTCGTTCCAATTTACGAAAATGGTACCTCCTCCGGAGTCTCTGCCCGCTTTGATGCAATCATTCCCGAAACTGGAGAATATTTTCTCCGCTTCGAAGATGAGCAAAACAAAGAAAAAATGTCAGGCCCATACAGAGGTGGAGGCCTTTACACCTACACAATCTTCACTGAATTCTTAGTTCTCGCACCATCGCCTGAGCTGGAAAGCGGAGTTCTAACGAATGGAGTTATAAACCCAGGTGGTTCGTTGCACCGTTACCTGATCACCACTTCTGACCGCATCAGAGTAGACTTCTCTTTGGATTACTCTCGCCTTCTCACTGATTTCGCTCCTTTGATCCGCGTATACGAACCTGGCGCAACCAAACTCATTGCAGAAGGCGGTGACGGACTCAATGTTACTCTGCCCTCCTCGGGCAGCTATGTCGTTACGGTTCATAACAGCGACGGAGGCATCGGGGGCCCAGAATACTCGTATGAGCTCACCGCAAACCGTTCGTCTTTTTAGCTCTTACGCGCCCAGACGGCTGCTATTCATCGTCCGCGTCGCCTCTTACTTTTTTTTCTCGACGATTTTCGACTACGACAACTTTTCGCACAGACTTCGTAGGCTCCTGTACAGATATTTCGGCAACGCATGCTGCCTTCAGACGTGTCATCAACAGCTCCGCATGAGTCCATACACTGCGTCTCCTGCGTTAGGGCATGCTCAAGACACAACCCTAAGCGTCGGTGAGCTTTGATACGACAACCTTGAAATTTGCTCTCGGCGATGAGTGCAGGAAGCGTTTTATGGGAGCCCAGTGACTTCGTCGGAACAAATCCAACCGAACCACCACCAGGCATATAAACCAAGGTCCACTGTTCGACAGTGTCATAAACACGAACCAAATCACCTTGCGAGAACCGCCCCGTGAACTGAGACTTCTTCTTGGGTTTTGCGCGAACTACCAGTCTACGAGGTAAAACAAAGGCATGATCCTTTGGTGCAACATGATCGCGAGGATGTCTTCGATTCGCTCGCCCTATCGGTGGTGGTTTCAATGTGGAGGTGTCATTCGAGCTTTTCGAGGCCGCGGCAGATAAGGAGGAAGGCTCTTGCGATGCTTGACCGAATTCCGTTGTTGCTCCCAGTGGAATCACGTCGTCGCGTTTAGTGGATTCCGTCTCGGGTAGAGTCAGAGTCGCATTACGCGCTGAGGCATTTTGAACATCCAGTGTTCCTTCCACTTTCGATTCTCCCAGTATCAAACCCACCACAAACGCTATCGGAAATACGGCAATCGCCGCCCGGAGAGAAAGAGGACTTCGACGCCATAAATCAGACATATGGGCTCGCCAAGACTTCTGACCGCTAGCCTCATGGTTTGGTCGAGCTGCCGGTTGAAAATCTAGCGCCGAAATCGATCTATCGCTCGCGTCCGATAGATAATTTGGGGACTCCGGGAACGCGTCGTAATCTGGACCCTTCAACGCTGAAGGCACAGTCCTCGCCTTTAGTTCAGAATTTGAGTCTCCCTGCGGCGATGTCGTTACGAATTTATCAGATGAGGACAGACTGTCAGTCGTGTCTGCTGCGCTTTCTTCATTGAAGACGGGTTGTGATATGAGATTCTCTACGGTCGCTCCATTTGCCAGCTCTAAGGTCGCTTGCTCCCTTCTTGCCTGAGGATTCTCGCCTCCTTGAACCGACTCGCTTTGCTTTAGATGTGAAGGTATCGGCTCAATATTAGTCACATCAGGTAGAGAAGAGCGGCCTGTTTGGTCCGGCATTTCCTCGATAACGTCATCATCTGGTGGAAAAACCCGAAAAACTTGAAGGCAAGCACTGCACTTGAGCAGTGTTCCCGTTGCCGCAAGATTGGCTTCAGGTACTCCGTTAACCGCTCCGCAGTTTGGGCAATCGAAGATCACAGCATAGTAATAGTAGCACTAACTGTCAGCGGGCGGTCGCGCGAAAGCAAATTCTAAGGAAGTTGGGCTTTGAAGTGTTGTACTACTGGGCTAGAAGTAACTAAAACCACGGTTAAAAAGCTATTTCGTGTACCGATCTATAAGAGAAATCATCGCGTGTTCGGCGACGCCTCGACGCCCTCTAATATTAGCGACCAGTTCTGCTTCACCCAAACTCGCAACAACTGCGGCCAAGTAAATCTGAAAAATATGCGCAGCAGGGTGTTTTGCTACTTCTTCTGCCAGGAATTCTCGGAGTGCATTGGCCACATGACTCTTCTTTTCGCCTGAAGCTGCTTGAAAACTAACAAATGCTCGATGAACCCGAAGGTCAGCCCGGGACGGGTCCAAAGCCGCCGCCCACGTCAGCCAAAAGTCCGCTTCGACAGTTCGGGCATGTAAGATCGCTTCAAATGCTGCCTCTAGCTTGGAGCCAATTTCAAACTGAATCCTCTGCTGCATCGCCTTTGGCATTTCTTTTGATTCCATCACCGCCTGTCGATATTCGCTACTTTTGTTGCTATCCATCAATATTCGGCTGGCTTGCTTTGCCAACGCCGCAACGATTCGCTCGTATAATTTTTCTGATGTACTATTCTTAGAAAAGAACTTAACAGCACGTTGAATTTGTTCGTCGCTCGATGACGGAGTAATTCGAAGAATCTCGTAGAAATTTTTTCCTAGTAGAGGTTTTGCTTTCTCGACTGAGGAATCTTGTTCCGGCAGACGAACGGCCGCTTTACTCACAGACTCGAGCGCAGGATCCGCTGTTGAGTAATTCCGGCTTGATTTCAACTTGAGAGGCCGATGTGGCAATGAGACCTGTCTTTCAGGTAAAGAAGACGGGGCGCGCGATAAAACCTCCGGAGAAACATCTTCCACCATCCCAGTCATTGATAGGGTCGTCAAAACTACAGCGAGATGGTCTACAGGCAAACCGCTTTTGGTCAGTTCATCGATACTCCTAGGCGTGGAGAGAGCTGCTACGACTGATTCGACCTGGTCGCTCCACTCAAATGCATTCACGCCGATCGGGTATGTGTCCAGCCTAACAAAGCGGCGACCGCGGGTACGGTTCAGGAAATGCTGGACATGTCTTCGGTCTTTGGAAGAAAGAAGTCCTTCATAAATGATAGGTAAAGGCTGCAAGATCGTTATTTCAGCGTCTGCAGGAATTTCAGCACCTTCCTGAAACCGGAAAAACTTATCGCCAACGTCAAAAAGCCGAACCAACTCCGCACGAGCACGAATTCTCATCCCACGTTGTAAGGTTCCCGGTAACACCGAACTGTTACTGCTAAGAACCGCTGATTCGGTTGTTGAAGTATTGCTCGCTTGCATGCGAACACTTTCCATAATCGCTTGTTCAAGTTCTCCACGATCTCTCAAGATCTCCGAAAGGGAGACGACAAGGCTAGGCAGCATTACGCTCACCGGAACCCCATTTTTGAAATAAACCTGATTTTTCTTGGATGGGTCTAGTTGAATCTCGAGGAGACCCGTAAGGTTTCCTCGAAGCAGTCCGAGCAACAGATCTGGCAGCGGGTATTCTCCAAAGCGACCCTTGTAATCACCGCCAAGTCGAATGCTTTCGATCTTTGCCATAGATTTGATGTTAGCGCGTTGCCGGACTCAAGGAAACATCGACATGTAACTAGCCAACGCCTGGCACACTAATGGTTTCTAGCTGCATTTATGCTGATATTTTTCTGATCCTGCTGTACGTTTCTCCATAGTTTACTAAACTACGAACTATGTTTGACCCCAAACAATCTCCACGCGCAGCAGCTTGTGTGATCCTTATCACATCATCTTTCGCTTGTGCTGGACTCGACGATTTCAAGACCGAAGTCACGGATGAAGCAACGATTGACGGCACTTACCTTATGGACACACCCAGTTCGCTCAACTTCGGAGGTCAGTACGGTAATCTTCAGCTGTCCGCTACAAAAGACTTTCAGGACCAAGGAATTGACCCTGATGACGTAGATGCAATCTACATTACCGGAATTGTTATAGAAGCAATAAACCCAGAAGGCGCCCGGCTGGATCCGATTATTCGGAGTTTAGACTTTAGCATCAGCGCTCAAGGCCAGGCAGAGAAGCTCATCGGTCGTTCGATAATCCCAGATGGCGAACTAAGAATCATCGAGCTCGGCTCCCCGAGCGCATCTGGTTGTTCCAACGCTCAGTATTCTGACGAAATGAGTTGTGCTGCAAATGGAGCACAATGGCTCTCTTCTAGTTTCGCGGGTATGGAAAATATCAAAGACTACGCAACAGCCGACTCTATGTCCGTCACTGCAAACGTTGAGTTAAAACAGAAGCCTCTCTTTACAACGACTCTTCGCACAACGATAAAGCTTCTGGTAGATATTAACCTCTTCTAATTATGCTGCACACCACTCGAGAAGTTCCAGACAGACGAATCAACGTTAGCCTCCCCGAATTACTCGACGGGCTAACGCTAACTCGTCAATCTTTGGAGCAGAGAAACGAAAATGGAGCAGTCTCAAGTTTGCTTGAGCTCATATCTAACGCGGAGTACTGGCTATCTTATGAGACGGATAACTTTGACCCAAATCTTATGTACTGCCCGTCGCCGCTTCGAGAGTTAGGAGTAGGTATTACATTGCGCTTCGGCCATTCATTAGAGGGCTTGCTCGCTATCGAAGATATCGAATCCTGTCGGGAAGAAATCATGTCCACCCTTCCTCAAGATTTCCACGAAGGCTTTCAGAATGGTCTCGACACACTCACACGTGTTGTTGAAGTGCGCGCCCAGGTTCCATCCCTCGAAGAACAGGGATATCGTCGATATGAGGAATCAAAAAAATTATCTATTCACGCACTGAGAGCTTCAGGACGCGCTACAATAAAACTCAATGGACGGCACGTCACGTCTCAAAAAAGCACCTTTCTAGTAGGTGAGAGCATCCGAATATCAGCGGTTGATTCGCAAAATCGACCAATAGACCTTCCTGAGGTTTCAAATAGAACTGGTTCGCCCATTCTCTCGAAAGACTCGTTGGACGGAGATTCGCGAGAATGCATTTTCACCATCCCTGGCATCTATCGCGTGAGTGTACCCTCGAGAGCTGAAGGCGGACACAAGCTCTTCATCCGATAATCTATTTATTCTGGTTTCTTGAGTTTTTTCTTCTTCGGATACGCTGGTTCCATCATAGAAATCGTATCTTCATCAATACTGATCAGCCCACGAAACCCTGGATGATTACGGTTATCATAAAGTTGGTGAGTCCGGAATCTGATCGGCTTCACGGTCACAAAATCGCTCGGGTCGAAAACAATCAGAACATCTCTATTGGGAACGCTCACCCCCAATTCGGTGAGATCGAAGCGCGAAAGCCAATCCTTTCTTGTTTGTCTATCAAGGAAAAAAGCGCCTACGTGTTCGACTGCCGAATAGTCCAAAACCATAAGTTTACCGTCAGAGCTTTCCAGTGGGGTCGGCGTGCTCGTCTTAACTCGTTGAACTAAATTCCGGACACCTGTCTCAAGCCAAAATTCGGCGTCCTTCTTTGAGTCGTTCATTTCCTGAATTGAAGCATACCGATAGCCGAGTAGTTCTTCTGGTATACCTAAGAGAACGTATACATCCTCAGCAATTTTCTTACGCCATGGTCGTATTTTATCTCTGACTCGAGCCGACCCGATCGCGCCAAGATCTTGAGCATCAACCCAGGAACCACTCTTGATAAACGGCAGAAGCCTCTCTTTCGCAGACGCTAGCGTTTGCTTTCTTGCTTCGGCCTCCTTTTGCAAGCGCGCGCGAAAATCTTCTAGGAAATCTGAGGTTTTTTTCCCTTTCGACTCATAAGTCACATACTCGGACGCAAGCTCAAGCTCGAAAAATTGATCACCCCTTACAAAGATTGTTGTCATACCTTTGCGTTTTATAATTCCAAAGCCGGGGTTTACTTCGGTAAATATCTTTTCTGCTCGACGTTGAAACATCTTGGGATCCAAGTCGCTTTCGCAGGCAACACTGCAGAGCGTTAGAGCCAATAATATGGAGTAACGGAAAATACTTAGCACAACGCTATGCTGCCACGTATCAAGGTTCCCATGCCACCATTACTCCTAAACCGCCCTCAAACTGTTCGCCTTTTTCAAGAAATACTTCGTAGGCAAGCCAAGGAAGCCACCAAAGCCGGGTATTCACGTGAAGTCCAAATGAGCTGAGGTCATCACCACTTAAACCTCGCGAAACGAATGCTGCACGAGCTTCCAAAGTTTTAGTAGACCAAATCCTTGTTCGAGATAGTTGAGTAACAAGTGCAATCTTTTTGTCTAATAGAGAGGCGCGCGAGGTTATACCATCAGAATATGCGATGGATGCAACGACGTTTTCATATTGAAATTTGAGTTCGCCGCCAACAACCATCCGATCTCTCGCCAGAGATAGTTCGGACCAATGTTTCGGACGAGACGTCAGGTAAATCGGCCCAAAAATGCCATCGATAAATCGACTACCGGACCAGCCCGCAGTAACGTTAGTCGTTACTTCTTTTCTGACCCTCGAACGTGAGCGCCAACGGGTCTTAAAGGCCAGTTGGGCTCCCCCACCCCATTCACCGGAACTCCTCAGCGCACTGGTTCGGAGTCCAACGTCGAGTTTCCATGACCGAGACTGCATAACATCATAACTCGAGAATGCTTCCAGTCCCGTCAACGTACTCTCTCGACCGGTCAATTCGCTTCTAGCAGCAGCTTGGTCGCTTGCGAATGTCATGCCCATTTGGAACCCCGGAAAAAGTTCTCGCGCTCCCAAAGCAAGCGCAAAAACGTCTGGCTCAAAAACATCGCTAACGATAGCTTGTGCTTCGAGAAACTTATTTCGAAAGCGCCCAGCAAATGAAAGCGGTGTTTGTTTTACAGACAAGCCTGGCACTCCCGAAGCCAGCGCACCTGGGACAAGTCGATCAACTAAGAACCCGCCGCCGGCGCTCACATCGCCGAGTCGATCGAGTCTTAGTTCTAATTCTGCTTCAGGTAATCCGACCGATACGGTTCTGATGAAGCGCGCAGCATCAGACCACCGAGAAAATTCGCCAAGTGTTGGCTCTGCATCCCATTCAAACCGAATCGGAGCAGCGAGCGCAAAGGAGATCCCAAGATGACGCCATACGTAACGCAATTCTGGAGAAAGAGTTAGGCCGATTGCACCACCTTCTGTAATCGTCGCGGCCCGAAAACCTAAGAAGGACGTGTCTCGTAAAGTCAGTCTTGGACCAACAGAGACAGAAGTAATATCGGATATTAGTCGTTTCGTGATCGGCAAATAATCAGAGCCTGAATGCTCTACAAGCTCAGTAGCAATAGCTTGGCCTCGCGAGGCTGTAGACGTCGAAATCTGAGAATGACCTTTGCCAAAATCGATGTATCTTCGAGCTGTCTTGAAACGTTGAACAAACCAATTTGAATCAATATTCGTATAAACCACCTTACCCGAACCACTAGCAGCATGAATCATCTGCCGATTCCCTAAATACAAGCCAACGTGATTGATACGCGCTTTATCCGGTTCTTGGCCGTAGAAGAGTAAGTCCCCGGCCTGAATATTCTTCCACGGTACGAAAAGGCCAAACTTCGCTTGCGAACGAGATACCCGAGGAATTGCGTAGCCTGCCTCGGCAAATACTCGACAGGTAAACCCAGAACAATCAAAATATGGCGTGCCCGTTCCACCCATTTTGTAAGGGCGTCCCAAATATTGAACAGCTATCTTCTCAAGTTCTTCAAAGCTTTGAACCTTGGTTTCCTTATTGACAAGAAGCTCTGGAGGTCTCCAGCTTTCATTTCGAGCCAGACCGCTCGATAAAGAAAAAATGATTGTTGCAACAACGAGTTTCACGGAGTCAGCACTATCTTCCCAAACTGCTCTCGATTGATCAAACGACGCTGAGCTTCTACTGCATCTTCTAGAGGTAACACTTCATCCAAAACAGGTTTAAAGTCTCCCTTGTTCGCGCTCTGCAAGATAGGAATCATGGCGTTGAGTGACCCCATCGTGTTTCAAATAATAGAAAGGTGGCGAGCAAACAAAAGCCGAATATCAATTTCGACTTTCGGCTTTGTCGTCGCTCCACAGGTCACCAAACGACCACCGATTGCTAGAGACTTTAACGAGCCGGGGAACGTTTCGCCTCCCGTATGCTCGAACACGATTTCAACCCCTTTTTTCTCGGTGATTTCCCAGACTCGCTTTGAGAAGTTTTCTTCTACGTAGTTAATAGTATGGTCAGCGCCCAACTGTTTCGCTTTTTCTAACTTTTCATCTGATGAAGCTGTTGTAATCACCGTCGCCCCGAACGATTTCGCAATTTGAATCGCCGCGGAGCCGACTCCAGAGCCTCCGGCGTGGATGAGAACAGTCTCATTTCTGCGAAGATGACCCTGCTCCACTAACATTCCCCACGCAGTCGTGTAGACCAAGGGGAGACAGGCTGCTTCCTCGAATGAAAGCGCAGCGGGTTTTGGAAAAACGTTTTGGCCAGGAACAACTACGAGCTCGGCATACCCACCCGGAATATGCTCTCCTAGTATGGCATATTGCGAGCAGCGATTGTCTTCACCTCGGTCACATGCATCGCATTCACCACATGAGGTACCAGGTCCAATGACTACCTCGTCGCCCTTTTTGAGTCCTCGTACTTCGCTGCCTACAAGGTCCACAGTTCCAGCGATATCCGAGCCTAAGATGTGTGGCAGTTCCAGGTTCAAACCCGGCCAACCTCTCCGAACCCAAATATCCAGATGATTCAGGGCGACAGCCTTTACGGCAACCCTCACTTCATTGGGCCCCGGAACAGGATCTTCGACCTCGGCGATTTCAAGAGCGTCAAGTTCACCGTGCTTTCGAAAAACAACCGCTTTCATGGCCTGTATTGAAGCGATTTCCACAGGTTGGCGCAAGCCATCTACCGAAAACAGAGTAAACCCTTAAAGAAATAAATCTTGTCTGATTACTGGGCCTAAAAATCAAAGCATATATGGTAATCCGAGTCATTTTCGGCGAAGCAGACACTCTGTTTTTCACCCAGTCAGGAAACTTTTTGCGACCCTACATTTTCTCTTTGGAGATTTCAGTATCTGCCCTCTATAAGGCCCGGGACATGCGCAAGAAATGGCTCGGGATTGGGTTGGTTTTTCTCATCGGATTTTTTGGTTTCCTCACGTCGAAAAGAAGCGACGGACAGGCGGTTTATACAGAGAATGTTCGCCTTTCCATCGATATGAGTCAGGCGAGCTATCAAGGTGGCCTGAGTGAACTCTTCGTACTCATCGACAATGTCGGCGGCAGGAATCCTCTGCAAAAAGCAAAACAGCTCACGAACACGGGAGGCTCCAACTGGGAGCTGACTGTTCCGCTGACAGAGGGAGATTACATTTATGTATTCGTCGCGAATCCGCGGCAGTACATCGATCTCAACGATCCGAACTTGAATCCTGACGACGTACCTGACGCAAACTTTTTCAATGATCCTAATCCCAGATTTGATGGATTCGGCGGCCAATTCGGCAAAGACAATCTCTATTTCGTTAGGAATCCGCAGCGTCCGGAATTTGATAAAAGTTCGGCCTCTCCTCTACCAGGCGAACTTCTAAGGTCTGGTTCTTTAGTCGCTTCTGCCCGCGTAAATTTGGGGAGTTCGAATACCCCTCTTGATGCATCGACGGTTCGAGTACGCATGGAAACCAAAGAGCCTTATGGTGTCTTGGAGAGCGGTGTTGTGCGGCCAGCCATCGAGTTTGAAAGCGCAACCAATGCGAGTCTCAACAATCAAACGATTTCTGCTTCCTTCGAAAACGTTCCCGAAGGACTTCATTACGTTCAATTCGATGTCAGCGATGCCAACGGCCTCGCGGCAGACTCGCTCCGTATACCTGTTTTTATCAACTTGCAGAATGAGGTTCCCACCGCGAATGCTGGGCCAACACGTTTTGGTCAGCGATACCGCTGGATTGAGCTAGATGGCGGACTGAGTGCTGACCCAGACGAGCTCGGTTTTTCTAATTTCTCGTGGAGAAAAATATCGGGACCAGGTCAAATGGAACTGCGAACCATCAGCCAAGAACCCCGTAATGGAGACGTTAGTCAGCGCCGATGGGACGGTGTTCCGATCACGGATGGCGATGGCCATATCGTCGCGGACCAACTCAACTCAACCAATGCATTGCCTCAAGTTCGATTTGACCAAGCCGGAGAGTACGTGATGGGACTTACTGTTTCGGACGAGTCGAGTGCGGTAAGCCAAGAGGACCAGACTAGAGTTTTCGTAGCAAACAACATTAATACGAGCTGGAAAGTACTTCTCCACGCTGGAACGAAGAACGGGCAGCTTTATATTACCTCGGCCGCTTCAGACTTACCGAACGGTGTACCTGTTCGATTTGTAGCCGACGCACGAACACCACTCACACTGAACGCAGAGTCGAACGGTATTGATGTCAGTGGCCCTATGCCAGCTGCGGGGCACTATTTTGTTCATGCATACGCCGGCGACTTACAAAATACCGCCAGTCATCCGACCGAAATTATTATTGAAGTCGATGAAAACGGTAACGTAACTTCTCGTGACCTCAATTCGACTCCTGAATTTTGGCAAAAAGACTCGGTCATGTACCTTTTATTTGTTCGCGAATTCGCAGACTCAGATGGTGACGGAGAAGGCGATTTTCGAGGCGCAACTCAGCGAATCCCGTGGATGAAGGACCTAGGCATCAACACGATTTGGGTCATGCCTATCGAACCTAGCGGTACCACGCATGGTTACTCTATGGACGCTTTTTTCGCGACACACAAAGACTATGGCGAAGTAGAAGACTTCGAACGTTTTGTAGAGAAAGCCCACGAAGCAGGAATCAAGGTTGTTCTCGACTTCGTCCTCAATCATACCTCTCCGGTTCATCCTTGGTTCGAAGCGGCAAAGGCCAATCCGCAAGCAGCAAGTCGAGACCGCTTTTTGTTCAGGCAAGATGGGTCGTATCAGTATTCTTTCGACTTCATCAGTCTACCTGACCTGAACTACAACGACCCAGTCGTCCGAAAGGCTGCGGTCGACCGTGCACGTTTCTGGATGGAGACTGGTATCGACGGGTTTAGGTGCGATATCGCTGGGTTCACACCAATGAGTTTGTGGCGCGGGGTCCGGCGCGAAGTTCTCAAAGCAGACATGAATGGTTTCATGTTAGCTGAGATCATTCCTCCGTCTTCCGACTTCCTCGACCGTCAATTCGACGCCCTTTATGACGCCTGGACCTACTGGGAGATGCGAGACGGGTTCGCTGGTAACAAACAGTTTTCTAGTCTGGATACGGCACTCAGAGCAGCCGAGCGCTTCGTTCAGGATTCACCCTCCGCCGTTGTTCGCGAAAAGGTCTCTTCGGAGGACCTCACCTATATTCGGTATCTTGGTAACCAAGACGAAGACCGGTTTTTACACTTGGCCGGTAAATCGAAAGAGCGTCAACGAGTTGCGGCCGCGGTATTGCTCACACTGCCGGGAATGCCACTCATTACCTACGGCGACGAAGTTGCTTTGGTCGAAGGCCGAGGGAGAATGCGTTTTGGCGGGGAAGATGAAATGCTAGCCCATTACCGCAAGTATTTGCGAATTCGCCATGGCAACCCAGGACTCAAGGGACAATCACAAGATAATCCTGGTGGTTCACTGAATAGATACGCTCGAATTAGTTCCGACGGTGATCTTAATGCGGACCAAGTTTTTAGCTTCCTAAGGTATGGAGATGGTCAAACCTTTGTCGTTTTAGCGAACCGTAACCAGGCACCTGTTATCGGAACACCCGTTCAATACTATCTTAGCTCAGAGGTTCTTTCCGCTCTGCCGGATGGACCGATCGTCATGACGAATCACGCGAACCCTTCCGACGTTCTCACAGTGACAAAGAGTCAGCTCACCGGTGGGCACACCGCTCGGGTAGGAAGTCATGAAGTAAAAGTCTACCAACTCGCTACTGTTGCGATTCCAGATGCAGATGAGGACGGAATTCTCGACAGTTACGACATTTGTTTAGGAATTCCCGATGGTGAAACTACAGATGCAGATTTCGACAACATACCGGACCTCTGTGATCACTGCCCCGGTACAGCGCCTTACACCGATGTTGGTCTAGACGGCTGCGTTCGTTCTGCGACCATGGCGAAGGCAAAGTATGAGTTAGATGGAATCGTCGACGATGAAAGCTATCTGGTCGCCGAATCTAACGGCATAAAACTGTACGCTTCTTTCAACGGGCGCCAGCTTTATGTAGCAATGACAAGCGCGGAAATTGGAAAAGACCATATAATTTTGGTCGACGACCAGAACAAAGAAAATCCAAACCTAGTGAGTATTCCTCATGGAAAATCTGGCCGTTCAATCGCTCGCTGGGCGCTCCTTGATGAAGGTAGAAGTAACAAGACAACATGGTCGGGCCCTTGGGTCGGCTCTCGAGCCGCATCACCCTCTCCTCTGGCAACTGGGGTTTTAGAGACAACAATCAACCTCGTAGAACGATACGGCGATGAAATGCCTTCTAGTATCCGAATCGCGGGTCTGCAATTTACCGCTGGTGCAAATGGAACACTACTTGGCCAGGTGCCCACGGCGAGTGTCGCTGGCGCAGACATTACTTCAGATGAGTTCTTTTCATTTGAACTCAAGATGCCTGAGATAAAACCTTACACTCCTGGCGGCACGACCGACGGCGGGATCGTGATTCCGAATCAAGATGCGGGAACAAGCAGCGTGTTGGATTCCGACGGTGACTCGGTCGAAGACTCGAGTGATAACTGTCCAAATATTCCTAATGCCTCTCAAAGAGATGAAGACAATGACGGGCGCGGGGATGTCTGCGACTCCTGCCCACTGACCCCAAGCGGAGAAGCCATCGACTCTAGAGGTTGCTCGGCAGCATCAGGAGAAATCCCGATTCCCGTTCCGGAACAAATTATCAACTCAACCGAAGAAACTGGCTGCAGCTGTTCAGCGTCACACCCGAACAAGGGCCGAAATACAGATTGGGTGTGGCTATTGGTCGCTTTTGGCTTGTTTCGCTTGACCCGAGCCGACGCCTTTCGCAGGAGGAAATCATGATCTCGCGGAGAAACACTTGTATCTTTATGCTCGTCGCAGCCATGGGCTGCGGAGACGTAAGCCCAACCGAACTCCCCTCAAACCAACGAGTCGTGAGCGTCGAGATTGATCCAGCCGACGCAACAAAGCTTTCTCTGCGTCCCGTTGCTTTGCAACTCGCAGCGGTGGCTGTCGACGCTCGACTTGATTCACCCGTTCTTGATTTTCGGGCTTCTCGAGCAGTGAGTCCTGGAGCGAACGCTGGCGCACCTGTCCGCATGTCCGTCGCGCTGGAAATGGACCGCAGCTACCTGCTGTATCTCCAGGTTCCGTTAGATGGGCGAGTCGGAATCGGACGTATGGTAGGTCGCTTACTATTCCAAACCGGACAGGGAAGCGCTCGAACGAGCGTCTTGAACGGTCGAGCAACCGGCATTAGCGCGGCTCTATCAGATTTAGACTTGGGCCTTCTCACACTAACCTCGGGACGAAGCGATGGCGATGACAGCAGTCGCGATCTCGTCATTGAAGTAGGTGAAGATACAAGCGTAAATCCATTATCCGCAAATGATAGCGATGCGGATGGAACTCCTGATTTCGACGATGCCGATGATGATAATGACTTCATCCCAGATGATGTTGATGACGACGCGAATGGGGACGATATTCCAGACAGCCAACAATCATACGAAGCACTTCTAAAGTTCGACGTCGATGGCGACCAGGTCCCTGACCTATTCCAGCCCTAGACACCCGTAATACTTTTCGTTAGCTTCCTGCTTGCGAAGCATGCTTATAAACAATCCATCATCTTTATCTACGATATCCCTCGTCGGTGCACTCTGCCTTAGTCTATGCATCGGATGCGCGAGGACAGTTGCGCACACGCCACCGCCCGGCTGGTTTACGACCCCACCGAGCGAAAGAGGAACTCTTCTGTTCGTTGGCGACGCCACCCAGCAAACGGATGCCGAAACCGCGAGAGACCTAGCTGTTCAAAAAGCACTTTTTCAGCTCTCTTTAAAGGTTGGAGCCAAAATCGAATCCCGTTTTGACTCCAGGGAAGCAGAAACGAATGGGCAAGGAACGCAATCTGTTTCTCTGGAGATGTCTATTGCTGGCGAGGAATTTACAGCACGCGGCGTGACAATTCGAAAGTCCGTAACACATCCGCACAAGGACACGTTCGACGCGTACGTACTCATCGCATGGCCAGAAAAAGAGTACCAAGCCATCGTGAGAACTCAACAAAATCGAGCAGAGAAAGCATTGCGCGATTACCTTGCAGCAAAAGATGCCGTGACCGCCAAAAATATTTCGGAAGCAATCCGCCTCGCAGAGAATGCAGGAAAAGCCGTTCCAGCAGTCCCACTTCGACTTTCGCATCCCGATATTCCGGATACGACGGTACTCAGACAATCGCTCAAGGAGTTGGCCGAACAAGCGAGACAACTTGCCAAAGAGAAAGCCGGTGTTTGCGCAATGGAAGTTATTTGCGAGCGCGACGGGCAAACTAAAAAGTGCGCAAATTCCCGCTATGTGGCTTTAAGCCGCGCCATCACCGAGGCGGGCAAAAAGGTTTCATCACAACGGCTTGGAACGAACTTGGCGAGTATGATTCTTGAGGCTAACTCTCCGACTTTGAGTGCAGAAGCCAAAGGCTCTGGATGTCTGGTTGCTGTTGGTTTTCAATCAGAGCATAGAGCGAAATCTGGGCCCTTTATTTTTATAAATTATTCCGCTCGTGTCGCCGTCTATGATGTAGAGTCGGGGAGAATTACTCATAGTTTTGAGGTACCTCCCACCAAAATAGGTCACGTCAAATACGAAGGAGCGATGAAAAAAGGATTTGACGCTGCGCAAGGAAAAATTGCCACGTTTTTATCTAGTCAGCTAAAAGGAACTCCATAATGAAACCACAAACTCTCATTGCGACTACTGCACTCATTATCGTCAGCACCTTCGGCATACTGAGTACCGCAGATGCAAAGCCAATGAAGGAACTCAAAAAAGCTAAGGAACTCAAAAAACTAGCAGCACCAGCATTCAAATTGAGAACCCTTGACGGGGTATTGGTCCGACTTGATGAAATCGCCTATCGCGGAAAAGAGAAATCATGGGCTAAAAAACAACCTGTACTATTAGACTTCTTCCGAACAGATTGCAGCCCATGCATAAAAGCACTGCCTGAGCTTATCGCGATCAACGAGCAATACACGAACCAGGGGCTGAGAGTAATCGTTGTGGCCCTGCTCGAAGAAGAAAACGGGAAACAGAAACTAAGTGATTTCCTTCAGAAAAACCCTTTGCCTTTCACTGTGGTTGTAGACAGCAATGAACATTACAGCAAAAAGTACCTCGGCGAATCTATCAAGCTTCCCTCGAGTTTCTTTGTCGATAAGACAGGCTATATCGTCAAGGCGAAGCAAGGCGGAGGAGGTTCTATGCGTGATTACTTCAAATCGGAACTGACAAGTCTGCAAGCGACCCCATAAAATCATAAGAGTCGTCGTCCGCCCTCAATTACATAGAACCTCTAAGGGAGCTTACCTAGGGCATTCCTCGTACAAGGGTTGACTAAAACGGAGCTAAAGGTCGTCTATAGGGTGTGAACTCCTTGCAGCAACTTGGGGCCTTATTCCTCACAACTTCGCTTCTGTCGTCGAGCTCAATCGTACAGGCCCAAAACCTCCCTCCGGAACTAAAGCGTTCCAAGCGCAACGCCATAGACGCATCACTGCCTGAGGTACTTCGGACAGTCGTCGAGAAAGCCGCTAAAGCCGAGCTCGATAAAAAGCGAGGAACTGGTAATGCACTACAAATTCTCCGGGCTGAAAGAAAGAAATAC
This sequence comes from Myxococcota bacterium, assembly GCA_036337945.1. GTDB lineage: Bacteria > Myxococcota > Kuafuiibacteriia > Kuafuiibacteriales > Kuafuiibacteriaceae > JAYZDF01. The sequence goes on from JAYZDF010000016.1 coordinate 26,943, forward strand.
CAAGACTCGCCGACAACCCTGACCAGCCTAGAGCTTCGGATCGCTGCGACAGTCTTACGAGCGCGCTTTCTACAGAACAAAAAGGCGGAGGCTTCAGCTCGCACTCAACACGCGCTCTCAACTTTCGCGCGTTTAGACCTTACCGAACCGGGCCTCCCGGGTTGGCTCAAAAAGACCCTCAAACAGTTCCCGGCCGTTCGAAAAAAAGTTACCAGCCGCAAGAACCCGATCAAAGTAGCGATTCTAGGGAGAGGCACAGGCATAAATAAAAACAAGATCTTCAAACAACTGAAAGACATGTTTCGGCCACTGGGAATTGTGTTGAAAAAAACCTCAGTCAAAAGCGCGAAGTACCTGATTAGTCTTGGTTCCGATGAGGTCCGGTCGCCAGACACCAAGGGTACGGTTGTCCGCGTCATGCTGAGAATTAATGCCAGGGAGAAAACCTCTCAGCCATGGCGTCAATCATATTATCGAACCTCAAAAGCCAAAAAACTGGAGGATGCGCTCAACGAGAACATTACCTGGCTACTCAAAATAGGAGGCCGCGACCTTCTATTCGATTGGCTCCGGGTACACGGGTTATCAGACACTTATTTTAGTCTCGATCGTGAAGGCAAAAGGAAGAAACACAATCACGGGCACGACCATTCGAGCCATCGTGGTCACAACCATGGGCATGGTCATTCAAAGCATCGAGGCCACAACCACGGCAAAGACCATTCAAAGCATCGGGGCCACAACCACGGTCACAAGCACTAATTTGCTAGGGATTGAGTAGAAAAAATAAAGTGTGCACCGCTATCGGATTCGATAGCGGTGGCGATAAACCAAGCCTCTAAAACAATTATCGTTCTAGAGCGACTAAGAGACGTTTGAGGTCTTCGTTGACCTTCACGAAAGTTGAAGATCCTGCTTCGTCCTCAAGTTGCTGCTTGATATCGGATACTGCTTCTTTCGAGCCAAAATCCCAATAGGCGAAAATCGCGGCAGAGCGCACATAAGTGTTCTTGTCGCGGAGCGCTTTTTTGAGAGCGCCTAAGCTGGCTGGATCCTTCTTACGCTTTAGCTCCCAAGCTGCTTTTTCGCGAACAAGTTCGCTCTTGTCTTCGAGCTTCTTGACCCAACAACCGGTGTCTTCGCCGCATTCTTTCGCAGCAGCGACGCGTACCATACGTTCACCGATATATTTCTTCATTTCTTCGTGTTCCATTGCATCATGCGCGGCTTTATAAGCATCATAGTGAGCTGCTCCTGCAAGATTAGACGCATGATCTGTTGCTGCTTTGATTGCACCGAACATCGCCGCCTTGTCTTTCGCGCATGCCTCTTTGCTTGCGTAGCCAAGTTTCACGCAAGTATCGACAAAGTGTTTCGCGGTCATCGCTTTAATCATACTCGGAACCACTGAGCGGTCTCCCAATTGATTGAGAGCAGACATAATTGGGTCACGCTGTGACGCGTCAAGGGAAAGCATGTCTTTCTTCAAGACAGGAACGGCTCGAGAATCTCCTAGTGCACCAAGTGGAGCTGAGGAATAGACCAAAAGAACTGGGTCAGGCTTTTCTGATGCAGACTTGAATGCCTCAAGAAGCGGCTTTACGGCACGTTTATCTCGAAGGTCTCCAAGAACGAAACCACATTTGGCTTTGACGGCCGTTACAGGAAGTCCACCACGGGTTTTGAAGTAGTTGTTCACTGCCTCGTTCTTTCCGTCCATGGTCTCAAGTAGTTTATCCGAAACGCCTGGTCCGAGTTGAAACAGAGAAAAAGATGCTTCGCGATAAAAGGAGACGCCCAGGTATTCAACAAACATCATTTGAACAAGCGTGTCCGTGGCTGAAAGGTCACCAATATCTCCAAGAGCGATTACGGCGTTTTTTCGCATGAATTTGTTCTCGTGCTTGAGTGCGACCTGGGAGATGCCTTCAACCGCGTCAGTGCACTTAATGCGTCCAAGCGAGCGAATGGCCTTGAGTACCGCGTAGTCATACCGGCTTCTTTCCATCAATTGAAGGAGCTTTCCGCAAGCCTGTTTGTCGTTAAATATTCCTAGAGCTTCTGCGACTTCTTCGTTTGTTCTGTTCGTATTTTTGTCGATTGGGTCAGAGCTGGTTCCTGCGTCTAAATCGACGGCTTCAACGAGCGCAGATACAACAGATGGATCGCCAATTTTCACAAGCGCTTTAACCGCCTCGGAACGATGCATATCGTTCGGAGTCGAGGTTTCTTCCGCTGCGAGAATCTTCAGCAGACCAGGCACTGCGGCCTTTTCTTTTTTGTCTCCAACCACGCTAACAGCGTGCTCGCAGTGCTTTCTCTCTTTCTCGCCTTGCTTCAATCGATACGAGAAAGCGCACTTCTCGGACTGTTCGTTTAGCATCGCTGCACATTTCGCAGCGTCATCTTTGCAGTCGGAAATACCCGAACATCCTGTCGCCAAGAAGGCGCCCAGGATCGCACTTCCGAGAATCAAATTTTTTCGATACATCTCAGTTGCTCCCTTTGCCAGGCTTTGATTTCACCGAACAGGTGTTATTGAAAGAGTTCGGTGACTTAGCCCCGTTCTGTAGACACCCGCTCGGACACGGTGTCAAGCCCGCCCCCATAGTTCAGTTCAAAGCAGATTGGTGACGACCTGAATAGCGACATTAAACATGTGTTCTATTGCCTGACATTCAGTGGTTACATTTACGTGTTTTGAGCCTCAGCGTGCAGCACGAAGTTCCGACCAGGTGCGTCAAAACCCCAATAATCGTCAAATATTAGCGGATCAGGTGTTGACCAAAAGACCGCCTTAGCGAAAGGAGTCATTTACCGCTACGTGTGAAACGCTTGCGGACTAAAAGGAGTAAACAGACGTGGCGAGAAGTATACCGGGACCTCATACCGCGGAGACAGAGTGGGACTCGAAGTTCTTTCGAGACACGATGGCCCTCATCTCTCGAACCTCCGAAAAAATGAATTTAGATCCGAATATCCACAAACGCTTGCTTACGCCTGACCGTGCGTTGATAGTGACCGTTCCTGTTCGGATGGACGATGGTAGTGTTCAGAACTTTACTGGATACCGCGTACAGCACAACAATACCCGCGGTCCGTGCAAGGGTGGTATTCGCTATCACGAGGGCGTAAACCTCGGTGAAGTCTCCGCACTGGCCGCCCTAATGACGTTTAAGACAGCTGTCGCCGGACTACCTCTTGGCGGAGCGAAAGGCGGAATCCGCGTGGACCCCAGGCCCTTATCACGGACGGAAGCTCAACGACTGACACGACGCTACACAGTCGAGATCATCAACTTCATCGGTCCTGAATCGGATATCCCAGCGCCTGATATGGGTACAGATAGTCAGACCATGGCATGGATCATGGACACTTATTCCCAAATGAAAGGCTACGCGATTCCATCGGTGGTTACTGGCAAACCCATTGAGGTTGGCGGCTCGCGAGGTCGAAAGGAAGCGACCGGAAGAGGTGTGGCGTATACCATCGCGCAAGCCGTTGAGTACCTAAAACTGGGCTCACTAGAAGGGAAAACCGTCGCAATTCAAGGCTTCGGCAACGTCGGCATGTTTGCCGCTCGCAAGCTAGAGCGGATGGGCTGCAAAATTGTCGCTGTCTCTGATGTAACAGGGGGAATCCACAACCCCGATGGCTTAGATATCGGTCACGTTCGTAAATATGTTGGCATTCGGAAGGTTCTCGAAGGCTATCCACGAGCAGAGGCCATCACCAATCAGGAACTTCTCACTCTTGATGTAGATATCCTTATACCCGCAGCTCTCGGCGGAGTCATCGACGAGAAGATCGCAGCGCAACTGAAATGCCGTATCCTTGCCGAAGGGGCTAACGGTCCCGTGACCGCTGAAGGTGACGAGGTTCTACGTGACCGACAGGACGAGATATTCGTAATTCCCGATGTATTGGCGAACGCTGGGGGTGTTACGGTCTCCTATTTTGAATGGGTACAAGGACTACAATCATTTTTCTGGACGTCCAAGGAAATCAACCAACGCCTCAACCAAATCATGTCGGATGCTTTCCGCGAGTGCGTGAAGTTCAAAACAAAATTCAACACGGATATGCGCACTGCATCCTTGATGTTAGGTATTCATCGGGTATCGGAAGCAATGTTGTCACGAGGCCTCTTTCCATAGACCGACTTTAGCGATTTGTGCTAAGCCCGGCGTATGAGTAGTCAAATCGTTCGTAATCCTGCCGTTATCGTTTTTTCCATCGCTCTTCTAAGCGCGCTTGGATGCCAAAAGAAAGACACGAAACAGCCGAGTTCAGTGCCGGTAAAGGCCGCCACACAGCCAGCACCTGCAGCAGCAAAAGCTAAGAGCGGAACGGCGGGAACTCAACCAGCGGCGGTCGCCCATGCGGGTGGAGATGCAGAGAAAGGCAAGTCTCATTACATGCGTGCTTGCGCCGCATGTCACGGTCTCGACGGCAGCGGAGCCCAAATGCGTACGATGCTCCCCAAGATTGGTAACCTCACCCTCGCCTCCACCCACGCGAGACACACTGATGCAGGAATGGCGAATCTCATCAAGAAAGGACGAGGTAAAATGCCAGCTCTTGGTAAAAGCCTAACTGAGCACCAAATCACTCAAATTGTTGCGTATGTCCGAACCCTAAAAAAAGCGGAGTAACAGCGAAAAAATGACGAAAGACGTACGAATGAGAGGGTTCCAGGACCGAACCCACCTAAACGATGTGCATTCGCTTCTAAAACAGCGAATTACTCCATTAGGGCGAGAACGTTTACCGTTTCATCAAGCCATCGGTCGAGTTCTCGCGGAAGATTTAGTGGCACCTGAGAATGTGCCACCGCATGCAAAGTCTGCGATGGACGGCTACGCCGTTCGAGCCGAAGATACTCCAGGTGATTTGCAGATTGTAGGCCAGCTCATGGCCGATGACCGCTACCAAGACGCCCTGAAGCCCAAAGAAGCAGTCCGAATCATGACTGGGGCGAAAGTTCCCGAAGGTGCAGATGCAGTGGTAATGGTCGAACGCACCGAAACCAAGGAGCGAACTGTAACCATAAAGCACGATGCTTTTTCAGGCGAGCATGTTCTGGCGATCGGCGAGGACCTAACAAAAGGAGAGCCCGTCTTGCAGACCGGTCGAACCCTCCGACCACAAGACATCTCAATGCTCGTCCGTCTCAACGCGCTCGAGGTCGAAGTTTTTCGGCGGCCAAGAGTACGCATTATCCCCACGGGCACGGAACTAACCCGTATTGGAGCAAGCGATTCCCATCGCAAAGTGGTCGAGTCCAACTCTTACATGTTGGAATGTCTCGCTCAAAGAGACGGCGCCGAAATTACGATGCATCCTATCGTCCGCGACGATATCGACTTACTTCGAGCAGCTATCCAGAGCCCAGGAGCAGATCTTATCGTCATGACCGGTGGCTCAAGTGTAGGACAAGAAGACTTGGGCCCTGTAGTCGTGCGTGAAATAGGCGAATTACCCGTTCATGGGATGCATATGAAGCCTGGTTCCCCAACGGGCTTTGGGTTCGTCAATGATACACCGATTGTTTTGGCTCCAGGTTACCCTGTTGCTACATTGGTCGCTTGGGACATGGTCGTTCGACCTATTGTCCAAATAATGCAAGCCGCGAAGGTACGCATCCCCTATGCAACCACATCCGGTGTACTGGCGAAAGCCCACAAGAAACCAGGTCAACGAGTCGAGTTACAGCGCGTAACAATCGAGGATGGAACGGTCACTATTCTAAAAGGCGGAGCTGCGTTGCTCTCGACCGCAACCAAAGCTGATGGATTTGTCGTATTTGACTCTGGCGTTGAAGAAATCCCCGCAGGAGAAAGTGTTACGGTCTACCTTTACGACTAAACGTTTCAGGCGGTGCAATGGTCGCAAAGTCAAACATACTCGACGTTGTAGAATTTATTTGGTCTCGATGTCCGAGACGAATCAGGCATTCTATCTTGCGACGAGTGCAAACAAAGTTTCTTATCGGAACGCTCGGGATTATTAGTAACGAACAGGGACAAGTGTTGCTGCTGGAACATCGCTTCCGAGTCACTCCTCCCTGGGGGTTACCGGGTGGTTTTCTTCAAAAAAATGAAGATCCGAGCGCAGGTCTCGCGCGCGAACTCTATGAAGAAACGGGTCTGCACTGCACGATCAATCCAGAGTTGTATGAGATGGAATTCGACAAAGATGTCAGCCATGCAACTCTCATTTTTTGTGGCAACACACGGGGAACACAGCTTAAATTAAGCTCAGAGATAAAAAACGGAGGCTTTTTTGGGCTCGCGGACCTTCCTCAAGACCTATTTGAACCTAACAGGCTGCTCCTCGAACAGTGGTTTGCCTCAGGGACATTCGAGTGATTGCCAAAAATTGCTGCGGAACATAAAAGCATATCTGTGAAATGCATAACCAATTCTCGAGGTCCACTGTTTCTAGCTCTCGCGCTTTTTATGGGTGCTGAAGCTTCACCCGCCATCGGGCAAGACGGTGATACAGAAACGATGGACATTGAATTTGGCTCGACACGCATTGGGGGCGAAGGTCTAACGGCCGCGGAAAGAAGAGCCTCGGCCTATGACCCTGATGATGACGAACTCCCAACCGAAGACAACATCCCGAAAATTGGTAGTCCAAAGCGACTTCCTCATCTGCACGTTCTAGCGAAACGCTATACAACGGGAAGTATGTGGCCTGAAGCCTGTGCACGATACGACCAAATCGTAGACGAAAGTGGAGAAGAAGGTGTTGCGACCCATCCGGACGGAAAGAAGCTCGCAGGAAAGAGCTTCTTGAAATGTGCAGAGAAAGAAGCAGTGATTGGAAAGCACGAAGCAGCAGAAAGACTCCTTAAGAAGAGCATTACTTTCCTAGGTAAATCTGACTACCGGCACGACACAGTACGTAACAACATGCTCTTAGAGTCCTACCGAAAAAAGCTGCGTAATCGAGACCTCGAGGGAGCTTTGACCTTGTACAAAGAGTATCAATCGAAGCGTGAAGATGAGGACGAGCGTATTTGGTTCGGCGAGCAACTAAGTAAGCTTGCTGAAGATGCATACAAGCAAAAAGACAAGGAGATGATGAAGCAATTCATTTCCTATGCCGAACAGATTGCTCCACGAAATCCAGACCTTCGTCGGCTAAAAGATCGTTTGGAGACAGAGGAAAAAGCAATTCCAATGGCGATCGCTGGTGGTGTCATTTGCGTACTCTTGGTTGCCTTTCTCTCTTGGTTCGGACGCTGGAGAGGTCGTCGAAGAATCGAATCAGCGAGTGGCGGTCAACTCAGTAAGAAAAATAAATATCTAGTAGATGACGACTAAGTTTGACATCCTGCATCGGAAAAAAAGGCGCCTTTTTCCATTCTTGAAGCCATTACTTGGCTTCATCTCATTCTTTATTGCCGGTTGTAATTCTGCAACCGTCATCGAGTTCCCAGCTCAAATCTTATCAGGTTACGCCTTTGTCGTTTACTCTGATGGCGACTCTCCGGTCGATATAAGTCCGATTAGAAATGCGCAGTATTATGAGAAACTCGTCATCTCTGCGCGAAGCGAACTCGATTACGATACCATCGATTTATATACACTAGACCCCAACAAGCTCGTTGATCTAGCGAAGATAGAGTGTCGAACGGTAGACTCAGCAAAAGGCCGTGTCTCATGTCTGCAAGCAGTAACAGGTTGCGAAGGGAGAGCTGATTGCTGGCAAGCCTCGTCAGCTTCGGAGGGATGCGGAGAACGAATCCGTCTGAATATAGAGAACACCATCCTAGAGTATTTCCGCGAATCAGGTGGGATCTTTGTACCACAGAGTCCACAATCACCGGGACAGAGCGATCTCGTCATTTGTGGTCCGGTTGCGACCCCGGACTGTCCTTACAGAACACCAAGTTATGTCGTAACTAAAGATGGTTTTTTTCACTGCAATGCTGAATCAACGCAACAAAGCTGTAATCTGTCTTTAGATTTCAGTGAATGCGGAATTGATGCTGTTGCGGGGACACTCGACGAATCCGGTCGCTTTGAACCTGCTTCAGAAAGCTTAGGACGTTGTACACTCGAAGAATCATCTAATGATGATGTGTCATCTTTAGGACCTGCAGATTTCTCTATCCTTTGTCCGGAAGAACGATACGAAGTGACCTATACAGATAATATCCTTGGAGCGGAGCTGTGCCCTTACCTCGGTCCGAGCACTTTTGACAATGACTCCAACATCGGAAGCGAAATAACCGGTCTCGTAAACTACGGTGATACGTACACTGTCATGGTTGGTTCAGGAGAGAACCAGTGCGCCTACTATGGATACTACTGCTCATTACGAGATAGTTTATGCATCGACTGTTGTTACGACGCGTGTAACGCCTACCTGATGACTCGTTGTGTTGACCGAGACGACCAAAAAACTTGTGCTGAATCACCGCGCTCTGAGTGCATCGAACAATGTAGAAAATGTTGTTCAGACAGCAGTGGTTGTACGCGTTCTTATCGAGAGGGACACTCTGCCGTCGTCATTGACCCAGCGAAGCCATACGCGTTTCTTTCCCGAGTTAAAATCGAACCCGTCGGCGAGATATATAAAGCATTGCACCAAGGACAAGCCGTTGCCAAGCTGAACTCTTCACCTGAATCTCATCAATTTATTGTGGGACTGAGTAATGCTGCCGTATTCTTCGAGGTCAGGAATAACACGGAGCTTCTCAAAGCCGCGCAGAGTATTGAGACAAGCTTCAAAATTCAAGGGCTTTATCACAACAACCAAAAAACTTACCTGACTGGCTCTCTCACATCTTCTATCGCGGCTATCTTGGTTGTTGATTATACGAATATCTCTGAGCCGTCACAGAACTACTCGACACGTCTATTCGAATTCCCATCGATTGAGGAAATCGAACACGTTGCATTCGCAGATTCAAGAATCTTCCTCGCAGATTCACGTCTTGAGAATGGTAGACACGTATCGAGGATACTTTCACTTGAAGAGTCGACGATGCAGAGAATCACGGAGATTGAAATTCCAGGTCGAATAAGCGTCTTGAAGTTTCTCGACCAGTCTCTTATCGTTTCAAGCTTTGACGAAACCAAACAGCAGGAAACGTTCAACTTCTATGGGCAAGACTTTTCAAATAATGACCAAGCTTCATTACAAATGCTCAGAGGGCTATCTATAAAGGCTAGCCTAATCGACGCAGACTCTGGTCGTCTTTACCTTGGACTAAAAATATCCAGCCGCACTGGCTCTTTAGGGAGCGGAGCTTTGAGTATTTTGGAAAGGACTGAAGGCGGATATAGAGTCCTACCCCCGCTTTTTGTCACGAGTTCAGGGGTTATTGACCTTCTTCATAGAAGTCATGACGGATCAATACTGTATTCTATCTCTCGAACAAAAAACTGGATAATGCCGTTTGAAATATACAGGGATGACTAACGGTATTCGTTTAGCTTGAAGCGCACTGTTTCTGACAATCTCTTTCGATAACGTCCGCGGACACCGCGCGAGCCATAGACTCTGTTTTACAAGAATCAATGCAATTCACCGAACTACTTTGATTCGCAGATGGCTGCGACGCGGGCTCGGAAGCAGGCTGCGACGCGGGCTCAGATGAAGGCGCTTTAGGTGTACCACCGGTAGTAGCGCAAGCAGTCAAAGCGAAAGTAATGCAGCAGAGTAACTTTTTCATACGGCTAGACTCTAGTTCGAACACGCCTTTTGCACAAGTCAGGCCTCTTTCTCAAATCGTGAAATCGCTAAACGAAGCATCTCGGACTCTACATTGCCGCCACTAAGGAGTACACCCACACGCCCGTGACCATCCCTCATCGCAGCGGCCAACGATGCGGCCCCCGAAGGCTCCAATACCATGCGAAGATGAGAGCAAGCCCACCCCATGGTCCATAACATTTCGTCATCGGAGACTAGCTCAACGCTATCCAAGGACGATTTGAGTATCGGCCACGTAAACTCGCCAGGAATTCGAACCCTCAAACCATCGGCAATCGTCTCCGGTGGAGCGACGCTTACGCGCTCTCCTTTCGCAAAACTAAGGTAGGTATCATTCGCGGCTTGCGGCTCAACGCCGATTAGTTTTGTTCTTGGACTCACTTGCTGCAGCACAGTTGCACATCCTGCCATCAACCCGCCGCCACTAACAGGCGCATAAAAACTATCGAGTTCTGGCGCATCCTCATATAATTCTAGAGCAGCTGTTCCCTGGCCTGCCGCCACAAGCGGATGATCGTAAGGAGGTATCGGTATTAATCCTTTGTCGTTGGCCAATTCTTCCGCGAGCTTTTTTCTCTCTTCGCTATCTGGACCCACTGTAATCACATTCGCCCCAGCCGCTTCGGTCCGACGCTTTTTGAGCCTTGGTGCATTCGATGGCATGACAATACTCGCATGCATTCCCAACGATTTTGCCGCAAGGGCCACGGCCTGCGCGTGATTTCCCGACGAATGAGCAACGACACCTGGGCAATTATCAGGAAGGGTCCGCATCATGTTAAATGCGCCCCGAATTTTAAATGCGCCAATTGGCTGTAGGTTTTCTGCTTTTAGAAAAAGTTCGCAATGCTCATTGAGGCGATGTCGTATCGTCGGCGTCCTCACAACGTCCTGCTGAATGCGAAGCGCCGCCTCCCGAATCATCGCAAAATTTAGAAGGCGTGTCATGATACCCTTTCCGGGGGCTGCGTTTGCGTGCCCATAGTCGCCACTCGCGTTGCGCCATACGCGTCGACCATAATCACCTTTCCCCTTCTCATTCGAACGACTCTAAATGCCCAAGACCCAACCGAAAATGTTGCGCCAGTGCGTAAACGCCCAGGCAAAAGGTCCGCGGTGATGTCGTTCATATCTAACCGACCGTCTAGATCAGCATCTGGTTTCTGTTCAAGGGTGACCGCAAGCTTGTTTTGCACATCGTGCCACATTGCGCCCCCACCGATTCTCCACCACTCATGTCCTTTATGTTCAATCGCATCCGGAGCCCTATCGAATTCATCGTCGATTTCTCCCATCAGCTCTTCAATCACATCTTCAAGGGTGACAATGCCAATCACATTTTTGTCGTCATCCACGACGATCGCCATATGCTCATGATTCGTTGAGAACAGTTGAATCAGGTCTGACACGTCGATAGAAGATTTAGCGTAGAGTGGATCGCGAAGCGCTTCCCCGATAATACGATTGAGACCCTCTTCCTCCAAGTCCTCTGGCTCATCTGCAATGCGCCATAAAATTTCTTTCATGTTTACGAGGCCGATGACATCAGACAAATCTGTTCGGCAAACAGGTAACCTCGAATGTAACGAGCGCCTGGCTTTTACCATATTAGCGTCGGGTTCCTCGGCAAGAGAGAAGTACACAATATCCTCTTTGTGGATCATTATATTTCTGATCGGAACTCTAGGAAGCTGTGAGGCTGCTTCAATGATCATCAACTCTTCGCGACCAAGGACCTTTGCAGATGCTGCTAGTCTCGCCATGGCTCGTAGGTCATCGAGCGAGACGGCTGCTTTGCGATTTGAAGACATTCCTAAGCTTCGAGTTACAGCTCCCGTAAGTTCGGTTACTGGTCTGAGAAATCTCATAAGCAAATGCAGCGGCTGCGATACAAGAAGAGCCGAGCTTTCAGCATATTTGACACCAATCGACTTCGGAATAATCTCAGAGAATAGAAGCACGGCACACGTCAGAAAAACACTGAAAAGCAACATTGAACTATCACCGAACGTTTTACGGAATTCAGCCGCAGCGATCGCTGCTCCGCCGGTGTTTGAAATAGTATTCAAGATCAAGATCGCAGCGATCGGGCGCTCAAGATTATTTTTCATCGAACGCAAAAGCCGTCCCGCTTTGCTTTGTGAAGCGAGTGTCTCTGCACGAGCTCGGCCTAGGCTTAGCAGCGAGGCTTCTGACAGAGAGCAGAAAAAGGATGTTACCAATACAGCAATAATTGCGAGGGCGAGAAGCATTTGAGTACTTGAAGGTTAGGCTAGCGTCGAAGACTGCGAAGAGCAACGGATACTCGCCGAGAATTACCGTTTTCTCTGCAGGAGAACCCCATTTTGTTTGGGTGAAAACGAATAATTCCCAGTATCTAAGTCATAGTGCGATAAGACTGGGATTTCTCACTCGGTCGTCGTAAACTTTGCAATGTGACGGCTAACGCAATCGACGAGCTCGCCAAAGAGATCAGGCGACATAGAGATTTGTACTATAACTCAACTCCGGCCATTTCAGATGCGGAATTCGATGCACTGGAGGATCGACTACGAGAGCTCGACCCAACCCACCCTGTTCTCGCAGAAATCGGCGCACCCGCCTCGGAACGAGCCCCCATGCAACCCGTACCAGGAGGAAGGCCACAATCTCTGGAGTGGCTCCACAAAACCAGCACACGTTTCTACGCCGGCGACATAACGGTAAACAAGCAAACAGAAAAAGACTACGCGTACACGTACGCAAGTTACAGTGACCAGGATCCCCTTGCCCCTGAACTTAAATTTGTGGTTCCACCCGCCGGGCAATGGGGGCGAGACTGGCCAAAACAAGAACACGTTATCGCTATGGGTTCACTCAACAAAGTAAACGAGGCTCAAGAATTGAGAGCCTGGGTGAAAAGGTGTGATGAACTCACAGATGAAAACGCTCCCAGCATTGGTCACGATCTGGCGCTTACAGAGAAACTCGATGGCATCTCGCTCGCTTTGGTTTACGAAGACGGAAAACTAGATCGAGCAATCACTCGCGGCGACGGAAAAACAGGAGAGAGAATCACCTCGAATGTGATGCACATGCAAGGCGTGCCTGCGGAAATCAATCTCAAAGGAACTGTTTCTGTACGTGGAGAAATAATCCTGCGCAAAAGCGACGAAAGAGAGCTTACTCTTTTGAGGCAAGAAACGGATAAAAACTTCAAGTCGGAAAGCTTGCGAAACACCGCTGCCGGCGCTGCTCGCTCAAAAAACCCACACATGCTACCGGGCTGCGCGTTCCTTACGGCTCTTTTTTATGACTTGAGCACGGATACGCCTCTCAAAAACGAAGAGGACAAATTCGCAGCGATTGAAGAACTAGGATTCACTACGCCCTTTTTCTTCCGCGGAAGTATCGACGACGTTCTCAATCAATATCGTTCCTACGAAGAAGAAAAGCGCGCAAGTTTAGATTATGAAATTGACGGACTCGTCATTCGAGCGAATGATATTACGTTACAAAACACCTTAGGAGATCTCAACAACCGGCCACGCGCCGCGGTTGCTTTCAAATTCGGTAATGAAATGGGGGTAACGAAGCTAATTGAGATAGAATGGCAGACCGGTGACTCCGGGCGCGTCACACCTGTCGCAGAGGTAGAACCTATTCGCTTGGCTGGGGCAACAATTAGGCACGCAAGCTTGCACAACCTTGCAAATATCAAGAAACTTGGAGTGGCTATCGGCGACGAAGTCGTTGTCTCAAGACGAAACGACGTCATCCCGTATATTGAGAAAGTAGAAAATAAGGGGCCAAATATTTTCGTAGCCCCGAAAATATGCAGCCAATGCGGAGAACCAATCCACTTAGAAAACGAATATCTTTATTGCCGCAACCCAAAATGCCCTGCTATTCGACAAGGCCGCTTAAAAACTTGGATTAACACTTTAGACTTTCAAGGCTGGGGAGAAGAACGGATAAGACTCATATTTGAACATGGGCTGGCCTCCGAACCAGCCGATTTATACAAGCTGAGCATTGATGCACTTGAGAACCTTCGTAAACCTCCAGTCATCGTCGATGGCAAGAAGAAGAAACCTCCAAAACTGGGTAAGAAAAACGCCCGACTCATGCTCGAACCGCTGTTGGCGACCAGAGAGATCACGTTACCCATCTTTATCGCCGCGTTAGGAATTGAATCCGTATCTAAGGAAACTGCAAAACTACTCGTCGATGCCGGTTATGATTCTTTCGAAAAAATTTGGGCCGCTACTCGCGAAGAACTCGCAGATATTCATGGGCTCGGAGAAATTAAAGCAGAAAAGATCATCACCGGGTTAGCAGACCGTAAAGACGAGATTCATCGGCTGCAGGAGGCTGGGATTGTCGCGATTTCTCCGGTATCCAAAAGCGATAAGGCAGGTTCATTATCAGGGCTTAGCTTTTGCTTCAGTGGTTCACACTCAAAACCGCGAAAGCAACTACAAGCGCTTGTAGAAGATAATGGTGGAGAAATAAGATCAGGAGTATCGAAAGGTCTATCGTATCTAGTGCTTGCAGACCCTTCCTCCACCTCATCCAAAGCAACAAAAGCGCGGAAGCTGGGGACAGAAGTAATTGGTGAAGATAGCTTTATGGCGCTAATTGAAGGCTCTGAGTAAGCGGCTCATAACATAATAAAGTCATCGTCAGCGACTTCGACAGATTCAAGCATCATAAAATCGTCCATTTCTTCCAGACGCTGCGCTGATAAATCATCTAGAGTCTTCGCTACTTCAGGATATTTCTGGGTTAGGGTCTTGAATCGCTCTCTGTTTAGCGACAAAACAACCGTTCCCGACTGAGCCAAAACGGTCGCAGTGGCATCCATTTCTCTAACAAGCGAAATCTCACCGAAAACATCACCGCAAGCAAGCCGAGCTACTTCATGATGCTCATCGGTATCTCCTGACTTGACGACAACGCACTCGCCACTGGCCACGACAAATAGCTTATCCGACTGTTGTCCTTCAGTGACAAGTTCACATTCATTTTGAATAATCTGCGTATTAAACATCGCGAGCGCGTCACGTTTATGTTCCGTCTTAAGCGGCTGAAAAAATGGCGAAAGGCTCATGACGTTCAACAGAATGCGTTTTCTCGTGAATTTCGCAATCTCGGTCGAAATAGTGGGATGGTCGGAAGCTACTCGTTCGATATCGTCTGCTGTAATTTCAAATACAGTCGTATCGTATTTCGCACGAGCCGTTGCGCTTCTTGGTTGGGCGGTCACCAATGCAATTTCACCTAAGATGCTCCCGGCTTTGAGAGTTGCCAGTTGCTCACCATCTCGCAGAACCTCTACACTTCCGGACAGGATGATGTACATTGATTGAGCAGCCGAGTCCTGTTCGAAAATATTTTCACCGGCCGCATAATTTCTAGTTTCTATTTCGCTCACAAGACTTACAAATGAGTCGCGAGAGAGTCCGGAGAAAAAAGGAATTCCTCTCTTTTCGCTGTTTTCGGAGGAGGCAGATTGGTTTCTCGCGCATAATTCTAAGGCCCGTGAAACAATCACATCTTCTTCCACTAAATTGAGGCAGCTTTCTCCGGCGACATTTGCTGCTGAACTCGTGATTGAAGGCGGCGCCACCAGAGCACGTGTCACCACTTTTTCCTGATCAATCATCTCAAAAACATCGTTTAGATTATGGATGAGGTCGAACTCGCCAGGACATAATCGAATGGCTTCGTTGCATACTTCAATCGCCGTCACAACAAATCCATGAGAAATGAGCTCAGTGCAGAGTTGTCCATAAACCTGTGCGGACAGATTCTCACGGCCCATTTTCCCTAGATTCCGCGCGACGACTCGCTTCGCAGTGAAATCTGCGGGCGTATTTCGGATGATCTCAGCTGCCACCTGGACCGCTCTTAAGAATTGACCCCCCTCCTCTGCTTCAATAGCCTGCCGATGAAAGTCCCCGGTTACTTGCAACATAATATTTTTTTCTTAGGGCACTAATTGAGGTCAGTGCAACGTCGAATGATACGATTTGTCGGTATTGCTTGACCATTTTGGACCAGAACTAGAAAGTCTTGGACGTGTCGACGCTGTTAGCGCTTCTTCTAGTGACAGCGATTCCTAATGGAATTGAAGAGCTTGAGCAAAGACGAAGTGTAGATACTGAGTTCAATTGGCCAAAACCTAGGTTCGTGGTTACTCGTTTATCCAAACCGCTTCATTGGGCAGGTTGCAAGCTTGCCGACAAATTGAGGAACGGAACGGGAACGATAGCGTTCCTGGCGTACGGAGTAGACAAAAGCGTCTTCGAACAGGCAGACTTTCAAGAAATTCATCAATTCGGCCCAATTATCTCTGGAACTGCTGCCGTAGAAACAATCATTGCACTCTCCGAATACGGAATATATGAAGATGCTCTTATCGACGTACCCCAAGGCCTTCGACCAGCGCTTGAAGCAGCAAGGACGACAATTGAGGTCGCAAACACGGAAAGCGACTTCACATTACCTTCGACCGCAACACGTGTCATTCTTGGAATCTACGATACGGGTGTAGACCTTACCCACCCCGGATTTCTCGACTCAGACGGTCAGACTAAAGTTATAGCCACCTGGAACCAAAAGAACGATGAATACTGTGATGCGACCATGATTCAAGAGAAGGCGTGTAGCTTGACCGATAGCCTCGGACACGGGACCAGCGTCCTTGGAGTAGCCACCAGTAACTCGAAAGATAACCTAGGCATAGCTCCAGGAGTGTCTATCGCTGCAGTGCAAGACAAGAAATTTGAAGAGCTGCTTCCAGCCTTGTCCTTTTTCGCCGAAACTGCGGAACAGTACGGGGCCCCACTTGTTATCAACCTGTCACTATCTGGTCATGAAGGTCCCCATGACGGAGCCTCACTGGAAAGCATCGCCATAAACTCATTCCCCCACCTTGTCGTCACCGCAGCTGGCAACGAAGGAGATAAATCAATTCATCTAAGCGGTACACTCGTGGTTAGGGAACAAGCTGCTGTGGAATTTCCAATTGCAGTCGATCTTTCCGAGGGCGTCGCAGAAGGCATAGTAGAAGCCTGGGGTTCTCCATCGAGTGAGCTTTGGCTGGGTTTTGGAATCGCTGATTCAGACGGAACGCTATTAACAACATCCGGAACAGTCTCTCTTGGAGCGGATGGCCGAACCGAAAAACTCACAATCCCGAATTCGCGGGACACTCTCCTTACTGCTACTTTAGACGCGGCGGCACGACCGCATCCCATCACAGCCAAGAAACAAGTTCGACTCACCTATCGATTCACTGACCTGAGGCTCTGGACAAACCGGGGATATAAATTAGTTTTGCGACTGGGTGGGTTCGGCGGAGTAGATGTTTGGCTCGATGCTCCCTCGAGCACACCAGTGCTGCCCAGATTCGAACACGTACCGTTAAGAGGTACTCAACACGAAATTGCTGTAACCAAGGAAACAACGATCAGCGACATCGCGACCTCTTCCATGGCAATCGCAGTCGGAAGTTTGATCAATCGTGACGAAATTGAATTCGGAGGCCAAAGGTTCCAGCGTACGCTTGAGGGAGATATAGGTACCGTCTCCAAATTTAGCAGCTATGGTCCGTCTAAGGCAGCTAGCAGAACTGGACTGAAGCCAGACCTCGTCGCTCCTGGTGAATTCGTCATGACGTCCCGAAGTCGGCAGGCAACCAGTGGGGTCCAAATCGCAGGCGACTGGACGATTATGTCAGGAACAAGCATAGCGTCTCCCATGGTCGCCGGCGTCGCCTTGATGCTGCTGCAATTTGACCCACAGCTCACGAGAGAAGACCTTCGAGAGCGCATTCTTGAAAATACATCGAGAGCACCACATGGGACAGAGCCTCGATTTGGTCGAGGAGTCGTCAATGCTAGACGCGCCAGTTACGGTCTCTTTGATTCCTCAGCGAGCAGCTGCGGATGCCGCTCTGGCCCTTTGAAGGAAGCGGATATCAGACCTAATTTCCTGTACATTGGGCTATTTCTGGGGCTCCTTTTGCTCAGACGAAGGGTTTAACTGTCTCAAAAGGACAATGCCCGAGACTCAAGTTCCCTGAGGATCCTCATACATTCTCTTGAGCGGGCACAATTTCCCGTGCTACATAACACGCTGTGCACGCCGTCAACCAAGGTACTCCGCCCCAATCAGGAGTTAACGTTGTCCTAAGGGACGGACGGTCGAGCGATGCTAAAGCCCTGGGTGGACTCTGGCGAGAACTAATGGATTACCATGAATCTATCGATGATCGATTCGCACTCGCCCATAATGCTGACCAGGCGTTCCAAAGCTATCTGGATAACGCTCGAAAATCGGACGACTATCTGGTCCGAGTAGCCGAAGTCGACGGCGAATGCGTAGGCTTTACGATTAGCTGCATCCTCCCCAATAGTCCGGCTTACCGAACGCGTTGGGTAGGATATATCAATGACATTTGCGTTACGGACCGATTCAGGGGAAGAGGTATAGGCGAAGCTTTGGTGAAAGATGCAGTGAAATGGTTACGCACTCACGGCGCGGAGTCGGTTGAAGTGTACGTCTCTCGTGCCAATCCCGGTGCCCAGAAATTTTGGCGTCGTGTCGGCGGACGTGATTACCTTGATCGGTTGACTGTGGATATCTCGGGCGAGGACTAACGTGAGCATGGCATCACCAACTCAGGCGATCGACGAATTTGTAAAACTAGCAATTCTTCAACGTAAAGGTGAACTACCGCTTGAGAAACGTCCGGAAATGGACGCTCTTGGCGACGTGCTTCGTGACCTTATCGATGGGTCGCATGCGGCCCCAAGAAAACTAGAGAATCCAGATAGTGCAGCACGCTCTGGGACAAGACCAAACATTCCTGCAGCCAAGCTCGAAATCAAGAAACGTAAAGCGAATGATGACGCTTCCAGTCCAAACGTGAGCTCGCCTTCTCGCCCGCCGCCAGCTGCAGACGTAAAGCTTTCAAAGGAAGACGAGAGCAAGGTTCAGCATGTAGAAAAATCGAGTAGACCATCTGGGTATACACCATCCGTGAATCCTTACTTTCTTGATGATTATTACACGGCAAACATCTCGCTTGAGGAATATCCAAAAGACAGCCAGCCGACAAAGGTCAAGCCATCCAGCACGGACAGCACGGTTCAGTTACGACAAGAAGAACGAATTTTGTTTGGAATGGCAAACGCTGAAATCGTGGACCCCAACGCGCCGATTTCGCTCGACCCTTCAGCGCTGAAGCCAGTCGCAGAGGTTGCAGAGGCGCCGTCGCCTCCACAAAGTGAAACGCCGAGGACTCGGACAGCTACGGGCCCAGCCCCGAAGTTTGGTCCCAGCAATCCTGGAGTTCCAACGGCAAAATTGACGCAGGAAAATATCGCCACAGTCCACTTTTTGGCGGGTGGTTCTCAACGGGTAAATATCCCTCACTTTGAACCTAACAATCCAATACTGACAGTCTCTAATGGAGCAACGGAAACCACCATTAACCTCCGTGAAGTTATGTCTATCTTCTTTCAGTCTCCGAACCCCAACGTACCAGAAACCGGTCAAAAACTAATCGTGACTCTCAAGAATGACCGAGAGATGCTTGGAACGTCATTTGACTATGCGCCTGGCGTGAAAGCGATGCATATCGTGCCCCAATCCAAACGCGGGCAAGTGAGCTACGTCTGGGTGCCTGCGTGGGCCGTCAAAGGTATTCGCTTCGCCTGATACCGAAGCCTGTTCGTCGATTTACTAATTTGTATCAGAGGGCGGTCGGTAAGAGCCGCACGATTCAGTTTTAGAAGGGCATAAAAAAAGGTGCTGACCTTCGAGAGAAAGCCAGCACCTCGTTCTAATTGGTTTGAAATAAGACTATGGAGTTACAAGTCCAACGCGAATAGCAAGCAGGACTGCATCTGCAACGTTTGAAGCGCCAAGCTTTTTAAACAGTCGAGCTCGGTGAGCCTCAACGGTCTTAACGCTGATAGACAACTTCTCGCCGATAGCTTGGTTGCTAAAGCCGTTCGCCATAAGTTCAAGAACTTGACGTTCCCGCGCGGTAATTTGCACGGAAGCACCTTCTCGTTGTCCAGATTGCCCGGTTACGAAGGAACGACCTTCGCTTGCAGCCTGAATCGCTAGACCGAGGTCAGCAACGTAAGGTCGCTTGACGACGATTCCACTTGCACCCGCTTCGCTTAATGAGTCTACGAAAGCTGCATCAGAGCGAGCTGTCGTCACGATCAAGCGAACTTCTGGAAGCTCGCTCTTTAGCGCACGTAGTGCTCCTACGTTTCCGCCGCAATATGCATCAAAGTCGATCAATGCATACTTCGCTCCGGAAGCTCGGATTTCTAGGGGGTCAACCCCAGCTGACTCGCTGGTCTTCATTCCGATGTTTCGCTTACGCAGCCAGTGCTCGAGCTGAACGGGTAATTGTTCGCCACGCGCAAAAGCGATAAGTGAGTCTTGGGGAGCGGCTTCAGTTGCGGCCCCACTATCAATTGTTGAAATGGTATTCATATTTGTTTCTACTGACATTGTCGGTACACCTCTTGCGCCTGTTTCCCTGACGCGTGTTTTCCCCCCGACGGCTAATCACCACATGGGCTAAACCCATCTAGTGTTTGCGAGAATCACCGATTTTTTCCCTAAGTCAAAGTATTTTTCCACTTAAACTCTAAAATGACCACTTTTCAGGTACTTAGAAGGCACTTTTTGTTTGGCCTGATCTCGAAGAACAGCCGCCGAGATCAAACAGGCGGACTGTAGGGTATTCTCACGTATTTGCAGCCACTCTGTTTTCTGTCGGGTTTTTGATGAATAAAAAACAATTGCGGAACGTGGTGATCCCTTAGCGTACTCTCCCTCGTTCAGTATCATTTGTCGGTGAACAAGATGAGCAATTTGATGCGATAAGAAATTAAACCGAAGAGACGAGTCGTCTAAATCCAGGCGAGGGAGGCTCTCGATTTCAATGCCAGAGTGGTCGGCTTCGCTCAGGACGCTGCCCTGCGCTAAATTTTCGACACCAGCATCCGCATCCGTCAGGCAGCTGACAGAAAGATGCTCTGGTCCTCCTAGTTTCGCCGCGCTCAGCGAAGCGCCCACGACAATGACCTTGCGGGTAAGGAGAACCTTCTTCACTGCGGCAACTAATGCGCTTGAGCGGCGGCTGGATAGCACCACAAGAATATCACCTGGCTCACATGCAGACGCATTTGCTGCAATAGAAGGTGCAGCGTCCTTCAGGTCAGCCAAGTAAGACCAAGCCACCGTGAGGTGCTTGTCCCCTGCGAATTGAAGCCCAGCTTGCCGTTCGCCTCGTCGCCTTTCCTCAAGCAACTCTGGCGACATCCGAAATAAGTCCGGCAATAATGAACTCGCGAGTTCTTCGCTTGCGCCCTCACTCGACACGACCGCCTGCTGCAAGGATGGGTCTAAGAGCGCTTCCACATTTTCTTTCGCCCACTGGCAAATGGCCTGCGATAAATCACGAGGATAAGGCGAGATTACGTCAAACACCGCAGAAGAGTCGGATACAACCAATCGAATTCTTCCGTCTGGTAAACCATCGAGGACTCGTTCCAAATGAAGCAGCGAAGCAGCATCACTTCTCGCTGACGAGAGGCGCTCGTGAACCCGAATCTTGGGGCTAAATTCGCGTCTTCCCATCCAACCTAGATCAAATCGAAGATCAGGATTCTGCTGCTCGATTTCTTCAAAGATATCAAGCTGTGCTCCAAGTGAAAGAGCACATTTCGCCGCATTCTCGGGGTCCAGGCCACCAGGGCTTAGCAGCAGTTCTGTGATATTTGGTATATCCTGAAGTCGACGATAAACATCCTTAGCCATTTTGAAGTAGGCATAAACAACTTCGACAACCTCGACCGCCCTCCAAAGCTCAGCACCCGGAACAACGACTAATAAATCTCGCTCCACAGCGTACCAAGCGCTGCCCGAAGCTAGAGGTTCAAGTCCAACTGGTGGCGCATCAACGAACCAGAGCGCATCGGCGTGGATAAAACCTGTCGGTAATTTTCGAGATAACGAGAGAACTTCGTTGATATTTATCTCAGAAGAATTCGTTGAGAACACATCAAGCGCATCTAAGGAGAACTCTCCTCGCTCTAAAATCCTCATGATATCCGATCGAGCGACTTTCATGGATTGCCTTTGTCTTTCATCGTTAGCAGTCTCTTAATGTCTTGTTCGATTCGTTCAGAACTGACAGCTCCTCGATGGACCGCTCGTAACACGCCCTGATGATCGACAAGCATAGTCGTCGGAAAGCTGACGACACCAAATGTTCGGGCAATATCTCCGGGATCTATTATACTGGGAAAAGTGATCTTTCGTTTTCTGAGAAAGCGTTTCACTTTGGGCAGACTGTTAGGTTCCTGATTTACGCCAATGAACCGGACTCCCACGGCGTCATACTTTTTTGCTAGACGGTTGAGTTCAGGGAAGGCAGCTACACAAGGAGGACACCACGTGGCCCAAAAATCGAGGACCACAATATTGCCCTGATAGCCGGAAAGTTCAAACTGACCACCATCGACATAACCTGCAGAAATTTGTGGCGCAATTTGCCCTGGCCCGAGAGGAAGAGGCCCCATACCCACTTTGACAATCCTTTGGGACACCACTCCGAAGGCAAAAGCCAAGAGTAAGAAAGTAAGAATCCCCGAGATACGTTCTTTCGTTGAAGCATGAGCAGACACGATTTATTGTTCCTCTTCTAACGTTTGTGTACTGTGCCACATTGAGTTGAGTAAATACATGTAAAGCGCCAAAGGCCAACCGAATGCGAGGATTAGGCGGATGGACAGATAAATTCCCTGACCTCGAATCGGTCGATGAGGTAAAAATTTAAACGCTATTCCCATGGATTCAAGAATAATCCCTAGAGAAGAGGCGGCGAAGAACGGAATAAGCATATACATACAAGCGTCAAAACACCGGTCAAACGTCCAAAGTTGCGCCACGGAAGTACTGTCATTCCGCAATTTGATTCGCGACACAACAGAAAGCACAAGTGCTCCAACCATAGCTGCACCAACTGGGGTGGATAACTTAGATACGATCAAGCTGACGTAAATCTGCAGCCCGTCCATCACGTCAGAACGAAGATACAATAAAGCCTGCCCTGCTCTATTTGGTGAGAGAGCGCATGGTAAGACTAAAATCCATGGGAGAAGGTCAAACATGGTACCTCCGTTTCCACGTAAAATAGAAAAGAGCGTTTGGCTTGGGCGAAGGAATATGCCGCCAATTCGCGCGATCATTGCTTGCGTTTTCGAAGAGCGAAAAGTGCGAGCAACAAAAGAAGACCTGAGCTCGAACCGAGAAAATCAGCGTGGACAAAATTTAGATTTCGACAGCCGCATCCTTCTGTGTCGTCTCGTGAGCCATCGTTTCCTAACCTTCCCAACGGCTCATTCGGTCCTCCACCAATAGAAGGGACAGGACATGAGGCGAGGATATCAACAATTTCTATGTCGTCGATGCCTGCCTCAACAGTTGCAGAATCACTGAGATCTTCAATTTCAAACTTGAATCTCATTCGATTTGAAGGCTCAATAAACTCTTTCAACACGACTTCTCGGCGAGTCCACTCCTTCGTAGTTTCCGACACTCGATCGATTTCAATCCATGTTTCGCCGCCGTCGCTGGATGCAGAAACAATCAAATCTGCGTCAACATCGACGGGTCCACCGGCCTTAGAAAAATCTTTGGCAACGTGCCAGGCGTAATACACAAGGCTAGGAAAGGCTGAATCTCCGATAGCGAAAATGGGGCTTTCTAATGTGGTTTTGCCACCATCTACATCCTCAGAACTAAAATTAGAACCTTTATAGGGGCCTGTATGAAAAGAGAGTTTTCCATCACCTGGGCTATTATCATTCTCGGGCTGAGTCACAACGCCCAAGATTGAAATGAAGTCAGGTTTATCAAGTCCCCAGATACCAGCACTCGCTGTGTCATTTTGCTCTGGGTCTACTTTCCAGTTAGGTGCTTCATGAAGTGGGTCATATTTCAACTGTCGGTATCCAATAACAAATTCAATTTTGTTCGCAAATTGTGGGCCTTCTTGACTAGTCATGACCACCTCGAGGGAAACGGTGGTGCCGCAACTGAGGTCGGAGCTAAAGGTAAGTTCGAAGCCTTGCGCAACATCGACAAACTTTCCTTGTTCGATTCCTGATACAGTTGTCGTCGGATTCGCGATCGTCACGCCGTCTGTGAGGGATCTAACCTCCACGGACACATTATCTGCGGTTCCGAGACCATCATTTCTGACTGCAATTGACATGGTGACTTTCTCACCCGGGCCGATGTCTCCGTCGTTGCCATCATCCATCTGGTACGTCTGCAATCCCAAGATCGGTTCAGGGCACTCAGCACTGACAGTCGTGCACAAAGCACTTGCGCCGAGAGCCCATTCTTTCCAGGTTGCAGGAAAAGTTCTCTGAGCATCTTGCACTGCTTCAAGATAAGGCTGCCAATCAGATTGCTCTTGCCCTGGCCTCGTCACCAAAACAAATGCCGTGCGATAATACGGTGTCTCTGTACCTCGAGGTGGATTGCGAGGCCCCATTTCGTCCAACACTTGCTGCATCGTAACGTTGACCTTGGTTCCCTCTATGGTTGCGCCCATCGGAATTCGACTACTTTTATCTAACGATTCTCCCTGAAAGCTTGCATCTGTAATGTGAAAAAAGTCTTCAACTTCGTCGGGGCCGAACACGCCCATTCCATAAAGGTCCAGAGGTGCATAACCTCTCTCCGTACCCATATGAGTAAAAGTTCCGTCGCCGTTGTCACGCCAGGCGACGCCGTCTTGAACGGATGCATACGCGTGAACGAGGGGGCTCCAGTGGGCATCTTGCCGTCCAAGTAAATCCTCCGAGCTTTTGCCTTCTCCGTCTTTATACTGAAAAAACATGAGCCAGCGATGGCTCAGTTCTTGCGCCAATACTGCGTGGTATCGTGAGCCCATTGAACCAGCACTGCTGAGCCCGCCGAACATTTCGACGCTATTCATATTCACGAAGCCAGAGAATCTGCCGCCTCGCGGCGGTAATCCCCAGGAGCGACGACTATTATAAGTTGAGCGCCCGATACCGGTCACAATGTTCCGCACGCCCTGGTAATATGCGGTACCCATATTATTCGCATCGGTGAAGCTTAGAAACATCGTGACGGTGTCAAATCGGTCGGGATATTGACTGAGCACCTCCTGGACGATTGCAACCTGGTTATCAGAGGTTATCCCAAAACTACCGCTGTTTCCCTCGGTTACAAAACCGGGTGCGCCTTCGATGACCAAGACCTCTCCTTCTATGCGAAGCGGCTGTTTCACGATACCGAATTGCGGTTTATCAACAGGTACAAACTTTGGATTAGGCTCATGGCCTTGATCAAGGTGGGTATCGTGTGGATTGGCGATGTAATTGGGCGCCTCAGGGTTTTCAATAAAGCCGTTTTGGCAGGCCAAAAGGCACACCGTCAGAAAAAAGAAACCACTCACATGTTGACGAATCAAGATATTGCTATCTTGCCACAGCTGCCCCCCGGTTCGTCTACCGATCATCGACGCAATTTCGCATCGATGCTTGGGCGATTACGGATGAATGACGGATGTCAGCGCATGGTAAACGAAGTAAGGTTCACCCAATGAAGGGGTTAGCGATTATCCTGAGCACGGCCGTAGCTTGCTCAGTTGCAACAGATTCTTTGGCAACGGTCGTGAAGGCCCACACCCTCAACGAGAAAACCGAACTTTCTAGTCTCATCGTACGGGGGACTGTAAAAAGCGTCACTACGGATTGGTACGAAGTCAATGCAAGCGCGCATACCCTCATCACACTTAAAATCTCCGAAGTTTTAAAAGGAACAATGCCCAAAACGAAGGAAGTCACCATTCGTCAGCCCGGCGGGAAGATTGGAGATTTCGACCACAGAGTCGAAGGCGTTTCTCAGTGGGAAGCAAACGAAGAAGTGATCATGTTTCTGGAGCCTCTTCGAGTCAAAGGTCACCTCGGACTCTTCATTGAGCTGGGCATCGGCATCGGAAAATACGAAATCCGTTACAAAAATAAAAAAGCGTACGTGCACCACAACCCAAAAGTCGCACTCGCTCACTACGACGCCTCTCAAAAAATGACTGTAGAACCAGCGAAGAAAATGACGCCTGTTTCCATCGAACAGTTTCGAACAGAAGTGAGGAGCTATGTAAACGGGAAGAAGCGGATAAGAACTGAGCCAAAACCCGTTCGTTCGGTCGATGTTCCGCTAAAGAATCGAAAAAGTGAGGCTCGGCAATGATTACTACGAGCGCCTTCGCCACACTCGCGATAACTCTGACTGCCTGGAACCCTACTGGTTTTCGGTGGAGTCCCGGCGAATTTCCAATCTCTTATTGCATCACCGCAAACGGAACTCGGACAAACGCAAACGCGACCAGCCAGCGAAATGCCGTTGAGTCCGCGATCAATGCTTGGAGATCAACTGGAAACGGGGGTGGTCTTAGCTGTACAACCTACGATGCTCAATCCACGACTCAAGGCTGCGCAACGGGAATAAACCTTCGAGACGGACGACCCAACTTTTTTTGGGAGCGAAATTGGGCACAAGGCTCTTCAACGCTAGGGGTCACGCACTACGTCGCGCGGGGAGGCAGCTGCGGTACCCTGAATAGCCCGAGTGGAAATATCAATCTCAATTGTACATACGATGGCGATATCGAATTCAACGATGCGACGACCTATTGGACTGCCGATGGTTCTGGTGGGACAGACATAACGTCAATCGCGGTTCACGAATACGGACATTTCATTGGTCTGGGACACTGCGATGAGAACGGAACATGTAATCGAGGACGAGCGGTTATGTACTCGAGTTATCCAGGGGGAGTCGTTCGCGTGCCCTTCAACGATGATGTTCAAGGCGCATGCTCCTTATATCCCGGAACACCAGGCGGGATTGGCTTTCCGTGCACCAGCGCAAACCAGTGTACTTCAGGCATCTGTATCGACGCCGGGAGTAACGGTTACTGCTCCGACCTCTGTGGCTCCTGCCCTCAGGGTTATGCATGCGAAGCCAACCCGAGCAATCCATCGCAACAAGTATGCATTCGTGATGACGGCACTAACAAAGATCTGTGCGAGATTTGTTCGTGGGGTCTTCCAAATGCTTGCGCGAACAGCGGTGTATGCCTCAGTGGTCTGCCCGAAACAGATCAAGGACGATGTGCGACGCCCTGCCCTAATCCCAACGCGAGCGATGGAGCCTGTCCAAATAATTACACCTGCGTTCAGTACAGTTTCCAAGGCGGAGGCGGAGGCTATTACTGCATTCCAAAATCCAGTGATTGCACTGACCTGAATAACTTTACTGAACTTCAGCTAGGACAAGCTTGCAATGGAAATCCTCCATGCGCAGCCGGTTTGACTTGTATTGGAATCTGCAGCCAATCATGCACCACGAACCCCGATAAGTGTCCTGCCGGATTTGCCTGCGAAACATTCAACTTTCAATCCGGCGCGCAATCGTATTGCGCCCCACCCGTCACCGAGGGACAAAATTGCGACGGTATTAAAGCGTGTACGACAGGTCCGTGCCTATTGAGTAATGGGAGTAATAACTCAATTTGTTACCGCGAATGCACGGGAAATCCTAACGCCTGTAACAATGCACAATCTTGCGTACAATATACGATCAGTGGGCGAACGGTAGGACTGTGCGAGCCACCAGGCGTGCCTCCTCGTATTATCGACGCCGGCATCCCCGGAGCGAGTGATACAGGGATCCAATGTCCGTGCGACACGAGCAACGCATGTGAACCGAATTGTGATTGCGACAACGACTGCAGCACAAATACGGATGCTGGCACGACGCCCGGGCCGGGTACGAACCCTGGAGATGACAACTCTAACGGAGGTGCGTGCACGTGCGACCAGTACTTCTACTGCGAATCAGGTTGTGATTGCGACCTAGAATGTCCGTGCACATGTGACCAAACCTATGCCTGCGACCTTGATGAAAATGGGCAAGAGTGCACTTGCGACGGAGAATGTTATGGCGCTGGAGGAGCACAAAAAATTAAAGGGACCTGCTCAGGGTGCAATACCGTTGCTCATCCTAAAGATACGAGTACATCCCTTCACATTTTATTGCTAATTTCACTGGCCGCGTTTGTGATACGCCGCAGGGTCCGGTAAGCTTCAGAGGTCATGTCGGCACCCGCCAATATTCAGAGTTCCGACCAAACCCTTAGTTCTCTGTTTCAGCAATACCGAATAGACCCCAATATCTCGATAAGCATCAAGCTATCCAAAGCCCTCATTGCGCGCGGACACGCAGCAGAAGCACTGCAAGTCACAGAGTATAGCCTCTCAAGCGATCCACTCGACACAGAGGGACGAATTCAGCGAGCAGCAGCATTGCTCGAACTATCACGTACGAAAGCAGCATATGTGGAGCTTCAAAGGATTCTCGCTATATCCCCGCGGCATTCTAAGGCTGTGCGTATGCTCGGACGGGTTTTTGTCGACCTCGGCTTTCCGGAGCGAGCGGCTGAGTTACTAAAGAAAAAAATTAGTGCAGCAAGCCAAGAGCCTCAGGCCTCAAACGAAGGCTCCTCACGCGTTCATGTTCCGGCGATTCACGCAAAAACGGAAGCTGCGAAGAAGCCCGTCATTGGAGACCTTTTTGCGTCCTTGACCAACGACTTGGGACTTGGTGGATTTCCCACGGACTTCGCTTCTGAGACGTCACGCGTTGAAGTCACGCAAGTAGTTCGCACCCGAAAGAAGAGTGCCAGACTCTCCTCAGGAGATGAACTGTCCTCTTTGGTTGGCCCAATCATCGACCAAAGTAGACCAGAGATACAAATCTCGGACGAGTCTGCACCCACGCCCACGCACAGCAAGCCAGCGACTGCCTACGATATGGTAACGTCCACTGAGCTATCGCACACCTGGGACGAAGATGATGAGATCAAGGACCTACCATTTAAGGTGAGCCCAAGTAACGGTGAGCTGCAACTTACTGACGAGCAACAAACTGTGGAAGAGCCGATTCCACGGCTTCCGTCGTCAAACTTACTACGGCCCGCAACGGATGATAGTCAGGCAACTCAAGAAGCGCCCGCCGTTTCCGCAAAACTAAACCCGGAAATATCTCCTGGCACCGCAGAGGCAGCACCTTATTTAAAGCGTTTTGCGCGAAGTAATCCTGGTGTGACGACAAACTCACCTTTTGAAGAAGCAGCGGAGGACGAAGTCAGAACAGATTTAAAGTATTCGCCGCAACGTCTCCGAATCCCTACCTTCGTATCCTTTATTCTCCTCGTTTTGGCCTTTGCGCTAGGTATGTTTGTTGCCTCCTACAATAAAAATAGCGAGACACCTGTGACAAAGGAAGTTCCCGCACGTAAGTAATTGTTGTTGTCATCGTGAAAGAATCAAAACCTATTGTTGTACAAAAGTATGGTGGAAGCTCAGTCGCCACCGTCGAAAAGCTGAACAAAATTGCACAATACGTCGTTACGCGGCACAAAGAAGGCGTATCTCTGGTCGTCGTCGTTTCTGCGATGGGTGAAACGACAAATCAGCTCCTTGAGCGAGCTCATCAAATAAGTGACGAACCGAACCGCCGTGAGTTAGATATGTTATTGACGGTTGGGGAGCGTATCTCCATGTCACTTCTCGCTATGGCCATCCGTGAGCACGGCGCAGAGGCCGTTTCTCTCACCGGTAGCCAATCCGGGATCATAACCACCGCGAGTCATTCGAACGCTAGAATTATGGAAGTTCGACCTTTTCGAATTCAGGACGAGTTAGAACAAGGTCGCATAGTCATTTGCGCAGGCTTTCAGGGCGTTAGTTATAAGCGCGAGATAACAACTCTAGGTCGTGGCGGTTCCGATACCACCGCTGTTGCGCTCGCTGCAGCCCTTCAGGCAGAAGCGTGTGAGATTTATTCAGATGTTGATGGAATACTCTCCGCAGATCCGCGCATCATTCGTGAAGCACGAAAGATAGACGCAATCGGATACGAGGAAATGCAGGAAATGTCTGCCGCGGGCGCTAAAGTCCTCAATGCAACGGCCGTCGAATTTGCAAAGAACAACAATATCGCTATCTATGCAAGAAAGACAGGCTCCGCTACTCCAGGAACCGTCATTCGACGCGATGTTCCGCGAGCCAGTCGGCGCGTTCGTGGCGTAGCCCATAACCTGAGAGTAACCACAGTCGAACAAAGCCATGTCAGCTACCGGACCTACCTCGACTTTGTGCAAACTATGCATGATGAAGAGTTTCACCCCAAAGTACTGTCATTCCAAAACGAAAATTTGATTGCTGTATTTGGAACCGAGGATCTTCATAGAGCGCAAACACTCGAAGACAGCATTCGACGTGTTCTCGGCCTCGACTGCATCCATCACGACCGCGGAATCGTGTCTCTTATCGGTGAAGGGATCACAGAAAAGTTAGACCTCGTTTGCCGGGGAGCCAAAACAGTCGAGAAATTTGAGGTTTTTGCGATGAGCACCTCAAGGTTCCGAATTTCATGGATAATGCGCGACGCAGATATCGAAGAAGCAGCTCAACTTCTCCATAACGAATTCTGTACCAAAGAAGACACCGTCGAAGTGATGTCCTGAGATTTGTCCCCTCGCCTCCTGTGACTTTTCTAGTGCGGCATGCTAGGACGTTGCTTGATGAGCGAAACCGAATTTCTCAACGAAACTGAAGCTGAAGTATTTGCACAAGGTCTATTGTGGCTTGCACGAGTCGACGGAGAAGATGAATCCGAAACGACCTTGATACAAGAGTTTCTTTCAGATGCTGGATACTCAAACCTTGCAGACTCTCTGAACTGTGCTGCATTCGAGCCACATCACCTGCTCTGCCTTAATGATTCGCACCAGCGTCACGTGTTTCTGAAAACGGCTGTCGGCATCGTGCTCGCGGACGGCAAAATTACTTCCGCCGAAGTAGATGCCCTTCATTCCGTTTCGACTGTATTCGGAATGGAGCGAGAACTTCTGGCCTTGGCTCTAGACGAAAAATTTCATAATCTGGACAACTAACTAGGTCTTCTTCTCTTTCTTCTTGCGGTACGCGCCCTGAGAACCAAATTCATCCAGTGCTTTAGCCTCTTTTTTCGCCGCGTACTCCATAACTTCCTTTTCTAACGTAGACTGGATTCTTTTGGTTTTTTCCGCCTCGTACGCTAACTGACGAACTTTCTTCTGAGCCTCAATTCTCTGAACCTTCTGCTTTTCCAGATTCCTCTGCTCGCTTCGGATAGCCTGACTCAAATTTTTTGATGCCCATCGGCCCGCAGCGTAGGTTTTTGGATCGAGAATCTCTCCGGTATCTGGTCGAATCTCCTGATCAACCGTACTCCTTCGTTCTTCCAAATTTCGAATTCCAGCTTCGGTCGAGCGAATACCATGGTCGATGTTCATGAGTTCGCCTCTCGCTTTATCGGCAATTTTGTCCCGAATTCTGGCCAGTCGCCCGGCTGTTGTAAGCGCTTTACGGCGATTGCTCATCAAGCGCCCTCAGGCGCTTTGCTTCCATCAGAAGGTGCGGCCGGTTCGGTTTTTCGATAGGACACCGAGGACTCTTTCTCATCCGCTGAGGATGAATTCGCTGCATCCGCTATCGGTGGGAGATCTCCTGACATATTAGCCACGTCGAGAGAAAAATCCGCAAAGAAATCGTCCAGTGACAAATCCCCCTGCGAGGGTCGTTTGGGGACATCTAGAGGGCCTGAGTAGGACAAACCCGGGCCAGACGAGCTACCGGCTGGGAGCGACGGAACAGAACTATCAGTGGACTGTGGCGAAGCACTCGCTTTTGGCTGCACAACTCGAGGTGCAGGCTCTTCTCCCGTAAAGAATGAGGTGATGTCTTCGATGATCGGTCTTTGCCCATCGAAGCTTCCCGTCAAAAATAGGTAGCCGCCGACAAAGCCCGCCATACTCGCTAATCCGATCAGGCAAAGGATAGCCGTAAGAATGAGTGCAGTTTCTTGCATGATTTACCCGTCCCTAAAATACCTCGTGGACTCGAAAATGGAAAGCCCTTATTTTGCGAGTATCAGCGTAGGCTCGACTTGAAAAGATAGGAAAATTTTTCCTATCCAACCAGGAAAGAACTTCCAACATCACTCCACAAAGTTTGATTTCAGGTGCAAATAACAGTTGGCACGGTTTGTGTAGGTTTACGCAGTTGTGAGTGATGGTCTCTTTGTAGCAGCCTCTGCTGCCGTAGCAAGACAGCATGAATTAGATGTTGTCTCAAATAATCTTGCGAATGTGAGCACGGATGGCTTTCAGGAGCTGCGTGTCAGCTTCGAGAGTGTCTTGGCTGATCCGTATAATACAGAAACCAACTCACAAATTTACGTCGCCCCCACTCACACTGCGACGTCACAGCAAAACGGGCCTATCAAACAAACGGGCGGGAACCTTGACGTGGCTATCAGTGGGCGTGGTTATTTTGGTGTCGAAGCCGCAGGTCAGCAGACCTTATATACTCGTTCTGGCCGATTTACGGTGAACGACTCGGGCCAGCTCGCAACAGCATCTGGGCATTTGGTACTTGGAAAATCAGGTCCCATTAGCGGGCTAAACGGTACAGTTCGGATAGAAAAAGACGGCCGTATTTTCAACAATGAAGTCGAAGTCGGCGCCCTTCAGCTCTATGACTTCAACGAACCAGAAAAGTTACAAAGGCATGGTCATCTTTTATTTGAGAGCGGCCCGCAACAAGCAGCAAAAGAGATCGATGGAGAGCTCGTTCCTGGTGCCTTAGAGGGCTCAAACGTAAATGCTGTCATGGCGATGGTCGAACTCGTTCGAGTCCAACGTTCATTCGAGAGCGCCAAGAAGGCTATCGATACTTACCGCGACATGGACCGTCGCCTTCAACACAATGTCGCTGACTAATTAGCAAAGGAGAAACTTATGATACGTGCACTATTCAACGCAGCAACAGGAATGAAAGCGCAACAGCTTCGAATTGACGTGACTTCGAATAACCTCGCCAACGTCAATACCACCGGATTCAAACGGAGCCGAGCCGAATTCGAAGATCTACTGTATCAAACAATGCGAATTCCCGGCGCTGAATCATCACAGCAGGCGGTCATTCCGAACGGCTTACAGGTAGGCCAAGGTGTCCGAGTTGTTGGTACGGCTAGAGATCTTGCAAACGGCGAAGCGATTAGCACTAACGTGCCAACGGATATGATGATTCGTGGCGCTGGATTCTTCCCCGTCATCCAGCCAGACGGAGAACTCGCCTTCACTAGAGATGGTAGCTTTCGGCTAAACGCAGAAGGACAGTTGGTCAATGTAGACGGTTTGCCTCTTCAGCCTGCTATTGTCATTCCGCAAGATACAGTTCAGATAACCATCGCAGATGACGGCACAGTGACCGCATTACGACCCGGCCGAACCAATGCCGACCTAATCGGACAGATTCAACTCGCCCGATTCTCTAATCCAGGCGGTCTAAGAGCACTAGGTGGCAACCTCTATGCGCCAACCCGTTCTTCCGGAGATCCACAACTGCTAAATCCAGGTACAGAAGGTGCAGGTAACGTTACTCAAGGCTTCCTCGAGGGCTCGAACGTAGCTGTAGTCAATGAGATGGTGGACCTTATCGTGAGTCAAAGAGCCTACGATATGAACTCAAAAGTCGTCCAGGCTGCTGACGAAATGCTCAAGTCAGCAACGGGGCTTAGATAGGTTTTAGAAGGATAACGAAGATGATTACGACACTAGTACTCGCAACTATGGTTAGTGCGACACCATCGCCAAAAATTGCGGTGGTTACAAAAATTATCCCGAGAGGCGCAGCCATTGAGCTCAGGAGTGTCGACCTACATCTTAAATCTAGACGTCGCATCCCCAAAGGTGTGCGACCGCTGATTTGGAATGGCGGAGAACGCTTGAGAGCCAAACGTACTCTTCGCGTAGGAACAATCATCGGACAATGGGATGTAGACCCAATGCCAGATATCTCAGCCGGAGACCCTGTCTCAATTGAAATGGTTCGAGGTAACCTTCGCGTCACCGCTACAGCCGTAGCGAAAGAAGATGGCTTTGCCGGAGAAACAATTTGGGTTCAAAACGAAAAGAGCAAAAGGCGCATCCGCGTTAAAGTCATCGAATCAGGCAGGGTCGAGCTTATGGGTATCCGGAGGTCTCGAAGATGAAAGTACGTTTATTGGGCGCACTGCTTGCCTGCTCCACTTTCGCGTGCGGCGGACACATCGCAGAATACAAGCCGAAGCGTCGAGAATATAAGCCTCCAGTTGCACGACCAAAACCTGCGGCAGATACGAACACTTCAGGTTCTCTCATGGCTGGCGTTGGATTAGGTGCCACTTTGTTCACCGACGTCCGTAGTTTCGGAATCGGAGACCTCATCACGGTACGTGTTGTGGAATCTTCTGCCGCGGAGCGCTCTACTTCAACAGAATTAGAACGAAACAGCGAACTCGAAGCTGGTTTTGATGTCGGCGGAACTTTGAACAAAATTGCTGCAGACAATCCGACTTTGAATCCGAACAAACTTATTTTTCAAAACACAAAGAATAGGCATCGCGGAGGCGGTACAACATCCAGAAAAGACCGCATCACTTTCTTTGTGACTTCAGCCGTAAGGCAGGTACTCGAAAACGGCGACCTCTTCATCGAGGGTGACCGAATCGTAAAAGTGAACGATGAAGAGCATCACTTTTATGTCAGTGGTGTTGCTCGTCCAGCTGATGTCGCAACAGACAACTCTATCCCATCAACCCTTCTCGCAGAAGCCGAAATTGAATTCTTCGGAGAA
>JAYZDF010000017.1:0-16180 GCA_036337945.1 Myxococcota bacterium
AACACGGTTCACTTCCACATCGACTCAATCATACGAAAGTTATAAGCCAGGAGATGCTATCCAATGGGGACGCTGTCAGCATATGGGACCTGTAGAAGGCTTCAAATTGCCCGGTCGCCGGGTCACCCTCCCATGGATTGCAGGTTTAGGCGAACGAGCATCCTACGGAATCGTGGAACATGAAGGAGAGCCATTCGAAGTTCTCAGTGGCTCCATGTGGAGCGACACCGTTTCGAAAGCACAGCGACTTGAACCTCAAAAAACAATACGACACCGTAGACACATCGTTGTGGGCACAGGCGACACAGCGAGTCTTGTCCCGAGTATTTATAAACTGAGCAGAACGAAAACGGGTCAAATCTCTGGAAAGATCAACAGCAATACAGGACCAGTCGATGATGCAAAAATCGAAATATTCAATGAAGATCTGAAACTGGTCGCAATCGCCGATAGTGGTAAAGACGGGCAGTACAAAGTAGAAGCGCCTCCTGGGCAATACTCGATCATGGTGAGATCTCCCGGCCGGCCCGGCGTCCAAACGAGTTCCACAGCGAGGATAGTGACCGTTCGAGCTGACCAAACCTCAAAGCGTTCTTTTCGCCTAGGGAATAAAACAACTCTTTCATGGAAAATAGACTCTGAGGACGGACCGCCACGACCAGTAAAGATAACAATCGTCGGTATTGACGGCACCCCTAACCCAAACTTTGGCCCGAACTATCTCGCACACGGCGCTTCGCACGTTGTGATTTCTCCTAGAGGGGCCGGAAGCATACCTCTCGGACTCGGCCGTTACCGCGTGTTCATAAGTCGCGGACCAGAATACGAACTCATCGAAAAAGAAATCGTAATTGAACCGAAGAGCAAAATTACGATTACGGGAAAGTTGCGTCGCGTGGTTGATTCAGAAGGCTTTATCGCTGCGGAACTACACCAACATACGGCCCCCAGCTTCGATTCTGGTGTATCTCTTGAAGATCGAACGCTTTCACTCGCCGCCGAAGGTATCGAATTATTCACCAGTAGCGACCACAACGTACTCGTAGACTTTGCACCAGTTATCGAAAATTTAGGACTCTCGATGCGACTGAAATCAATGATAGGTACAGAGGCAACGACTCACTCTGTTGGCCACTTCAATTCATTCCCTCTCAAAATCAAACCTCAAGAATCCCGCGGAGGGATGAAAGATCCAGAACACTGGACACCCACAGCTATATTCGAGTTTGTGAGAGGCCTCGCAGTATCGAGCGATCAAAGTGTCGTTCAAATAAATCACCCACGCGCGGGATACATAGGCTATCTGGACGTTATGAAGTTTGATCCGGCAACGGGAAAAGCAGCAGACCCTCGGTTCAGTCTCGATTTTGATGCTATGGAAGTGATCGCGTTCGGGTTCGAAAAGGAGACCGAAAAAACCTTGAAGGATTGGTTCTCTTTACTCCGGCAAGGGGTTCGGATCACAGCGACCGGGAACAGAGACTCTCACACCATTTACGGACGAGAAAATGGATGGCCAAGAAATATGATCTGTAGTGATAGCGACGACCCACACTC
The DNA here is from genome assembly GCA_036337945.1 of Myxococcota bacterium. Classification (GTDB taxonomy): domain Bacteria; phylum Myxococcota; class Kuafuiibacteriia; order Kuafuiibacteriales; family Kuafuiibacteriaceae; genus JAYZDF01. The sequence continues at coordinate 1,558 of JAYZDF010000017.1, forward strand.
TATTACCGTTTCTAATCTCATGAAGTCGTTAAAGAACGGGTGCGTGAGCGTCAGCGCGGGCCCTTTTATTACGATTCAATCAGGGGACGTCAAAATGGGGGGAACTGCTTCTGCTCTGAAGGGAGAAGCTGAAATCATCGTCGACGTCCAAGCGCCCAGCTGGGTCCCCGTAGACTGGGTCCAGATCTTTGTGGATGGCAAACCTTCGGCTAGATTCCCTGTCCGAGGAAAGAAAGTACAGCGATACCGCCGAAAACACACAATCAAATGTCGTCAAGATTGTTTCGTCGTCGCGATGACCGGGAGTAAACAAACCTTATCACCACTCGTTTCTACGTGGCGCGAGCGCCAGCCAACGCCGATAGGGATGACCAACCCAATTTTCTTCGATGTTGACGGAAACGGAACATACAATCGAGAGATCGTGAAATGATAACATTGATTTTTGGAATCATAATCCTCATCTTCGGACTTCCATTTCTTATCCGCGGCTGGATATTTTTCTTGCGGCCAGAACATACGATCAGTCAGCAAGCAAAAGAGCGAAACCTTAGATTGGGACTAGAGACAGACATGAAAGTATGGGGACGAAAAGTGAGGCGGCTCGGATTTCTAATCTGCTCGATTGGCATCGCGCTGATTTGGTTTTCACAAAACTAGGCTTTACCATCGTTCCTTATCGTGAGCCTGCCTTTCTTCCAACCCAATCACGGAATCAAACTAATTATGCGTGCAGGACGTCTCACCGCCCTATAGGCAATCAGCTCTTCGCGTTGCTCCTCCAGGCGATGGAACACACCAGCGCCAATCGCCAAACTCATCTTTTGCAATCGATTCAAAGTCGGGGCGCGGCGTTCTGCCACCAAAATGAACGCTATCAATGTCTTTACCAATCACGACCTCATCAAGAAGCCGCGCACCTTGGAAGACTTGAACTACAACGTCCGTCTGATTCATTTCCCCTCTAAGACGAAGAACAAGTGCAGTATTCGGCAGCCAAATGGCTTGTTCTTGCTTATCTAAAAGAAAGGTTGCAGGCGCTGTCCGAATAGATGTTTCAGACGGACGAGAGTCAATCACCCGAACGTAAAGATCTGTTTTTCGAATATCAATAGGCAATGAGGACCTGTTTACTAGTTCTATCCATTCATCAGCTGAACTCACCGTTCCTTTCCCCGGAAATGGGTCCAAGGGCTCCCCATTCGTTTCACTATCATTCCAGTCTTTTAGCGGCGTAGGCAAGAGTTCCGTAATCTCAACCTCTAGCCTTTCCGCTGTTGTGAAAAGACCAGTATCATAATACTCCTGATTCCCACTGAGATCCCAGAACTCAATCTCACCTTGGAAGGCTGTACCCGGTGCAAGAGACGTAGAATTACTGAGCACCAATCCACCGAGAAAATACTGCGTCGTACGAAGTTCAACGGCACTATCAAGCGCTGATTTTATTCGCCCCATCGCGAGAACAGGTTCATTTGACGTTACACTAATTTTTATATCATCACTCCCGACGCTGATATCTTTTATAGCCAAGGTAGGAGCAACCTCATCAGCTACTGAGGAAGTTCTCAAACTCAAACCGGTGGACACAACTTCGTCAGCGAACTCTGCCCAAATTTCATATTCAACCTCTTCGCAAAGCCCGGCACAAAAGCCCGCACCTGAGCGTAACTTTACCGCATATCGACCGGCTCCTAATCGCTCGGCAACTTCAAACTCTAACTCATGCAAAGCGCTAAAAAGCCGTATGCTCTTCAGTTCGCGCTCCATGGGCAATACATCAACAACCAAAAATTTTATATTGGAGGGCACTTTCTTGATTTGCTGAGGACTCAATACAGAGACTAATGGCGGTCCTATCCACGTCCTCTCTGCCGGTACGAACTTAAATTCTGCAAGCGTTCGATTCTCACTCCTGAAAACAATAGCAACCTCGACAGACGCCGGCCATGACATCAAAGGGCGTACCAGCCATTCCTCTGGAGAAAACCCTCTTTCGATCATGATTTCGACCGGTTGTTCGTGTTCGGTCTTCGCAAAGATCGAAGGCATCCCAAAAACCTCCGAACCAAAGATCCTGAATCTTACCGTCTCATTCGGTAAAATACTTTCTAACTCTGACAACACATCGATACGATACAATTGCTCCCCTTCGTTAGGTATTGATACGCCACAGCCCCCGCACACACTCAGCGCAAGTACATAGGCGTTTATTGTCCGATGATTTGTTTTTCTCATCATATCTATTTCCTCCTCAAAAAAAGACCGTTCGTTTCCGAATCGAGTCGTTCACAAAGAAATCTAATCTTGGCTGCACGCAGAGGTGTTCGAGGCAAACTTATAAGCTCTCTGAGTCTTCTATAGCGCGCGAGCACTTCTTCTTTCTGTTGTTTTTGCAGCACATAATGCGCGCGTTTTTCTCTCTGCCAACGCAGCTCACTCCTATCGAAGAGCAAGGATGACAAGTTCCAACGAGCTCTAATTCGAAGGTCAAATTCTCGCCGCTGAATTTCAGTCGTCGTTCGATTCGTGGACCACCGAAAATTTTCATCTACATCGCTGCCAAAAGAAACTTCTAATGTCGGCAAGCTATTGCTCATTCGTAAGCGCTCTTTAGACAAATAGAATTGTTTGGCCTCTTTGTTACTTCGAAGCGCTTCATCCACCTCATAAAAGTCAGGTAATGATGCCAAATCAGCGCATACATCAGACACCGTTGAAGAGAGAGTAGCCGAAACCATGACGAGGAATAACAAAGTCATTCTCTTGCCTCCAACAAATCCGCTTTACGGAAGTTGACGAAAGGCTCCAGTTGAATTCCTTGAACTCCAAAATCCGAGCGAACGTTGATTGCGTTAGGAAATCTCGCCAACGTATCAATTCTCGTTTCGAAAGAAGGTCTCCACACAAGTGAGATGAAAGCCGAAAAACTTTGGCTCAGGTTACTTTCAAATATTCTTCGGTTCGAGACAAAATCGAGCTGAAGGTAAATTTGTTCCCAAACTGTAGGTTCATTGTGGTCTTCATGGACAGCGTACGAACTCGAGTGTTCTCCGGGTACCGCCACTGATAAAAGAAGAGCTGGAAAAAGTAGATTCATTGCGGAGCAGCAAAGCAAGACCCGGGCCAACTTTTGAGAAACAGATTTTAAGGGTGCATTCGAATTTTGATGCGGTTTTCGTACAGTTTCCGAAAATCGGAACTAATCTATCTCAGACCGAAGCGCTGGTTGATATAAGTAAATCGTGCGGGACTTAGACGGTTTATTTACCGTTTTCTACGTCGCAGCATAACGAAAGCAATTCCGCTGAATGCAACGCCCAGTGATAACCAGTTGGGGTCAGTGGCTCGCATGCATACGCATCCAGAGAACTCTGAAGAGGTATGGTCGTAGACCGAGTCTTGCGTATCGACGCCATTCGGCTCTATGTAGTTCGTTCCTGTTTGAAGAACGAGCTCTGTTCGAAGACCGGCCTCATCAACCGCAGCGATTTCGACTCTTCGTGTAAGGTCAGTGAGTTCGGGAACGTTCACAAAGTCTCCACTTCGAATATCTACGCCTCTCCAAGCCCCATCAATAGCAACTTCGACCACTGTATGGGCAGCACTCACAGCGTCATCGAACCAGATTTTCACTCCATTTGTTGCTCGTTGAACTTGTAACTCGGGTGGCTCAGTATCGATTCTAACTTCAAATGTTGCTGGCGACGGGTCTAATGAACGGTATCTTCCGTGCAATCGTGCCCGGAATTGAATTTGGTGAACACCTTGCGCCAAAAGCTCTGGAGGAGCCATTTCGAACCGAGAAGAGTGGAAAAAAGGAGACCATAGTTGCTCATTTATGCGATATTGAAATTCGAGAGGCTGGCCATCTGGAGACGTCGATTCCAATTCGAATACGACACTTGGGCGGTGCATTTCGTGCTTTAAGGAAGCACTCATCTTATCACTAGATGGAAGGTATTGGCCGAGCATGCGAACTCGAGTTTGCGCCTGTCGGGACACATTGGTCACCGCCGTCTTGTCGAAATCGAAATCAGCATAAATTGCAAGGTGACTATACCCGCCCTGGCCGTCTTCGACGCCCCGAGTCCCAAGAACATCTAAGTCAAAGCCTCCAAGCTCTGTTGCAGGCGGTAAGGCGAGAGGAAGTTCTAAGGCTTCCGTGAGCTGCGGTACAATCAGCGATAACAAGCTCGGAATAGCACCTATTAGGTCTGCCTCTGATTCTGCGAGAATCTTATAATTCTCTAACTTCACATTGGAGACTGCATTATCGATATCACCTATGATGAACTCTACTTCATTGCTTGGATTAATCATCAAGCCAAGTGGAATGGAAAGATCGACTTGGATAGTCATGAGGTGCACCCAGCGTTCACTAACAAGGGCTGAAAAATAGATTTTCAAACCTTCCATATCGAGGGACAAGAGAGGCTCCTCTAAAACAGGACTCGATGCCATCCCCGAGGTCCGTCCAGAACCGATACTAAGTCTGGTTTCGCTGGTCGGCTGGAGAACCACTCGTGCTGGATGCGTAGCGAATCGTAGTAGCCGACTGTCCGTGACTCGGTCGGCACGGGTAAGCTGACGCAAGGATGGCATGAGCACGGACAGAGAACCTGTATTTATAAAACTGGAGTCCTTCGAGGTCAGCTCCTGACAAAGAAGTCCACTTTCGTGCAGCATCCAACCTACTTGATCAATAATCGGTTGCGACACACCAACGCCGACCATGAAATCAGTCTCGTCTACACCGTCCCAATCGAGGTCCACTTTGTCTTGTTCAGGAAAAGGCAAAGGATTCACAGCGTTCGGGCGGAGTGTAGGATTGGTCGTCGCTGTTACACATGACTCACCGATTGATTCAAAGTCGAGTCCTCCGTAAGTAGAGATATTAACGCCCGTCATATCAACAGTGCTGCTACCACCAACGACAAATGAGAGGTCGAGATTGCCAGTGGCTCCATCAATGCTCTGAGCCAAATCAGTTCGGCCCTCTAAACCAATAAATTGTGGAATTAGTCGCCCCGAGTTGTCGTCCTCACAGAAGCCTGAACTGTTGCACCGAGAGTTTTCTGGGCAAGCAGGCTCTCGAAAGCCACCACAGGTCTGTGCAAGTGCTTCTTGCAGAGCTTCATCGATGGTTTCGGTCAACTCGCCGATGAGACGGTCAACTAGAACATTTTTGATTGCACCGATGTTGCCTACTGCGCACAGTAGACGATCGCTTGTTGAGCCATGAACCGGGTCATATTCAATCCTCAAATCGTCTGTCGCAATATTCGCCGATAGTTCCGTCACTTCCATAGTCAGTTGGCGTGTAGGAGTTGCTGTTGTCGACATCCATTCTCCAAGCGTTATATCGAGATCAAATTCTTGTTCTGGCGCACCGCTTGCTTCACTGTCGAGTGTGACGATGCAGTCCATCGACAAGCTATCAAGACGCACTGGGAGGGGAGATGTCAAAACACGCGCGTTCACAGTGGCCTTTAACAAATTTGAAGGTTGTGGATTTACATCCAACGTTTCTAGCTTGAGCCAAGCCGCACATTCTCTGCGATTAGGATCACTCAAACGATCACGACAAATGGTTGCACCGCCGCTCTCTTCTCGTTCAATCTCGATTCCAATCAAAGGCAGTTTATTCCCGGTCGCAGAATCAACACAAACATTTCTCACGGGGTCACAGCTTGCGTTGTAATTAGCTGGACATTCGATATCATCCACACCGCCGCACGACATCGCTTGGTACGATGATAATAGGTCTGCAAATCTCGTCTCTAAACGTTCTAACCCGGAACGGGTTAGTCGTATTTGTGCAGCCTGGTCTAGCTTCAGTTCAGGCGAAAAGCCGTTGTTCAGGTCTTGTACGCCACCGGGTAAGCATCCAGAACAATTAATGCTCCCACTACATGCAATCAATGACAGACTCGAAAGCCACACCGCGGTCCGTAACCAACGAAACTTTAGCATGTTGCTAGTTTCGTTCTTTTCGATCATTCCGGTCAATGACGGAATCCAGGTTTTACGTAGAAATCCCAGGTTCTAACGAGGATTTAGGCATTAATTTGTCGCATTTAAACCACAGTATGCGTGGTTCCGTTTTAGTACCTTGCACTAGAGCCTAGTTGCACCAGTCCCTCGTTCATTCGTCCGCTACGAAACCCCTCCAAATCGAGTGTCACAAAACTGAAGCCACTCTCCTTGGCAGCTCGGATGACCATAGCTCTCGTTTCGGTTGGAACGATCTTCGTAAACTCATTCTCACCAATCTCAATTCGAACAACATCGTCATTTCCAGAGACAAGTCGCGCCCGCACGTCATAAAAGTTTAGTTGCCTCAGCGCGGTCTCAAGCTTACCAATCCGAGAAAGCCTTTGTAGCGTTACTTGTGTCCCGTAGGGTACGCGGCTTGCTAAACAGGCGAGCTGTGGCTTCGACCAAGTCGGGAGCCCAAGCTCATGTGACAAGCAACGAATCTCATACTTTGTCAGTCCAACCTCTGCGAGCGGATGAAGCACTCCTTTTTCCGCCGCCGCTTTATGCCCAGGGCGATGGTCCAAAAGATCGTCTGCGTTGAATCCGTCCAAGACCGTTGCGGATCCGAACTGCTCTGCTGCGACAGCCGTCGCGTCGAAGAGTTCCGATTTGCAATAATAACAACGGTCCGTGGAATTTTCGGTGTAACCTTCACGGTCAAGCTCATGTGTATCGACAACGACGTGTTTTACTCCGATTTGCTTCGCTAATTCTGCCGCTTCTTCCAGTTCTACGTCCATCAGTGAAGGTGAACGCGCAGTGAATGCTCGGCAGTTCTCCCTCAGTTCCTCGTAGGCCACACGTAAAAGAAACGCAGAATCAACGCCACCGCTATAAGCTACGAGCACATGATCTAGTTCTGAAAGATAACTTCTAAGCGCGATTAATTTTGATTGCGCAAGTTCTGTTGGTTTTTCAACTTTATCAAGCACTGTTTACCTCAGCACGATTGAGTGGCTTTATTCGGCGCCGCCACTCCGCCTCAATCTCTTTTGGGAACCCTGGTCCCAAGGGATGTGGGTCCGCATGAAAATCACTTCCACCGCCGGGTAAAAGGTCTAATCGATCCGCAAAACATCGAATCATAGAACGTTCCGCGTCCGAATAAGAGCCGTAATAAACTTCGACACCGTCAAGACCAAAGCTTACAAGTTTCTTTAGGAGAGCCTCCAGTTTTTGGGCGTCTTTGGCGTAGATCAACGGATGAGCAAGAACAGCGATTCCACCAGATTGCTTAATTGCTGTAATCGCCTGAGCCGGTGAGAGAACTTCTTTGTCTACATATCCAGGGCATCCGACACCGAGCCACTTCTCGAATGCTTCGTACGCATCGTCAACATAGCCTTTCTCGATCATAAGCCGAGCGAAATGTGGTCTTCCTATAATCGACGGGGCAATTTGCTTCAGCTCCGCGATGGTGATTTCCATCCCGTGTTCTTGTAGCTTCACGCAAATTTTTTCATTTCGTAGCTCTCGTGCGTCCCTGAGAAGGTTAATCGCAGATGACAGAGGCTCTGCATCCCGATTAAATCCATACCCAAGGATATGAAGCGAGCCTCCATTCTCTCGTGTCGCCGAGATCTCTATTCCATGGTAGACATTAACACCAAGCACTTCGCCAGTGCTGCAAGCTTCGTCGAGCCCACCTAATGTGTCATGATCAGTGACCGCGATGTCGGTAATTCCAAGACTATGCGCCCTCTCAATGAGCGCCGATGGGGCTAAAACTCCGTCCGAAGCAGTCGTGTGATTGTGCAAATCTAACATCGCTGTTCTCCATTGGGCTCAAACCCTCCGCTTTTTGTCCACTCCGAAACAGCGAGCGGACGACTTAACTCAGATGCGAAGAGGCGAACAACCCGAGAAATGTGTGAAATCGAAGGATCTAAACCGAGCTGGTATGCTACGTCTCTGAGTCGCTGTCCGATTCCTGCTATATCCGAGGCTCGTGCATCAGGCTGAGTAGACCTGGCTGACACCAAAATATTGTCTAAACTTTCCGGCCAATCTTTGCGAGGTCTCTTGCCGAGCAGGTGCCTCGCCAATACACCCAGAGCCCAAATATCGTCCTTGATTGTTGCTTGCTGATCCAAACGACGCTCTGGAGCAAGATATTCACTCGTTGGGCTCAATTCATTCAAGAACTGGATATGCCGAGGGATATTTTCTCGATTCCCAAGAGAGACACTATAGATAGGCTCAAAATCGTCTGACATCGAGCCTGATGAAGGCCCCGGAACCAATATTTGAACAGCTCCATTCGCGTGAAGGTGCACGGTACGTGGCCATATTCTGCCGTGCGGACCAAAACTGCGATGTAACCGAGCTAAACCTTCAGCGATCTGAGCAAGAATAGCCACCACTGTTTCTACCGGTAGATGCAGTCGGTCCTCCTCGATAAAAAGATCTAGTTCAGAGAGTCTTACACCATAAGTCTGATTTTCTAGCATGTCGGAAGAGGAACGAGGCTCAAGGAGAAAAGCTCGTCCGTCGAATTCTCCAAGTACGATTTCCTTGTCCTTTTTCTCCTCACGAAGATCCGAGGTATCGAATCGGTGTAACCAGTGTTGATTTTGCGCCTCAGGAATGCCCTTAGAAAGCAAACACAACTCGGCGAGCTCGCCCTGCGAATTGATCGCCAGATATCGTCGAACCAATCTCGAATCCCGCTGAATGGGCCGAAAAACAGTATATCCATGAAAAACTTCGCCTAAAGGACTACGCTCGTCGACGATTTCAGCTTGCACGATGACCCGGCCTATTTCGAAGATACTGTTTTTCTCTATGACAACCGGAGAACGGATAAGGGAGTCAATCAAACGAACACCCTTGATCGAGCCTGGGGCGGGCGCCAAAATAATACGTTCGCGTCGTTTGAGCAGCTTCGCGTGGACCAGCTCAATCGAAGGTTCAAACAACTGTAGTTCGCAGGATTCAGCACGTCCGATTTTGACTTCGTCGCTGAATAGTTCGAATCGTTGGATACGACAGCCTGTTCTAATGTGCACTTCGATAAAGCTCACAACCTCAGTATAACCCAAATCAACAGAGCGTGCTCAGAGAGAGATGCCTATACGTCGACGTGCAAGCATCTCCCCCTGAAGCACACTATATGAGGAGTTACCGAGAGAGTCACGAGACTCGAAATGGTCGAGGACTCCTGCCTATCGACCCGCCCCAAATTCTGTAGATGCTTTTCTATTCCTCTTTCTCTCTTCATCTAAGCAGCATGCGATTTTCCAACCTACTGACGTATCTGGTTGGTATTCGAGCATTTATCATTGCTATTCTGCCCAAGATCGGGTGCATAAATCCCGTATTGCGCAGCACTTGAAGAAATTGAAATTTATATCCAATTAGATTCACAGAAGAACTTCTGCTCTTCATGGCTAAACGAATATCCCGCTAATTTTTGGGCTTTTCCATCACGTACCTCTAAAACAAAAGCGAGCAGTGACCCGAGCACGTAGTTCCCCTGAATGACTAATTCTCTTTGGTCCTTTATGGATAAACGAGCCTCAGAATCTGGATGACTGTGGAGTAGCCCGGAGGGGACATAACCAGCGGCTTTTTGCTCAAGAAGCAAAGCGATATGTTCCAACTCATTCACTTCGAAATGGTCCGCGTCGAGGCTGTGATTAGTGAGAGGCATAAACAAAGTTGAAACGTCGGAATCCGTTTTACGAAAAAGTAAACCACAACATTCTTTGGGGTAGGTTTTTTCAGCAATCAAGACAGCCTCTGCGATCGCATGCGCGGAAAACTCTTGGCCAAAAAAAATCATTTACTGATCTCTCAAAAAACAGGCAATTACGTCGCGAGCAACCTGACTTCCTCGACCGAGCTCGCTTGTTTTTTTTGAACGAAAGGTTTCTTTCCCACAAACCGCTCTAAAGTCTGTTGAGTCTTCGGCGATTTCAAGAATCCTTATCTCGGAGTTAATCGCTTTAACTTGGCCGACTACCTTTGAATGACAAAAAATAGTTCCGACACCCGCACCCGCCAGATAAAGGGCGCAAACTTGAGAATCTAAGCCAGATCCATAAATTTCAACCAACCCATTTCGAACTCGTAAGTGGCCTCGTTGCCCGACCGATTTCACAGATATTTGGCGTGAGTATCTAGACATGTTCATCCTCATTACGCTTAGGTCTTTGAAACAAAAGTTTATGTACACGACCATCGAAAGTCTTAGACAACAGATGGTAGCCAGCTGCCATCGCGCTCACTGGAACATTTCGCGCCGACTCGTCACTTCCAATAACCACCCATAACATTTCACCAGGCATCAATTCATCCAAAGCTTTCTTGGTATGAACATAGGTTTGTGGACATACCTCATTCTCGACAGACAGCTCTTTCGCCCTATTCATTTCATCTTCGGTTAATTGTGACTTCTCTGATTTCATCCAACCACGCAGAGATTTACGAGAGCCGCATCCACGGCAGTCAGACATTTTAGGTAACCGAATTTCGCGTTCTCGCGCCCTCATCCCATCATAGGTCCACAATGTGTTCAAAACAGTATCATCATGATTCAGGAGTGCGAGTCCGCGGCGAACTTGCTCCGCAGCAACCAGACCGGCTATCGGACCGATGACGCCAAGATCTTCACACCTTGGTGTTGCACCCGGCGGAGGCGCCTCGTCAAACAGACAACGTAAACAAGCACTGACGTTCGGCCGGACAGCGAGAACTTGCCCTTCTACTCCGACCACACCTGCAAAAACATAGGGTGTATTGGTATCGACACAAAGGTCGGATACCAGCATTTTCGTTTCCATTTGGTCCGTTCCTTCAATGACCAAATCAAATTCGTTCAGCATTGATTCATGCTCCTTTGTGAACGCTTCTACTGAGACATGAATTTCGACTCCAGGAAAACGGCGAAGGAGATGATTTTTGGCGCATTCGGCCTTTGGTGTTCCAATATCAGCTTCGGTGTAGAGTATCTGCCGATGTAAATTGCTGAGCTCAAGTCTATCAGGATCAATGATGGCAAACTTCCTTATCCCTGCATGAGCAAGCTGTAGCAGTCCAGGTGCGCCTAGACCGCCCGCGCCAATAACCAGAACCGAGCCATCCATCTGCTAGGACCACCTAAAACCACAGAAGCCAACAGGCTAGCGATTATCTAAACTCTTCGACAAACGTCGCAAGCGCTCAGCTTTTTCTGCTACTTCGCTGCGCAAAAGTTCAACTTGTCGGGACTTCTCCTTCAGAGTTCCTTCTACCTGAGATACCCGAAGTTCTGCTTCAGCCAACTCTTCCTCGGCCCTGTGAGCGATTCGCCTCAAGCGTTCTTGCTCTTGAGTCGCGCTTCTTAGTTGACTCTCTAATCGGGCAAGATTCTGCTCAGTTTCCCGCATTTTGCCAGGCGAGTTCGAACTTGTTCTGAGAATTTCGAGCTCTTCAGAGACTCTGGAATACTCACCCATGTGCTCGGCAAATTCATCACGAAGATTTTCTAAAGTTTCCTGCAGTTGCCGCGTTTCATTCATCTTGGCCGCCAGTTCTGCGCGAACCTCATCAGTTCGGCCATTCGCATTTGAAAGCTCCTCTCGAAGTCTAAGCAATATTTCCTCGGAGTTATTTTCCATAACTTGCTCCGTGGACGGACTCTCAGTTTCAAGCGCTTTGATGCGGGAATCTTGAATTTCTTCTCGTCGTCGCGCCTCCAGTATATGCTCTGCGAGTTCTTCTATTTCTGCTTGTGCTTCTTCCTCGTAAGCATTTGCCGCGTTGGTCACCTGCGACAGTTGTTCCTCGAACAATACTTGTTGCGCTAAAGCAGCTCTCAATCTCTCGCTGACATCTGCTTCCCGTATGGCAAATTCTGCCGCCATTTCTTCTTTCTCGTTGACCAACCGCTTATTCTGCTCACGCAAGGCTATGAGCTCTTCACGAGGTTCTTGCTCATCAGTCACAGGAGCCAGTTTTAACCTCCGAGGCTTTTCTTTTTCGTTCTGATTCGCACCAAGCGATTGAAGCTCACTTTCAAGCGTCTGAATCCTTAGCAGCATCGCGGTTTTTTCGTTTTGATATCGCTCAATGGTCGCTGCAGCCTCGAGCATTCTCTGCTCAACTTCCTCTAGCTGCTCGAGTGCACCAGTCGCTAGGTCTCTACTTTCTCGGAATTGGGCATCAATCTCTTTGGCACGAAGTTCATATTGTTCGATTTGAGCTTCGAGTAATTTTACCTGCTCCTCATAAACAACCACTCTATCTAGAAATTCATTCTTCTGTTGCGCCGAGAAAATAGCATCTTCATTCAAACGCTCTGCATGATCATTCAGCAAGACAAGTTTCTCAGCCACCTGTCCAAGCTCTTTTTTCAGACTGGCCTTTGACTCTTCAAGAAGCACAACCCTACTACGAAGTTCATCATTTTCCGTTGCGGTTTGAATCACATCATCAAGTTGTGCAAACGTGCTGCGGCCTTCAACTTTGGCAGTCAAACGCAAATTCTCATCACCGAGTTCACCGATTTCGCGTTGTAGAAATTCGATATACTCACTGGACTCAGAATACGCGAGAGACGCGGCTGCCAACTGATTAACCTGTTCGACGAGCGCTTCTTTTTCTTTTTTTAGTTCCTCAATCGACTCATTGAGTGCTTCGTTGTCGTCTTGCGCTCCCAAAAGGGCAGCTACTTGAACCTCTAGCTCCTGAATTTCTGCTTCTCGTTCACCCAGAATTTTTGAGTAGCCAGCTTGATCCAGTTGAGCAGTTGTCCCTATCACGTCGAGTGTCGATTCTGAGTTCGCGATGGCAAGACGAGTCTCTAAATCAACAATTTTCTCTGCTTCCAAAAGCTTATCTTGCTCCATCTGCAAAATCTCGCTCTGAAGCGACTCAATAATCTCTTGGGCCTCGAACATATCAAGCTGAAGTTGCTCTGCTCTTGCGCTGTGCATGGCTTGATCACGTTTCGTATCTAGAGCCTCTTTGCGTACGTCATGCATTAGTTCCTGAAGCTCAATGATCTCGTCTTTGTGTTCGCTTACCGTTTCATGGAGTTCTGTTATGTGTTTTTGATCGCCCGCGATACGCTGCTCAAGCTCGACGATATGAGCGCGTGCAAGCCTCTCATTCTCTTGAAGGGCATGAGTGACCTCAGAATTAACAGAGAGTTGATTTTCGAGGCTCGCAAGTTCTGTCTGTTTCTCGCTAAGCGCAGTCTCTTTGTCGCGCATTCCTGACTGTAACGAGTCGTTTTCCCATTCGAGTCGTTCAATCGCAGCTTGACTGCCCTCAAGCGCTTTGTTGAGCTCGTAAACTCGTTCCTCAGTTTTCCCTACGCTGTTCGCTAACTTTACGGCCACATCTCGCTCATCTATCATGGCTCGCGATGTAGCCATCAAGGCCTCGTGGTCCGCCTTGAGCGCGTAGAATTTTTTTCGAGTTGTTTCGAGTTCTTGAGACAATTCACCCGTCACAAGCTCTAGCGCAGACTTGTCAGCTTGCAGCCCAACGGCCTGGGTCCTCAATTCGTCGATCTGCGCCACTTTTGTAAGTAAGTTTCTCTGCGCTGTCTCGAAATTGGCACGAGATTCAAAGACTTCACGACGTGCGGCATCTAATTCAGCCTGAGTGTTTACAGAAACCTCCCTTTGTAAATTGAAGCGCTTCTCTACCTCGTCGAGATCTCGCTCTGACGAGTTGCGAATAAAACTTTGACGCTCGTAAGATTCGTTGAGCAACTCTCGTAAACTATGAACTTCCGATTCCGAAACCTGTAAGGCGCTCACTAGTGCTGCTATCTTTGACTTGAGCTTGGTTTCTTCCCGGCTACGTTGCACGTCAGAAAAATCTGTCTCTTCCTTCAGCTTCGCTAGTTCTGCCGAGGATTCTCGATAAAACCTTTCGAGCTCTAAGATTCGTTGTCCCTGCTCTTTTCGTTCTTTTTCGAGTTCTTCAACACGACTCTTAGGAGTGTCATTTTCCTCATTTGAATAGTCTTTCGAAACTATAGGATTATCGGTCGCTGACACACGTACTCGCAAACGGCGTTCGGATAGTTCGAGTCGCCTTTGCAGGTCGTCGCATTCATTTTGCTTTGCGACTAAAGCAATCTCAAGTTGCAATAATTCTTCAGAATTGAGGATAGAGGGCGAAGCACGCAACTCTAACTCTCGTTTCAGTTTGCTAAGTTTCTGCTGCAATGAAACGTTTTGGTTGAGAGCCGTTTCAAGTTGCTCCGACAAAATCCGCTCTCGCGCCAAAGAAGCGTGCGTCGGCTGATTTTGTGAGGGAGTCTCGTTTGATGCGAGCTGCAGCATATGATTTTGGGCGGTTACCTTCGACAACTGCCGTTCCAGCTCATGAATTCGTTGGTTCCGGGACTCACTTCGTACAAGGTCTGCGGACAAACCAGTTCTCAACTGGGTGCGAATCGCATTACGGATAGGCTCCATTCGTTTTGAAAGACTTCGAATCGACTCGCTTTTTATGCTCAAAGCTTGCTGGGCTGCTGCAAGAGCATCCTGAAGCTGCTGTACGTCCGCCGGAGGGCCCCCTGTCACGTGTTGATTAAGCAGTTCTGGAGATAACTCAAAAAGCATCCTGGCATCTGCAACAG
>JAYZDF010000018.1:0-13838 GCA_036337945.1 Myxococcota bacterium
TGACCGCGGTGATAGGGACCCGAGCCGCTGAATGTGTTAATGTTTGAAGTCCATAGGGTCGGTCCCATGAAATCGCTCGGTGCGTTCCCTGTCAGTTGTGGTTGATCATTGACGCTGTCGTGACTGGTTGCGAAGCAATAGGCATTGTCACAATCACGTTGCCCAAATGCTAAGGCAGACGGTTTAGCGAGAAAATGCACATTCGCTCCACGGCCTTGAATGTTAGTCACGTTGACTGTGGTAGAGCCGACATCTAACACCGTGAAAGTACTGTCACCTTGGTTAACTACCCAAAGTTCGGTGGAGCTTGGTTTGAACGCAATATCGGTAGGGCGTCGCAATCCGTCATTTCGGTCCGCCACAATTGCCACATTCACGGCAGTGATATCGTGCTGACCGTTCCCGAGTATCGGTAAGCCGGTTTGCGGGCCTGAGGTACCGGAATCTGGATTCGATGGAACGCCTGCATCAACAGGCGGTGGATTCGTGGTTCCCGAATCTGCAGGCTGTGTTGCGCCTGCATCATTCATACCCGCGGTGCTACCGCTATCGGCAGGAGACGTTGTTCCACCATCTACGGCAGAACTCGTTGCCGCATCCGTCTGTTGCGTTATCCCCGCGTCTACTTCTTCGTTACTGCCGGCATCGGTATTTTGTGAAGGCGTATTTGAGTTGCTAGACCGTGGGGTCGTAGCAACTTTCGGGGCTTCAGTGCACCCGGCAGAGATCACCGAACTCAAAAGAATCGCACTGAAGTACGGTTGAAGAGAAGACTTTATTTTAGGGGCGTTGAACTTGTATTTATGACTCATATTTTTTGCCTTATTTTGAGGTCGGTAATTTAGCCTAGCCAAACCATTATCGGGTATCCGTTATCTGTTCCTATCGTTTTACCCAGGTCGTTGAAATCTAGGGCTGCCGTAATTGATTAATCCTGTCAAAGACGACATCAGTACGAAAGCTGCGTATGTCAACTCAAAGCAAACGAACGAAGCACTCCGTGTTGCCAACGAAGTGGCCCTCAGAGGCAGAGGCTCAGGCCTCTCGACTTTTTCAGCCGGTAATGCTGGGAAAAAACACCAGGTTAGCGCACAGAACTTGGGTGCCCGCCATGGTTCCATGGCGCGCGACTCAGGAGGGTGAAGTCACGGACGAGCTTTTGGAGTGGTACGGCCGGTTTGCTGAAGGGCAGCCAGGGGCAATTGTCGTGGAGGCCACTGGGATTCGGGACATCCCTAGTGGGCCATTATTACGGATAGGGCACGAAAGATATATCCCGGGCCTCCGTCGTCTTGTCGAGGTCGTCCGCAGTAAAAGTCGCGGTCAAACGAGATTACTTATCCAGCTGATCGACTTTCTCGCCGTCAAGCGACGTCCGGAACCACAAAAGTTTTTTTCGCGATATCTTGAGGTTTCTGAACGGCATAAACATGCGCTTTGCGACCAGACGGGAGACAGGTCCTGGCTCTCCATGACCGATGCTGCTCTGACCCGTGAGATGCCGAAGCTCTCTGTTTCAACTCTAGAGAAAATTCTGACTCCAAGAGAGTTTGACTCTCTTCAAAATGGTTATCGCGAACGAGTCTCAGATATGCAGTTTGAGCATATTAGGAATCTCCCGGAACGACTTCCTGGCTTGTTTTCTGAGGCAGCTCTCAGGGCAGAGAAGGCTGGTTTTGACGGAGTGGAACTCCATTTTGCTCACGCGTATACGATGGCATCTTTTCTTAGTGCCTTGAATTCTCGAAACGACGGTTACGGCGCGACTCTTCAAGGACGCGTGAAACTTCCCTTAGAAGTTTACTCAGCGGTTCGCTCTCGCCTTGATTCGCAAACGAGTTTGGGTTGTCGAATGCTTTCTGAAGAAGCAATCGCTGGAGGAAGCACTGTTGAAGATGCCACGTATTTCGCCGTTCAGTTCGCGAAAAGTGGGATGGATTTTATATCCTTGAGCCGCGGAGGGAAGTTTGAAGACGCGAAACAACCGCGAATCGGGCATGCCGTGTATCCTTATACTGGTCCAAGCGGTCATGAATGTATGCCTACTGTCTACTCCGATAAACAAGGACCGTTTGGGCGCCAACTCAAACTTGCTCATCAGATACGAGATGCCGTTCGAGCAGCGGGCTACGAAACACCGATTGTGGCAGCGGGTGGCATCAACAGCTTTGAGCTTGCCGAGCATGCACTGGCTAGTGGTGCGGCAGATATCATAGCGGCCGCGAGACAATCCCTTGCGGACCCGGACTGGTTTCTAAAGATGAGACTTGGCCGAGGTTCAGAGATTAGGCGCTGCATGTACACAAACTATTGCGAAGGCTTAGACCAAAGCCATAAACAGGTTACGTGCCAACTCTGGGATAGAAAAGAGCGAACAAGTGCCTCATTGAAATCCCATGACGGGAAACGGTGGCTGGTGGCACCGCCATGGATACGGTCGTCTAAGAAGAAACCTGAATAAGATGTAGACGCGGTTCGTTTAGTTGAGCGAGTTCAAATTTATCTTTCGCAGAAATGTGGTTGGTGTATGCGATAACCGTAACCGAGTTTTCGTCGAGAACCTCGATTAGTTCCGGAATTAGGTCTATTTCGGACGAATGTAGAGCCTCGTGCTCCGCCAAAAACCGGCAGATATAATTTTGCTTTGGACCTGTGAGCAATGCATCCACTCTAAAATCTCCTGAAGGCAGGTCTACAAGTTCCCCCAAAGATGAAATTTCGAGATCTTCATCGATACTCTGAATCACATAGCGCACGGCAATGAGTTTCGCGATAAGCAGAGATAGTTCGATGTCCGTTTCTGCGTGGGCAATCGCTGAAAACAAGGATTCTCTGAGTAAAGTCTCTGGTCGATTAAAGGTACATCGCCGAAATTGCTGAAGACCATTATTGACTTGGCTCCAAGGGGTCAAAAGGTCAGAGCGGGCCGCCTTTGACGCATGAAGTTCATCGGCAACAAGGTCGAGGAAATCGATGCTGACTTCGCGGTCATTTGCAATTAACATCTTTGTGACCAGAGTAAGGCCGAGTTGTTTGTGTTCAGCCTTCTTTAGTGTTTGACCAATCTCAGTGAGAATCTCCTCCAAATCGCGGTCACTCTGTTCGAGGACTGCGCGTCGGCTACATATTTCCTCCCATGGATAATCTGCAATTTCTGGAGTTGTTTGATGAACAAAGGCGATCTGGTCAAGTGCTGCATTATCGTCTTGGTGTGGCTGTAGAGAGGCGAGCAAAATAAGGTCCAGAAAAGATGCCGACCGACTTTCGGAACCGTCAAGGCGCTGAACAACAGATTTCCAAAACGACACAGCGCTCCTATGCTCTCTCGACGAAGCCTATCGGATCAAGGTATGGAAGAAATGAATTTTGGATATTTCTGACAAACAAGCCCCAAATGTCGAGTCTCTGCTCCAGACATCCGTCGGAGAGACAATTTGGTCCGCGATTGTTGGTGGGACGAACGATTACGTACTTTCACTGCAAATGGGAGAAAGAGAGCCACGAAGTGCACGTCTGGCTAACCCGCGACTGAGTTTTCTTCAACGAACGTACGAAGGATCCGTCGGTTTCCTAATTGAGTGTCCCTGGAGGCTCGATGGGCCTGAACGGCCAATATGTTCGAATTTGTCTGTTTTGGATCGTGACGTGCGCTCGTTGGAAGAATTTGGGTGGTTGTTTATGGACCTAACCGTGGAATCGTTTGAATTCGACCGTCGGGCTGGGGATCTTCAGCTGCATTTTGCAAGTGGTGATCGCCTCAGTATATTCGCAGCTGAAGTTCAGGCTCCCAGAACTACGCCTCCAAAATCCGGACTCGCTGACCGTGGCGTTCGGCAGCGGCGCCGACAATCTAGTCGTCGAAATAATTGGTCTTTTTGGTCTCCTTTGGGAGGGTTTGAGATAGCAAGGTCAGGAGAGATTAGAGGTGAAAACGCCGACAACGCCACGGAACCAGCCCTTGGCCTCACGGTTTTGCCGGAATTAGAGCCTGAATCGTAGCTCTTCGCTGCACTGGAGCGAACTTAATTGACGGTGAGTCTTCACTTTACCGATTGGGCAATTTCGGGTTAAGCGACGGTGTCGTGTCCAACGGAAAAAAGAAGACGAAGAATAAAGGCTCAAAATCTGAAGATCTCGCGGCCCTTGCGCAACCTCAAACGGGAGGCCTCGAAAACACGAAGCGCCAGCTAAAAACCGCTTCGAAAGTTGCGGTTATAGCTGCAATTGTCATCTGGCTTCTGGCCGCCGGTTTTCAAAGTGGCCTCGATAGCATGATACCGATTTATATCGCCGGTACTCTGACCGTCATCGGTATTTTGGGTGCTCTCCTTATCCGCCGAAACCTTCGAAAATCAGAAGACATGGGTGCTTTGCTTGCGGGCGCAGGTGATCTGTCAGATGAGGACAGGCAGCAACGAATCGACAAACTTGAAGCCAAAGTCTCGAAAGGAGATGCCACTGCGATATTAGCCAAAGCTCAACTGCAAATGCAGGAGTCTCCACGCGAAGCACTAGTAACCCTTGAGACCGTGAACCTCGAGAAAGCGCAAAAAATGGTGGCGGCTCAAGTTCGCGCTATGCGCGGCATGATTCACCTGAATCTGGGCGAGGTGAACGCTGCACGAGAGATTACAGAAGCAATTGATTTAGCCAAAGCACCTGATGCGAAATCACGCGCGAATCTTACCGCGGTTGTCGCAGAAGCGTGGGCACGCTCCGGAAATTCTATCGAGGCGACCGAGCTTCTGAATAAATACGACATCGACGACAAAGATTTTGAAGATATACGC
Source organism: Myxococcota bacterium (assembly GCA_036337945.1). Classification (GTDB taxonomy): domain Bacteria; phylum Myxococcota; class Kuafuiibacteriia; order Kuafuiibacteriales; family Kuafuiibacteriaceae; genus JAYZDF01. Next base: position 4,791 of record JAYZDF010000018.1, read on the forward strand.
ATGCAACTCCTGCGAGCTAGAGTTTTTGCATGTGCTCATCGTCAAGACATCAAGGGCATGAAAAAAGCGCTGAAGCAGCTTTTGGATATTTCACCTCAATTTGCTGGAATGTTTGTCGGTCAAAAACGCATTCATCCGCTATTGCAAAAAGAAGCGAGACGACAGGTGGAACGACTTGGGCTCGCACCCAAACAACGGATTCAAACAGCCAGGCGTTGAATCATTTCGATGGCTTGTTGGCACTCTGCAACGGTCGTATATGGGGCAGGTCCAAGCCGCAATAGTGTGCTTCTAGCGTCAGTTCTAAGTCCGTTTTGACCGAGCATTGTGCAGATCTCAGTCGCATTTTTATGCTCGAAAGACACAAAGTTCGCACGCGACTCACTATCTCGAGGGCTTGCGACGGAAAAGCCTTTTTCGTTGAGTGACGATTCGTCGAAAGCTGAAATAAGCAGCTCGGTTTGTAACTTCGCTTGCGTACACAAATTCTCAACGCTTAAGTTTTTGGCATCCATCCAATCCATCACAGCATTCGCTCGGTATAGAGGAGTCGGCTCGAAAGTCGCTCCTAGAAAACGTTGGAAATTGGAACCGTAGCTGACTTTCGTCTGCGCGGATTCAAGGTGTTCAAAATCCGCAAACCACCCAGTGTTCCGAGGGCGATATCGTTCACTATCTTCAGGCAGAAGCATCCAGCACACTCCCTCACCTGATTGCGCGTACTTATAGCCGCCTCCAACCGCGAATACTTGACCGGGCCAGAGATCAGTAGCGAGCGGCACTGCGTTGAATGCATGATATAGGTCTACCAATACAGGCGTTTCTCGCTCGGCTGCGGCCTCTAGAATCTCAGTTAGCTCGGAGACGATTCGTGCATTCGTAAAGAACACATAAGATAAGGCGATGAGATCCCAGTCGTCGTTGCGAATATTATCAATAAACCGAGCTGCGAAATTATCTTCGTTTGTATCAACGAATTTGATCGTAGCTCCGTCTTCAGCTGATCGTATGAGTTGTCGTCGGAGGGAATGAAACTCAGAGGCGGTGGTCAAAACTTTGGGGTTTGGACGTAAACAGGACAAGAGACGATAGTCTAACTCGTGCGTGTTCGGAGCGATGGTAATATCTTCAGGGCGAGTACTGCCGATACGCTTTGCAATATGGGCCTGAAACTTTGGGAGTACCTCGGTAAAAATGATGTTCCATTTGCCGTCGATATGTCGTGCAGCATCGTCCCAAGCTGCCATGTGTCCATCACGTGAAGCATCAGGCCAAGCTTGGTGAGAGTGTGCTGTAAATAGTAAGTCAGTACCTAGTCCTGAGAGAAACCGTTCATAGTGCGGCTTGAGCTCTAGAGCCATTTGATCGATGAGTTCCCAGGTGTTCATTACTTTTTCTCCTCCAGTAGTGATTCAACAAGGTTTGCAGCTACTGGATGATAGTTTTGTTTCGACCTCTCGAAGATGTCAATTGCAACTCGTCGGGTAGAAGGGCTGTGATTCGCTAAGGCGGAGTAAAGAGGCCTCAGGTATTTCATTCGTCCGACATTCTGGAGCAAAGCCCTAGTGTTTTCGACAGCGGGTTCGTATCCACAGTTGATTGCCAGGAATAAGAAAGATACCCGGATTTCAAGGTTTTTGGAGTTGAGAATTTGAAATTTCTGCTCAACTTTTTGACACAAGTCCGGCGAGGCGTTTTTCCCAAATCGACTAATAAGAATTTGCCATTCATTCGGTGAAAGTTTCGCTATTTCATCAGAAAAACTCTCGTAATCGCGGGCAAACTGGTCAGCATAAGCAAGTAACTCACGAACTCGTTCTAAACTCGGACTTGGTGCGTCCTCTGGTAGACCGGGCTCATATATCCAAGATTGAAGGTTGATGCTTTCCGCTACACCGGGATGTTCTGTATTAAGGAATTCCAAAAATTCTTCCGTCGTAATCGAACGAAAGCGAAAGGTAGTCATATATCGTTTCAAGAAGCGATCAAACCGTTCTCTTCCGAGGAGATGCTCTAGCTTTTGGACAAACAAGTACCCTTTTTCGTAGGGGATACGTGAGAAAACAGAATCAGGATCAATGTTCTCTAAATTCGTCTTTAGGCACGTTAGGCTCGATGTTTCGCCAAATTTATTCAGGTCGGTAAGCAAACCTTGTTTTCCTACAACACGATGAAGTGTCGATACCTTCTCACCTTCGAGAGCTTCTAAAATCCGTCTTTCGGCATAAGTAGTAAATCCTTCGTTCAGCCAAAAGTCGTTCATGGTCGCGTTCGTGACGAGATTTCCTGTCCATGAATGCGCAAGCTCATGAGCGACAATATTTACCAAAGACCGGTCCCCGGCAATCACGGTAGGGGTCAGAAAAGTTAGTTTTGGGTTCTCCATACCACCATATGGGAAGGATGAGGGCATGACCAAAATGTCGAATCGGCCCCAAGGGTAAGGGCCAAAAAGCGCCTCTGCTGTTTCGATCATTGATTCGACCTGCGAAAACTCAAACGCGGCAGAGCTTAGGACTGACGGTTCACCGTAAACTCGTGTTCTTGGTCCGACCTCATGATGCCGAATATCACCTATGGCAAAGGCAAATAAATAGCTCGGAATCGGAAGGTTCATTTCAAATTCCTCAGTGGCTATGCCGTCTGTTATCGTTCGCGCTATTTTATCGGCAGCCATAACGGCCGTAAGGTCTGACGGAATATGAAAGCAGGCACGGTAAGTCATCCGGACTGTAGGCGTGTCCTGGCACGGAAATATGCTTCGAGCGTGGATGGGTTGGCACTGAGTGAAGAGGTATGGATGCGTTTGGTCCGTCGTTTGGGCTTTTTCGAGCCATTGAAGCGCGAGGGCTTCGGAACTCGTTTCGTACCGAATGGAAATTTTCGTTGTAGGTCGATGAATCCTCAGCCTTTCCCCTTTTAGGGGTGATATTTCTTCCATCGAGAATTTTAGTGCATGGCCGTCGACGTCGTGAACGTGAAGGATGTGTAACCCTCGAGCATCAAGATCTAGAAATTCTGCGTCTGATGAGGTGATTTCAAGTTGTACCTCACCGCGAAGGATCTTATTTTCGAAGTCGACCACTAGGTTTAAATTTGCGTGGCGAATCTGGGCGTGAGTGTTGTCAAAATACGAGTGAGGATCCGCTTTGCCCATAAAAGACCGTTTATCACGGTCAGAGCGTGGCAAAAACGAAGGGAGAGAACATTGTGAAGCCATTAAGAGGAACAGAACTGAAGAGATTCTTACGTCGATGTGAGAGACCTGATCTTGAGCTCCATATCCTACTTGCTGATGTTGAAGACCCTGTAAATGTTGGTGCAGCTTTTCGGATTGCTGACGCGGTCAAAGCGACATCCATAATTTTGACTGGTATTACGCCTACACCGCCGCACAAACTTATCGACAAAGTTGGCCGGCGCAAAGACCGAAAGGTGCCATGGAAATATGTCGAAAAGCCAATAACAGCTATCGGTGCTCTTCGTGAGCAAGGGTGCCAAATAGTCGCTCTAGAACTGACTGCCGAAGCTAAGCCGTATCAAAACTTCGAGTTTGACACTCAGGTTTGCATTATCGTGGGCCACGAAGACCATGGGGTTACAAAGGCCGTTTTAGAGCAGGTAGACGCCGCAGTGTACATTCCTATGTACGGGAAGGGCGCTTCACTGAATGTCTCCGTATCCCTCGGCGTTGCCTGTTTTCAGGTCATTGAATCGGTCGAGAGACAGCAAAATCGATAGAATAAGAGGACAAGGTGACAATTGAACAATCGAGCTAAATGGGGCGATTATCTAGTCTATGCAGCGCATCATTGGTGTCATTTCAGAGTTAAAGAGCCGTAAATGGGCCATATAGTCCAAAAAAACGACAGCTACAGACGATTTTATGCATTTCGCTATTTACAAGCGCAAAATCGCGAGTAAAAGCAAGAGCAGGATTTATAAGGAGGCTCGTCAATGGCGGCAAAGAAAAAAGCAAAAGCTAAAGCAAAACCAAAAAAGAAAGCACCTGCTAAGAAGGCTCTAGAAGTACTCGTAGTAGGCTCTAAAGTGAAGGCAGCAATCAAAGATGCGGGCTGCAATACCGGTGGAGATTCAATCGAAGCACTCAACACCGTTATTCACTCATACATCGCGCAAGCAACTGCTCGCGCTCAAGCGAACGGACGTAAGACTGTTCGTGGTCACGACTTCACGGTTTAACCCGAGAACGACAGACTATCTATTGGGAAGCCGTCGAACGATTTCGTTCGGCGGTCTTTTCATTTAAGCATTGTCCACTATATTGTTCGATGGTGGTCAGATATAAATGCGTTCAAACGTTTCGCCTTGCTGGTCTTATTCTTCTATTCCCAGCAGTGTCACTCGGCACTTTCGCCTGCGGAAGTTCCTGTGCCGGTGAGGACCCCAGCCCACCTATAGTAAAAAAGATAAATTCTGACGATGACCTTATCCTCGGACCTTATGCTGAATCGCGACAAGGAGACTTTGTTTTCGATAATGGAGTGGTTAGATTCGCGTTCCAACGTCCTGGATCTGCAACGGGTTGGGGAGTATTCGGAGGAAGTTTAGTCGATGTAGACTCAAAGCAAGAGGAGTCAGACTCTTTTTCTAACCAAGATTTATTTCAAGAGCTGTTTCCGCACTGCAATTTACGAGCATTCAAGGCGAAAGAAGCAACCATAACGAGTGCTGGGTCTGATACCGAGCCGGGCATCTTGACCATTCGTGGTACAGACGGTGGGTTTCCGTTATTCGACTCTTTATTACCAAGTGAGCCTCTAAAGATTGAGGTAACCCTCGAGTTAAAACTTGCGCCGAACTCTCGTCAGCTAGAACTAACTCACAGAGTGAAAGATCGAAAGCTCGAAGAGACGCGAGACCTCTTCTGTGGCCTTATTCTTGTTCCTGGAGATGAGAATCATCCTTTTATTCCAAATACGTCCAAAGATATCTCTCAAATTAATTCGCCAATCAGAGAACTTTTTCTCAGTTCGAATAGTAACTCCGGTCTATTTATTCGTCGTCAGGAAGGCTCCTTTGATCTCGTCGCGCCCGCGGAAGAAGTCATCTTATTGAATACCGAGAAAAGGCCTTTCTTAGTAAATGACACTCGAGAAGAAAAGTACGTAATTGGAGTTGGAGCAGGTGGCGATGTCGAGTCGGTCTGGAACGTTCTTCGGGAAGTCGATTCCGAATCATTGGCGCTTCACTCTGTACGTCTGAGTGTCGATACCGACCTGAGCTTCGCTCTTTTGCAAAAGGAGACAACGGTGAAGATTGCACGACTTGAGGAGGGCTCAACTCAGGCCACACCCGTTACAGAATCTAAATTTACTTCAGATGCATCGGCAACAGTGTCTTTACCAGATGGCTCCTATAAATTAAAACTGATGCTCGGAAGTGTTCTGCTATCCGAAGAACGACTCGAAGTGTCTGGACCGGTTTCTCAAAAACTCCGGGTTACAGGCCTTGGGGCTTTAGCGCTTGAGTCGCGGGCAGAGTTCATTGACTCAAAAATTCTTTCATCGCCTGTACGGATTTCTCTTCTCGCGGGCCACGATGCGCCTTTAGATGCAGCGATTCAAGTTCGAAGATACGTTAGAGCGGCGGACATAATTCTTGTCCCAAGTGGTGATTATACGATGGTTGCATCACGCGGGCCGGAGTTTGAGTTACAGACCCAAAATATTACCGTTCCAGAAGGTGGAACTGGAAGCTATCAAGTTAAGGTTATACAGAGCGTAGATTCTTCTGGCTGGGTATCAGGTGATTACCATGTACATGGCGCTCGAAGTATGGATTCGACGGCAAGTCGAACCATGAGAGTCATTGCCGCGATTGCCGAAGGCTTAGATATCTTAGTTGCGACGGACCATGATGTGTCGACGGATTACGGTCCGATTGCTAAAGAACTCGGTTTAGATGCCTTACTTTACACTATCCCTGGGATAGAGATTTCACCGCTATACGGCCACATCAATGCTTATCCAATGCCCGTAAAAGACAAAGAGCCCTATTGGTCGCTTAGGTGGTGGGAGTACGACGCAGATGATAAGTTTACCGGAGTCCTAGATCCGGCGGCTTTGGTTGATGAGGCTCGGTTACAGGGAGCACAGATCGTCGCAGCGAACCATCCTCGAGATAATCAAGCGGTTTTTGATTACTTGAGCCTAATGAAGAACGGTTCCGTTCGCGCGCGTTGGCCAGGCTTTGACGCCTTTGAGTTGATGAATGACACAAGTACTGATGATATCCCGCAGCTCATGGAAGACTGGCTTGCGCTGATTTCAGCAAATCGCCGAATCACAGCCATTGGTGTCTCAGATTCACATGGTGAATTTGGTCTTGGTTACTCGCGTACGTACACCGCAGCATCGCTAGATGACCCAGCGCAAATTGACGAGACGGAGCTTTGGGTGAGCCTGAAAGAGGGACGAGCCATCGCGACGACAGGTCCTTTTCTTCGTTTTGCTGCTCGGTCAGGAGACGAGTCCGCATCACTGGGTCAGGTGATCAAAACGTCAACTACGGTTACTTTTGAGTTCGAAGTACACGGCCCTTCGTGGATGGAAATTGCTAATGCGGAGCTTCTTGAAAACGGTAACACGATTGAGTTCTTCCCAGTACCTGATTCTTCTACTGGAGGGTTCCGAGCAAAGTATTCCGTTGACGTCAATCCGGTAGAGGATAGCGTCTATATTCTTCGCGTGAACGGTAAGCCCGGCAAGACTCATCCTTTCGTAATAAATGCTGAAGCACGCGCTATTTCTAATCCTATTTACGTAGATGTTGGAGGCGATGGGTTTGACTACGAGCCCTGATATCGTTGCTTTGCTTGTGCTTGCTCGTAGCGTCGCACGATTACCGTGGTAATACCTAGCCACGCTAATACTAAGAATAACATCAGAGGGGATAGGACGCTTGTTGCGGCTTCTACGCCAATTACGGTGAGAATCACCGCAGAGAGGCCTTTTGCAAGGCGGTAAGTCATCATATCTATGACGGCTTTGCCTTGAGTTTTTTCTCGATAACTCAGAGGTATATAAAGAATCTCTTTTGCCGCACGAAAAACGGAATAATCCATGACTTTACTCATTACTTTGGTCACAGCGACAACAGCGAAACCAGGCGCGATCAAGAAACTGACAACAGAAATGCCAAGTATTGCAGGGACGGCGAGAAGGGTGAGGGGGATACCTAGCACTCGGAGAATGATGACGGTCGAGAACTGCAAAATAAGAGAGCCAGCGTCGATGATCGCGTAAACTTTTGAGCTAACGGAGGTTCGTTCGTCTGTATCCGGATAGGTGATTTCCAGGAAACGATTGTATTCAAAATCTACGAAGTTAATGACAATTTGGGTGACTGCAATCAACGCCAGAATCCACAGTAAATAAGAACTTTTCCTAATGACTTCGAAGCCCTTCAGAAGGCTGACCGAGGTCTCTTCTTTTGCTTTTGCAGGGTCCTCTCGAAGTAGGCCGGACGATAATGGGACACTGAGTATGCCTATGATAACCAGTAGGGCGACAGTAGCCCAAATAACGGTTGCTGACCCATAAATAGTCGCAAGCTCCCCTCCGCCGAAATTTCCGAGTAACCCGCCAATCGCCCCGCTCGCGCAGAATAAACCGTAGGTTTTCTTGGCGTCTTTTATGACAAAGACAACGTTTGCGAGACTCCAAAACGTCTCGACTAGAATAATAATGTAAATATCCTTCCAGACATAAAGGGCGTAATGCGCTGCCGGTAAATCTTGGTTGAGCATAACTAAGATTCCCGCGAGTAAAATCGCGCACACGATGCAGGTCGATGAAAAAACCCGGATGAGATTTTTGTTATGACTAAATCGATTATAGACCGGCACGACGACGGAGACCGCGACGGCGACCATAATCCAAACAGACATCAGCGAAGCTGAGCCATGTTGTTCCAAAAAAAGAGACTCAGACGCCGGCCTTACGATAGCGTAGCTCGCCAGCAGTAAAGCAGCCAAAAAACATAAACCGAGTACACGTATCGGGCTTGTTTCTACTTTCTGTTGGTCACTCATTCGCTCAACTTGTCCAGGTTCAGGTTATAGCGCATAGGGTCGTTTTTATGCAATTGATCCGTCACGCGTGCTCGCTTAGAACGCGACCATCTCACCCAATGAACGAGTTGTTCTATAATTTGACCTGGCTCAATAACTTTCTTAACCCAGCCGTCTGAATACGCACGTTCGGCCGTGAGTTCGCTGTCATATCGCGAGAATTGAGCATTTTTCAGTGCGAGGATGACATGATGAGGTCGCATTGATGTGGTTAGCAGGTATCCAGAACCGTAACACCTTCGAACGACTAACGACACGCATGGACTCATCATTTGGCGAGCAGCAAATACTTCGGAGCCGTGCCTTACGCTCATCGAGAAGTTCCCGACTGCACGATATTCTTTGCCGCCTAAAAGTGTCTGCTGCGTCGTTTCGTCGGTTGTATCGACGAGATTGATGAGAGGAATAGAAAAACGCTCACAAAAACGCGTGATCTCCGTTATTTTCCTTAATGCATCGTCTCCAATAGGTGCTGCAGTCAGTGTCTGACTGGCACATATTCCTATAGTTTGATTTACAAGCGTGGCAACTCCCGTAACAATTGCCTGTCCTCGAGCCTGGTCGAACTCTATGAAGCTTCCTCGATCTACGATGCTTTCAATAAGCAGATTTACATCATAAGGACCGGGTCTGTTCAGAGCCTCGAATACTTCTTTCGAAATTTCTCTATCACCGCCATCGTAAGAAAAGGTCAGGGTGTCTTTCAGTTCTGACCGAGTAGATGGTATGAGCTCGAGCAACGCGCGAGCCTGCTTCATAACGCCATCGAGGGTCGGTTTCACAATTTGTCCAATGTCACTGCCTTCTTCTTGCGCACTCGAATTTTGCACGACGACCACATCCGCGTAGGTCGACAAGAATCCATGATTTTGTGCTGCCTCCTCCGTCAAAATGGCGAGATGAGGTAAATCTTCGGACACGCGGCCGCTCATCCTTATGATTCTTTCACAGGC
>JAYZDF010000019.1:0-23563 GCA_036337945.1 Myxococcota bacterium
GAGTATTTTCGTCTTGATACCTCGTAACCGTTGATTTTTACCAAGTTGAGAAGGAAGTCCTCTCAACTCTTCGTATGCCCGTCTTGGTTGACCAAGTGCAACATACCCCTCAGCTAAAGCGAGGCTTGTTTTTTCAAGTAAAGCTATTCCGCGATTTGAACCTTCGAGCAGAAATACTCTTGAAAGAATTTGTTTCGCCTGATCAAAATCTCCTGAATCGTACAAAACTTGAGCATATTTCATATATACATCGATAATTCGGTCTGACTTTTCGCGAACTAATTTAGGGCTTGAATGAAGAATGGTATCAAGCTTTCTTACGCTTTGTTCATACTCTTGTGCATCAAACGCTTCGAAGGCTGAGCGAATCGAATCATTCGCTTTACTGTCGTGATTGTCCTTTAGTTTATCGCGCAATCGCTCGATAAATTGGTCCAATTTCTCATCTTTGATTGCCGCTAAACCTACTTTTTCGGTAACCATGAACCTTAGAGACGGTTTCCTTTTGAGAATCTCTTTAATGAGTTCCTTTTCCCTGAAGTCTACAGTGGTGGATCCAAGATATGTTTGGGCCAAAGGTAAAATAGCCTGCTCGCTTACGCGAATCAGGGTTTGCTTGCTCACTTTCCTGACTTCCTGATGGCCGTTCGAAAGGAGAGAAATAACGCCATCGATATAAGGTCGAGTCTGAATCTTTTCAGCAACCTTAACCATTTCGATAAGGGAAACAGGGTCAGTCATTGCAAACTGTTCTTTAGCACTTTGGCGACCTAACAATAGCAAAATATCACTTGCAAATCGCTGGGCTGTTTTGCTCGGAGATTGATATTTTGTGAGTACAAGTTGCGGTATCGCCGAATCTGAGAGTCTTAGCACACAAGAGGTCAGAAGCTCTCGAAGTACTGTATTTGCGCGATGGTCCTGGCTCAGTGTTGATTTTGCCCACTCTGGAATGATTCCTAACCTTCTCTCATCGCTATGAGAATCACGTCGGACGCGTTGCACCAGGTCGATCAGAGTCATGCCCCATTCCTCCTGATTTTGAAGACTGTACCAAATAAAAGCAGGCTCAATCATTTCAGCGATTTTTAGAGCTGCAACCGCACGAAGCGCTACCAAAAGCTCTAAAGCGACACGGGGATCTGGACGAATCAACTTCGAAGCAAAAAATCTTTCGAGTTCCTCTTTAGCGAGGTGTGTCCGAATGATTTCTCGATGATCAAGAGAAACAAGATCAAGGCTTACGAGCGCTGCTGATTGATCATATAAAAAGGGACTCTGGATGAGACGTACTAAGGTATCAAGTTTAAATCGCTTGAGACGATATCGAATAATGTTCACCTGATATTGAATTTTATGCAGAGCAAACTGACGTCGTTGAGGCGGTAAACTTTTCTTTATTGATAAAAAAGTTCGGCTATTCGCAGCTATTTCTTTACGATCAAAGCGGCGAGTTATCCGCCAGCCGGGAATTTCTGTATTTTCATATTGCAGCCGTATTTCCAGTTCTACTCGATCAACAGGTAAAGCAAGGTTATTTTGAATTTCGACCTCCAGCTCGGCCGTGAAGGTTGGAGGTATTGAGGTTTCCTGCTGAATTACCCGCCCTTCGCTCGATAAAATCGAAACAAACGGCACAGCTTCAGGCGGCGTTTGGGCGAAAAGAGTCGCAAAGATTAATATCCCTGTGCCAAAACTGGTCACTCAGTGATTATACCTCATATCGATGATTGGACATTCAATTATGTAATTAGAGAAACTCTTGAGATGAATGTATTTTAGCCGATTCGCTCAGATATCTGTTATAAGGCCGGTCATCGTGAAGCACCAATTTGAAGGACTACTCGTTGTGATCGAAGGAATAGACGGCAGTGGAAAGACAACCCTGCAAAATCGTCTTGCTGATGCATTGAGAAACGAAGGACGTCAGGTCACAGTTACGAAAGAACCAACGAATGGTCCAATCGGTCAAAAAATCAGGGCACTCGCGGCAGCTGACCGAGGAGCGGTTTCGCCCGAAGAAGAGTTCAATCTTTTTCACGAGGATCGACAGATTCACGTCAACGAAGTTGTATTTCCCGCACTCAAGCGGGGGGAAATCGTCATACAAGACCGAAGCTATTTTTCGACTGTTGCGTACCAAGGTGAGCGTGGATTAGACCGCGAGCATCTGTACAAAAAAAGCCTCGAGATTGCCCCAGAACCCGATATTCTTCTGGTTGTCGATCTGCCCGCGGAAGAAGCTCTCGTGCGGATCCGCGAATCACGTGGAATGGAGACAGATGACTTCGAAAAGCTAGAGTCACTTCAGGCAATTCGATTGGTTTTCAATGAAATTGAAGGCGCTTTTCGCCTGGACGCTAGTGAAAACCCTGATTCTGTTTTTGCGGCGGCACTCGAAATTATCAAAAAAGCGAAAAAATGATGACCTAAGCGGGGTGTGAGGTACTGGACCAGAATTCTTTCTCACTGGATACTCACGGCGCGTGCCAACTGTGGGACAACAATTAGGTCGTTACACGCTACTCAGACGTTTGGCTGTAGGTGGTATGGGCGAGATTTATCTGGCTACGGTCAACGGGTTAAGCGGAGTCCAAGCGCCCCTTGTCTTGAAGGTTTTGCGGGATGAGTTCACGAGGGACCAAGACTTTGTGGATATGCTCGTCGATGAAGCGAACATTTGTCGATTTCTGAACCACCAAAATGTAGTTTCCGTGTCGGACTTTGGTGAAGCGGACGGTACCTATTTCATCGCAATGGAGTACGTTCAAGGCGTCACCCTTGAACAAGTCGTAAAGACTCTTCGAAGGCAAAAAAAAAGGATGCCACTGGGACTCAGCTTGTATATCCAGCTCGAGCTTTGTCGTGCATTGAGACACGCTCATACTCGGAAGAATTACGAGGGAGAACAGCTCAATATTATTCATCGAGATGTTACGCCAGCTAATCTGCTTCTTTCAGTCCACGGGGAAGTTAAACTAAGTGATTTTGGAATCGCACGGGCGAAAGGTAAAAATCATAAAACTCAAGCCGGGATGCTAAAAGGCAAATTCGGTTACATGGCACCGGAATTGATTCGGCAAGAATCCATTGATGCTAGAGCTGATATTTTCTGCGCTGGTGTTGTTTTTTACGAACTTCTAACGAGTAGGCATCCCGTCCAAGATGGCAGCCTGATCGAAACGATTAGCGCATTTGAGCAAGGCACCTATAAACCGCCCTCGGCGTTCAACAAGCAGCTACCAAAAGAGGTCGATGATTTGGTCATGAATGCACTAAAACCAAATCCTGTTGACCGAATTGGTAGTGCAGAAGATTTTGGAAATTCTTTGCAGCAACTCGTCTTGCAAAAAGAAGAATTACGAAACATGGTCACCAACGGTGCAAACTATCTTGCCAAACTCATCAAAAAGATAGACCCAACCGTGTTTGAAGATCCAATCCCACAGTTAGCTCGTTCAGCACCAACAGACTCACCTCCCTCAGTAACGCCAGATCCATTAGCGGTCGTCGCTCCTGATCCTCGAGCGAATTCTTCTGAAATTAATGACACATCAGAGACCCCGACGGCTCTTGCTCTGCAATCCGATTCAACTCACGAATTCGCCCCGGATTTAGCAACAACAGGCCCAGTTGGCTTGGCCTCAGAAAATGCTAGTTATTCTCTTTCTGAAGATGAAACTATTGATGGAAGCGAGCTTTCGGAGGAAGACCGCGCACTTCTTGCGCAAGCTGGCGAGAACCAACGAAATCCGGCTGAAAACCAACAATTCTCAGACAAAATAGCGCCTTCTGCTCAAACGCCGCTACTGGCTGGTTTGGAAGTCAGGCCTATTTTTGAGGAAGGTGTCATTTCAACGCCTGCGCGCGATACCGAAAACGATTATGACGACGGGCCGACCGCCTTTACGCCCCATCCAGATGTCGAGGCAATTAGCCAGGTGCTTGATTCGACAGCTAGCAACTCTTTACAAGACGAGAGCTCACCGAATGAAACCTATGAGCAGGAACAACAAGACTTTGCTGACTCTACCCTTCTCGATGGCCTATCTGTTGCTGATCTCGAGGCAGAAAAAAAACGAATTGAAGACCTAGAAAAAGAAGCTGCGGCGGCGGCCACACCGCAACCAAATGCGACACCTGACCAAACTGACGAGAACTTTGACGCGACTCAAATTCGTCTTGAAATAAATCCACTAGAAGAGCCTTCTTCTGCGCTTGCTCAAGTTTCTGCAACGGCAAAAAATCTTAGCGGCCCTCTTCGTGTAAAGGTCACACCCGAGAACACCCCAAACGAAAAGCAAGCTGCACCACTTGAAATTTCAAGCACGCCAAACCAAGCAGCAGAAGATGGAGGGCTTCTCGCTACTGCACAAAGTCAACCGGGACTTACCGCGCCGCAACAAGGGGCACATCCAAGTATCGGACTTTTGGACACAGTCAGTCCTATGCCCTCGAGTCAGCTGCATAGCTCAGGGTCGAGACCCACGATGCCAGCACGTGTCCCACGAAATATAGAACAAGCAGCGAATGTGGCTCAATCCGATAACCATAGCGACTCAGAGGACCAAGACTTTCGAACTAAGCTTCAGCAAACGAGTCCGGTTTTCTCATCCTCCCACAGTGCTCTGCAAAGTTCCCCAAACGCTTCAGTCGTTACTGACGATACTGCAAAAAAATCTGGAATTCTTTTACCCTTCGTTACGGTATTGGTTGTCCTGGCCGTAGTAGCGATTTCTTTCGCACTTATATCTGACAAATTTTGGCCAAAGGTTACGATCACAAGCTCGCCAAATAATGCCAGCGTTATACTCAACGGCAGAAAAACAAACGCAAAGACACCCATCACGCTTAAACTTAAACCGTTTGTTCAACATGTAATTTCGGCAGAGATCGACGGCTATAATTCCGCGAAAGAGCAATATCGAGGAAACTTACTTGAACAAAAGGTGGTGGAAATTAAACTGATTGCGGACCAGAGATTTGTTCTCATCAAGCCAGTAAATGGCCGATTGTTTGTGAATAATCGTAAAATTGGCGATGGCGAAAAGATAGAATTGCCTCCTCTTGACGCACTGGGACAAATTGAAATCAAAGTAGAAGCAACGGGATACAATATTTGGACTCGGGTATTTCGATCGGCTGACGATATCCCACATCAACTCAAAGTGAGACTTATTGAAAAATAGGTTGTTACTCCGGATGGGGACTTGGTAGCTTTGGACCATGGCAGAACCATTTCACGGAACAGACTTATATCGACTCGATTCCCTCCTCAGCGAAGACGAACGAATGGTACGAGACTCTGTCGCTCGATGGGTTGACGAGCGATGGATGCCTATTGTCACAGAGCACTATAGGAAAGGTACTTTTCCAAGAGAACTCGCTACTGAAATGGGCGAATTAGGACTCTTCGGTTCGAGTCTAACTGGTTATGGCTGCCCAGGACTCAGCCATACAATTTATGGTCTTGCGATGGAAGAGCTCGAACGCGGAGACTCAGGACTTCGATCATTTGCCTCCGTTCAAGGTTCCTTATGTATGTACCCAATTTGGGCATTCGGTAGTGAGGAGCAAAAAGACCGCTTTCTTCCTAAAATGTCTCGGGGAGAACTCATCGGATGCTTCGGACTCACTGAGCCTGATTTTGGGTCGGATCCTGGCGGAATGATCACCAAAGCGCGAAAGGACGGCGACCATTATATTTTGTCCGGTGAAAAACTCTGGATCACAAATGGCTCTATTGCTGACGTTGCAATTGTTTGGGCGAAAGTAGATTCAAACGAAGCAAGCTCCATCAAAGGTTTCTTGGTGGAAAAGGGAATGGAAGGTTTCAGTGCATATGACGTGGAAGGGAAATTCTCTTTGCGAGCGTCCGTTACCAGCGGGCTCGTTTTCGATGAAGTGCGCGTCCCCGCCGCAAATATGCTCGAAGGAAGCGGCGGACTGAAGTCACCATTGATGTGTCTCAATTCCGCGCGGTACGGAATCGCCTGGGGTGCTGTCGGATCAGCAATCGCGACCTATAATGCTGCGCTGAGCTACGCGAAAGACCGTATTCAATTTGGTAAGCCAATTGCTAGTTTCCAACTGGTGCAGGCTAAGCTCGCGGAAATGGTATCTGAAATTGTAAAAGCTCAGCTCCTAGCTTTGCAACTCGGCCGCAACAAAGACAATGACCAGCTGACTCACGTACAAGTGAGCTTAGCGAAACGCAATAACGTAAAAATGGCTCTTGATATCGCTCGAACGGCGAGAGAAATCCTCGGTGCCAACGGAATTTCAGATGAATACCCGGTCTTTAGGCACATGGCCAATCTTGAAAGTGTATTCACGTATGAGGGGACTCACGATATACACACACTGATTATCGGACGTGCGGTCACTGGATTGAGCGCATTCATTTAGGAAATTCTAAACTAGTCCCCGTCCTCAGGTTTCGAAGTTCTTCAGGCTGCGGTAAACTTGCGCCGCTTGACAAGCACGATCGACATAAAATCGGCTTTATCGTCGATTCTGAAGGACAAAGTAAAGTTTCACTCAGCCGGTGAAACCTTTGACAACCTTCCTTTTGGAATCATCGATGATTGCCTTGACCAACTTGGGGTAGAGGCGAATAAAGCAAGTGAAGATCAATGGTGTACGGCTTTAGTGAATGCGGCCAGCGGTCTGTCTGGCATTGGACCAACTCAGTCAAAAGCAATTACACTGTATGAAACAGTCTTACGCATTGACCCCAGTCATCGTGAAGCTATTTTTGCACTGGGCATCGTTTATTCTGACCACGGTAAAACAGAGGAGTTGATTCGTTTATATCGTCAACGAATCGCTGCCACCGAAGACTCAGGAGAAAAAGCGACTCTTCATTTATACATTGCGGAAACGATTGAAAATGCTTTCCACAATAAAGAGCTTGCATTCGAAGAAGTCCTGACAGCAGCGCGCCTTGATCCACAGAATCTGCGAATCTTAGATCAACTTGAGACTCTAGGTCGACAATGCGAAAGAGATGAAGAAGTGACCGTTATTTTAGGTGAGTTCTTACTACATGCAACGGACCCACATATTCGGGCGGGACTTGCTCTGCGGCTTGCCGAACTTTGCCTTAGCTCATTCGACCAACCCGAGCGAGCACTAGCATACTACAAATCTGCTTTATTTGAGGCGGGTGGAGATCCAAATGGCCTCAAAGAAATCAAAGACGTATTTCGACAGACGGATCAATTTATTCACTTGAGTAAATTTCTCGATGAGTCCACCAAAGACCGAAGAACATCTCCGTCACGAAATAGAATCCAACATGAATTAGTCAATTCGGCTCAGGAGGACGCGCAGCGATCCACCCTAGCACTCAACACTCTGCATCAAGCGATTTCAGAAAACCCAAATGACCGCCGGATCATCACAGAAATGAGCGAACTTTCTAAAACAACATCTGACTTCCAGATATTCGCCTCAGCTTTGGAAATTGTTGTACAGAAAAGCCGAAATCCACTGCTTATTCATTTCGCACAACGAAAACTCGGTCAAATCTATACAGAAGAGTTGAATACCCCCGAAAAAGCCATTTCAATTTATAAATCAATCACTGAACAACACCCTAATTTAATAGAAGCTCTGCACAACCTTGGTACACTTTACCGTAAATATAGGTCGACTGAAGACTCTCTTCAGGTTTACCAACAAATCCTAGACATTGAGCCAAACGATGCGAGGGCTTTACGTGCCTTTGAAAGTCTCGCTGGTAGCCATGAACGGAAACGGTCGAGGCCTAACCATGAGCAAATAGAAAATGCTCCCTCTAATTCGTAGTCCTGTAATGATATGCAAGCCTTTATTATAAAGACCTCTGCTCACATTGTTCCCTTCGGTGAACACGTGAGTGAAATGCCGGTGGGTGGTGTGCCGCTTCAGCAATGGCAAAGTGACGCTCTCACAAAAAACGGGCTAGAGGTTCACTTTGTTGAGTCTGAGGCCGATATTCCTATAGATATTCCTCGTTTTGTTACTTTTGATAATGTTTTTTTCACGTTCCGAGGAATTCGGCTGTTCATCGAAGCCTGGAAAAAGAACGATAAACAATCAGCTCAATTCGCATTACCAAAAGAATCGTTTTTTGTGCGCAATTTCTCCGATTTACAAGATTGCACGTTTATCGAAGACCATCGTACGTATCCGATCTGGCTCCTTCGCGCTAAAGAGAGAAATTCTAATGCAGCGACGCTTCCCATCGACTTTAGGGAATTAGTTCTTCGCATGCCAGTTCCTAAGTCAATTACCGGCTTCAATGACTGGGAGCATACAATAACGACCTCAATTGCGCTTGAGGTGAGTCACTGGCTCCATGTTTTCCAAATGAACCTCCTAAGCATTCAAACCAGGTGGGTCGAACAAGCCATCACCCATCCGGTCTGGTCTATCTGTCTTCTCTTGAAGGCAATAATAAGACGACCGTCTCTTCTCATTGCCTTACTTCGCTCTGACCGATTTACCGAAGCGCATTCACTTCGGAAGATCATCGATGGGATTGCTCCTCATGCTAATATAAGAGGAACGAACGTCTCGATTCATCCCACGGCCATTGTTGAGGGTTGCATTATTGGAGATAACGTAAAAATTGGTGCTCAAGCACTCGTGAGAAATTCTATAATTTCTGCCGGATCAACGCTTCAAGAAAGGGTAAATGTTGCATTTTCTGTTGTTGGAAAAGACTCGTTCGTGAGTAAACACTCCGTCGTTCATGCCTGTGCAAGCTTTGAGGAGGCGGATATGTGTATGCGTGGAATGCAATTCTGCCTTGTTGGACGAAGGGCAGCGCTTACTACCCGAGCAACACCAATCGATATTTCACCAGATAAACCTATCCGAGTAGAATTCAAAGGTACTGTCCAAGAAGTAAAGCAAAAGATGCTAGGTACTTGTTTTGGGCATAACGTATTCATTGGAGCCGATGTTTATATCGCTCCGGGACGAAGTATCCCGAATAATATAAAAATAGTATCGGATACATCGAAAATTCTCACACGCGTTCCAGATAGCCTAGAACCGGGTGAAACGTACGCTGTAAAAGACTCAACCCTACATCAAATTGGGTAATAGGTAGCCTTAGTGAGCTCAGTAAATAAGGGCTGGAAAAAGTTTGTTCCCAGCGCAGCGATATACGTCTTTCACTTTTCATGTGTTGGCATAATGATCACATTTCTTTCCCCTTACCTAGCAGACCTTGGATTTACGGGGACACAAATTGGATTACTACTATCGCTTCCAGCGGTTGCTCGAGTACTTTCACCGTTGCTTTGGGGCTACATGGCCGACAAAACAGGTCGGACAGTTGGAGTACTAAGGTTAGTGATCGTACTAAGCTTATTAACTCCTCTACTTTTCTTAGAAGCCCGGAGCTTTACGGGCATTGCAATTATCTTGTTTGTCTTCGCAAGCACAAAGACGGCGGTGCCCGCCCTGAATGATGCGGTTACTATGAAGATGATTAAACAGTTTGGAGGTCTGTACAGCGATATACGAGTGTGGGGGTCAATTGGGTTTGTCGTAAGCGCTGTTGTGATGGGCAAGCTAATCGAAGGCTCTCAAGACTATGCGAAGCTCTCCGTAATTGCCCTCACAGGATGCTACGCCATCACGCTTATTGCGTCTTTATTTCTCAATTCAAAGGGCATTGAACATAAACCTGTGAACTACCGCTCCGTTCAAAAGCTTTTTGAGAACCGAAGAATTGTTGTATTATTTCTCGCCTCAAGCCTTCATTGGGCTTCAACAATGCCTTATCACGGGTTTCTTCCTGTTCACGTGCGGGAAATACAAATGGCAAGCTCGATTGCCGGCGTATGTTTTGGAGTTGCAGGCGTTGCTGAGATTATAATGATGAGCCAGTCAAGAAGGCTTTTTCAGATTTTCAAACCTCATCAACTCTTCGCACTATCTTTACTTGTAACGGGTTTAAGGTGGTTTGTTATGACTCTTAATTTGAACGAGAGTCTCCTTGTGGCGATTCAATTTCTTCACGCGTTTACCTTCACCGGCTTCTTTGTCTCAGCCATTGAAATTATTTTAGAGGAGATCCCAGATGAATTACGAGCGACAGGGCAAGGTCTCTTTTTTGCTGCTTCTTTCGGCTTAGGAGGCGGTATTGGTTCGGTTTTGGCTGGCTATGCTTTCGAAATTCGAGGTGGAGAAGCATCGTTTATGGTTGGTGGCTTCTTATCTTTATTCGCTCTATTCGTTTCGCGAGGACTTGGGCCTCAGCAGTCAGATAATGGGTAAGGACCCTGCCAATTCCTCAAACTCGGGATTTTGAGGGTCGCTTAGAAATACTCCAATTCCTAGTTCATTGAGTCTTTTTCGCGCATGAATGAGTAGCACGGCATCTTTTATCCTTTCATTGTACGTTTGCCCCGCTCCTTCAATCATTTGTACACCCCGGGCGTTATGTTCGGGAGAGCAGCTCTTTGACTGACACCTGCTTCCCCAAAAGACCTTTTTTTTAGAAGCGTTGAGTGAGTAAGGAAAACGTTCGCAAGAGAGTGGCCAGTGAGGATACAAAGAGCATTTTAAGTTTTTATCTAGAGCAGCACACATTCGGTAAGGACCAAGTTGTTTCAGAACAGGCAAGGTAAGCCAGAGTTCTGACCCCATAAGCTCAAAAAGAGCTGGTCTCTGACTCATCATTTGCTCTGTGAACCTCGGTTTTTGTTTCGCTATGAGATCAGTACGGCCAAGGTCAATAAGCTGGGCTATATCACTCAATCGCAGTGAAACGACGTTTTCGGCTCCCTGACAGCAAATATCCTCGCAGTTTGGACAATCAGGAACTGTGCCGGCCGGAACGATACTTACTATTTTTTTCAAGTCGATTGGCCGAACGTCGTAAATCGCGCGCAGAGACAGCTCCCTAAGAAATCGAGGAGAGAGCAAACGTTTCCACTTACTCTCGTAGTCTTTCCAAAGCAGATCAAGCGCCTGGCTAATGCTCTCTTTGTTAGAAATCGTGGAATTTGGTTCTACCTGACTCAAGGATTCTATTTCGCTTTTTTTGTTTTTTTAGAGACTTTCGTCGAGGACGATTTTTGCTTTTTAGTCACCTTTCGCTTCGGAGAAGATGACACTTTCTTTTTAGAAGACGTTTTTGAAACCTTCTTCTTCGTCGACGGTTTTTTGCGTTTTGAAGAAGACTTTGAAGTGCTCTTCTTGCGTGGAAATCGCTGCTTCTCCACGCTTTGGTCGTCGCGAAGATAATTGCCGCTCTGCCCGCCAGATTTCAATAAAAGCTGCAGTCCGTCAATAACCATCGCGCGATCATATTTTTTGGCCATATCGTAGATTGTCATCGCCGCGGTCGATGCGGTGACGAGAGCCTCCAGTTCAACACCGGTGACAGAAGTAGTTTCGGTACGTGCCTCAATCCGGACGCTATTTTGCGCCTCATCAAAATCGATATCGACAGCAACGTGAGTTAGTGGCACTGGATGGGCAAGCGGAATGAGATCTGCCGTTTTTTTACTCGCGGCTATACCAGCGACCCTCGCAACGCTTATTGCGTCACCTTTGTATAGAGCTCCTTGCCTGAGCAATTCTAATGTCTCAGGTTTCATACGAACATACACTTCAGCGACGGCAATTCGGTGAGTAGGAAGTTTACCCCCAACATCGACCATTCTCGCCCGGCCAGAACCATCTAAATGGGGAAGTTCTTCGAATACCTCCGCTGGATTCATTCTTTTGTCTCTTGAAACCATGCGTTGACTCTTAGCAAAAATTGATAGGTGCGCACAGGTGATCCTGTGTGATATCGTTCGAACGTTGTCTGTTCTACAAACAAAAGCAAAACTCGGAATTGTCATTGGTAGTTTGCTACAATTCGTGATCGCTGGCGATGCCTGGAGCTACGAATGCTCTCGCGTCAACTATGATGATCCGGCAGCGGTTAGCCAGGTTTGGCGACAAACCTGTATTCCTTTCTTTATTTCCGACCAAAGTCTGTTGTTTCAAAACACCAATACCGCAAGTATCGCTATCCAAAGCTTTAATAGATGGAGCTCACAAACGGAGAGTTGTACATCGTTGGTTTTCCAGTACGGTGGTTACGTAAGCGAAGGCGCCTTCTTTGATAGAAATACACCTTCCAACAACAGAAATGTACTCACATCCGTAGATTCAGAGATCGATCTTGAAAGACTCATCGATCAAGGACTGTGGCCACAAGCAGACTTAGTGGCTATCACGCTAACGAGGTACGAACCGAATACAGGTGAAATTGTCGACGCGGACATTGTTGTGAATGCCGCGAAGTTCTCGATTATCGAAATTGATCCAGCTGTTTCATGCGGGAATAACTCGGATACTCACGACCTCGAGAACACCTTGGTGCACGAAGTAGGTCATTTCATCGGATTTGCGCATGTCACAGACGCAGATGCGACCATGTTTGCAAACGCGAAGAGTTGCGAAACAAAAAAACGAGACCTTTCAGCGGACGATCTGGGCGGACTGTGTTCTGTCTACCCAGCATTCGGACCAATCGTAACTTGTTCTCCGAGTCTTAGCGGGTACGATGCGACTGGAATTACAGCATTTCGTAGTCAATGCGCTCGCTACACTTCGTCACAAGAGGTCGAAGGATGCGATTGCTCAACACTGCACTCACGTCGGACACCTGATTTAGTAAACATCGGCTTGTTACTTCTTATGGTCGGGGGCTTTCTGCTCCGAAGACAAACATTCTTTAGGTAGTTATTTTGATAAAGTTTTAGGTTGAGCGAACACGTTTCCCTATCAGGAAGGATCTACGAAGAATACAGTCCAAGAAACTTAGCGGAAAATAAACTTAAGAACTTCTTCGGAGATCATGAACTCGTCACCATCTCGAATTTTCTCTTTATTGATCCGAACACCGTCTTTCCAAACACCATTCGCAGAACCGAGATCGTCGATGAAATATTCGCCGTTTTCTCTCACAACGCTACCGTGTTGTCTGGACACCTTCGAAGATGGGATAACTAAATCACAGGTGCGACTGCGACCTATGATGAAAGTATCTTTCTCTATCTTGCACATATCCCCAGCGCTATTGACTACATACAACTGCTTTTTCGGCCGAGGAGGCTTAGGTCGCGGAGCCTGCTTAATAGGTTCGGGGGCCCTTGCTTGACCAGGTGAAGGGGCAGCTTCTAGCGCATTGTCCATGGCAGGCACTTCACGCTCTGCTGGCTTCAGAAAATTGAATCTTCTTGCCAACTCGTAAATTGCCTGATTGACGACCATGTGGCGGTCTGTGCCACAGTCTTCAGCAATGCGATTCAAGCAATCCCAAAGATGCTCTGCTATTTCTAACTCGCGGCGACTTCGACGCACCATCGAGAGGAAACTAGCTTGTATCGTTCCTTTCGAAAAGTTTTCGGTCAAAAATTTCAATGTTTTGCAATTTACCGGTCTTTGCATTACGGGTTTATACCTATCCAGTTGCTATCCTGGGGTGACTCAGGACCTGCACGCTTCGGTTGTGCAGCAATTTCTCGTCGCGCCTGGGCAAAATGAAGAAGCCATTTATGCAGATCCCAAACGGGGTTTAGGTCCTCCGGATGGAAGAACAGTAGCACTTGGCCTCGGAAGTTCACTAAGTCTGCGTTTTTTTCGTCCGATCCCAAACGGTGCCGGGCCAGATCTATCTGTAATCGAACTGGGTCCAGACGGGGCTCGAGCAAGAGTCGCAATCAGTGAAGATGGAGGGACATTTTTTGAGTACCCCCTTCCCGCAACCAGCGGAAACAGTACACTCTACGATTTCGATTCTTTCGGCTTAAATAAAGTCACTGTTGTTCGCATTCGCGGGCTAGATAACTCAGGTGAAGATCCAGGTTTTGATCTAGATGCACTTGAGGCGCTTCATTAGCCGACATGAAACCGGTAGCACACGTCAGCAATCGCGACTTTGGTCTGTATATTCACTTCCCGTATTGTTTACGCGTGTGTCCTTATTGCGATTTCAATGTGTATGCCGGGCCATTTAATGGGCAAAAGTATTGTGATGCTGTCATTCGCGAAATAGACAGTAGACAATCACAGTACTCCGGTTTCGGGCAGTTGCGGTCGATTTATTTTGGTGGCGGAACGCCGAGCCTTTGGGCAGCTAAACATATTCAACAAGTCATTCAGCACGCACAAGCATGCTTCGGCATTCAGCAATCCGCAGAAATCACGGTTGAATGTAATCCAGAAAATTTAGAATGTGATTACTTGGAGGAACTGGAAAGCGCCGGTGTAAACCGAATTTCGCTCGGGTCTCAGAGCATGGTGAATTCAGAACTTATTCAGCTTGGAAGACTTCATCAAGCGGAACAAACAGTCATCGCAATCGAAAACATTAAAAGACTGAAACTTGATGTGTCGGTAGACGTTATGTTCGGAATGCCAGGTCAACTCATCGAGGACGTAGTTCGGTCACTGGAATTACTCGTTGCGCTTCCGATCGATCACCTTTCAGCCTACGGTTTGACGATCGAACCCAATACGAATTTTGATCGAAGGCGTATCCGAGGAACTTTTCATCCGATGTCCTCCGATGAACAAGCAAAACGAATGGTCGCTTTGTGGCGCTACCTTGAAGAACAGGGTTTTGATCATTATGAAGTGTCAGCGTTTAGTCGCAAGGGTAAACGTGCGATTCATAACAGCCTGTACTGGATGAATTCTCCGTACTTAGGAGTAGGCGCTGGAGCGCACAGCTATCTGCCTTCTCAGAGTGAGCAAGCAGCTACAAGAACAGAAACAATAAGAAATCCAGTCACTTATAATAACAGCAATATGCCGGCTTTCGAAATGGAGGAACAACTCAGCGCTTGGGAGGAGCTGATAGAATTTTTGATGGTTCGCTCGCGAGTGAGTTGGGGCTTCAGCTATTCCGAGCTTCCAGAAATATCGAAAGTCGAACCCAAGGCTTTCAAGGTGCAACTTCAGAATTGTATTGATGAACTGAGCTCGGAAGGACTCGTCGTCTCTGACGATATACAGGTTTATCCCACGACTCGGGGCTTTCAATTTGCAGACACAGTCGCTCAGAAACTGGTGAACACACTCTCAGAACTGGTACATTATTGATGATGTCGAACAGTGACCTCACTGATCTTAGAGACCGACAAAGAGAAATTCTCCAGGCTGTCATCGAAGACTACATTGCTACCGCCGAACCCGTTGGTTCCCGTTCTCTCACGAAAAGGCATCGCTCAATTAATGTTTCGCCCGCGACGGTGCGAAACACAATGGCGGACCTGGAAGAACTTGGATACCTATCCGCACCGCATGCGTCCGCCGGACGCTTACCGACAGCGAAAGCAATTCGAGCCTACGTAGAACATTTGGCACAGCGCGGTCGCCTTTCAGGTAGAGAACGCGAAATCATTACGGCCGTCACTGCTGCGGAAGGCAATACCAGTCAGGATATTTCTCAAATTCTTCGGGATACAGGACGTGTTCTTTCAAGCATTTCAAACCACGCCAGCCTCGTCTTCCTGCCCACACTCAACGACGTTATTTTTTCGGAGATTGAGTTTGTTCCGGTACGTGAAGAATCAGTTCTCGCGATATTCGTAGCCAAAAGCGGTTGGGTGCAACATCGCGTGGTTCGCGTTGATGCACCGGTTGACCGAGATGAGCTTCGCAGGATGTCGAATTATCTAAAGTCTCTTCTCGATGGGCGAACCTTGGCAGAAGTCCGAACGCTGATTCTTCAAACCATGAAAGATGAACGAGCGGCGGCGGACCGGGTCATGCAGCAAGCACTCATCATCGGCGAGCAAAGCTTAGGAATTGATATTCCTAATCCGCCTGTAAAAAACATGATTATAGATGGCCAACAGAACTTCTTCGATCAGCCCGAATTTGCCGATATCAATCGGATGCGTAAACTTTTGCGAGCTTTTGAGGAGAAAACCATCCTGATCCGTCTGCTCAATGGAGCTCTGAAAAATCCGGTTGAATCCTCAATTGCGAAGAATGCGCGGACGCAAGTCGTCTTCGGAGCGGAGGCAGGAGTACGAGACGCAAAGGATCTCGCGCTGGTAGTCACAAGCTACGGCTCGGAACGCGGAACCGGCGGCCAGCTTGGGGTTGTTGGCCCCATGAGAATGGATTACTCCAGAGTGATTCCCCTGGTAGAATATACCGCTAGCGCTCTCACAGAGTCTTTTTCGGACGACGATGTCGGTTCTTCGGCAGTGAATACAGAGAAAACAGAAGACGACCCCGCTATTGACTAGGAATATTGAGGTCTTATGCTTGAAGAAGCGAACAAGAAATGCAAGTTTACCGGTCGTGGCAGAAGAGAATCAAACGCCCGAAACGCCAGACAACTCCGTGCTTGAGCAAGCGATGAGCGAAGCAGTGGAAGCGATCGAAAAACGCGAGAAGTCGACCAGCGAAACCGAGGAAGAAATTGACCTGCTTGCTGACGAATCAGAAGCAAAAAGCGAGGACCCCGAAGAAGCACCAAAGAAGGACGCTTCATCGGCCGTGACTGAAGCTTTGATTGAAGCAAAGAGAGAACTCGAAGAGGCTTTAGAGCAAACGCGAACCCAATACTCCGAGCTACGTAGTAAATGGATGCGTGCAGCAGCGGACCTCGACAACTACAAAAAACGAGCCCGAAGAGAACGTGAAGAAGCCATCAAGTTTGGGAATGAGAAACTGATAAAAGATATGCTTCCAGTGATTGATGACCTTGATCGCACACTAGAGGTTCTTTCGACGAGTGAAGCGCAAGAACAAAGCCAAGGAGTTATCGATGGAATCAGAATGGTTCAGAAAAAGTTTCTGAGTCAGCTTGAGAAACATGAGGTAACGAGTTTCGAGAGTGTTGGGCAACCCTTCGACCCTGCGCAACATGAAGCGGTCCATCAACTCCACTCAAACGATGTAGCTGCCGGTGGTGTCGTCAACGAAATGCGTCGAGGCTTTTATATAAGCGGACGACTGCTTCGGCCTTCATTAGTGACGGTGTCCCTCGGAGCAGAGCCTTCGAGTGAACCATCGAACGAACCTTCAAGTGACACTTCAGATGAAGAAACTCACAACGAAGCAGAAACGAACGCTGACAAATCAGCGGATGAAAAAGAAACTAAAGAGTAATTATTATGAGTAAGATAGTAGGTATTGATCTTGGCACTACAAACTCCTGCGTTGCCGTCATGGAGGGTGGCGAAGCGATCGTTATCCCAAACTCGGAGGGAAGTCGAACTACTCCGTCTATGGTTGCATTTTCAGACGGTGGTGAACGACTGGTAGGACACATCGCAAAACGACAAGCGATTACAAATGCAGAAAACACAATTTTCTCCATTAAACGCTTCATTGGACGTTCATTTGACTCTTCTGAGGTCAAGGACGACATTTCGAAAGCTCCGTACGAGATCGTCGAAGGTCAAAATGGAGAGGCATGGGTTCAGGTTCGCAACAAGAGTTATTCCCCACAAGAAATCTCAGCGATGATTCTTATGAAAATGAAAGAAACAGCAGAGGATTACTTGGGAGAAGAAGTTACCGATGCGGTCATCACTGTTCCCGCGTACTTCAATGATGCGCAAAGACAGGCGACGAAGGATGCAGGCCGAATCGCAGGTCTGAATGTTCAGCGTATCATCAACGAGCCGACTGCAGCGGCTCTTGCCTATGGTCTAGAAAAGAAAACAAACGTAAAAATTGCCGTCTATGACTTAGGTGGTGGAACCTTCGATATTTCGGTTTTGGAATTGGGAGACGGGGTCTTTGAAGTAAAGGCAACGAATGGTGATACCCATCTCGGTGGTGATGACTTCGATTTGCAGATCATTAATTACCTCGCCGAACGATTCTCAGAAGAAAACAACGGGGCTGATCTGCGTAACGACAGCATGGCACTTCAAAGACTGAAGGAAGCAGCGGAGAAAGCGAAACACGAGCTTTCATCGTCGACTGAAACAGACGTTAACCTGCCTTTCATTATGGCGGATGCTACAGGACCAAAGCATCTCAACATTACTTTTACCCGCCAAGAGCTTGAAGAGTTGGTTGAACCTCTCATTCAGGCAACGTTAGAGCCGTGTAAAGCCGCGCTTAGCGATGCTGGACTAACCGTACAACAGATTGACGATATCATTATGGTCGGCGGCCAAACTCGAATGCCTCGTATCAAAAAGGTTAATGAAGGGTTTTGGGGTCGAAGTCCAAATCATCAAGTAAACCCAGACGAAGTTGTTGCAATCGGTGCAGCAATTCAGGGTGGTGTTCTCAAGGGCGAAGTCAAAGATGTACTTCTTCTTGACGTGACTCCTCTGTCGTTAGGTGTCGAGACCGCAGGAGGAGTCTTCACTCGCATCCTCAGCAGGAACACGACAATCCCGGCCAAAAAATCTATGGTTTTTTCTACCGCTCAAGACAACCAGCCCATTGTAGACGTGCACGTTCTTCAAGGTGAACGTCCAATGGCGGCAGACAATAAAACTCTGGGTAGATTCCAATTAGTCGGTATTCCACCAGCGCCTCGTGGCGTCCCGCAGATCGAGGTAACATTCGACATCGATGCGAACGGGATTGTGCACGTAACGGCAAAAGACCTCGGAACGAGTAAACAGCAGCAGATTCGGATTCTGGCATCATCTGGGCTATCAGAAGATGAAATCGACCGAATGATTCAAGAAGCTGAAGCTAAATCCAACGAAGATCGCGCGAAAAAAGAAATCGCTGACATGAGAAACATGGCAGATGGACTCATGTACACGACAGAAAAATCTCTTGAGGAGTATGCTTCATACTTAACAGATGAAGACATCGATGAGATTCGTGAAGATCTGGATACACTCAAAAGAGTTTACGAGACGGACGACGGAGATAAGCTACAAGCTGCACTTTCACGTCTAGAAGCATCTGCTCACCGTATTGCAGACGCCATGTACAAGGAAGCATCCGAAGACGAAGACGAAGATGTATAAGAAGAATGAATCATTCGTAAACAGTGGGACGTAACGGTTCATCATCTTCGTTTACGGCGGTTCTTGGTTCTTTGTTTACGTAATTCTTATTCTTTAGGCGATATTGATAACGTTGCCATACGACTTGAACATAGCGTTCGGTCTCCGCAAACGGTGGTATTCCTTTATACTTTCGAACGTTACCGGGACCTGCATTATAGGCAGCAAGAGCTAGCGATACTCGACCAAATTTCTCAAGCATTCGTCGAAGATACGTAGCGCCCGCCCGGACATTTTCTGCAGGGTCGAATGGATTTTTTACCCCAAGTGATGCAGCAGTTTTTGGCATAAGTTGCATCAGCCCCTTTGCTCCGGTTTTAGATACTGCGCTTGGTCGATAACCAGATTCTGTACTTACCACGGCATCGATAAGCTCTGGCGGAAGTCCCGATTCACGAGAAGCCATCTCAATAATTGGCAACAAAGCTTTAGGCGTTAATCTGGTCTTACCAAGTTTTCGAAAAGCGGCAGAAGATGACTGCTTCGGTTTAACAGTCGAGCGATTTAAATCTCTCGGGAGACTACCCTGCTCCAAAATAAGTGCTAGTGCCTCGTCAGGCTGCGCTGACACATATTTTTCATATTGGGGAGGAACCTTATCACCGAGAACTTTTTTTGCGAACTTGAGTGCATTTGCGATGTCCGAGGCTTCAGCTACATTTTCTGAAAAACTCAATGACAAGATGAATGCTACCACCAAAAAATGACGAACTATTCTCATGCAACAGTACCCTAAAGACTTATAGCTCATTACTTGCGAAATTTGTGCGGAAGGTTCACTCTTTGTGACGTCGTGGCGAAGCTGAAGGAGTTAGAGCCAGAGCGCTATGAGGAGGCATTCGATTTCTGCCTTCGGGATCCCTTTCGAACACTCCCAATTGCTCATTGGATTCGTGAACAAATAGAAGCGTCTCCTTACGCTCAGGATGGATGGCTACTTGGTGAATTCGACCAAAGCCGGACGATCGTGGGACTCGTTTTACTTTCCAACACCGGTATTCTTTATCCAGCGATTCATTCCGATGAGAGTATTGAGCAACTGAGAAACATAGCAAAAGTGAATCCAAATATGTTTCGAGTACTACTGGGCCCAGAGGAGTTAGTTGATCATCTATGGAAACGCTTGAAGTCCATAGGCATGAGTGCTCGAATTGATCAGCGACAATTGCTATACGTCACGAACGCAAAGTTATTTCGAGCGTATGAACCGACACTTAACTTAGAGATTGCACAATTACGACACCTCGACATTCTCGTCGAAGCGTCTGCAGCGATGGCAAAAGAAGAGTCAGGAGATGACGCTCGACAAAGAAACCCAACTCTTTTCCGCGACCGTATTGCTACCCGCCTTCTTCGACAAAGAGATTTTATCTTCCGGCAAGATGAAGAACTCATCTATAAAGCCAGTGTCTCGTCGCTCATACCGGAAGTTGGACAAATCGAAGGCGTCTACACAATAGAAACGTTTCGACGGCAAGGCTTTGGTGGACGCGGCACCTCCTCGGTTATCGATTGGATTCTGCAGCGATGTTCATCCGCAGCCTTACTGGTTAACCGGGACAACCTCGCAGCGAGAAAAATGTACCAACGCCTAGGATTTCAAACGATGACTCTCAGCCGAACTATTTTTATCAACGCATCATAAGGCGAGATTGGTCAAAAACTTGCGCGTTGCGAAATATATCGTACTTTGTAGGTGTGAAGACGATACTTCGCTACCTCATATTTTCAGGAGCTCTGGTTGCAATTACCTGGGCTGTGTTTACCGTAAAGGTCGGGAACAGAAGTGTTTACAGCCACTTACGGAACTTCAATTCCAGTCAAACAGACACGCTCTTATCGGATTTCCGCAGAGAATTTGAAGCGCAGCAGAAGATGCTCAAAAATGTTACGGAAAAGGTCAAATCGGAGACCAAACCCAAGACCAAGAGCAAGGAGTTACGGCAAGCCAAACGCCAAGAGCTACGGGTGAAAAAACTGCAATTAGCAGCCAAAAAAGCCACACTTCTGACAAAGCTTCCCAAAAAAGTCAAACCAGTAAAGAAGGCCACTAAACCTCGAGAACCAGCGAAAACAAGAACCGACAATAGGATCTCGATAGATGATGAAAAAGCACTCGACGAGCTGCTGTCTGCGCGTCTAGACCGATTGAAGTGAGCCTGCCAGAAAAACGAGGTTCGGTGAGTTTTTTGCAACTCCTCGTCGGGAGTATGATGATCCTCGGAATGTATGCAAGTATGGATTGGCTGCAAGGTCGATTTGCTTCCAGCGATCACAAAAAGGCCATCAGATTGGTATCTACGTACAAACCGGAGAATGGACAAGCTTTGGTTGATGCGCTGATTAAGCTTCACCCGCACGTAGAAAAAGCCGACATCTCTTGGAGTAGTGAGATTAAGCAAAGTTGTTTGGGTTACGTGCGGGTTCACGCAAACCTTCCCGAAAAAGCATCAAAGCCTGCAGTATCTTATTCGTTTGACGTGAATCTCAATGGTCCGAGTGTTCATCCCAGCGACCCAAAGACTGTAAATATCCTAAAGTCCCTTACCCAAGTGAAAAGCTCTTCTACCTCCGCGGGTCAGTAATTAGGCTTAGGTAAGACAAGCACTAAGCAAATCGAACAACACCACGACCAAAGACAGCTTCTACTCGATCAACAAGGGCCTCTGAGGCATTCAAGCGAAGTTGGTCAGGGAGATCGAATTCCACCTCCGCAAGCTCCGGAATAATCAGCTTGAGGCCAACATTACAGTCTCCTGGAAATTCCTTGATGATCTCATGCAGAATTAATAATTTCGCTGCATCAACTTGCGATTCTTCAAAACGGATTTCTACTGTTTTCGCACCCTGCTTACGAACATCTTCGATGGATACGAATTCATCGGTGCGCATTCTCACTGCTGGTGGGTCAGAGTTACGATCAAACCAAATAGAACCTTTTACCAAAAGTGGAACATCTGCTTTTAGTATTTGCTCAAACTCAGCAAATTTTTTCGCGTTGACCCGAACTTCGATTGCCCCTGACAGATCTTCAAGAGTAACAAAGGCGATTCGTCCGCTACCGTCCTTTAAAGGCATTTCTCGATAAGCTCCAACAATTGCACCAAAGACTACACTACTGTTGGGTTTTAGTTCCTTGAGCTTGTCGATATTGGTTGTGGTAAGACGAGCCATATCGTTTTCGTAGCGAGTGAGCGGATGACCAGTAACGTAGAAGCCCAGCGCTTCCTTTTCGTACCTGAGTCGTTCGCGTTCAGGCCCTTCATGGATGGATTCGTTATATTCTTCTTTTGCCTTAACTGAGTTTGCGAGACCAACCGAACCAAATAAGGACTCTTGCCCGATCGCAATATCACGTTGAGTTGACTTGGCGGCGCCTACCGCCCGGTCAATCGCGTCAAGAAGTCGAGCGCGAGGAATCTCAAATTCATCGAAGGCACCAGAGCGAATCAGAGTCTCCAATGTTTTCTTACTCAATTGCTTTACAGGAACGCGCTCACAAAAATCGTATAAAGATTGAAACGCCCCTTTTTCCTCTCGCGCCTCAAGAATGGCGTGCAAAGCTGCATCCCCGAGTCCCTTGATTGCCCCAAGCCCAAACCTGATTTGATCTCCAGAGACAGAAAATGAGATCATGGATTGATTGATTGTCGGCGGCAGTACCTTGATGCCCATTTGCCGAGCTTCCGCGATATCCTTTACAATCGTCTCGGTGTTCGTCAGCTCTGTAGACATCAAAGCCGCGAGAAATTCTACCGGATACAGCGTCTTTAGATATCCAGTTTGATAAGTAATAAGCGCATACGCAGCACTATGAGATTTATTGAATCCGTAGCCTGCGAATTTCTCCATTAGGTCAAAGACAGATTCAGCGTCCTCTTTCGGAATACCTTTTTCCGAGCAACCATCAATAAACTTGGTTCGCTCCGCCGCCATGACTTCAATTTTCTTTTTGCCCATGGCGCGACGCAGCAGGTCTGCGCCACCAAGCGAGTAACCCGCCATCACCTGTGCGGCTTGCATCACTTGTTCTTGATACACAAATCCACCGTAAGTGGGTTTTAAGACTTCCTCTAAGAGGGGATGAGGATAGGTCACCGCCTTGCGACCATGTTTACAGTCAACGAAGTCATCAACCATTCCGGTTTGCAAAGGACCTGGACGATACAACGCAACGGCTGCAACAATATCCTCGAAACAGTCAGGCTTGAGCTTAGTGAGAAGTTTTTGAAAGCCTGTAGATTCGAGCTGGAAAATACCGATTGTATTCCCGGTTCCAATCAAATCAAAAACACGTTTGTCATCTAAGCTTAGTCGAGCAGACCGAAGAGTTAGGTCTACATGGTTGTCTTTTTGCTCTTCATTTAACGCAGCTCTCCAAGCGAAAACCTGGTTGGCCTGAACTTTCTCATCAAGTTGAGCTTTCGATTCAAATAATTTCTGGATGTGAGGATGTTTCCATAAAGCTTCAGTATCTTTGCTCTCAATTTCTCTGATGATGCGTTCGTTCACATGACGCTCAGCTCCGTCGACAACATCCAATGTTTTGAGAC
>JAYZDF010000020.1:0-12504 GCA_036337945.1 Myxococcota bacterium
GAGGTTCGTGACGGGAATCTTTATTATAACCTGGGTAATGCTTATGCCATGCTCAATAAGCCGCTTAAGGCTGTGATTGCCTATGAAACGTCTCTGGTCATAAAGCCAAACTCAGAGGACGCGTTTGAAAACCTATTGGTCGTGAGAAAAGCGCTAGACCCAAAGTTTGACCCACAAAGTATGCGCGACGCTCCTAAAGACCCGATAGACACAATTCGCGGCATTGTCGGTGGAATCAACAAAAACTATGCTGCGTTCGGTTTACTCATATCCAATGCAATATTTTTTGTAGCCATCATCGTCTTTCGTCGTTTTTCATCCGTGAGCCTTCGAAAAGGGATGATTGTAAGTATGGTCATCTTCGGCCTGACTACATTCGTTTTTGCAGGTGTCACCGTTGGGCACGACTATATAAGCAAAGATCAACTTGCCGTCTCATCGAAATCCACACAGATGAGAACGGGTCCAAATCGCCGTTTTGAGTCGAAAGCGAAAATCTCTCGCGGAGCTCGAGTGCGTATTCTTGCTCGGCAAGGAAATTGGGTAGAGGTCAAATCACGACTCGGAACTGTCGGATGGGTTCCATCTGAAGAACTCACCTTGATTAATGCGTTGTGAGAGCATTCAGTATTTGAGCTGTGAATTTCTCACAGCTCTAAAAACAGTGTGACTACTTTGAAAGCGTGCTGGTCTTGGTTGAGGGGGCAGCGCCAAGTTTCTTGCCGTTTATAAATACGCCGGCGTTGTCACCATGAGCCTCAATTCGAGTCGAAACCTGGCCTTCTTTTGTGTAAAAGCTTGCTCCGGTCGAGTCGAGTGACGCGGTCGCAATCCCTTCTGAGGAACGAATAACTAAACTCTGCGTGGTGAGCACTTCGGGCACTCCGGACAAATACATCCCCCGAAATGCGAACAGAACAGCGACAACCAGCAGACCCACAACGAGCTTCAGTGTTTGGTTAGATTTTTCGAGACGGGCGAGTCTCGCTTCAAGGTCTTGACTCATAAATGATCCCCCTTCTTGCCTTCGTAGAATAATGCCGAAAAGAATCAGAACTCAAGCGCTTCAGAGGTATACCGTCACTTCGTACAAAGAACACAAAAACCCGGTGCGCCATAAAGCTCGCACCGGGCCGAAAACAACGAGAATTCGTCAGCTAGCTTTTAGCTTGCTCGACGAGCTTTCCGAACGCTTCGTTATCGTGAACTGCGATGTCGGCAAGAATCTTGCGGTCCAGCTCAATCCCGGCCGTCTTTAGACCGTTCATGAATCTGCTGTACGTAGTGCCGTGCTGACGTGCTGCAGCGTTGATACGAGCGATCCAGAGACGTCGATATTCGCGTTTCTTAACCTTACGGTCGCGATACGCGTACACGAGGCCTTTTTGGACGGTTTCAACCGCTGCCTTATAAATCGTGCTCCGTCGCCCGGTCGCACCTTTCGCTAATTTCAGCCATTTCTTATGTCGGCGTCTACCTTTGACGCCCCTAGTAGCCCTAGCCATTGTTCTCTAACCCTTATTTGACCGCGTATGGAAGCAATCGCTTGATTTGCTTCTCATCCGCAGCATGTACGTGTCCTTGAGAGCGGAGGTTTCGCTTCCGCTTCGTCGACATATGCGAGTTGATGTGGGCCCGGTTTGCCTTGCGGCGTTTGAATTTTCCGGATCCGAGCACTTTAAATCTTTTTGCGGCCCCACGATGGGACTTCATCTTAGGCATATCTTTACTCCTCGATGGAGGGCGCCTCTTAGCGTGTGAAACTGCTGCTGTCACGCAAGATTATTCATTCTTTGAAAAACGTTACTCATGCTGGTTTTCAGTTTCAGTTTTACCCTCATTTTCATTCGTTTCGCTATCGGAATTACCCTTCTTACTTCGGGATTTACCCTTTTCTTCTTTTTGTGGTTTTGGAAAGGCTCCTGGCTTGGGAGAAATGAGCATCGACATGTTTCGCCCTTCGAGCTTGGGGTTCTGGTCGATAACAATTTTATCTTTAAATTGTGCCACCACTCGTTTCAAAACATCTTCACCGATCTCAGTGTGTGACATCTCCCGACCTCGAAACATAATTGTGCACTTGACCCGATTTCCTTCGCTGAGAAATCGATTCACATGACGCACTTTGAAATCAAAATCGTGCTTGTCTACCTTGGGACGCCACTTGACTTCCTTGAGCTCGACAACGACTTGATTCTTCTTTTTACGCTTTGCGTCCTGCTTCATGTCGTACTTGTACTTACCGTAATCAAGTATCTTACAGACAGGTGGTTTTACATTCGGTGCAACTTCAACCAGGTTGAGGCCCTGTGATTGCGCACGACGCAATGCTTCACCGACCGGCAGAATGCCCAGTTTCGTTCCGTCTGAATCAATAACTAAGACTTCAGGAACACGAATGCGGCGGTCTACCCTTTGTTCTTTTTCTCTTGGATCATCTCCAGAGTATCTTCGCTTTGGAATTTTCTTTTCCCTCCTAAAAACGATTTCTCATCACAGTGACATTAATACCTTCAATCAAGCCCCACTCGCCCTCTATATGCCTAGAATATCTTAGGAAATAGACACACGAATGCCCCACGACTTTGTCGCTATCACGTCGAAAATTCTTCCTTTTGGAAGTCATCACACCTGGGCTCGACAACACTATCGTGTTTCGAGAGGTCACGAAACCAAGGTCCTCATGTGATCCTTCTTCCAACTACGTATGAAAACAGCGTGCGTACGCCGCTGCTCCTTGGAACTTTGCGCTCGCGGCGCCCTAATGCGATGTAGAATGTTCGCAACACCAGCTAGGTGCCTCTAAGCTAAGCCTCAGTCAAGCTCTGAGAGAATTAATTGTGTATTTTCAAAATACTTACTCAGTTGCCCATACTATTCAGAGACTCAGGGCGCTGATTGCAGGGGCGGAGCACTAATGTTTGCAAGCATGAGTTCGCCTGAGGGCGGTTCTTCGCGTTCGACGAAATGAAGGCGAACTGTCTCACTATCTCTGAAAGCGTGAATATCGTAGGACCCCGACGGAATTTGTATGAATAGTCCGCGAGATAAATTTCGGTGTAAATTAGTCACAAAGGGATCAAAGCGTATGGAGCCGAGCCTTTCTCCATCTGATGCTTCCGGCGGGCCGATAAAGACGGTCCCTGACTGTACCTGGAGCGGTGCCACCGAGGTCGCCTGTTCATCGGATATCAAAGAGTCACTGACTTGGACATTGAAAGCTTCATTGGGTGGAAGGGGAAAAGCCGCAATATCACCCGCTCCCACTCTCTTCGGCAAAGTTCGCACTCGGCCAGTCTTAATCAAAATGTCGGCCACTCGAAGGGGATCAAAAATCGCAACCGATACTTGTTGATTGGCCACTGTAGGTTGCTCACGAAGTTCCGCTGATTGTGTCTTAGCCTCTTCGACTAAAGCCTGGATCGACGCTAGCCTTAATTCGAAGAGGTTTGTTTCTACTTCGGGTCTCATTGGAACGAGGCGACGAGCCAACTCGATAAGTTTCGTCTCTTCTAATTCTCGTCCAATCCGTTCCACAATGGCCGCAGCATCCCGGCCCATCATCTTCAGAGCGCCTTCAGCTCGTTCTTCACCTTGAAGCCATGCCTGCACATGAGCCTCAACAAGTCTCAGGTCACCCAATGCAGAGGCATCATCGCCTATTGCGCCGGTATCAGCGGTCTCTGGCGACTGCGTCTTTACGTCCTGCTTTCGCTTCTTATTGCGCTGATTTCGTTTCCGAGATTTTTTTGCCATACTCTGACGAGCATTTTCCATAGTTTTGAAACAAGTTACAAGTTAGGGCGATAGGATCCTCTGGCCTTCAAATTGCGTACGGTAACGACAAAGCGTCGCCGGGTCGATAAAGTCACGAAAGCCGGTCAGCTGCGGCGGCGAATTTGCGTTCGCCTGTGAAAACTGCGCCTGAAAGCTGGTGACGCCCTCGGTAGCACCGACCGCTGGAGTGTATGTAGCATTGATGCCGTCGTCCTGTGGGCTATATCTGCCCAGATAAACGAGCGGAAAATCTGATACGCCCTGAGCCGTAAATACCGCGACCTGAAGCGTCGTAGAGTCTACGCTCACTCCGTAACGGGCCAGACTTGGGCCCGGAATTACACCAAGACATCCATCGTAATCAAAAACGATTTGTGAACTCAGCTCATAGACTCCTGAGCGAATCTCCTCAAACCACGACTTGAAGCTTCCTCTGATGAACGTGGAAAACGGACGTTGTTGGCTATCACAACTCTGATGAGTCAACGTATAAAAGCCGTTTTGACGATTGAAGCTGCCCTCAATCTTCGGATTCTCACAACCACTAAGAACCAAAGTCAGGCTCGTCAGTTCAAACTGCCCTGAGGCAGAAATTGTTCCCGTGTATACGTATGGAAAGCCACCGACAATAAGCGACAATCTCGACGCAACTTCGCGGGCGTACAAATCAGACGATTGATCAAACATAGACCAAACTCCTGAAAAGTCAGCGGATAGAGGAATGGAGGCGTCTGCAAAACTTCCAGCATCCGCATAAAGAAAACCAGCATCCGGCTCAGGAATTCGGGCATCG
The DNA here is from genome assembly GCA_036337945.1 of Myxococcota bacterium. GTDB lineage: Bacteria > Myxococcota > Kuafuiibacteriia > Kuafuiibacteriales > Kuafuiibacteriaceae > JAYZDF01. Next base: position 4,571 of record JAYZDF010000020.1, read on the forward strand.
AGCCTCACCGAGTCGGAGGAAGTATCGGCGGAAACTGCTGCATCGTCGTACGTTGCTCGTCGACCGGGGTTGCTTGAGCACCCCAAACCAATGATCGCGATCACAGTCATTATGATGCACCCGTTTCTCACTGACTCATACTATACATGCTGCAAAGCCGTGGGTCAGACGCAAAATCCGAGGCTACGGGGCAGCGGTCGCGTGTTTTGGGTCTGACCTACGACTTTTTTCTAGCCCAAGCATCCCATCTAGGCGGTGTTTTGCCGAGGCGGCAAGCCTGCCTAATCGGGCATCCTGCACATTTCTCAAGATCTCTTTCCTTGGGGCAACTGCCGCTGATGCCTAGATGGCACAGAGCCATGTCATATTTGAGTGGATCGGCGGGATGAATGCGGCGAAGACTTTCTGTGATTTCTTTCGCTGTTATGAGTCCAGTAGAAGTTCTATCTGTGAGCCCAATAAAGCGTGAAATGCGTGCGATGTGAGTATCTAGCGGAATTATCAGCTTACTCGCATCGAAAGTATGAGGGACCAATTTCTGCCACGTGCCCAAATCTCTTTCCGCCGTGGTGAGCGCTACCGGCTGACCCCCACGAATCATCCAACGGAGAAACAAACACAATCGTTTGGCGGAGCCCTTCGTAGCAAGGGTGCGTGGGAGTAAAAACCGCTGTCCATAGCTAAGTGGTTTTGGCATCTCTGATTGAAGCTCAAGAACAAACCGTTCCATTGCTGCTGCATAATCAGGCTCAGAATCATCGAGTCCAGCAGCAAAGGCGTGAGCAAGAGAGCCATATCGCGCACGAATCACCGCAACCGCCTTTAGAAGGACTGGAAAATCGTTACCCCGTTGGAATCGGTAAACGAAGTCCTGAGACCGAGCGGCAGCATTACCATTATCTACGGCCTCGGCAGGTGGGCCGTCCCAAAGCTGAAGTAAGGTTCTGGCCTTTTCTTTTATGCTCGCAACCCGCCCATAGGCCAAAAGCGCCACGATGAATCCCACGACCTCCTGGTCATGCAAATCATCATAGGCATGAACAATTTCGACCGGATCGCCTTGAATAAGTGCCCATCCGTCTGTTTCGGAGAGGAAACCATCCAAAATTCTTCGAAGTTTTGGCACAGAAACTGGTTTAGCGTAAATCAAGGTCTTGTCCCGGCCAGTGATAGCGGGATAGACTGCGAAGTACAAATGGCAATTCGTGTACTGGTCGTGGAAGATCAGGCCAAAATTTTGAAGGCTCAGCTTAAACTGCTTGAGACGTTTGACGACATTGAGATCGTAGGCTCCGCTATGTCCGGAGAGAGTGCGCTTGAAGAGGTCGAACGAACCAAACCAGAGGTCATCTTGTGTGACCTCGGCCTTCCCCAGATGAGTGGAATCGACGTCACTCGGGAGGTTAAGAAGAAACATCCCGAAATTGAGATTTTGATTTTCACAATCTTCGACGAAGAAGAGAAGGTTACCGAAGCGATTACAGCTGGTGCAGCTGGCTACCTTCTCAAAGGTGCACCCGTAGAAAAGATTGTTGAGGGGATCAAGGACGTGAAAGCAGGTGGTGCCGTCATTCAGCCCAATCTTGCTCGAGCGCTCCTTAAACTCGTCAAAGATGGTGCCGAATACGCAAACCGATTTGGAGCTGGTCCTGGCGAAGTTGTAAGCGTGCTCACCGAAAGGGAAAACGAGATTCTCCAGATTATTGCAAAAGGTCTATCGAATAATGAGGCGGCGAAAGTACTGGGTCTGTCCAAGGCGACCATCCGTACGCACCTTGAGCATATCTACGAAAAGCTAGATGTGACGAACCGTGTCGAAGCGGTGACCGAAGGTATTCGGCAGGGAATAATCAACATCTAATAACCGCTTTAATCTGTATCTGATTAATCGTGAATAGAATTCTGCGAAACATCCCGTTCGCGATACTTATCGTATCGCTTCAGATTGCGTGGACCACGTCCGTCGCAGCCAGCGGAAGCTTATCTTTATCTATAAAGACCAAACATACGAGTGGTTCTCGACCTCGACCCAAGGCCGCTGAAAACTATGCCAAGTCCAAAAAATTGCTCGCAAGGGGCCAAGCCAAACTTGCCCTGCGCAAACTTTCGAAAGCCCCAAGTAAATTACTGAAAGATCGAGAAGCCCTGGTACGTGGCGATGCACTAATGTCGCTGAGGCAAACCGGTCCCGCAATCAAAGCATATAAGAGCGCCATCAAACATGCGCAAACAAAACGCGTTGCACTTCGAGGTGCCCGTGCTTTGGTGAAAGCGCTTGGTTCCAAAGGGCAAAGCAAGCAGCAACTTCAGTATATAAATGTCCTTCTAAAGGAAAAAGAACTATCTCGAAGGGCAAGCCTTCTATTAGAGAAAGTCACGGTTCTTGAACAACTCGGACGAAAGCACGACGCGGCACGGACCGCATGGCGAATATTACAAGACTATCCGACAGACAAAATCGCAAATACTGCAGAAGAGCATTTGCAACGATTACTCGATAAAGGTGCGAAACGACCAGCGAGCAGTGAAAAGATGGAACTGGCTCGAATTCGGAATTTATGGAAATCGAAGTCCTATAAACGTGCGCTTCGTGCACTAAACGAAATGTCTGAACGGGCAGCGCATCTAGAACGAACCATCATTCTTGAAAAAGCAGACATTGCTGGGCATCAAAGGAAAACGGATGAGGAACTCAAATTCCTTTTGAAGGCCGAAGGTATGACGCTCACGTCTCGCCAGCGCACAAAAGCCCTAGAACGTATTGGACGACTGTACATGCGCAAAGACGAAAACGACCTTGCAATTAGCTACTTCACAAAACTAGCAACACAATTTCCAAAGAGTCGACGAGTGCCTGAAACCCAATTTCTCGCGGCTTGGCTACCTTACAACTCTGGTGATTATTCTGCGGCTGCAACATCTCTACTAAGCTTTGCACAAAAATATCCCAAGTGGATTCGGCGGCCAGAAGCCCTGTGGTTCGCAGCCTGGTCCGGTTATCTCTCAAAAGATTACGGCATCGCTAAGCGTGCTCTGGCACAAATACTCGAAGACCATCCGAACAGCGAAATGAGCTTATGGAGCTACTACTGGGGCGGAAGGATTGAAGAAATTCAAGGCAAAAAAGAACGGGCAAAAAAGAAGTATCGAGAGGCTCTAAAGATTGCGCCACTAGGATACTGGGGTCATTGGTCGAGCGCTGCACTGACTCGACTAGGAGAACAAGTCGTGCTTTCGCCGCCTCCAATTACGAAGATAGCTTCTATCGATCAAGCACTACGACAAATGCAAAAGAAACGACCAATAACGGTCGACCGCGGAATTGCGTTGTTTGAAGCCGGACTTGAGAATGAAGCATTTGACGAACTGAGACAGGCTAGTAAATCTTTGAGTAAACTAAAAAACCGACGAGCACGCATCATGGTCGCAGAAATGTTAAACCAGCTCGGCGCGCACAATCAGGCCTTTCGTATGGCCTCACAGATCACAAAATCAGGGACCGACCTTGCGAGTGGTGAACCCTACTCCTGGCGGGCATGGCGTCTCGCTTATCCTTTCGCTTTTGAACAACACGTCAAAGCGGCTGCGAAAGAACATGAGGTTGATCCACTGCTTGTTCTTTCGATTATGCGAACCGAAAGTGCTTTTCGCCCATACGTGCGCAGCCCGGTCGGTGCGCGTGGCCTCATGCAGGTTATGCCTGCTACTGCCCGCAGGATAGGTCGAAGCGCCAAAGGGGGCAGAAAACACGCAAATCGCTATAAACAGCCGGCATCGAACATCTGGTTGGGAACTTGGTACATCAAGCAATTGTTGAAACGATATAACCAACAACTTCCTTTAGCGATCAGTGCCTATAACGCCGGTCCTCGACCGGCAGACCGCTGGCTAAAAGCAAATGCGGGCCGTTCGATCGACGAATATACAGAAGCAATTACGTATCGTGAAACACGGCGCTATACTCGAAGGGTTTTGGAAACGTATCAGACCTACAGGCGGCTCGCCGGAATGAAACCATACGACTTGAGTCAGCCACTTATAGAAAAAGCACCGCCTAAAGGGGCTGTTTCATTCTGACCGCTTTTGCGTAGTGCGTCGTGAGTCCTACGAATGAACATGGCACAGCAAGCAAACCAAGCAATGGCACGGTCAAAGCAAGTCCGGTAACCATGCCTGCACCGAGCATGACGGATAATGAGCGAAACACAAATTTGATTTGAGAGCCGGAACCATGTCCTGTCATAATGAGGGCGGGATTGATCGCCGTCGATGCGAGCCCAAGCCAACCGATGACTATTCCGGCCATTGCGAATGGAGCACCGATCACGGGAATGAGGCCGAGAATAACGAAGCCTAAGGCTGGCCCAAGAAAAACCGAAGTTCGCACTAGCTCGAAAAGGAGCCCTTTGATCAAACCAGCCTCACGACATTCCACTTCGTGTTCACGAAGAATTTGAACAACCATTCGCTCGTAGAATGGACCGGACACCATTGTAGCGACAGGCACAAAGACCATCGCAAGAACGACAAAAATAGAGACAACAAGAAGAGCCAGCACCCCGTACCAAAGGTAGATTTTCCAATCTTCCGGTTGTTGCCAAAACTTCTCCATCAAGTCGGAGCGGTAGTAGATCAAAAAGGTGCATACACATAGATACAGAAAGGTTGTGATTCCCAAGGGGACCAGGGCGTTAACCCTTAAGTTTTTATTCTTCAGGAGGAGGGAACCTCCAGAAAAAACACTCTTCACCCCTGAACCAAAGCCAGATACCCCGCGACCAAGATGTACGTCGGGTACCGAATCCACGGGCGAACTATCTGATTTTTCGTTCATAGTCTCAATTCTAGGCACCATTGAGTTGTTGGCAAGGGCCTTTCGAAAGAGTAATGGCGACAACAGTTATGTCGCGCCCTCTTTCCTTTGCCGACAACGCTCTCCACGAGCTGAAGAAGCGTCCTGTGGCGGAGGTTGCAACTGAAGAACTTTGTCGTTTTTTTGCTAAGGGAGAAACACCCAAAACGAACTGGAAAATCGGTTTGGAAATGGAAGTCTTTGTCCATCATAAAGACTCAAGAACACCAGCATCCTTCGAGGACGTGAAGAGTATTTTGGAAACATTAATCGATGAGATTCCGCAAGATTGGAATCAAGACGTCGATCCTAATGGCCAACTCGTCGGTCTATCCTATGACGGACAAGTCATCTCGCTAGAGCCCGGCGGCCAATTTGAATTTGCTACGCGTCCCTACGGCTCTACGCAACAGCTTCAAACGGAGTTATTTCAATTCGTCGAAGCACTTCACAAAGTAAGCTCAACGAAAAACATGCGGCTTCTCGCGATCGGCCAGCAACCCGAAGCCACCGTCGAAACCATTCCTCGTATGCCAAAAAACCGTTATGACATCATGCGCAGCTACCTGCCTCAATATGGAAGCCTTGCGCTGAACATGATGCACCTCACGGCCAGCATGCAATGCGCTGTTGATTTTTCTGATGAAGCGAATATGAAAGATAAGATTCGAACAGCTGCGAAAGTCTCTCCTTTTCTAACCGCGCTTACGGCAGCATCACCGTTTTCAAACGGTAAACCCAACGGATATAAATCGTTTCGCTACGAAATTTGGCGGAAAACAGACAGTGTTCGGTGTGGAATTTGGCCGGAGATGCTAGACGAAACCGGCCTCGGATATGAAAGATACATCGAAAAAGCTCTAGACACTCCAGCAATGATCTTTCTTCGTAAAGGTCGCTTCTATCAAGCAGAACGGAGGCCTTTTAGAGAATACGCCAAAACGGGCTTTGACGGAGCACAAGTCACGGTCGAAGATTTTCTCTTACACCTGACCTCTTTATTTCCAGAAGTTCGGCCTAAGACTTATGTTGAAATGCGCGGAGCAGATTGCCTCCCGCCCAATGAGACCTTAGCTATCGCCGCCTTTTGGCGCGGTCTATTAGATGATTCAGACGCAAGGGGCGAAGCTCTGCAGATTCTAGAAAAGATCGAGTTTGAAGAGCTTATCGAACTCCAAGCGAAAGTAGCCAAAATAGGGCTTGATGCCGATTCTTCGGCCGGAAAGGTTTCAAGGATCATCAAAAAATTAGTCGGATTATCATTGAGCCGACTCACAACAGATGAACCTGAGGGTGCCCTGAGTCTGATGCCTTTAGTGAACCGAGCCGACCGGGAAAAGAGCCTTGCGGATGATATGCTGGACGTCGCAGCACGTAGCTCCATCGTAGAAGCTTTAGAGCTCGGCTATATTAATGTGGATTCTTAGCGACCAAAGAGTCGTCCGAGTAAACTTTTACGCGATTTCGACTTCGCTCCCGAATCATCCAACTCTTGGTTTCGCTTTTCTATATCAGCGCGGGTTTCATGGGGTGTTTGTTGTGTAGCAATACTCGCCTCAATCTTTTCTCCAGAGTGCGGCTCTGACAAATGAACTCTAATGACTCCATCTTTTTGAACTTTCATACGTAAATCGACAAAGACTGCGCCTCGCGCTCCTTTAGGTAGCCCGGGTAACACGACTCTACCAAGTGGCTCACACTCACTAACGGTCGCACCATCACCCTGAAACAGATCGAGTTCAAACACGGTCTGGTTGTCTTTGCTCGTCGGGTTCCGTCGGACAATCTCGGTAGGAAGTGATGTGCCCGCTTCGATGAGTGCTTTGAAACGCCCACCCGGAAGTGCAACACCAATCGCAGATGAGAGGACAAGCTTTTCTCCCGACGAGTCGCCCTGCATAGCTCCTTCACTCAAACCAAGAGCCCCTGCCACTTGACAGAGATCAGGATCGACCCCGGTGATGGGCTGCTTTGTCGTCAGGGTGGTAATCGCACTCAATAAAGGTTGAAAACGAGATGAACCACCAAGAATAATGATTCCACCAAGCGCTTTCGGGTGCAGGGATGCCGCGTTCGCAAGTCCACGAACCATAACAATCACCCGGTCAATAAATTCTTCTACCGATTGATAGGCGCGAGTTCTAGGCAAGGTCACGACTTGCTCATTGAGACCTCTTTGATCCGGAATCGAGAAACGAATGCTGGGATCTTTTGACAGATCACCACGAATCGTGCTGGCAACACGAGATAGCAAATCTTTTTGACCAATGGTCAAGTCGTTCCAAGACCCGCTCATCTCAGCGATAATCGATTGAGCAACCCTTTCATCAATTGACTTGGCCGATACTTCTCCGTCCCAGGCGGTTGATAACACAGACCACCCAGCAGCCTGACTATTCACAGCAAGGTGAGCGCTTAGATGAGTATGTCCGAGGTCAATAAATACAAGGTTTTCAAATCCAGAAATTGCATTACTTGCGCCTTCCAGGATTGCATCAACATCGTTTACAAAGTCATAAACGCCGAGATCCGCATCCTCACATGCTTCGAGCAATAAGGATTTTACTTGTTCGTTCGTTCCCGCAGGAACAATGAGCTTCACCCACGTCTTAGCGCTTCCAAGTTCTTCATTTATTGCAGCGCCCACTGGACTGAAAAATGCACGTAATAGATCGCCTAAGTTCCATTTTTTACCAATCAGTTCCGCGATACATCGCCCGTTGGCTTCCGCTCGAACCTTACCGGCGTACTCCTTTGACGCATATGGTTCGCCCTGAAGAACCCTCAACAGTTGCATGATCGAGACGATCTCCAAGGATGTGCTCTGCTCAACTTCGAGAAGCTCAGCACCCTGGGCAACTTCATAGTTTTCATAAAGACCTATCGAAGCAGGATAATGCGTAAGGCCTTCGATTTGAATCGGAACCATTGACCCTTCTTTATTTTGAGCCACTCTCAACCACTGACCGCCCAAGTCAATCGCTACAGTCGCGTCTTTAGCGGGTCGGGAGGATTGAAAGTGACTTGAAATATCGACCGAGTATCCACCCTCAAACTCGCTGGGAGTCCAAAGTTCTTGAGT
>JAYZDF010000021.1:0-29845 GCA_036337945.1 Myxococcota bacterium
CCAACACTGCGGCCGATGTCATTCACGTGTTTGTCGAGTCGATTCGAAACGCGATTGCAAAGGGTGAGGACCCTAGGGCCTTGCCCAATCGAGAGGTAACAGTTTCGTTTTGGGTCTAAACGAGTACATCATATTCGGCGTTTTTGCCGTCTTGTTGAGCGTCACGGTGTTGCTGCCGAGCAGTCGTAAACGTTTGCTCGCGAAATCGATGACGGACTGGATCTTAGATGGATCTAGCCTTTTTGTTCAAGGAACGCTTATCCCATGGGTTCAAACCGCTGTGCTCTATGTCGCTTACTTGAACCTCATGCCTTCCTACAAAGGACAGCTTACTGTTCCGTTTTGGCTGGCCTTCGCGCTCAATTTTGTGGTGGTCGACTATTTGTATTATTGGAACCATCGACTGTTTCATCGTCGCCCATTTTGGCCGCTTCATATGATTCACCACACCATGACCGATATGGATGTTTTAGGAACATCTAGGAATACACTTTGGACGAGCTTCTTTATTGTCTACGTGTGGGTCAATTCTTTGATGCTGTTTTTGCTGGCTGATCCAGCGCCTTATCTTCTAAGCATCACGCTCACGGCGAGTTTGGATATGTGGCGTCATTCGAAGCTTTATGGCGAACGTCTCGGCGTGCTGCACCGCGTTTTGAGCATGGTACTGATTACGCCCCTACATCATGCGGTTCATCATTCCGACAGTGAAACCGCAGGCAACTACGGCGCAAACTTGAGTCTTTGGGACCGGCTTCACGGGACGTATCGGGCGGCTGATGAGACGCCCACCAAGCTCGGTGTGTCGACTCATTTGAGTCTGGTTCGCAAATTGGTGTGGCCTTTCTGATGACGATTCGAGGCATATTAATCAGCTTGTTCCCCTTGGCTATGACTGCGGGCGCCGTGACCAGCTTAGGTTTGGCTTTCTGGTGTAAAGATCCGGCTTATTTCGGAGTGATGTTAGTCTTTTTGTATGTTTTGCCAGTGCTATGCTTTCGCATTCACCAATTGATTGCGCCCATAAAAATGGGGGGTAGTCATTTGGCAGGGAAGGGCTACTCGGGCTGGTACGGCGGTCATCAAATTCAGCTTATTTACCTGTATTTACCGGTTTTAGAGCGAATGCTTCGGCTTGTTCCGGGCGCCTTTAGTTTGTGGCTCAGGCTTTGGGGTGCCAAGGTCGGCAAAGGCGTCTACTGGACTCCGCATTTTGAACTTTCGGACCGAAGTCTGCTGAGCGTGGGTGACAACGTAATCTTCGGCCACCGCGTGACGATCGTGGCCCATTTGATAAAGCCTACGAAGAAAAATCTGCTGTTATATGTCAAACCGGTCCAAATTGGTGCCCAGGCCTTCGTCGGTGCGGGCACGGTGATTGGTCCCGGTGTCACCGTCAACGACGGAGCTTTTGTGGCTATTGGTTCTCATCTTTATCCGAACTCAGAGGCTTCCTAGTGCGTATCGCTTTTTCAGTCTTCAAGGCGTTGACCCGGTCATCGGTCAAACGCTTTGAAGCCGCTTTGATGGCTCCTGAGGCGACACAAAAGCAAGTGTTGACCGAACTTACGGACATGGTCGCGCAGACCGAATATGGTCAGCATTACGAGATTCATTCACTTGCTGACTTTCGTGAAAAATTGCCATTGGTCGAATATGGCGAGTTGCAACCGTGGGTCGAGCGACAAAAAGCGAGTGCAGCCAGAGTGTTGACCGCTGAGCCGCCGAAACTTTACGAAAAAACTTCGGGGAGTTCGGGCCCGGCAAAATACATCCCTTATACCAAGGCGCTTCAGAACTCATTTTCACGCATGTTTGGTTTATGGGCCTACGATGTTTTAGAAAATGGACCGGGCTTACGTTCGGCCAAGTTATTCTTTTCTATTTCACCATCTTTTGGTGAGCCCGAAACGACCGAAGCTGGAACTCAGGTCGGGCTTGAAGATGATTCCGACTATGTTTCCGGATGGATGAATTGGTTCCTCAAACCTTTTTTCGCGGTGCCGACATCGCTCAGCTCGATTCGAGATCCCGAAGTGTTCAAGTTGGAACTCGCGCGAGCTTTGGCCAAAGCCCGAGACCTCGAAGTGATTTCGGTATGGAATCCGAGCTTTCTAACGATGATCTTGTCTTATATGCGTGAGAATTCAGCTGAGCTGGGGCTGGCCACAGACTTTGAAACCAAGGACGTGTGGCCAAACCTCAAACTCATTTCGTGTTGGACGAGCGCCAACGCGGCGCCTTTAGCCGAGCGTTTAAAGGAAGAGTTTCCGGAGGTTTTGGTTCAAGGCAAAGGCCTATTGGCGACCGAAGCTCCGATTACGATTCCTTGGATAGCGGCTAAAGGCTTCGTACCTTTGTTGGATGAGGTGTTCTTGGAGTTTGAGACTCAAAGCGGCGACCTGCTTTTGCTCCATGAATTACAAGAAGATGAAACCTATCGAGTGATCGTTTCACAAAAAGGTGGATTGTGTCGTTACCGCATGGGCGACTTGGTCAAAGTGACCGGTTTTTATCAGCAAACACCTTGCCTGGATTTTGTCGGGCGGGCCGATTCGGTTTCCGACTTGGTGGGCGAAAAATTGAGTGAAGAATTTGTGCATCAGACGCTTCAAAATCTTCGGGATGAATTCTCTGGTTTTGCGATGCTCGTGCCGGTGCGAAAGCCGCATGACCAGTATGTCTTATTGGTCAGCAACACGAACTCCTCGGTCGAAAAATTAGCCGACTTGTTGGAGTCGGGACTTTGTCAGGCTCATCATTATCAACACGCCCGCCATTTGCAACAGCTTGGCCCTTGCCGAGTGGTGGTAGCGAAAAACGCTTCGGACTTGTTTTTAGAAGAGGAGCAGCGCCGAGGCTTGAAACTCGGCGATATCAAGCCCCGTAGTTTGTATCACCAAGTGGCTTCCGAGACTTTAATGGAGATTTTACAATGAGTTCTGATTTTACGGTGTCACGCTTTTTTCGAGAGACTTGGAGTTTGCTCAGCCTATTCTTGCTGCCCAGCAAAAACCGCACTTCGTCGGTGTACGAGTTACTTGGAAAGCACAATAACCTGGCAGAAGAGAGCCTTTACCTGAATTTGGGCTATTGGAAGAGCGCGAATGGTTACGATGAAGCTTGTGAGGCTTTGGCCGAAGAACTCGCTCAAGTGGCGGCGCTGAAGTCAGGCGAAACTGTGTTGGACGTGGGTTGTGGGTTTGGCGATCAAGACAACTACTGGCTTACTAAATACGATTTAGCGAGAGTCACCGCGATCAATGTGACCGAGTTACAGCTCGAACATGCGCGAACGCGGTTTACGGACAATCGACTCCGTTTTGAGTATGCTTCCGCCATCGATTTGCCTTACGACGAAGCCCAGTTCGATAAAGTTTTAGCTTTGGAATCGGCCTTTCATTTCAACACCCGTGAAGATTTTTTCCCGCAGGCTTTTCGGGTACTCAAACCGGGGGGACGGATTGCACTTGCAGATTGTATCTCCCGGCAAAATGAATTTTCCTGGTTTGAGCGAGTGAAACTCTATTTCGGTCGTTCTTTTTGGCAAATCCCGATGGCGAATATGTACAACGCAGAAAAATACGCCGAAAAAATGCGCGCGGCCGGATTTGAAGAGGTTGAAGTACATTCGATAGCAGAGCACGTCTTCCAGGGATTTAAGAAGTTTGCCATAACCCGGTCTAAGGATGCGGAAGTGGTGAAACGAACCCATCCGATGCTGCGCAAAATGTGGGCGGCCCAACATGACGGTTACAAAAACTTGGATTACGTACTGGTGACAGCAAAAAAGAAAAAGGACTTGAGCTAAATGTCTGATAAAAACTGGTTGGTGACACTCGTGTTGTGTTTTGTCGGGGGCCAGCTCGGGGCCCATCGACTTTATGTCGGAAAATATCAGACTGGCATATTCCTGCTTTTGTTCGGTTCTATGGCGTATACGGTTGAAAGTGACGTGATTCGCAAAGCTGGAGTGAGCTTGAATGCGATTTGGATGATGATTGACCTTTTTACTATTTTATCTGGGAAATTTCGCGATGGAGAACAGCTGTTAATTGGTAAGCCTCGGTCTGCGGGACAGACAGTTTCAATGACGGATGAAGATTGATACCTCACTCGTTCCTGAGTCCTGAGCTTGCGTAAACTTAACGCTAAAAAGTAAAAGTTTGCGAAATCTATTGCGATGAATTGAACGGTGTCTCTGACAGCAATTATTCTACGGTGACCGACTTCGCGAGGTTTCGCGGTTGGTCGACGTCGGTGCCGCGGATATCTGCGATGTGATAGGCCAGCAGCTGCAAAGGTACTACCGTGATAATCGGGTCGATCAGCGGATGATTAGCCGGAACAATGAAGACATCGTCCGCGATGTTCGCAACTTTGGAATCACCTTCGGTAGCGATGGTGATGAGCTTTCCGTCACGGGCGCGAACTTCTTCGAGATTGGAGAACGTCTTATCGTAAAAGGGCCCTTGCGTGACGATACCGACAATCGGCAGGTTCTCGTCGATCAACGCGATCGGGCCGTGTTTCATTTCGCCTGCGGAATAGCCTTCGGCGTGAATATAAGAAATCTCTTTGAGCTTGAGCGCGCCTTCCAGAGCGATCGGGTAGTTGCCGCCGCGGCCGAGGTATAAAAAGTTTGAGGCTTTGGCGTATCTTCGGGCGATCGCAATCAGTGCGGCTTCACGGGCGAGAACGTTTTCAATCTGGTTCGGAATTTCGCGAAGATGATTGAGATGCTCTTGGGCTTCGTCTTTGTCGATTTTACCCAAAGTTCGGCCGAGATATAGAGCCATCAAGTACAGCGCGACCAATTGCGTTGTGAAAGCCTTCGTGGATGCGACCCCGATTTCTGGTCCGGCGTGGGTGTACATGACGCCGCCGGATTTGGCGCATTCGCGCGCGATGGATGACTCGATGACATTGCACACGGCGAATACGGTCGCACCCCGGCGTTTGCCTTCTTTGATCGCGGCCAAGGTGTCTGCAGTCTCGCCGGATTGGGAGATTGCGAGGATGCCCGTGCGCTCATTGACGATTGGGTCGCGGTAACGAAACTCACTCGCTAAATCAACTTCGACCGGCACTCGACTAATTGATTCGATCATCATCTTGCCGCAAAGTCCGGAATGATAGCTCGTACCGCAGGCCACGATAATTATGCGGTCGAGATTTTCTAGATTGCCGAGTTCAACGCCGTCGAGATGGACAGTGGCGTCTTCCATAGAAACACGACCGCGAATGGTATCGGCGATAGCGACGGGCTGCTCATGGATCTCTTTGTGCATGAAGTGCTTGTGGCCACCTTTTTCTGCCATGACTGGGGACCAGTCTACGCGGCGTGGCTTGAGGTCCACGGGAGTGCCCTCGGCGATGGTGGTTATTTCCACACCCTTGGTTGAGAGGACGGCCATTTGTCCATCTTCCATAAAGATAAAATCGCGCGTATGAGCGAGGAGGGCGGGGATGTCGGAAGCGACGAAGACTTCGCCTTCGCCGACGCCAAGCACGATAGGAGATGCGCTTTTTGCGGTGATAATCTTCTCAGGCTCGGCTTCCGATTGAATAACAAAGGCGTACGCGCCTTTGACCTCGGCCAACGAGTTTCGAACTGCACTGACGAAGTCGGGTGACGTTTTTGAATGCTTCGCCACCAAATGGGCCATGATTTCGGTGTCGGTTTCGCTTTTGAATTCGTGACCCAGACCTTCGAGTTGATGACGAAGCTCAAGATAGTTCTCGATAATCCCGTTGTGAACCACGGTTACGCCTTCGGTGTGGTGAGGATGAGCGTTTTCTTCAGACGGGCGCCCATGGGTCGCCCAGCGAGTATGTCCAATGCCCGCGTTACCTTTGAGGGGGCTTTCGCGAAGAACTTTATCGAGGTTGGCCAACTTGCCTACGGCGCGACGGATTTGCGTTTTATCTGCGTCATCTAAGACGGCGACGCCGGCGGAATCGTAGCCGCGATATTCTAGTTTCCTCAGTCCTTCAACGATGATGTCGGTCGCTTCTTGGGGACCAATATATCCAACAATTCCACACATAGTTATTTCATACCTTATTTCTTAGATGATTTTTTCGCAGCTTTGGCTGCATCGCTGGCGCGCTTTCGAATTTGAATCGCTCGACCTGCTTTCTCTGTTTGGCGAGCGCGTCCCAAAGCGAGACTGTCTTTTGTGACTTCATCGGTGAGAGCGCTTCCGGCTGCCACATAGGAGTTCTTTCCAATTTTGAGTGGGGCCACGAGCGTGGAGTTTGAACCGACGAACACGCCATCTCCGATCTCTGTTTTGTGTTTTCCGTAGCCGTCATAATTACAGGTGATGGTCCCAGCGCCTATATTCGCGCCGGCGCCAATCTCAGCGTCACCCAGATAACTGAGGTGAGAAGCTTTTGCGCCTTTGCCGAGCGTTGTTTTCTTGATCTCAACAAAGTTCCCCACCTTCGAGCCTTTCATCAATTTTGCTCCCGGTCGAATTCGTGCGAATGGCCCAACTTGGACGTCTGCTTGCAGTCGAGCATCTTCAATGACAGTGTGGGGTTTGACGAGCACCCGATCGCCCAGCGTGCCGTTGGTAATCACGCTTCCGGTGTCTATCTCGCACGCTTTGCCGATTTTTGTTTCTCCGCGGAGGTGAACGCCGGGCTGAATGATCGTATCTCGTCCGACCTTCACGTCGACGCCAATGTAAGTCGTGTCTGGGTCAACGATGGTGACCCCAGACTCCATAAGTTCTTCACAACGGCGTGCTCTCAGAGAGGCTTCGAGCTCAGCAAGTTGTACTCGGTTGTTTGCGCCGAGGACTTCGATCGGGTCTTTGACCACCAGCCCATGCATGGGCTGCCCGACTTGCTCCGCAATCTCAATGAGATCCGTGAGATAGTACTCTCCTTGGGCGTTGTCTGTGCCCAGTCGCTTGAGAGAGCGTTTGAGGAAGTTCGAGGAAAAGCAATAGATTCCAGCGTTTACCTCTTTGATTTCAAGCTGCTCCGGCTGGCAGTCCTTGTGTTCGACGATGCCGGTCACCTGGCCACGTTTGTTTCGAATGACCCTACCGTAACCTGTGGGGTCGGGAGGTATCATGGATAAAACGGAGCCTGCGCTGCCTTTTTTGGCGGCGAGTCGTACCAGCTTTTTCACGGTCGAAAGTCTCAGAAGAGGGACGTCTCCAGATAGCACCAAGACTTGCCCTGAAAAGCGTTTTAGAGCCTCCATACCGACCATGAGTGCATGACCTGTTCCCCTTTGCTCCGTTTGATGGGCATAGACGCATGCGGACGAAAAGGCTGCGTCCAGGTCATTTTGCACAAGGTCAGCCCCGTGGCCGACCACGACGACAGTTCGTTCGGCTTTCAACATCTGCGCGTGTCTCACAGGATAGTGCACAAGCGGAAGGCCTCCAACGGTGTGAAGGACTTTGGGTAAGTTTGAGCGCATCCTCGTGCCTTTGCCGGCGGCGAGGATAACGGCGGCGATTTTTTGCCCGGCCATAAGTTCGAAAGGAAACTTTCAGAACATGAGATAACGGTCAACTTGCGAGTTACCGCAATGCGGTATAAACCACAGATAGGTGTCAGATTTACCCACAGAAACCGGGCAAAACGACGGTATTTCTCGCGATCGGTTCGAGTTGTGCGTGTTCCGGCTGTTATTGGTGGTGCTGATCTCTTGTTTTTACAGCGTACCGAATGCTCAAGCGCAGTTTCAAACGACGACCACGGACACAGGACGAAACCTCAACGTGGATCACTATTCGATTGCGACGAGCGCGACGGGCGGCATGACGGTCCCGACGTCCCAGGCACAGCGTCTCAAAGAATGGAGCCTTGGGCTTCATGCGCATTACACCCGTAACCCATTGGTCGTATATGCTGACCGTCTCCGTCTCGGAAGTGCGATTGCTGATCGAGTTGGCGCGGAATTGGTTGCCTCAATGGGGCTCCTCAATTGGCTAGAAATTGGGCTGGCCTTACCCATGACCGGCTACCAACGTGGCGAGCCAGGCCTTGCCATCGGAGAATTGACTGCTGCTGGACTCCAAGACCCCCGGGTCCACGCCAAAATTCAGTTATTGTCCAGGGACCAAGATTCTGGTCTTGGGATTGCGATAGTGCCCGAAATTACGATTCCCCTTGGCGATGACCAAGCGTTCATGGGGCAGGGTGGCTTCACCGCCCATCCGCAGCTTGTTATAGATGTCGCTGCAGCGTGGCTATTGGGCTTTCGGTTTGGTGCTGTCGCAGGAGCTGTATTTCGACCTGAGGTGGAAATAGGAAACCTGACCTTATCCAATGAGATTTCGTATCGCGTCGGGGCGGGCCTAGGTTTGTTCAAATTGGCAGACCAAAAAGTCGAGGCGGTCGCTGAGGTATATGGACGCTCGCAGATGAATGATTTTGCTAGCCGAGTAGAGACCTCTCCCATTGTCGGCACAGCAGGCCTCAAAAACTATATAGATGTCGATTATGGTCACCAACTCGTTACGTATGTCGGCGTGGGTGCCGGCTTTAATCGCGGTTACGGTGCGCCTAACTACCAAGGCATGGTCGGTGTGATGTATCGGCGTTGGCTGTCTGATCGAGACGGTGACGGACTTTTCGATGACGAAGATCAGTGTCCTGAGAATCCTGAAGATAAGGACGGCTTTGAAGACGCAGATGGTTGTCCAGACCCAGACAACGATAAAGACGGGGTTCCTGACGTGTCTGATAAATGTCCGACCTTCCCTGAGGATAAAGATGGCTTCCGAGATTTGGACGGTTGTCCGGATCCCGACAATGATCGCGATAAGGTTCTTGATGTCGATGATCAATGTCCAAATGTTCCGGAAGATTTAGATGGTATCCAAGATGCAGACGGCTGTCCGGAGGAAGACAGTGATACCGATGGTATTCCAGATATTCAAGATCGCTGCCCAGAGGAAAAAGAGACGATCAACGGTATCGATGATGATGATGGTTGCCCGGACGAAGGTAAGAGCAATATCGAAGTGACTTCGAAGAGCATTCGAATCAACCAAAAGATATTCTTCGAACTGAACTCTGCGCGTATTGAGGAGGAGAGTTATCTCATCTTGAATCAGGTTGCGCTCACGATGAAAGCAAATCCTCAGATTCAGAAGATTCGAGTCGAAGGTCACGCGGACGAACGTGGCTCGGATGACTACAACCTGCTCCTGACTCAGAAGCGTGCTGAATCAGTGATGGCGTACATTATCTCCCGCGGTGTAGATCCGAAGCGTCTCGAGGCTGTAGGCTACGGTGAACTCAAACCACTGATCGAAGAATCGAACGAAGGTGCGTGGGAGCTGAATCGCCGAGTAGAATTCACGATTGTGGAAAGTGGTTCTCCTGCCTCGACCGGTGGAAGAAACCTAGAAATACTCCCACCACAGAAATAGTGTTACTTCTTTTTCTTCTGCTTAGCTCCGGCTAAACCAAGGACTTTATATTGTGTCTCGAGTTGAGTGAGTACAACATAGTCTCTTTCGGTTGGAGCCTCTCCTCGTTTGAGTCGTTCGTTCAAACTGCGCAATTTCGTTTCTAGTCTCTTTGCGTGTAGCCCCCGTCCTTTGAGGACGTCGCGAAGAAGTTGGACCCGGGCCTGAGCGCTATCAATTTGTTTGCGTACGGCAACTTGTTCTGGTGTCGGCTTGCTGCGATCGCGTTTGCTGCGAAACTGACATCGGCGTGCGACACACTCGACCTGGTCCTTAGTTCGCCTCGCTTGCTTACTACAGGTAAGGTTACATTCTGAAGGCATCGCCTGGATTCTCTTGGTAATTTGAGATGCTTGGCGTTTATTCACCAATATCTGACAACCATACGGGCACTTATTGATGTCGATAAGTCTGCAGTCTGATGCTGAGTAACAATCATTGAATTTGTAGATATCTTGCAGGAGTTTATCCGCTTGCGCTCCATGCTGAGCAGAACTGATTGAGGCCCCCGCCGTCATTAGGGCGGCACTGAAGAAAAGAGAAATACGAACACTCATGCCCGACTTATATCAAATGGGAGGCGAGATTGGCGAGTTGTCGAGAATCTCCCAAAATCAGTGATTCGAGGCCACGATAAAAAACTCGTGCCTCAAGCAAAAGCGGCGTTAGGCGTCTGACCAAACTGCGGCGATTGACTCAAAAGTTGGAACAAAAAACCCAGAAGCTGAAGTTGTTGTTGTGGTTGAAGGTTCTGGAGTAAGTTGTTGAAAACATTGTTCGGATCGAATGTGCCAGATATCGGTTGACCGGTCGGATTAATCTTTTGCGCACCACCAAATGGGTCATTAGCTGCGGGCGGTCGACCGATCGGATGGGTCGGCATTCCACCGAAATTTGGAGGTGTCAAAGCCTCGGGCCGATTGAGACCGTTAACCCATACTTGGTCTGCACCGCGACCGCCGCGAACGTGATTTCCCCAGCCAAGAGCTGCGATCTGGTCAGCGCCACGGTTTCCGTTAACATTGTTGCCGTAGCCGTATACCGCGATTGTGTCAGCACCACGGCCACCGCGAATGTGGTTTGCAAATCCACCCGAACCGATACTGTCTCGTCCACGCCCGCCGCGAATCACGTTGCCGTTGCCGGTGCTTGAGATGGTGTCGTGCCCTCGGTTTCCGGAAAGGGCGTTCAGGTTGCCGGTTGCGTTGACCGTATCTCGGCCTCGGCCGCCGCGAACCGCATTGAGGTTACCTTGTATATTCACGGTGTCGTTACCCGCGTGAGTTCGGATGGTATTGAGATGTCCCTTGCTGTTTACGATATCGTTACCAAGACCGCCCTGAATATTTGCACCATGGGCAGCATTGTTGATTTTATCATCGCCTTCACCGCCATGAATCTTCGCGAAGTTAGACTTGTTTTCGATCGTGTCATCTCCCGCACCACCGTGAACTTTCACATTGAATAGACCTTCTTCGATAGAAATCTTGTCGTCACCTGCGCCGCTATGAACATTGAAGCCGGTTACGTCGTCTCCGAAGTTATAATCTTTTCCGTTGAAATTGACAGTATAGCCAGTCTCTTTACCGCGACTGAGTCCGATCGTGTCATCGCCTTCACCTCCACGGACATAGATTTGGCCATCCTTGAGATAGACAGGGTCTACGTTGGGCTCTTCGATAGGCAGTGCTCGGACCGGTCCGCCCGTTTCTTGACTTGGGCCTTCTTGCTTGGCCTGGTTGGTCACTGCTCCTGCAGTGGAGACGTTTTGCTGCCCTTGGGGAACTTGCTGGGCACTTTGAAGCGGTGAGTTCGCCTGCATCTTAAAGTACTTTTGGGCGGTATTCGGGTCGATTTGCTTCTGTTGCTCTGCTCTTGCTGCGGCTTGTTTTGCAGGGTCTTGCTCCAGGCGTTCAGCACTTTGGGTCTTGTTTACAGGCTGATTGCTGTGTGTAGTGCTCGAATCAGCTGGCTTCTCTATGATTTGTTGTTGTTGAATCACCGCTCGGTTGGTGTTGTTGGTCGCACAATTTACGGACATCTCTTCGCTCCTCTTTAGTGTGACGCTGCATGGTCACAAAGCCAAAAAGAAGCATCCCGTATGCCATTCGTAACATATTGAATTTATTGCGCACTAAATCGTGAGATTCTTCAAGCTGCACTTATGGCAGTGCAATATTTGGGTTGATAGTTGTTTCGTGCAATAGTTTCGAGTTCAGTCCGGTCAGCAATTTTGATTGACCAGTGAGGGAGGATAACGCACTGTGTCGAAGGAGGCTGTGCTCAAGGTTGGCAGACAAAATTGACAAACTAGAACTGTTTCACGTCGCCATCCCGCTTCCTACTCCTTTTTATCCTGCATGGATCCCAGGGTTTCCTGAGACGGACAGAAATTGCACCTTGTTGAGGGTGACAACTCACGAAGGTCTCATCGGGCATGCGACGGGTCTCGCTTACGGCAAAGAACGAGAGGGGCTCGGGGATTTCATCGGACGGTTTCTGTTGGGACTCGACCCGACCGACGCTCCATCCGCTGCTCGAAGAATCAGAGAAGCTTCTTTTTTGGGATGGCGAAACAACTGGATGGAGACCGCCTTTTGGGATCTCGCCGCTCAGGCTCAAGGAATACCGGTTTGGCAGTTGCTTCAAAATCATGTTCTAGACGAACGAAATCACTCGAATGTTAAGCGCTCCTCTGCACGTCCGAGTGTCTACGCATACGCATCTTTCGCCGAATACAGACCTCCAATTGCGCGGATGGAGTCATTGGAGAGAGCACAAGCAGCAGGTTTTCGGGGAGCGAAGATTGTGTTGCGTGGGCAAAATGAAGCGGAGGATCTAGCCCAGCTTCGTTCGGCTCGCCAAAGTGTGGGAGAGAACTTTGCTTTGATGGCTCATGCGCATCAGGCTTGGAATGTGGCTTTGCTAGAAGATGTTCCGAAGTGGGCGCCTGAACGAGCGCATCGACTGGCTGCCGAAGCAGCGCAGCGAGACTTCCTTTGGCTTCAAGAACCTTTTCACGTGGACGATATTGAAGCACAGAGGCGATTCGTAGAAAAAGCGCCCATATTTTTAGCAGGTGGCGACATTGCCAACGGTCACAGCGTCTTGCAATACCTCGCGCGTAGCCACTCGGTGAACGTTTTGACGCCGGATGTTTCGTTTTCAGGTTTGGATGCCTGCACAAAACTTATGGTGACCGCGAAGCGTCAAAATATCGAACTCTCTCCAAGTTGTTACGGAGACGGTGTGAGCTTAGCCGCGAATCTCCATTTGGCTACCGCATGGATGAATTACGCAGACTCCTCGAAAGAGGTATGGCTGGAGTATCCTTGGGAGCCTCCGGCCATGGTTCCACAATTTCGCGATGCCTTACTCTCGTCTCCTCTTGAGATTGAGAGAGATGGGTCTATGAAGTCATTAACGAAACCGGGCTTGGGGATCGAGATTGATGAAAAAATGCTCCAGAAGTACGGAGAACGCTTTTACAGCCTGACTCCTGTGAAGTTCGCGGTTTCCACGGCTCGTCGCTCAGGACTACGTCAGACCGCGGCGTTTGCACGAAATCCGCGGCGTAGTTCTTCGTAGTTCCCGGGATGTATGGGGTGAGTCGAGTAGAACCCCTTGCCGCTTGTCATCAATTGGCGTGTTTTTGATTTGGGCTTTCGATTTGCATTGAACATTTTGCGCTGACACGCGTATGAGTACGCCGATGGGTTTTACCAACCTAGCACCAATTCAAATCGGACCGTACCAGATAGATACGCCGGTCATATTGGCACCGATGGCCGCGGTGTCTGAATCCCCTTATCGTAAGATTGCCCTCAACTTTGGAGCTGGGCTTGCGCCGACCGAGTTGATCAGCTCGAAAGGACTTCAATATTCTAATTCCCGCACCGAGGCGTATCTGCGTCATGACGCCGAGGTCGAGCAGCCCTTTACAGTTCAATTATTCGGTGGAGAACCCGAAGCCATGGCGTTCGCAGCAGAAGCGGCAGTCAATCGGGGCGCGAAAATCCTTGATATTAACATGGGATGCCCCGTGAAAAAGATTACGCGAACCGGGGCTGGCTCTGCACTCATGTGCGACCCGGAAAGGACATCGAAGATCGTAAGCTCTATGGTTCAAAGAGTGGGTTCTCAGGTTCCCGTTATGGCCAAAATTCGGGCGGGATGGGCCGATGACAGTGTGAACGCGGTAAGTTTTGGTCGAGCTCTCGAGGATGCAGGCGTTGCAGCTATCGCTATTCATGCCAGAACGCGCATGCAAGCCTACGCTGGCAAAGCGGACTGGACTCTTATCAAAAAGCTGGTTGATGCCGTGCAGGTGCCAGTCATCGCCAATGGTGATATTTTTAGCGTAGCCGATGCGCACCGAGTTGTTGAGCAGACCGGTTGCGCTGGAGTGATGATTGGTCGTGCGGCCTTAGGAAATCCATGGATTTTCCGACAATTGCGTGCTGCACACGAAGGGCAAGACGAAATACAAGGGCCAACACCTTCAGAGCGTGCGGAACTCATCGCGAAACATTTTGAAGCGCATTGTTCGCATCATGAAGGCGAGCTGCGAGCTGTCCGTAGATTCAGACAGCACCTTATTTGGTATTCGCGCGGCCTGAAAGGAGCATCTGATTTCCGGGAAGGAGCTGTGCGAGTGGATGAAAAAGAAGGTGTAAAAGATCTCATTTACTCATATTTTGGTTCAGCTACCCTCGCATCTGAAGTAGCGGACTTCGAGTATGATGAGCGCAAGGCATTAGGATAGCTATGGCAAAGGTAATATTCAAAAAGAATAGACTCATGAAGAACGATATCGTTGTCGACATCGAGCCCGGTGAAACTCTACTTCACCTGGCGGAAGATCACGGCATACCTATCGGGTCTAATTGCGGTGGTGTATGTGGCTGTTCCACTTGTCATGTTTACGTTACGCAGGGCTTCGAGTCACTTGAAGAAATGTCGGACCGCGAAGCTGACCGCCTTGACCTCGGGTTTGACGTACGTTTGAATTCACGTTTGTCATGTCAAGCTGAGCTTTCGGACCAAGAGCTCGTCGTAGAAATTACCGAAGAGAGTTTGCAAGCATTTTTAGACGAGAACCCAAAAATCCGGAAAAAGTTTGAGCAGACCGGCGAGCTAGACCTCATTCCTCGTCATCATCACTAAAGTGACTTAAGCACTCGATGGGCTACATTTAGGCCATCTATAGCGGCACTCATAATCCCACCCGCATATCCGGGGCCCTCACCAGCAACATATAGTCCATCAAATCCTTCGACCTGGAAGGTTTCTTTATCTCTTGGAATACGAATCGGAGAAGATGTTCGTGTCTCAGCTCCGATCAAATTGCCTTCTTCTGTGACGTAGCCCCGTAGTTGTGAGTCGAAGCGTTTCAGGCCACGCCGCAAACCTTTGACTATGAAACTAGGAAACACATCGTTGAGGTCGGCTCGGGTAAGGGCAGGGCGGAAGTGGCTGTGAGCAAGTTCGCCTGCGCTTCGCCCTGAAACAAAGTCAGATATACGTATCGCTGGCGCAGCATATGAGTTTCCTCCAGCGGCGTATGCAGCTCGTTCTAGTTTTCGTTGAAATTCGACGCCTGCGAGAGGATGACTGCTCTTGAAATCTTCAATGTTGACCTGGACTACGAGTCCACTATTAGCGAATGGCGACGACCGCTTCGCCGTCGACATTCCGTTGACGACGACCATTTCAGCCTCTGTTGCGGTCGGTACGATCATTCCCCCTGGACACATGCAGAATGAATAAACTCCACGATTATGTTCAGTGTGAGCGAGCCTGTAATCAGCAGCGGGCAGTGACTTTGGCCGAGGTCGACCCTGACGGTATTGTGCATCGTCGATGATGTACTGGGGGTGCTCAGCCCTCACGCCTACTGCAAAAGGCTTTGCCTCCATAGGTATCCCTTGCGCAAGAAGAGTGTAAAAGGTGTCTCTCGCAGAGTGCCCAGTTGCCAAAATGACCCGATTGGCGTGATGGACGCCTTCTGCTGTTTCGATGCCGCTCACAACATTTCCGGCAAGCTGAAGTCGCTCCATCTTTGTTTCAAATCGAACATCAGCCCCGTAGGAAATAAGTTTGTTCCTCAGGTTTTGCAGCATGCGGAATAGGAGGTTCGTTCCGATGTGAGGTTTCGCGTCGGTCAGAATCCGAGCTGGACCGCCCACTTCGACAAGTCGCTCTAGAACCTCTCGAATGAGGGGATTGTTTTTGCGTGTGTACAGCTTGCCATCGCTGTAGGTCCCTGCGCCCCCTTCACCAAAAGAGAGGTTAGATTCGAGATCCAGTTCCCCTTTGCTGCGAAATCTGCCGCAATCCCGGGCGCGCGTTTCAACGGGCTTACCGCGTTCTAATAATATAACTTTCGCTCCGTTTTCTGCGAGATGCCACGCTGCGAATAAACCGGCTGGACCTGCACCTACAATGATCACAGGAGAGGAATCTTTCGATGCACTTGGGGAGGATAGTCGCTTTTGAACCTTCGGGGCGGGCAGGAGTCGCTGCTTTTGGGCGGATTCTTGGGAGACATCAGCTTGAACCTTGAGACGCCATTTCGGCTTTGAATGTCGTCTTCGAGCATCCAGCGCTTGTTTCACGATTCGCACTTCGTGGACATGCTCGACCTCAATATCAAGATGTTCAGCGACGTTCTGTCGCAATTCTGTCGTATCTAAATCATGGTCATGATCGACAAAAATTTCGGTGTGAATTGGTTTCATAGCTGGTTTTAGCCCTACACACGAATCATGAATAACGCGTCGTATCAATACGCAGTTACTGCGTAATCTTGTACGCACTGGAAAGCGAAGTGCACAGTGTTATGGTTTTCAGAGTGGAAAATCCTTCGTGATTCCGTTGTTCTCATTTCGGCACACGAGTTGAATAGGGAGGTGAACATGCATGTAGCGGTAAACTCTACTCCTGAACATTCTCCAGTATTTGCGCCCAAAGCCGACCCCAGAGCGCTGAAAATTTTATCACGGACGCTGTTCAAAGATTTACAAGATCAGGGTTTGACCGACGATCAAATCATCGCACTTGCCACGCAGCTTCTCGGTCACGTTACCGAATCCATCAAAGACAAGCGGCCTTTGTAATCCGGTTTAGGCGGGGCCTCCTGTTTTCAGGCTTGCGCGGCGCCTGAACACTCCATACTTCCATCTATGAAATGAGCACGCGAATACTTATAGCTGACGCACTCGACCCAGCAGCATTCGGAAAAGTAGAATCAATTGGTGCCGAGATCGATTTTCAGCCCACTTTATCGGGCGACGCTTTAGCCTCTGCGATACCTGGCGTGAGGATATTAGTTGTTCGTTCAACCAAAGTGTCAAAAGAGATTATTGATGCAGCATCGCATCTCGCTCTCATCGTGCGCGCAGGCAGTGGCTTCAACAATATTGATATTCATGCTGCGAATTCCAAGGGAATTTTTGTTGCGAATTGTCCAGGTAAAAACAGCATAGCCGTGGCTGAACTGGCCTTAGGGCTAATGATTAGTCTCGATCGAAGTATTCCTAACAATGTCATCGACCTTCGCAATGACCGATGGGATAAAAAACGTTATTCAAAGGCTCGAGGTCTGAAAGGGCAAAAGTTGGGCCTCATCGGATTTGGGTCGATTGCTCAAGCTGTTGCTCGAAGGGCAAAAGCTTTTGGCATGGTGGTGTGTGCGTATTCTAGAAGTCTCACTGAAGAGCAGGCTGAAACCGCCGGCGTTACGCGAGCCACGAGTATTGAGCGTATATTCTCTCACAGCGATATCGTAAGCATTCACCTGCCGCTCAATGAAAAGACGAACCGCCTTGTAGGCAAATCCTTACTGGATCTGCTCCCAGACCAGGCGATGTTTATCAACACATCACGAGCCGAGCTGGTTGACCCCGAGGCGTTACTCGAAGCAGCAAAATCTGGCCGGATTCGGGTCGGCACAGACTTATTTGAAAACGAGCCAGCGGCAAAACAAGGCAAATTTGAAGACCCTCTTGGCAAACTCGAAAATGTTGTCGGAACCCACCACATCGGCGCATCCACGACCCAAGCGCAAAACGCGATTGCGAATGCTACGGTAGAGATTGTGTACGAATTTCTCGCAAATGGCGAAGTTAACAACGCCGTCAATCTAGGCCAAGTAACCGAAACTGCTGCAACTTTGATAGTCCGACATCTTGACCGAGTAGGCGTACTGGCTGCAGTTCTTGATCGTCTTCGACGGGCCGAGATCAATGTCCAAAAGATGGAAAATTTGGTTTTTGAAGGCGGTATGGCGGCTTGTGCGAGAATTCAGTTACAGCAGTGGCCTGAAAAGAGTCTCATTGAAGAGATTACGAAAGCTGAGCACGTCATTCATGTTGAGGTAGTCTGATTCGAACGAATCGTGTATGCGCAAGCATATGAAGTTTCGACCGAGCATTCGCACTACTATTCTTTGCGCTTCAGCACTTGTGGCATTTTCTTGTGCACAACAAAGGGCAAGTGAAACCAAATCAAAGGACTCTTCTGCGCCCTCAAGCCAACCAGCGTCCATGCCTTCATCACAACCTGCGCAGTCTTCAACAAAAGACGGTAAAGTGAAACGTGGAGCAGAATTTACGGTTACTGAGGAAACGATGCTTTCCGAGGTTCTCAAAGCGCCCGGAAGCTTTGAAGGAAAAACAGTTAAGATTCGAGGTGAAGTGGCTCGTTGCTGCATGAAGAAAGGTTGCTGGATGGAGCTTACTGCCGAAGGAGTGGACCGAGGGATGCGTATTCGATTCAAGGATTACGGATTCTTCGTTCCTCTTGACTCTGCCGGTGCACAAGCGCTCGTTGAAGGACAGGTCAACACTCGCAAGCTTGATGAATCAACAGCGAAACACCTTGCCGACGAAGGTGCAGAAATTCTCCGAAACGAAGCGGGTGAGGCCATTGAACTTGGCATGGTCGCAACGGCGATTGAGCTGACTCGCTAACTGCATTGAGAGCACGCCGCTATTTTCGAGCTATTTCAAATCATCGCGTTGTTCTACGTCTTTGTAGGACTGCGTTGCGCATACCAGTTCTTCGCTAATTACAAGAGTATTTGGGATGGCGAGTTCACGCCTCGTGATTTGGAAATCACTTCCCGGGCTGCCTTTTATCTTCTAATTCCGCCCGCTGTTGCAGCGCATGAATTAGGTCATGCGGTTGCGGTCTGGGGTTATGGGCTGACGGTTGTTGACTGGCAGTTCCTTGGTTACATGGGCTGGGTAGCACCAAGCGGTAGCGCGGGACCTTTCGGAGACTTTGTTATCGCATTGTCTGGAAATGTTGTGAGCTACCTTATCGGGCTGGCGGCATTGTTGTTTCCGCTACGGTTTCCAGGCCATCCCGCGCGGAATGTTTTGTTATTCGAATTGGGACGGCAATCGATGTTTTTGGTGCTGGTCTTCTACCCCGTAATTTGTATCGTATTTAATGGGGATTTTCGCCGAATCTATGATTTCTCAGCCACTCCCGTGGCGTCCGGTGTTGTGGCCTTTCTCCACGCAGCGATTTTGATTTGGGGCTATCGAGTGTGGTGGAAGAAACGCCATCAGTCACGAGCAATGCTTCTTTGTTCTCCCGTGGCGACAGACTTCATTCGCCTAGAAAAAATCGTGCAAACTGAGCCAAAAAATTACGCTGCTCACCAACAGTTGGGAAGCCTCTTCCTGGCGGTTGGGTATTTACCGAGGGCGCGTCACCATTTTGAAGTCGTAGTCGACGCTGGAGTGGCAGACGCAAGCTGCAAATTACAGTTCGCAACGTTGCTCGCCGAAGAACGACAAACTGCTCGTGCGATTCCTCTTCTCGAAGAAATTCGCGACAAATTATTGCGACCTGAGCAGCGCTACCTGGCTCATCTTCTTCTTGTGCGAATGAATTTGCTCGGCGGTCGAGCGGAAATTGCGCTGAATCAGGCTGAAGCGATGAGAAGGGCTAGACCTGATGATCTAGAGGGACTCACCTTGTGGTGTCAGGCGATGACCCACAATGGGAGGAAAGATGAGGCGCTCAAGACCGTCGAATCCCTGATGGATAAGGCTTCAGCGGACGAGGCCGGTGCTCTGAGAGCGATATTTGAAGATTTACGTTAGGGATTATCGTCTCGACGCTGTACTCTTTAGGTAGATGTCACAGGCGCCTACGGAACATGGCGGCCAAGGAGCCGTGAGCCTCGGATTTATGGTCGTGGTCTGTGAAGCCTTCGAACGTTCAGTGGCGCAAAGCGCTGCCGAAATCCTCGAGGCAAACGGAATACCAGCCTTACTTCAATCCAGTCAGGATGGCTTACCCAATATACCGACTCCTCCACCACAAAGCTCTGACTCTGTATTTATCGTTGTGCCTTCGACCCTTGAAAAAGAGGCCGTCAGAATCCTCCGTGCGAAGGGGACAAAGCAAAAAAGATCGAGCAGCAAAGCGGTCGAAGCGCTGCAGTGGTCACGAAGATGGTCTGCTCCGCAAATTGATGATCCTGAGTCCGAAAGTCTTGAAAAAGGCCAACCCATCGCGGAAGAAGAAATCTTTATACGAGAGAGCTTACCTGACTCGGGTCCTGTTTCATCTCGCGTACTGTGGGCATTGCTTGCGATATTCTTCGGAATCGGACTGCAGCTCGTTCTGGAAGGATTATTGGGTGAGAGAAGTTTCCGAACGCAGTTCGCAGCAAACAGTATGGAGCCGAGCCAGTGGTATCGTCTGGTAACTGCTGGATTTGTACATTTCAGTTTCTCACATCACTTCTATAATGCATTATTTGGCCTGATCATGGGTGTCGTATTATTCGGCTCCCACCGGGTTGGTGCTACGATGGCAACCTGGCTGGTCGCATCGGTTTTGGGAATTTTCGGTCAGTTAACCTCCACAGATGCTGCTTTAGTCGCGGGAGCTTCTGCCGGAAATTATGGTCTGATTGGTCTTTGGGCTAAAGGCCAGCTGGAACGATCACGACTCGTTATGCTCCCCAAAAGAGAACGACTCAGGACACTCGGTGTATTGTTGTTGTTAGTGCCGGGCGCTTTGACCCCAAGTAGTAGTAGTGGAGCGAGCGTGGCAGTTCTTGCGCACGTAATTGGTTTCGTTGGTGGCTTTGTCATGGGCGGGGTCTTTCACCGCCGCCTCGGACATGCGCCGAATCCTGTACTGGAGCAGCGGGCGCAGTGGGGGCTTTACTGTTCAGTCGCAGTCACGGCTTTATGTTTCCTTAGAGCTATGACAGGCTTGTCTCAATAGAATGCTGCGTTTAGGCACTATAATTTGCTTCGTATCCATGATCAGCTGCGGTTACACCGTGGGGTATCCTAAAATGCCAGAGCATCTAAAATCTATCGCTGTCGGACCGGTCCAGGGTGATGGTGTTGATGTAGATGTTGCAGCGCTTATTTCGAGAGAACTACGACTCCATTTAGCTGAACACCCGTCTGTCAGTATCGGCACACTTGATAACGCAAAGTCTCGAATTAATGTTCAGCTTTTGAGCACGCAGGCGGGATTGACGCCGATGTCAGACCCTGCCAATCGGGCTGCTCAATATAGAACGACAGTCGTGATAAAGGCGACCGTCACAGATGCCGACGGAGAGCCCATATGGCTATCTCGCAAAGTGACAGGTCAGTCGGACAATTTGTCCGTAGGAGATGACATTGAGGCTCTCGATGGGCGAAGAAGAACGGCTTTAGAAAGAGCGGTTCGCGAAGCGACCCGAGAACTCGTGACCTTACTCGTACTGAAAATGGGAAGAAACTAGTGGTTATTTCTCGAGGTCATGTTTCTTGAGTAGTCGATAGAGGTAGTTGCGGTCGATACTGGCGTCTCGAGAGGCCGCGCTAATGTTGCCTTTATGTCTCGCCATGAGTCGTTCGATATAAGCGCGCTCAAAGCTCATTACAATTTTGTCCTTTGCTTCTTTGAAGGGGAGGTCCGGAGCTTCGCCCGTGAGGACGCTCTGCGCAGCAGGTGCATTTCCAGCCATTGGGATTGCATGCTCAGCACCGAGATGAATCGCTCTTTCAAGTGCGTTTCGAAGTTCTCGAACATTCCCAGGCCAGTTGTAACTCAGTAACGCGTTGGAAATGGTCTGGTCGAATTCTATAGCATCCGCTTGGCCAAGTTGTCCGAGGATGTGTTTCGCAATAGTGATGATGTCGTCGCCTCGTTCGCGCAGAGGGGGCAAAGATACACTCACAACCGCAAGTCGATAAAACAAATCTTGTCGAAAACGGTTTTGTTGAACTTCATCTTCCAGGTTGCGGTGGGTTGCGGCGATGAGTCTAACATCAACGTTTTTGCGGCTATTTTCGCCAAGGCGTTGAATCGAACGACTTTCGACTGCGCGAAGTAGCTTGGGTTGCAGGTCAATCGGCAGTTCGCCGATCTCATCAAGGAATAAAGTCCCACCGTGTGCGGCTTCGAACGCACCGGTACGGTCCGTCTGAGCGCCTGTAAACGCACCTCTTTTGTGCCCGAACAGTTCGCTTTCGATGAGATTCCCAGGGATAGAGCCACAATCGACGATGATGAGCGGTTTATCTCGGCGTGGGGAGGCATCGTGGATGGCTTGAGCAACCAGTTCTTTTCCGGTCCCCGTTTCCCCCGTGACGAGGATTGTGGCCGAGCTGGGGGCTGTTCGTTCGAGAATTGTGTACACGGTTCGCATGGCGTACGAGCTGCCAACGAGAGGACCAAAGCTCGTATCCTCTGACGGCTGAACGGTGGGTTGGTTTTCAAGTTCTATTTTGAGTTCGACCCCGGCTGGTCCGCCAATCCGGATGATAGAGCCGGCGCCGACTTCTGCTTCTGTAATCCGTGCTCCGTTGAAATAGGTTCCGTTTTTGGAATCGTTGTCTCGGATATGGACTTTATTCGGCGCTGCGAGAAGTTCGAGGTGATATCTGGAGACACCACTGGCAGAAACGACGATATCGTTATCACTATTCTTGCCTAAGGACATCGTACCTCGAAGCGGATAGCGATGAGATCCATTATCATCTTGAATCACGGCAATGAATTGTAGTTTGGCACCGCCGGCCGCCTGAAGAGCTCCAAATTCGACAGTTTCTGTCACAAATGCTTTCCTATCACGAACTGGTGCTTATGACTTTAGTATCAAAACAATAACAAAACTTTCGCACGTTTGTTCGGTGTGTTTTTTTATGAATTCTGCTAAGGAGTAGGCATATGGGTCTTTGGGATAAAATTAAGTCGCAACTAATCGAAATCATTGAGTACATGGAAGATGACCATGAAACTCTTGTCTGGAGATTTCCGGTTCGAGCGCAAGAGATTAAGAACGGCGCGAAGCTCGTCGTGCGCGAAGGTCAAAGCGCGATTTTCATCAATGAAGGGAAACTCGCAGACGTTTTTGAACCCGGTACATACACTTTAACGACTCAGAATCTCCCTATTCTCGCAACGCTCAAAGGTTGGAAATACGGCTTCAATTCTCCGTTCAAAGCGGAGGTTTATTTCGTCAACAAAACGAACGTCACCAATATCAAATGGGGTACTCAGAACCCCATTCCTCTTCGGGATCCTGAATTTGGCCCGGTCCGACTGAGAGCCTTTGGAAGTTTTGCGGTGAAAATCAGTGACGCTGCAAAATTCATGCGGGAGGTTGTCGGTACCGATGGTCATTTTGAGATGGATGAGATTTCGGGACAACTCAAGCGAGCTCTTCTTTCAAAGTTCACAACAGCACTTGGCCAAGCAAAGATTCCGTTATTGGACCTCGCTGCGAACTACGAAGATGTTGCTGCTAAAATTAAGCCGCAGCTTGACGAAGATTTTGAGCCATTGGGTCTCAGCCTGAGCATGTTCTATATCGAGAATATCTCATTGCCGCCTAAGGTCAGTGAAATGCTCGACCGCCGCTCAGAAATGAGCATTCTTGGCAACATGCAAGAGTACGCAGCGTACCAAACTGCAAACGCAATACCAGATGCCGCGAAGGCCCCAAATAGCATGGCTGGAGCAGGGATGGGACTTGCTGCTGGCATGGCGATGGGTGGAAATATGGCAGGCATGATGATGCCTGGTATGATGCCCGGAATGATGCAGCCAGGGATGATGCAGCCCGGCATGATGTATCAACAACCCGGGATGGCTCCTGCTGCAGCGCCAGCTCCAGCTCCGGCTCCAGCCGCAAGCGGTGGAGGTGACGATATGGTTACTCGACTAAAGAAGCTTGATGCTCTGAAGGCTGCTGGTGTTCTGAGTGAAGAGGAGTACCAATCTAAACGCGGTGAGATTCTCGCTTCGATTTAGAGAGCTTTGAGGAGATTGATAGTGGTAAGGCGGTGTAATTCACCGCACTGACTATTCTCACCTGCCTTTCCATCAAAATGGTCGAAAAGCCCGGTCGTTAGTTGCGAGCGGAGTCGACCCAGCTTTGCAGTTCAGCAATTCTCTTGTCATCTGGTGCCAAGCCACGAGCCCGAGCAATCACCGTTTGGAGCACAGAGATTTTAGAGTCTCGTTCATATTTCGGGTTGTAGTACAAGGCTCTTGCGAGTCCCACCATGTAGACGTGTTCGTCAGAGCAAAGCAGGATTGCTTCACGGAATTCCTTTTCTGCCTCTAGAAATTTACCTTTCCCGAGAAGCGTAACGGCACGCTGGAAAATTTCACGAGACTTTCGCCGCTCCGGCGTATCTATCAATTTACCCGTGGGTCCGCGAGGTGCGGGATCTGCGAAAGATATAGGTGCGAGAAACTGACCCGATGCACCAGGTCGGCTGCTCGGCATCGCAGGGTCTTTAGCTGGTGCAGGTGACGGGGTCGTGGCTGCAGGCTGAGACAGCTTCGGTGGAGGCTCAGGCGGTGGAGGCTCAGACGCTCGCATTGCTTGCGCCTCGGCAGCTGGGCTGGTCTCAGGTCTTGGCCCTTCCGCGGGCGGCTCCACATTTGGCGGCTCATAACTGACCTGGGTGTCTTTCGGAGGTGGAGGCGGAAGAGAGTGGCCGGCGAGAGGTGAACTCAATTTTTGAGTCGGCGAAACCACCGTCGGTGGTTTTTCTGGCGGTTCTTCCGCATCCTCAAATTCAATGGCCTCTTCGGCGACACCATCAAGATCTCCCGTCCCGATGAGGTCGCTATCGTCGTGAGATTCTTCGCTTTGGGTTTGGAATGGCGGTGTCGGTGTTGCCGCCGAATCCATGAGGCCTTCAAAATCGAGCGCTTCTTGCGTTGCATCAGGGTCGTCAGCTGCCGGCACTTCTGCAGAATCTGAGTGCTGTTCAACCTCCGAAGCGGGTAAACTGGATGGGCTCTCTTGGAAAGCGCCTTCTGCAGGTCCCGCAAGGATACTCTGTTGTTGTTGACGGTCTCGTTCTTCAGCGAGTCGCGCCTCAAACTCACTGACGCCCGGCGTAAAGTCTTCGATCATTTCACAAAGGCTGAGTAAAGCGAGTATTCGATGAGCGTTCAGTCGTGCCACTCCAGTCAGGTCAGCGGCATCAGCTGCGTTGTATGCTCGTCCAGAAAATTCGAGAAACCGTTGTTCCTCATTTGTGAGGTCGAAAAGCTCTGCCAAGTCTTCAGTGGTCCCCAAACACCGAAAGTATCGACCTGTCATGTTTGGATAGATATCTTCGATTTCGGAAGAATTGGCTTGGGTGATTCCGTAACTAACCAAGGAGAACAAATCCAGTTCGTACTCACCGGGTTCAATTTCAGCACTCTTGCATCTTTCGAACTCGAAGTGTCCATTTGGCCCAGCGCTAAATGAGGAAGAGACGTGGTCGAAGGCCTTTTGTCCGAGCTCTTTTTGAACATCTTCTTGGTTCATCAAACCGTGAGCGAGAAGAACTTCCACCAACCCACAACCGTTTTCAAGGCAATCAATGGCCAACATTGCGTACTGAGACTCGGTAATTCGTCCTTCTTCAACCAATCTGCGACCCAGTCTTTCGCCTTTTTCGTTGGTTTCGACTCCAGTAATAAATCCGTCACGAACTGAGACATCAATTTCAAAAGATGGACCTTTTAGTTTCAGGTGTCCGGAATGCTGTTTCCGGGCAATTCGGAATAGGGCGGTGCCGAACTCGCGAGTCTGAGTTGTTCCTTGGAGGTTCGGAGAAAAAGGAACAGAACTTCGTGGAGCGCGAGGAGCATCACCGGCCGATTCGGATTCGCGAATGCCATGTTCTTCGACATCTATTTCCTCTAAGGCTTCCAGTGGAAGCTCTTCGATGACATCGTCGATAGCAGAATCTACGGCTGAGAAACGCTCTTTGCTCGGCGCGGGTTCAGGGCGTGATGAGCCGCCTAAGGGGACTGCGACTTCGTTGTTATCGGTTGTTTGCGTTTGTGCGCGCTTGGAAGCTTCTTCATCGTCGCGCGCGGCCGCAGCGAGGATGTCACTAAAGCCATCCAGGTCAAAATCCTCAGCCGATTCTTGCGCTCCTGGCACGACCGCGGCACCCCCGATTTCAGGGGGTGGGCCAAGCACGGTATGCTCAATTTGCGACTCACTGGTTTCATCTCCAAGTTCGTAACTGCCTTCGAGGTCCGTCAGAGCCGCATCTGCGATACGGTATATTTCTTGAGCGTCTACAGGATCTGGAATCACGCGGATAAAGTTAGGGGTGTCTTCTGGTGTCCCGCCCAAAATGATCGTCACGGGCATTCCTATCGCCGCATCCAGTTGTAAAGTTCCAGCGATCATATCCTGACCGGCCATTTCGCGTGCGAATACGGCCAAGTCGGCGCCGCGCTCCCGTAGATAAGCGTGGGCTTCTTGGATATTTTTCGCAACTTCAACGCGTCGCTGATCTCTGGACATAAGGAAACGAATCTTCTTGTCGAGGACAGGATCTTCGGTACAAACAACAATTACTTGGCTCATATGGATACACTCTGATTTCGACTTGCTTTCGAAACTGAGGAGAGGTTATCGAACTCAAGGGGTATTCGCCATAGCGAGGATTAGGTTTGAGTATAAATGACGACAAAAAATATGACCTGATCATCGTCGGGGGTGGTCCGGCGGGTCTATCCGCGGCCCTCGTGGCGTCCAGTAACTTCCTTTCTTGCGTGGTTATCGAGAAGGAAAGCACTGTAGGCGGCCAAATTCACCTGGCTGATGCCCCGGTGCTCGATGTTTTGGGCCAACCTGCCTCCAACGGCCCAGAGTTGATAGCAAACTTTCAAGCCCAGGTCCGAGTTCGTCAAGAGATTGAAACTAAGTGTAATACCCAGGTCATCAAGATCGACAGGGACAACGAAGCCTGGCGAGTAGAATGTGATGACGGAGCGGCTCTCAGGGGAAAGTCTGTGTTGCTCGCTACCGGAACTTGCCCCAGACCTTGGGGTGTCCAGGGCGCTGAAGCGCTGACTAGCACCGAACATGCCCGCGACGAACTGGCTCAGTTTGCCGGGCAGGCCGTCGCTGTCATCGGTGGAGGAGACGAAGCGAGTGATTTGGCCGTTTGTCTTTCGAAAATTGGAGCGAAAGTACATCTTTTGGTGCGGTCCACTCTGCGCGCACGGCCTCGATTTGCCGAACCACTTCTCGCAAGAGAAGACATCAAAATCTTAGAAAATACAGTGGTCTCAACCATGGAGAAAGCCGGCGACACTTGGCGGCTGCAACTGAGCGCGGACCAATCACTTGAGGTATCTGAAATTTTCGTACGCATCGGTGTCCAACGCGTCGTTCCAGATGTCCATCCGCGACCTGAATTCCTTTCAGACGGACGACTCAAAATCGATGATCAAGGCCGAACCTCGGTGCCCGGTCTTTACGCTGCCGGTGACCTCAGCCGTCGCCCTCAGCAGTGGTACGTCGCAGTTGCGATGGCCGATGGTGTTATGGCGGCACGAGCGGCAGAAGATGACGCGGCTGTTTAGCCTAATTATCTAAATTGTCTGTCCGTTGACGCTCTTACGGTCTTTGTAATTTTGCTCACAGATTGAGTAATTGCCTTACAGATTACCACTGAGTGCGGGCGCACACACTGAGTGGCCTGATAGACAATTCGAAAAATTTGTCGAAACATCATTCGCCAGGGAGAACAAATTTTATGCTTACTTATATAAATACAAAAACACTCAGTACGTTTGCTTTATTCGCATCCACCGCTTTCTATGGCAGTGGTTGCGTGACCATCTGCCATAACGGCTTTTGCGAAGAAGTGAAGAACGGTCAGGCGACCTACAAAGGTCCGCCGGAAAAAATAGAACAGATTAAAAAAGAACAGTCGGCCGACACACAATGGAAAAATGAGTTCAATACGTGGCTTTCTTCAGCACCTCAGCGAACTGAAGTCGCAAAGCCGCGAATTATTCTGCACTCGTGGAACGCGATAGGGGCGCCAGGGCAGTTCAAAGCACAATACTTTTCGATTGTGAGAGACGAACTTTCAAAGGCTTTGGATTTTGAGGAGGTCAAACTTACTAGACGTGATATCGCATTGGCACGTTCTGGAAATGACTGGTTCACGCCACACCGACTCAAAGCCAAGATCAAAAACAGGAACGCTTCTGCGGTACCTGTAGACTTGAGACAAGCGGAAGAAGTCTTGTCACACTATCGCTTTGCCAACAAAGCGGATTTGGTTTTGAGCTTTGGTATTTCCGAAAAAGGTATGGTTGGGGTTTCGAAAACCGCCGGTCTTGGTACAGCGCAAAGGGCCAGCTGGGCCTTTGGCGTACTCGATTTATGGAGTGGCGAGAAGACAAGCAAAGTCGGCGAAGGCGGAGGCAAATTCCAATTTAGTATTAACACCCGAAAGACCGGCAAGGTCGACAAAGTTGCGATGTCTAAGAAGCTCGGGAAGATCGGCGTGAACACCAAGTTGTGGGCTAAGGTGAAGGCGAAAGACGAAGCGAGCCTTCGAAAGTCTGTACGCGCTGCTGCGGCGCAAATCCTTGAGATTTATCGAGCGGGCAAACCAGATCCAGAAGCGGTCAAAGCTCGACTCACGTCGAACCCACGTCCGAAACATCACGAAGTTCCAACGGAGGCACCCAGCATGCAAGATGCGCTTCGCAGCTTGATGGGCGGGAAGCGATAAACCCACTCTTTTGAAAGTATCGTAGAAATCTTGGCCACGTGAGTACTCGCTCACGTGGCTTTTTCTGGGCCTAAATCCCAAGTTACCTCGAGAATTGGTAAAAGTTCATCGTGAGCAAGTTTACCATTTTTGCCTTGAGCCTGAGCCTGGGTTGCGCGTGTTCTAAATCGAATGTCGTGAATACCACCAATAATAATACCTACAACAACTCCACAATGATTGTAGGCGCCAATGGAGCGCGACTAGAATCCAGTAGTGGGGCAACGG
Source organism: Myxococcota bacterium (assembly GCA_036337945.1). Classification (GTDB taxonomy): domain Bacteria; phylum Myxococcota; class Kuafuiibacteriia; order Kuafuiibacteriales; family Kuafuiibacteriaceae; genus JAYZDF01. The sequence goes on from JAYZDF010000021.1 coordinate 28,751, forward strand.
TGGATATACCGGCCAACGTGCTTACGGTGGAGACCGAACTAAGTATCAGTGAGGTCCTTCCCACGGAAGCAGGCGTGCCCAGCCTACCTGAAATCGATGGCCTCGCTCAGCGCTTGCGAAGTCCAATTTTTGCGTTGCAGCCACACGGTCAAGTGTTTGCTGGCGAAGTGACGATATCGCTTCCGCACGATGTCGATACACCAAACGAGCCGGGCGTGACGCCGCAAGTCTGGCGTGCTGAACCCAATGGTTCTTGGCAACCGATTGAGAGCCTCTCAATTCTGACAAATCGCGTCATTGTCGTGACTCGTAACTTTTCCTATTACGCGGTGTTTAGTGAACCACCGCTCGACTGCAAAGAAGAATGCGGAGCAGGCACCGTGTGCGGTTGCATGGATGGTAGCTTGCCCCCTTGTCCTGCGGCAGTTTTTCCCAGTTGCATTGCTTGTGAGACAAGCACGCTGGTGCAAACAGAGCGCGAAGCTTGGCAGCGCCTGACGGAAGCAGAGCATGAAATGGCACGCTGCACACCGGGAGTCACTGATTGTGAAGAATACTTTGTCGACTATCAAAAAATTCGACCCAAAATGGCCGAAAGGGATTATGACCCATTCGAGTGTGCCCAGCCCCAAGAAGGCACAACCGAGTGGACATGCCCGGAAGGTTACTATTGCGATCAACAAAACGGTGGATGTTACGAAGGTTCGAACGCGGATAATATATGCATGGCTGTTTGCCAATCACCGGTCGCAATGGGCGCTTCCCCTATGAACGGGGGACCGGCTTGGACTGCGTGGATGAACGCTTCTGCCGCTTTGCCCGAAACCTGCTTACCTCCGGTCCAATCGCGTCATTGCCGAGCGGACCCACTTGGCCGGCCACTCGATAGTTTGAACCGTCGACCATATGTTCCTGACGCCGACGCAGGCTTCTGTCCTATCCCGGTGACGAATCAATTTGAAACGAGCCCGGTGGAATGTCAGCAGGCCCCATCCGGTGACTATTATTGTGCGTATACCGAGAAATAAAAATCAGAGGTGGATAGCAAAGGGTGTTTAGTTTTTAGTGAATAGAGCTAGTTCTCGTTGTTATTCA
>JAYZDF010000022.1:0-48633 GCA_036337945.1 Myxococcota bacterium
TCGCCTGGCAGCGACACAATCGAACCTAAAATCGACTAAATGAAGTTCGGACTCGCAACTCGATCCTTAACACGATATGACTGATATCGACTTATGCCTTTGCCTCACGCCCCGGTTCTCACCCAAGTCATCAATGAAGCCAGCGACATCGCGAAGGCCACCGAACAAACGCTGACAACTGGTCATATTTTGCTCGCCTTTTTCACCGTTCATAATTCAGCAGGGAGATTCCTCAAAGAGAGAAAGATCAACGAAGACTATCTTCTTGATCTTGTGCAAGGGAAACTGACCGAGGGACCCGATTTAGTCGCTGAGGTTTTGCGAAAAGCGGAACAGATTGCTGCGGGATGTGGCGCCACCGACACAAACTGCCTTCATGTTCTTTATGCCATGACTCGAGAAAAACGAGCGAAGGCTTATGAGCTGCTTAATCAACCCGAAATTCAACTCTCAGCCCTTCGACAAAAAGCACTGAGCATTCTCACTGGAGCCATCCCGGTTTGGGTGGCCAAGGAAGAATCCATTCGACCAGCAAATTCGTCACATATTTCTCGGATTCAACGAGGTAATCGAAGAAGTCGGCGCTCTGTCGCATCAAACCTACCAAGACCAGGCATGTCTCCAGCCATAGAATGGACGCCGCCTAACGCAAACAAAAGTCTCAATCCCGTCAAGAGTCGATATGATCATAAAAGTTCCTCTCGTAGGAACCTGTCAGGAGCCGCCGGCCTTACGGTTGAGCCTGTTCCGATGGACACACAATCAGATATAAAATCGAAGTTCGACTTGGACATCTCAACAAAATCAAAGACGCCTAACATAACGCTTGATGATGACCCCTGGGCACTTTCTGCCGAACAATATCCTTGGCTCACAAGCCTCGGGCGAAATCTAAGTGTAGAAGCCGGGAACGAAGAGTTAGAGCATGTGACCGGACGTGAGAAAGAAATCGATACACTGATTGATGTCCTTGGGAAACGAAGGTCCAATAACCCATGTCTGCTGGGTGAGCCTGGCGTTGGCAAGACGGCTGTTGTTGAAGCCCTTGCACTTAGATTGGTGGAAGATCCTCCGACAGAAGCTATGGGTCACAAAATCATTATTGAGCTGGACGTGGGCTCTCTTCTCATCGGGACCCATCTTCGAGGCTCTTTCAGTGAAAAATTGCAAGGAATCAAAGAAGAAGTTCAGCGTTCAGGACGAGTGATTGTATTTTTTGATGAACTCCACACACTCGTGGGCGCAGGTTCGACAGGCGACGGTGCTCAGGATGCCGCGAACGATCTAAAAACTGTTTTGGCGCGCGGAGAATTTCCGTGCATAGGTGCCACAACAACCGACGAGTGGAACAAACACATCGAACCTGACCCGGCTCTCAAAAGACGTTTTTATCCCGTCGTCGTAAAAGAACCGTCACCAGATAATGCTATTGATATGCTAGATCATATCATTGGCGCTTATGCAGAACACCACGGAGTTCGATACGATGATGCAGCAATAAAAGCAGCGTGTCATCTATCTGCTCGATTCATCCACGACCGACATCTTCCTGATAAAGCAATCACGCTGATTGATCTCGCAGGATCAAGGGTGGCTCGCTCCCGAAAGAAAGTCGTTACCCGCGAAGATGTAGCGAAGATTATTTCTGAGCAGGCGGAAATTCCGATCGAAAGGGTATTATCTTCTGATAAATCCCGACTGCTAGACCTTGAAAAACACCTTCACAAGAAAGTCGTTGGGCATGTAGATGAAATTAATCAGATATGTAATGTCATTCGTCGCAATGCTGCAGGCTTTAGCAGCCACCGACCGCAAGGAAGCTTTCTCTTTTTGGGTCCAACGGGTGTAGGTAAAACTGAGACCGCAAAGGCTATTGCAGAGTGTTTACACGGTTCAGAGGACGCCCTTCTTCGATTCGACTTATCAGAATTCGGTGAAGCACATTCTGTAGCAAGACTCATCGGTGCTCCTCCGGGCTATATTGGACACGACTCGGGAGGACAGCTCACGGAGGAAATTCGGAAGCGACCTGCTCGAGTAATCTTGTTCGACGAAATAGAGAAAGCCCATCGCGACGTTTTACTTCTATTCTTACAGATTCTTGACGATGGCCGACTCACGGATAGTCACGGCAGAAGTGTGAGCTTTAGTGAGACTATCATTGTAATGACGTCTAATCTGGGATCTCAAAAAATGAGGAGTGAACGTCGAATTGGATTTGGAGCGAAAGAAGTTGATACACAAAATGTTCGCTCGACGGTGAAGAGCGAGGCACAAAGTCAACTCGCTCCGGAGCTATGGGCCAGAATAGAGGACCCACTGGTATTCGCTCCACTAAACACCGAGGAAGTTTGGGAGATTACTCGTCGACTCGCAAAAGCTTCGAGTGAGCGACTTCGCAAAGAGCGAGGTATCTATTTTCAGCTCGACGATAGTGCCATTGATTATCTTGTGCAGCAGGGTGGTTATGACGCAACCTTGGGCGCAAGACCAATGCGACACATCCTTGCTCGCATTATTGAGGCTCCAATCGCAGCACGTATTCTAGAAGGTCGACTACACGCAGATGAACAGGTCACTGTTTCCACCACCGAGAGTGGTAGTTTGGCATTTCTGGTTGGTAGCGAACAAGAAACACTTAGCCAAAGACCACGAAGATAGTGACGCAAACCAATATCCTCACTGAAAACTATCGCAAGGCGATTATTTGCATAAACGCCTTTTTTTTATTCAGTTGTAGTAGCAACATCCCACTTGAGTTCTTCTATGATGATGAACTGGTCGAAGCACCTACACGTCAGCTTCATCTCAAGATCTTTAACGAAGAGGTTTCATGTGACGACTATCTGTCGGCTCCTCATACCTCCGAATTGTTTTCAGAGTTTCTAGTTAAAGAAATTCGAACAGGCTACCCGGTCATTACTGCCACACTCGAGCCGGAAGCCTTTACCGCAGGAAAATTATTCACGTTTGGTGTAGAGGCTTATGATAAAGATAAAATCTCGGTTGCTCGAGGATGTGAAACCCAAGTGGGCGGCGAATTTGATGAAATATCCCTGCAACTCTTTGGATTAGCAAAATGCCGACTCACACCACGAGAGATTGATCTTGCGTTGGTCGTTGACACCTCTTCAAGGAGTCTCGCAAGAGACCCGCGACTAACCCACATCAAAATGATTCGAGAAATAATGCTAGAAGAATCTCTCTTTTCCACTTGGACAATTATGTCTACCGCGCCAACACCGCGGGTATGGGTGTCAAAAAGCTCCTCTTTAGAAAAAGCGAGGGAAGCGTTTGGTCAAATTGAGGAAACATATACGGAATCGGATTCAGCACATTTTGATGGAGTGGTACAAGCTTCACGTTTGCTTCGGTCTGAGAGTTTATGCGGCCGTGTTCCTGCGATGTTTATTTTCACAGGAGGAATAGACAGAAACTCTGACCTCACCTGGCAAAACGCAAGATTAGGCTTGGAAGGGTCTTTGATAGATCCCGAAGATAATATTTTTACTGTGGGACTCACCCTGGAAGAAAACGCCTTTGGGGAATTTTTAGATTTCATTCCTCAAAATTCAGGAAACGCCTATCTCGCGCAATACACCGAATTTCTGGAAGCACAATTACTTGAAGTAAGAGAGCAGCTTGCAGCTTTGGTACCAAATCCCTAAGGCGGAGGATAACCGCGTTAGTCCCACTCTAGTTCAAGGTCATCATCTGATAGATCAAGTGCTTTTGGTGGTGTCTTAACTTTTGTTTTCTTCTTGGCTTTCGGTTTAGCTTTCTTTTTCGGTTTAGACTTTTCGGGCTGAGGTTTGGAAGCCGGCGCTTTTTTAGTTTTTTCAGGCGCTTCTTTTTTGGCTGCAGCCTTTTTCGGTTCTTTAGTCTCAGCCGGGTCAGATGCAGGCTTTTCAGGTTTTACGGCAGGAGGTTTCGGTTTCTCTATCGCTGGTTCGACTTTCTTCGCGGGCTTGGGGGATGGCGCTGGCGGGGCCTCTACTGCCTCCGGAGCAGCGGCTTCAGCTTCTTTCGGCTCTTCCTTGACTACGTCTTCAGGCTTTTCTGCGGCGCCCTCGTTAGTTTCAGCACCTTCTTTTTCAGGTTCAACTGCCGAATCCTCGGGTGCTGCAGTTGCAGTAGAAGACTCTTCTTCTGAGCCTTCTGGGCTTGGAGTCTGCTCTGGTTTTTGTTGGGCAGTGTCTACTTCTTTTTGAGCTACATCTACTTGAATCGCGGGGGCTTTTTGACCCGTAGTATCAACAGCGTCTTTTCGAACCACGACTGCATCGACGATGGAACCAAGGTCTCCGGATGGCTGAGCGACCTCTGCTCGGCGCCCTACCGTGTCAAAGGCAATGAGTTCGTTTGTTGCCGGTTCGTTTCTCTCGAGCTCAGTTGAAAACTGGCCGCTGGGCTCAATTTCAACCTCTTCGTAAAATTCGCCTCTGCGAACCATAAGCTGGGCATATGGGTTGGTTTTGCCTCGAACAAGAAAACGCCCACCGAGATCTTCTGCTTCATCAATAAAGACCGTCAACTTGTCAGGAATGACGGCGAAAGTTGAGCCTTCTGGAGTGATGACTACTTCCCGGTCCTTTGCATAAGTGTTCTTGGTTCCGTTGGCGTTAACTTCAACCTGACCATCCAACACCGCGATCAATGTTCGATCATCCTGAACCCAAACACTGAACGTGGTTCCTTCGACAGTCAGGTTTTCGTCGGGAACGTTAACAGAAACACCACCCATTCGATGGACGAGTAAACGACCGCGATTCAAGTAAACCTTCAAACGTTTACCAGGGGCATTGATCGTAAATTGCGCTTCACGGGATGCTTGTATTTTTACGTCTGGCATTTCCAAGTGAACGAAGCCTTCAAGCTCGGACGTCACAAAGCCTGTCGGCCGAGGGAGTTCATCACCGACCTGAACTAAACGAAGAGACCCATTTGTTGCAAAAGCTCGAACATCCTCATCCGCCTTTACGATCTTCAGTGCAGACAAAGGACGTACCACACTGAATGATTGCTTCGAGGGCAGCTCCACGCGATCTGCCAGGTGTCGAGCGCCTGCGGCGCCCGCCACGGCCACAGTGCATGAAATACCGAGACCTATTACGAGTTGCTTAGTTGTACTCATATGGCTGCAAGGATAATGGCTTTCGGAGACGTTGGAAAGTTATCGGCCAAGGTCTTTGTCACAAGGAGAGAATTTGAGGAACACCCTTATTTGATCAGGTAAGAATCCTCTTTTCCCGCAGGAAGTCGGGGTGCAAACCAAAATTGTTTCCCATCGCTCCAATAATTGACCCGGTCACGTAAATACGTGTCGAAAAACTGGCGGCTCAACACCCAGTCACCCTTCAAATCCTGCAAGGTTTGCGGATATTGACCATGTCTGAGTCGGTAAAGCTCGAGTGAACGCCGGAAAACCTCAGAGTTGGTTGTCCACAGATAATTTTCCATCGTTTGGGGCCTAAACCGCACCATTGGTCCCGACTGTAACCCATACCAGCTCAGATCGGCTGTCATGAAAAGTGTGACTAAAGCCGCAACGATCACCAAATGAGTCATTGCCGCACCGGCCACTTGAGGAGGATTGAGTCGGCTCCATGCTCGAGACCACCAGGCCCTTTCTTGACGATTCTTCGCAGGTTTCCCACTTTTTAGATATCCACCAGCTACCAGGCGAACAATGGCCCGAGCACCGCGATATTTTCCTAGTCGAGAGCGGTATAAGGCCGAGTCAAAGGTTCTCGCAATATCGAATGAGTCGAACATTCTCCGATCGTCAGACGAAATTCCGTCTTCTTGAACGAGTGGGATTGGTTTCGCCTGTTGAAAACCGTCTTTCGGCTTCGGTTGCTCTATCTGAAGAGTTGGCCACTCTGCTCGAAGTGTCGCAGCTTCCGTTAGCAAATTCTCGACAGAGATCGACTCATTTCTTTCCCAAGGTGCTGCAACCTCTCTAAGCTCAAACTCAAACGTTCCGGTTTGCCAAAGGAGAACCTCGAGAGCATGATCACTATTTTGCAACCGGGCAAATTCCTCAACAAGCTCAGGTTCTATTCCCAGACGTTCGACAAATATTCGCCCTATTCTCTGCAACGTTTCTTTCTGCAGAGCTAGGCTATATGAAATCTGATCTTTCGAGATAAATGCGCCCCTGCGCATCAATTCACCGAGACGCTCATTGCGAGAGCGCTTATCTTGTTTAACTCTAAGTAAGTTTCCTTCCCGAAAATAAAGCTCAACTTCGTCGGAACGATCCTTTACATGGAGTATCCCGGTCAATCGATGATCTAAAACCTGACGAAGGACAACAAAGAGACTCTTGCCCTCGATCAAGCCTCGTAACTTGCTCATGCTCTCAATACCCTCCTCACGGAAAGAAGCATCATCACAGCCATGAAGCTCCCAAACAAAGCTTCAAGAAAATAGAAAGCGTGAGTTCCTAAACCAAAAGCACTGGCCCCGATCTCAGATGAGATAAGAAAGCCTAAAAGCAAAAAACTAAATATACATAGTCGGAAGAAACCAGCGATCGCACGATCGACCGCGATATCACTAAGACCGGGTAAAACACTCGCGAGTTTTTCAAAGAGAGCTATCCTTCCTTCATACCTTTCGACTCTTTCTTTTTTCCTTTGGCGCTTTGCCGGATCAATCGATTCAGATCTCAAAAAAACAGACTGGCATTGGTCACAGTGATTTGAACGGGCTACCCACCGAGTGGGGCGCCCACATTTCGTGCACGGAATGTACATTCCTAAAATTTTCTTGTTGCGTACTAAAATAAGGCCAATAATTCCAACGATAAAAAGGAAACCAGTCACTAAGATCGGACTCAACGGATTACCAGTCTGTCTAAAGATAGAGAAAGCTTTGCCCCATGCCTGAGTGAAGCCATTTGAGATTAAGTTATTCCAAGCAAAGGATTCGTCCGGGCTGATAAACAAGAGTTTCTCGGCCGTGGATGCACCAGCAGATATATCACCGTAAGACTGAGTCAACTCGGCGTTAATTCGCCTTGCTCGAGCAAGCGCAGCTTGGGCGGCCTCAAACTTCCCCTCATCAAGTACTAATGACGCATAGTTTAGCAAGGGCTCAGCGAAGCCCCCGTCTTTCACAGCCAATTGAAAATGCTTCTTTGCCGCTTCTGTTTTGCCTGTAAAGTAAAGAAGTTTACCTTTGTTATTTAGGAGCATCGGGTTGTTTGGTTCAAGTGTTAAGACATGGGAATACGTCCCTAATGATTGTTCGTACTTGCCATCGCTCCAATCAGAAAAGGCAAGCGCCATGTGAGCATACAGATTCTTCTGCCCCTCCGAAGTTTTGCTATACTTAAGCAGCTTTCCATACGCCCGCTGAGAATCTGCATCGTTGAAAACCGTGAGAACATCTTGGTCAGCCGATTTTTGATTCGAGATAAAAGCACTCGTAAGTATCAGAAAAGCCGGAACGAAGAGCAAAACTAACCAAGAAAAATATCCAACATATCGCTCGCTATCCTTTTGAAACGACCAGAGAGCTACAACCAAAACCCCAAAAGATAATAACCAGCCTATCCCGAAAGCAAGCGGCGCACATAAAACGAGTATGCCGAGCATTGCAACGTGTACTTGACTAAACACAGAAGGAAGCAATCGAGCGAATGTATAGACAATGTAGCGGGCGTACTTCAGCGTCTGGATAACGGTAAAGACAATAATGCTCAAAAAAAGGCTAATCATCACGAGCAAATAGGTTTCAAAAAATAGACCACGTTGATTTCGAAACGTGAGGACTCGACTTTGAAAATAATCCGCTAAAATTCCTGCGTGAGCACCCAAATTCATCGAACTTGAGGAGAGGGATAACTGTAGACGAGCAAGGTGTAACTGAAAAAGCTCCGGAGAAATCTTAGCTGCAGTATAAAGTAGCTCTTTTGCACCATCATTATCTCCTTGTGATCTTGCTATCCTCGACTCTCTCGCCAAGGCCATCGACAATACGGGAAGATTGCGAATTGCTAACTTTTTTTGGGTTGAGATAATTCGATCCAGCCCGATAAATGCCAGTTCTTTTCTTTCGTGCGTCAGGTGATTTATTACGTCTTGAATTTCTAAGAACAGTTCGCGACGATTAGGATATGAGACCCAAAGATCTTTTGGATGAAAGCGGCCTTCATTTTGTGGAGGCTCTACCTCATAATTTTTAGAGCGCTCTGAGGATTCTTCAAATACATCCATTGCGACGGACGCTGACCGAGTCCCAGAATTGATTGCAGTAGTTGAACTGGACACCGTAGAGGTTGAAGAACCAGTTGACGCATAGGGTTCTTGCGCCAGGCTTTGAGATGTTCCTATGGCGAAAAACAATATTGGCAACATTGCCCACATTGTTTTGCCTAGACGCATATCTACAGAATTATCAGAGGCCTAGTCGTGTAGCAATATTCAGCAGGGAAAGAAGGAGGCAAAAGAGATGCTATGCCTTCTGATTTGAATCATCTTTAAGGATTCTGACAAACCCCTCGCTTAGAAGAAAATCAAGCAGGTCTTCTTGCAGATCTTCAGACTCGTCTTGAAGCAAAGCCATTATTTCGCGCAAGTTAGGCGACAGTAAATACCCGGTGCGAATAGCTGTCCGAAGTGCGGTTCTTGGCCAACGACTGGCGTAAGTAAGAAGGTTCTCAAGCGAAGTCTCTTGTCGAATGGCGTGGATTTCGGCTTTCTGTTGGTCACTCAGCATACTTCGTAACGCGTCTACGTGACAGGCATATTCATATGGGATTCGGTCAACAACGTCAGCGTCTAAGACACCATAAAAAAGTTCGATCCATTCTCTAAATTTCTCCGGATTGGATTCCACTGCGTAGACGAGGCCCCCTATTCGGAGATACGTCACCCATTTTGCTATCTCAAAACGTAACTGGCTAAGAGTAGCGTTTTTCAGAAACTCAGCGGGAAGACAAATTGACGGCGGATTCGTGCTCAGTGGGCGAGGACGAGAATCTGAACCTAAATCAACTACGAGCTTGAATTTAATCCCATGAACCGCTGAAAGCTGATCACATATTTCCTGGAGGTCAGAATCTGTTCCCGCTTCATCTAACTCAACCAACGATTCGTCATCATTCGAAGGAAGAACACGGCACATATCTGCACCATACGTGGACAAGAGACGGCCAAGAAGAGTATTCAGCTCGTGATCTGAAACCTGCTGAGTAATGATTTCGAGCGTAAGCCGATTCAAAGGCTCAACAGAAGACAGGCTCACAAAATCGGTGCCCGCAGCGGCGCGTACAATTTCAGCCGGCCCCAACGCCCAAGGTTCTTTGCCCTGTTCCACTAGTCTATCAACTCGCGATATCAATTGTTCTAGCTGCTGTGAGGTTATCAAGCCTTCGAAGTGATCGCTCACCTCTACATCAGCGGAAAGCTCTTCGAAGCTCTCAACCTCTTTCGTATCAGTCATATGAGATACGTTTTTCTTAGGAAAATTAGAGTCGTAAGTAGATCGCTCCCGTTCTTTCTCTTTGATTTTTTGGGCGGCTAAACACTCTCCTAGAGCCATTCTAATTTCAACGCGCCTGTCGAGATCGTCTTCTAAAGCTAAACTCGTACGCAACACCGCGGCTCGATCTTCCTCATCTCCGCTAACGTCAATGTTAGATAGGAAACGTAACAACTCGCTTTTTGAAATATCCTCGAAGTGACTCGCCTCAAACGCTGCTGTACACCGAGCATTTACAGAAATAAGTCGGTCAGCGAGCTCGAAATAAAAGCGACCACGCTGACTTGTTTCAACGCTGGAGGCCAAAACTCGAGCAGCATCTAAAATCTTTTGCGCGGGCTGTGGCACTGTAGCTAGCATTCCTTCCAGGTGTTCACGGAATATTTCCTCACCGAGGACATCGAAGATGCTATCAAACCGATCTGTTGCTTCAAACAAGTCCGCGAGGTTCTCCTGGATCTTCTTATCGGAAGGAACATATCCTAAGGCCTCAGTTAGGGTGGACTCAGCAGAAGCAAAATCGCGTAAATGGCTCCGTTGCACGTCTGCTATTTCGGTGAGAATTTCTGCTTTGGTCGCAGCATCGGGCGCCCTCCTCAGGAAGTGTCTGAGGATATCGACAAATAGGCGAAAATCTCTGGTGCGATTGAAGGTCAACTTCACTTCTTGTCGCAATTTGGTCACGGAGAGACCGTCAAGTTCGCAGAGAACTTCATCGAGAACCTCTATCAACATTTCTTTTGGCGTTCTTGAAAGGATAGAGTCACAAACTCGCGAGATTCTCTCCCTCAGTTTGTGACTTTCAGAAGAAGTTATCAATTCGGTTTGCTTATCGTCCGGTTGCGAAAGCTCGGGAGAAGCATGGGCAGCAGCGGCCAAACTAAGTAAGGCTTCCAGTTCGGTCTCAGGGTCGGGCTCAGCTAGTGTCACGGGCGGCTTCACAAATTGATCAACCCGAAGCTGCGCACTTTCATTGTTAGGGTCTAATTCAAGCGCTTTTTGAAAGCGCTGTAAGGCGGCCTCTGGTTCGCTTGGAGCCCACATGTCACCGAGGAACATACAAAGGGTGGACGCTCGCTCCATGTCTCCATGTGCAATGGCTTCGGCCAAAAGTCGCTCAAATATTTCAGCGGCTTTTTGATAATCATTCTTTCTCTCAAAAACTTGAGCCAAACCGAGCGCTGCATCAGGATGCTCTGAATCGAGTGCAAGCGCTTTTTCATAGCAATCCTGCGCAGAATCAACGTCATCCAGTTCAAATAAAAGCCACGACCCCATCTGAATGAGCATAGACAGACGAGCCGTATCACCAATGTTCTCGGTAGAAATTAGTTGCGTAAGCAATGTGACAGCTTGAGCGTGCTGACCCGCTTCTGCTTGTGACTGTGCAAAATCTATCTTTATTCCGAGGTTTTCGGGTGCCAAACTAATCGCATATTCAAGAAAATTTAGGCTTCGTTGTGCATCGATTTCTGCAGCCGCAAGAGCAGCTCTACGATATGCATGGGCAGCGATTCTCCCGGTTCCCAAATTCGCAACCTCAACATAATCAGTAATCGCTTGCTCATCATCCCCTCTGATTTCGGATAAGATCGCACGACACAGAAGACCGGGGAGAGAAGAAGGCCGCATTATTAGCTCGCGAGTGTTGAGCTGTGTGCATAGCTCTTGTGTTGAGGAGTCCGCGAGCCCAACGACCATGAGTCGTTCAACCAGCGCTGATGAGGCACGAGCAGGTACCGCCTCAAACAACTTCTTGCAGGCATGTTGATAGGTATCGCCTGAAAGCATAAAAACATCTTGTGGGATAGATTGAATCGCGTCCAAACGGGCAAGAAGCTTTACTACGTTTGGGGATGGGTTTGTGTCCGTGGAGACTGACGACTGTAACTGTCTCGGGGCTAATTCGCTGACTGCAGTAATCATCAAACGACCGTGGTCGTCCATCTGAGTGCTTACAATATTGAGTTCACGATGAAGCGGAAGTTTCCAACCCTGGGCGGGGAAAAGGACCCAAGAGAGAGCGTTGACAGCATCGAAGGTAATTTCGCAAGGCCCGGAAAGTTTCACTGCTGCGAATAGACCGACAGGTGAGGCAAGTGCCTTACTAACGACATCAAAAAGTTCTTTAGTAAAAGAACGAATAGGAGTCACCCCAAACCAAAGCTCCTCGTCAACCACAATCCGTAAGCGTCCGTCAGATGCGGGAAGCATGAAGATTTTAGCGACTACGGTCATTTCTGCGACGACCGCTTCTACAAACAACTGCTCTCCCTCAATAAAAAAGAAGTAAGAATTTGCATTCGAATCAACAGTCTCTAAGACCTCATTGAGCAGCGCAGTCAGGACTCTCGGCTCTATTGTGGCGTGCAAACGTAGAAGACGAGCAGCTTGGTGCTTAAGCTCATCAGTCCGAATGAGGTCGTCGACAGTTGACTCAGCATCTTCAACTTCAACGTCAGCCTCATGGACAATGACGCCGGGAGCGACTTCGTGATCTCGAATACCAATGAATACACGACCGCCTACAAGACTTACGGTTGGCTCAATTTCGCGGAGATTCATCGAGAACCTCTCGTTACTTTCCCTCATTTCTTCTTTTTTCCTCAGCAGTTGTTGAAGAGATTTATAGCAAATAAGTGCTGAACTAGAACCGACGTGATCACATTACTCCCATTCAATTGTCGCAGGAGGCTTAGAGGACACATCATAAGCGACGCGATTGATACCTCGGACTTCATTAATAATCCGATTCGATATTCGTCCGAGTAGTTCGAAAGGAATATGGGCAAAATCGGCGGTCATCCCGTCCTTGGCGGTAACCGCTCTTAGAGTGCAAGTATATTCATATGTTCGAGCATCGCCCATCACGCCAACTGAACGAACCGGTAGAAGCACTGCAAAAGCCTGCCAAATTTGGTCGTAAAGGCCAGCAGTGCGGATTTCGTCGATAAAGATTTTATCAGCGCCGCGGAGGATCTCAAGCTTGTCTTCGGACACCGCACCGAGCACCCGAATCGCTAGTCCAGGTCCGGGGAAAGGATGTCGGCCTACTACATGGGCAGGAAGTCCTAATTCGGATCCAAGTAAACGAACCTCATCTTTGAACAGCTCACGTAAAGGTTCAAGAAGCTTTAGGTTCATTCGTTCCGGCAAACCGCCTACGTTGTGATGGCTCTTAATTGTTGCACTTGGTCCCTTGAAAGACACGGATTCAATGACATCTGGATACAAGGTGCCTTGCGCTAGCCACTTTGCGTCTGGGCCGACCTCATTCGCAGCGTCTTCAAAAACTTCGATAAAGACTCGCCCAATGATTTTTCGTTTCTTTTCTGGATCCGTGACACCAGCGAGTTCACTCAAAAACTTGTCACTCGCATCAACGTATCTGAGGTTCATCCCCAGTTGATCTCGAAAGATCGAAATGACCTCATCAGCTTCTCCTTGCCGGAGAACACCATTATTGACAAAGACAGGAATGAGCTGGTCGCCAATCGCTTTATGTAAAAGAGCGGCAACAACAGAAGAATCAACTCCACCAGAAAGACCACAAATAACCTTATCCTCACCCACCAGTTCTCGAATGCGGATAATCTCACGTTCGATGAAACTTCCCATATTCCAACCAGACCTCAGGCCAGAAATGTCGAAAAGGAAATTGGCTATCATTTGACTACCACTGGGCGTGTGGACCACTTCTGGATGAAATTGAACGCCGTATAAGCGCCGAGTCGGATGAGCGACCATTGCGTATGGACATGTGTCTGATTTTCCCCAGACCTCAAAACCTTCCGGTATGGCAGCAACTTGATCGCCATGACTCATCCAGACTTCGGTCTGATTGGCAGTAGCCTCAACGCCCTTCATCAAAGCTGCATCACTCGTAAACTCGACCTGAGCCCGGCCATATTCATGTTGATCAGCACGGACGACTTGCCCTCCGAGAGTATGAGTCATCAACTGCATTCCGTAACAGATTCCAAGAACAGGGACGCCCAAATTGAATACTTCAGTTTCAATCGACGGAGCACCATCAAGATGTACGCTGTCCGGACCGCCAGACAGGATTATGGCCGCGGGTTCAAAGGCCTGAATCTCTTCGAGAGTGCGAGTACAGGGCCAAATCTCAGAATAAACTTCGTGTTCTCGAATCCTTCGAGCAATAAGCTGCGTGTACTGAGAGCCAAAATCGATTACGAGTACGCGGTCCACAAGAGGGCGCGTAGCATGGGATGAAGGACTTAGAAACCCCGGCGAACATGCCTAGCGCAACGACGGACCAAAATTACCGATAAAGATGTAGACTAAGTTCACATTTCTTAGGCGAAAGACACCTAACTAGTGAAACCGATATGAATGGAAAGATATCTAAGAGTTTAGGGGGCTTACTCGGAAAGCTTGCGGCCAGCGAGGCTGCGAGTGAAGGAATGGGCGACCTGAGCAAGCAAGGCCTCAAGGGCAAGAAAAGCAAAGCCACCAAGGGAGAAACCCTTGAAAACGATCTTCTTTTGTCAGGTTTGGGCTTCTCGCAGACCGACAAAAAGACCAATACGAAAAATAAATCAGAAACCCAGAATATCCTTAGATTCCTGAAGGACCCCAAAGGGGAAATTAAGAAGCTAAAGGCCCAGAAGAATCTGACAAAGGATTCTTCGACCGAAAAGAACTCCCCAAACCAAGCAGACAACTTCATACGCAAAGAGGTGCAAGAGCCAATCAAGGAGCAACTTGCCCAAGAAAGAACCCAAGAAGCGCAACAGCAGGCCGTTGAACAACTAGAACCAAAAGAACTCAAAGAGCATTCAGAAGCCCACGAACACGCCTTACCTCAACAGGAAAAACGAAAAGAACAAGAAGATTCGAAGGGGGGGAACGCGTGGGTCCTAGATGATGACGACGAAGGCAGTACAGAAAAGGAATCAGGAGGAGAAGCCCAGGTCTTTTCGAATGTTGAACGATGTCACGGTCATCTTGAAGACGGCAGTCGTTGTCTGCGAAAGGCGAAAGAAGGATCTCCTTTTTGCGCCGTTCATCACTAGTTCAAAACGATAGAATTTGGGTCCAGCGAGGGTCCCGTTGTTATCGGGTTGTGCTATGTCTGGTTCAGTGCTGAAACTAGAAGGCGTTCAGAAACATTATGGAGACCATCGAGCCCTCGCTGGGTTAAGTCTCGATATTCCAGGTGGAATTGTCTTCGGGTTCCTCGGTCAAAACGGCGCAGGCAAAACAACAACGATGCGAATCATTGCGGGGTTGATTCAAGCCTCAAACGGACGCGTATTTATCGACGATATCGATACAACTTTGGACCCCGTCACTGCTAAATCTAAGGTGGGATACATCCCTGATCGGCCATACCTTTACGATCGCCTTACCGGTACTGAAACCATGGAGTTCATTGCTGAGTTATTCAACCTCGATCCGCAACTCGCTCACCCAAAAGGAGAACAACTGCTCACGCGGTTTGGAATTCATCATGTGAAAGATAAACATGTCGAAACCTACTCTCACGGAATGAAGCAGAGACTTGCTCTGGCCGCGGCATTGCTCCACCAACCAAAAGTACTTTTAGTCGACGAACCTATGGTAGGACTAGATCCCCAGGGGGCTCGCCTTGTAAAATCGGTGTTCCGAGAAGAAGCCGATTCGGGCAATACGGTCTTCCTTTCAACTCATTCATTAGCTGTTGCCGAGGAAGTCTGTGACCAGATCGGAATTCTTCAAAAAGGCCAACTCATAGCACTTGGAACAAAAGATGAACTCAAGTCTATGTCAGGTCTTGATGCCAATCTTGAAGAAATTTTTCTAAAACTCACGTCAAAAGATGATGATGTTATTCGCGCAAGTCTCGCTCCTTGAGCAAAACGTTAAAGGTCTCTACACTTCACCCTTGACATACCGGACTGCGAGCTCAACATCGTCTTTCGGACCAATAATAAGACCACAGCGGTCGTGTAGTCCTGTTGGTACAATATCAAGAATCGGAACCTCGCCACTATACGCCGCTCCTCCTGCAGTTTGGGCGATAAATGCAAGCGGACTGCATTCGTAGATGACTCGTAATTTGCCCTTTTCACTTCTTGAGTCCGCAGGGTACAAAAACAGCCCGCCATAAACGAGGTTTCGATGAAAGTCTGCGACAAGCGATCCAATGTGTCGAGAAATGACTCGTCTTTTATCTTCGTCATTCCTCTGCTTAATTGTACTCACGAACTGACTCACCCAGCCTGGCCAGTAGGGTTCATTCGATTCGTTGATTGATAGAATTTTTGTCTTACTTGGCAGCCGAATATTACCACGCGTTAAGAAGAACTCGCCCGCTGACGGGTCCAACGTAAAGCAGTCAACCGTTTGACCTACTGTATAAACGAGAACAGTCGATGAACCATAGATGATATACCCGGCCGCGACCTGTTCTTTACCTGCGCGCAATACATCGCGACGAATAATCTCGCTTTCAGATGTCCTTCGGTACACCGCGAAGATAGTTCCAATAGAAACATTTGCGTCAATGTTACTGCTTCCGTCTAAGGGATCAAAACACACGATATAATCACCACCGTAGTCCGGAGAGACTTCGATAATTTCGTGTTCTTCTTCTGAAGCCATCGCCGCAACACAGCCAGATCGCTTGAGAACATCAACAAGAGTATCCTGGGCGAGACGATCCAACTTCTGAACCGTCTCTCCTTGAACATTCACCTCACCCGTCGCTCCCCAAAGCTCAATAAGACCGGCTCGTCGAACCTGAGCTGCGATCATTTTGGCTGCAACTCCTACTTGCGTAAGTAATGCACTCAATTGTCCGCGCGCATCGCCATAATTCGTCTGTTGCTGAAGAATATGCTGAGTGAGAGTCAAGCCCACTTGCTCACGGTTCGATGATAGGGAGCGATTTAATGAGTTTACCACAGGGATTTCCATAGGCCGAGCATCGCATTAGGTCAATCCGTAGTGACGATAATAGAAACATAAAAGATTGAAAACAGACCCTCTCTTTTTTGAATATGCACTCATAATCAGGGATAGTTATGATGTCGTGTATGTAGGACTACTCATCGTCGGTCTTGCTTTAGGTGTGAACGACACAAATCGAGAGACGAGCGACCCCTGCGAATTACAAAAAAGCGTCTCGAAAATTTTAGGTCCACTCCAACCAAAATCCGGCCCATTTGCTCAAGTTGACGTAGACTTTGCCATTATTGGTCGCAGGTTAAAACTTACATTTCATAGAGACGAACGTGTATTATCTGAGCGTTTTGTAGACTACGACGAATCAGCCTGTGTACCGCTAAAAGATCATCTGGGAGTGTTACTGAGTGGATTCTTCAAAGATTTCACTAAACAGCCAACTCTCATCCCTCTTGCGAGCCCCGGCAAAACAAAACCGAGACATTTAAAAAAGAATGACGCTAGAAAAGAAGTGAAATTCAAATCTGAAGAACCTTCATTCGAAATTTCTGCAGAGACGGCAACCAAGACTCCACAACAGCGCAGAACCGACAAGGCGCCTGTGATCGCCTCAAGTTCAACCACTTCCTCGGCGACTCTCTCAAAAGATAAAGGACGGTTGTCGTTTGGTGTCTTTGCGTACGGACAGTCACATATAGACGATTTCGTACTCCGCCTAGGAGCACGAGCACGAGCAGCCTACAAGCTAAGAAATGCATCATTCATGGCACGCTTTGGAGTTCAAGAGCCTCTTCGAGCAACTACGGATTCTGAGTCCTTATCCGTTTTACCACTCAGTTTCTCGGTTGGAGCCGGCCCTTGCGACAGAGTTTTTGCAGTGAAGTTATGTCTGTTCGGTTTGGTTGGCCGAGAATACTTTTCTGGTACCCTTTCTACAAATGACCAACAAAGCAACCAGCAACTGAGTCAGTGGATTATCGAGGGCCTTTTAGAATACCAAGATATTATCCGTACCGATATGTTTCTTCATGTTGGTTTAGCGCTGAGATTTCGACCTGGGAACCAAGCATTTTCTAGCTCAACGAACGATAAGCTCGTCGACGTCTCCGGCTGGACAGGAAATGCACATATTGGAATAAGCTATGATCTCTTCCATTTCATATCCGACACAAAAACTTAAACTCTGAGCGTAAGCAAAGGCTGAGGCGGCTGGTTTTGCATCATGCACTGACTGACTAAGTGATCGCCCCACAGGTTATTCCATTATTGGCCTGCGCAACGCACAAACTAGCAAGGATAAGCGTGCAAAATTCAATGTGCGAGTTGGCCATTACTAAAACTTCTTTTTGCCAGTCCGAATAATTATTTTCGAAATCAAGCTGACTTGGTTTCGTGTCGGATGGAGGTTCGGTATGATTGCACCCGGAAGTAAAGCTTGGAGCACGAGATTGGTAGAGCAACACGTAAGTAAAAAGCAATCTAGCGCGTATAATGGGCGAGACCTCGACTCGCTCAGCTTCGAAGATGAAATTGTTCAAGTTTGGGATCCTGCCAGAATAACGGTAGGACTGATCGCACTTTTCTTAGTTGTTTTTTTATTGGCGCGCTTCACCTTTTCCAGTTCAAACGAAATCTCTGCCACATCGTTGGATAGTGGTGCTCAAACGGTGATGTTTGAGAATGTCATCGGCGAAGTAAAAATCAGCCCCAATGAAGGAGAGGACTTCTGGGCATCGAAAGATACCGAGATTCGTAGTGGCTACGTACTCAAGACCTCTCAAGCCAGTTCTGGTGCTCTGAGACTTTACGAAGGCACGAATCTACAACTACAAAGCAATACGGAAGTGCGCCTGAAACTGAGCACGGAGAAATTACAACTCGATGTATTTACAGGAAATGTTCTCGTTCAGCTGAGCGAAAACGACGAGAGCTTACCTATTGAGTTAGGTATTGGTTCTTTACAAATATTAGGGGACGAAGGCGTATTCGAGGTTCAGAGAAATCCTGATCAAACCCTAGCTCTTTCAGTTTCTAAAGGCTCCCTTGAATTGAAAGGACCCAAACTAAACGAAACCATAGTAGCTGGTAATAAAATGATGCTCGACGGCAAAGCTCTTCGGCCGAAGACAATATCACAGGTAAACTCCGAAACCCAAAGCCCGAAAAAGAAGCGACCGGTGAATCTTGTTACGGCGATCGAGGCGATCTTTCCGAAAAAATCTACGCCACCTAGAAGAACTGAAGCACCAACCCTTAAACGACCGAATATCTCACAGGAGAGAATCAACTCTTTTCGACAACAGGTAAAGACGAGGTCGCTCGACCCTCGACGTGATGAAGCACAGAGACCCCTTAGGTTGCCTCAGTATAGATTAGCTCAGAATGGAAAATCTACGGACCTCATTCAGTATGAAGATGCCGCGAAAGAATTACGCCCAAATGTAGCAATTCTTCGCTATGATTCTGTAGCAGAAAGTGATTCTAAATACGCAGAACTTGCAGCACACCGCGCAGCGCAGCTCGTAGCACAAACGCAAGATACGGCCGAAGTCGCGAGGCGTTACCAGATAATTCAGCAACGCTTTCCTAGTGGGCAATTAGCGAAACCGGCTCTGAAAGAATTGGTGGATACTCGGTTACAGAGAAAAGAACTTCACGAAGCACGCGGAGCCCTGAATAGGTTTATTGCCGAAAACCCATCAGAACGCGGTTCTAAGGATTTAGCGTTTCTAAGCGGCGAGATTTTTCGGCGTGAAAAAAGATATAAAGAAGCAATCAGCGAGTATAAACGATCTATGGGCTCTCAATACGACGAAGATGCTATTTTTTATCATGCTTGGACCATGCTTCAGCTGGACCCTAACTCCGAAGACGCATTTCGAAACCTAGCAAAATATCGAACGCAGTTTCCAAAGAGCCGTCATGGCAAAGCTGTAAACGCTGCGCTCGATGGCCGCTTCACGCGCAATCCTTGAGATTTATTGTTTTCTTCACTTACGTTTTGAGTGACTTGATAAATTCACGAATGGGGTGTGCTGCTCCTTCAAATCGATCCTTTGAGGTAGGTCCTGACTCGAGCTTTAGGACGCCTCGAGGACAAACTGCGGAGCAAACACCGCATCCTACACAAGAGGCACGAACAATGTTTTCTCCGCGTTGTGCATACGACCGAACATCGATACCCATTTCGCAGTATGTGGAACAATTACCGCAAGAGATGCACTGACCCCCATTGGTCGTGATGCGAAATCGTGAGAAAAACCGTTGCCAAAGGCCCAAAGCAGCAGCCATCGGACAAAAGAACCGACACCACACGCGACTTCCCATCAAAGGATAAAAGCCAACACCAACGACGCCAGATAGTACAGCACCAACAAAAAAACCATACCACCTAGAAGCAGCATTCGAGAATGCACCTAAAAGTTCACCACCAAGCCACGAGTTTATCCAGACCAGACAAGTCACAAGTGTTACGAGTAAGAGAGTCAGATGTACTGACCAACGTTCCAATCGCCAGGTATCATTCGATTTATCAGACAAATGCCGCCAAGGGTCTCCCAAAGTTTCGGCTAGACCACCACAGCCACAAACCCAGGAACAATACCAGCGTTTGCCAAAACGATACGTCAAAATCGGTGTCAGTATAAAGAATGAAGCCGCTCCCCAAGTGACCATGAAAACTCCGACTGCTTCGCCATTTTGAATGAGAGTGTGAACGGAATCGGGGAACAAGTATTCTGGTTTGAGTGGCCAAAAATACGTGAAATAGAATTCTGGCTGATTTAGTTTTTTCAATAAGGACGGGAGTAAAAATGCAAAGGCCACCTGAAAAAATACAACAGAAAACGTTCTCGCTTTTTGGTACGCGTTATCTCGATAACGGAAGTACATTCTCACGCCCATAATGAGCATCGCAAGAGTGTACATAAATCCGTACATAAACCACTGGTCTGCAGCACCGCCATTGAGGAGCTGCGACAAAGGATTCAGTGTTGAATACAGACCTACTAGATATTCCGGCCGCCAATAGAGGGTGCAATAAAAGGCTGTGATCATTACACCGAGCACGTACGCAATTCGTCCTCGGTTTTGTATGCTGCGAGTAACAATCCCGTCGTTCATAATCTGTGGAATTGTGCCGGCGTACGTCGACCAAATATATAAGAGGCTACCAAGGGTAATTGGAAGGAAAACTAATAACAGGGGTGCCCAACCCTCGATTTTTGGCTGAAAGATACCTACGGACACACCCGCGACAAAACCCAGCCCAGCCAAGGCGAGACCTGCGCGCTGGCTTTTGCTGAGCGAGACTTGCTCATGAGAAACCGTAGACACTGAACCTTGGCCTATAATTGGAAGTGAAGAATTCATTGTGTACTTTCTCGCCGAAACTGAGCAATAATATCTGGTGAACAGCTCGAATAAAACTCAGGATCAAACTCGGCCTTCTTCAGGTTCTCCAGAATGTAATCTATCGACTTTTTTTCTTCTAACCAACCATTCCAAATTTGGTGACGATGCCGAATTCCAAGGGAATTCATACCTACGACGTTATTTTTTGAATCGCATACGATACGGAGCCCTCTTCTTTTCTGGTCGGTCCACCAGTAGTGACGAAGATCTGCATGATTTGCTTGAGACGAGGGCACTCTGCCGTAGGTTTGATATTCTAAATCAAAAAACTTTGCGGAGTTAAACCAGATTCCGCGGTGATAAGAACGTTGCTTGCCACTGATAACGTCTCCGACCACTTCTCCTTGCTGTTTTCCGGTGTACCAAAGCTGTTCAATCTTCAATTCTCCATTTTCGGGTTGTAGAAATTCTGCGCAGTCTCCTGCTGCGAAAACATTTTTCACAGAGCTCCTAAATGAATTATCCACCAGAATCCCTCGTTCGTAAGCGATATTTGTTGGTTTTATAAGATCAATGTTTGGACTAACTCCGGCAGTCAGACCGACAAACTGACAGTCAATTTCTTCAGAATCCGTTAACTGTACGCCGGTAACATTGTTATTCGTATCTCCACGAATCCGCTGAAGCTCGCTCGATAGCCGAACATCAATACCATGTTTTCGAATGACTTTAGTTACCAACTGCGCTTCTTCAGTTGGCAATACATTGTCCCAATAATGTTGCTCTCTGCACAAAATGACTACGTGCTTATTTCGTGAATGAAGCATTTCTGCGAGTTCAACGCCAATCAAGCCACCACCGACGATGACTGCTTTTTGGACCGAAGGCAGAGTCGTCTCGAGGTTCTCTAAATCCTGAAGAGAGTATAGACCTTGAACCTGTCTAAGACTTTGACCTGGCCAGCCGAAACGGTTCGGTTGTGAGCCTGTCGCCAATAGCAGTTTATCGAAACGGACTGTGCGACCATCATCGAGGGCGACGTTCTTTTGTTCGAGATTGATGGACAGGACCCATTTATGGATGAGCTCGATTTCCTGCTGCGACCACTTGTCATCGGCGTAAGGTTTGAGATCAGTCCATCGCATGTGGCCCATGAATAGATACATCAGGGCTGGTCGAGAGTAGAAATACTGACTCTCTCCGGAGATAATCGTAATCTTCCAAGTCGGCTGGTTTTTTCTGATCTGAAGAGCTGCGGTTATACCGGTAATTCCGTTCCCGATGATGAGCACGTGCGGGTGATCGGGGTCGATTCGAGATCGGCGACGTTTTCTTTGAAATGGCCACATCAGAAACTCCGTAAGTTAAATATCTCATTTTATCGGAAGATTGACAGTATCACCCCCAGTTAATTGCTGTATTGACCTCTATTCCTAAAAATCGTCTGTCTGAGTTTGGTTTGATGAATTGACTTAGAAACGACCCCTGAAGTGGATACTCATAGGTACGGTAGAGCGGGATAAAGGGTTGGCCGTCATCGATAGTTCAGAACTATCCGGGACGAGAAGATGATGAACGATTGGCGTCACAGTGCCAGCAATGGCTCCTAGCAGTGCTCCGCTGATCACATCACTGTAAAAGTGGTAACCACCTTTAATCCTCATATAGCCCACAAACCCGGTAAGAATAGTAGACAAGCTATACAGAGATGCGATGACCATCGGCCTATTTTCTTGAGAAGGAAGATGAATAGCGAGGCTCGTGGCAACCGCAAAAGTGGCAGCTGCAGTGTTCGACGTGTGCCCGGACGGAAAAGAGTGATACGCGTCATTTCGCTCCGATTCACTGTAAATATCGGAAGCCTCAGACTGAAAAAGATTACTATAGGCATACGGTCTGGCTCGCTGAACGGTATGCTTTAGCCCAAAAGTGAGTAAATTATTGACCGCAAAAGCTAATCCAAAATCGACGAGAGGCGAAAGAAGATAAGGATCTAAATCCCGTTTATCTGCATAGTATGACAGAAAAGACGCACCAACGACGGAGCCAATCACTGCAGTCGCTAGACCGATATCGCTCGCGTATTTGGGAAAATTATCGCCATCCTCAGCAGAGACTAGCTTTAGTACGGCTCCTTTTTCCGGGACGAAGGATTGTGCGTGTGCCGTGTTTGGCCCCAAAAAAACGATTGTCAGGAGTGCACTGACCAAACACTTCAGCAAAGGTTTGGAACTCATGCATCTTCACTCAGTGGAAAAAAATAGTGGGCGCTCTCGTCGGAATTATAAAGCGGATATTTCTTCATCACAATTCTAAATCCATCTGTCGCAAGTAAGTCTTCGAGCCACCTAATCAACGCGTGATACTTTGATGCGGCGAACCATTCGGTATCAGTGTTTCTAAATTGGCGAAGGAATGGCGCTACTGCGTAGTCAGCAATGCATGGCCTGCTACCAAACAGATAGGCATTACGTGTCAGTTTATCGTCTAGTTGTGCGAAGAATTTTTCCGCCTTCATACGATGATATTCAGGCACTGCACCTTCATAACGGTTTGGATATTTGTAGCGGTCAAGGTGGTGCTTAAATTCGGTGTCGTTATATTTTATGAGAGAGAGCGCTTCGTCTAAGGGCGAGTATTCAGGCACGAGTAATTGCTGAGGGTCAGAGTTTTTTAATGTCCACAACATAATGTCTAGGCTTTCATCAATCACCTGTCCTGTCGGCAACAAGAGAACGGGAACAGTACCTTTCGGTGAAATCTCCAACATATGTTTGGGTTTGTCTCGCAGGACGAGTTCACGAATGATGCACTCTTGGGACGACAAAAGTAAGGCCCATCTTGCTCTCATCGCATACGGACAGCGTCTAAAGCTATATAGGATTGGACCGCTTTTTTCCTTTATCATTTCAGAGCTTCTCTCGAGACTAAGAATATTTCTCGCTTCAAATAGCGATTCTACTAAGCCCGCATCGCACTCGAGTTTTGGAACAGATACTTGAGGAGATGTGCTCTAAGCACGCTGGCTTGCACGGCTAAGGATTCATCACGCTTTTCGCGTGTCGATAAACTATCATATTGTTCCGCAGCACGTTCCGTGATTGCTATGGGAATTGGAAGCCCAGGGTGGCTTTGTTGCCAGGTTTCAATACACACCAAGGTGTTAACAATTTCATTAACCCACTGTGGATGGCCAGTACGAATAGCTTCGACCTCAAGGCTAGACAGGTTCAGAAAGAATCTTCTGAGGAACTCAGGAATTTCACCCGCCTTTGTTTCAGCATAGCGTTCGAGAATCTGAAAATGCGCAACCGCATCGGCTAACCAGTCCGTCTTTTGGTTGGATTCGGTCGCAAAGTCTTCTGGAGAGAGGGTATCCGGACGACTCGATAGTTCTACTCCGTCAAAAAGATTTGAAAGTGAAATACTAGGCGGGCGACTGACTTCGTTTTGTTCTCGAACAAACAGTCTAATTTTAGCGGCCTGGGCTGAAGTGATTCCGACAAACCGAAGCCCGACTCGCGATTCATTAGACACTTTCCATGATCTTACAACACGACCCCATAATTCCATTTCTTCTCCCTCAATTCGAAGGTGAAGGTGAAACAGGTCACCGACACTTGCCGTCATGTGACGAAGACTCATTCCAGAGGCGCTAAGGTCATTCGTGTACTGCCGTGTTGTTTGACCGTTAAAAGCTACGTCAACAGGCAGTTCGAGGTTTGCACGTTCTTCTTTAGCAAATTTTAGATCTGTGTATTCTCCAAGCAAATTGAGTAAAGTTTGCGAAAGTTCAACCTGGACAACTTCGGACGCACCAGCAGAAAGCCAATGCCCTTGAGTACTCCATTTAGCGGCGGAGAGTAATACAATGCATGGCGGACCATCCTCGCGTTTGCAGGCGCCTACAAAATTTTCGAAACCTTTTTCGATACTTTCTGGATGAACAATGCATACCTTGGGTGACTGCTCTCTTAGGATCCCGAGAGCACCAACCATAGACGTAGTCCAAAAAGCTTCGATATCGGGCCGCTGAAGTAAAGCAGCTCTCGACGGACCAGCGTCACCGATAATGAGCACGGTAATCTTTGTGTTATTCGAAGGGTTAGACATTTTTTCTGGTCTTCATGTATCACGGACTCGGTTCTTTCATAAGGTGTAGGCCCTTAGTTCATGCTCAGGGATACTACGTAACCGAGTTCCTTGCCTACCTGCTCATTGACAACCCCGAAGAGTTCTTCCTGAGATTTCGTCGATATCCAGGCATCATTAGTAAGATCGAAATGCCACGCTGTCGCGTACGCAGACATCCAGATTTGACGAGCCGCGCGGTGACTATTGATTACAAATTTTCGACCAGACTCAAACTCGACCGTAAGAACACCCATAGATAAATCGACGTCAAGGGAGTCATCGAGCTCTGTAAGACATGTTTCTAACCGAAGAAGAGTCCTATCAGCCTCAAGTTCAAACCTGGTTTCATCGATAACATTCGTCATGGTCCGCTGTACCCTGGGTGGTTCCAAAAGGCTTGTAAAGAAGTTTTATATGTTTTCCGCTAATCGTCGAATTCCATCGCGCCAAACTTCGTAGGGATGAACAACGGCTGAGGCGACCCATTCGGCTTGTAGCATATTAAGCAGGGAAATACTGATATCGTTACGACTGTCCTCTTCAGGACGAAATAAAACACCAAGTTCGGAAAAACAGATGTCAGCATCGGTAATTGTCGTTCCAACTAACGGCTGTCCAGGACGCATTTGCGCGGTTAAGGAACGCAGCTGAGAACTTATCTTCTCTCTATTTTGTTGAAAGTCTGGAACACTGCTGTTCCAAATCTCGTCCAGTCGATCGATTACCCAGTTTCCACTTTTTTCGCGCAGGAACTTCGGACCAATGCCAAACGGCGTGTCTTTCCCGAACGCATCGACGTTGCGCCGAAACCGGATAAGGACATCAGCTTGGAGACCTCGTCGGATTTCGTGATACAGAGAAACATAACGAGCGATGGCTGCAACTTGCTTTTCATCCTTACCCCGCAGATCAACGCCGGGGTGGTCCGTTTCGAGATAGTCTAGAATTTCGTCGCCGCCTCGTAGGATAATATGTTTATCCAACAAAGTAGGTAACTCCACCCGACCTGCTACGCGAGTCAAAGCGCGTTCAGAAAACTTCGGAGTGAAGCTATTAAATTTGTAGTCCAGGTTCTTTTGCTCAAGAGCAAATTGAACGCGTCCGCATTCAGGAGAATATGGGATACCGTAGAGTTCCATCGTGATTTCCGTGGGGATTATTGCAGGGTATGAAGTCCATAAAAAGCCCGGTCATCTTGAATTTCTTCAAGAAACTCAGCTCGTAGAAATACGGAGAGGTTTTCCTCCGTTCTGGCACACCATTCCGGATTCAAAGCAGAGATGTGCCGAATACATGCCCGCAGATCTTCCCCAGGCTCAAGTATCCGTTTTTTGTGGGTTTTTAGATTTATTGAAAGGATTTCAGCAAGATCCATTAGTGCCTGCCGGTCGGCAAGAAGGGCTTTTTCGTGATGATTCCGTAGGCTCTGACTACCCAGTCCCGTTATCAAGATTCGACCAGAAAACGAAAGATGAATATTACATGGCTCAAAATAACCAAACTGGTAGGCACCGGGAAAGGGGCTTTGTTTCTCAAGAAAATCGATAAGGCGAAATACTCGAAACAATATTGAAATTCGACTAGGGGCGGTGAGCTTTGGAAGCGCATACGCAAGGTCTCGGCCAACAATCAATGGCCGAACCACAAATGGAAACTCATCTGCAATACCAAGCGCAAGAACATCCGGAAGATTTCTATGTCGGACTTGTGAAGCCATTGATAAGTTTTTGAGGAGTTCAGCCTCGCGTTGAAAATCGTAGGGAGGCACAGAATACCGATCAATTTCAACCACGTTCATTTCATCGACAAACAAGGCTAGAAAAGTGTCTCCATCTTTATGTGAACGTAATTTAGGGCCGTAGACATATTCTCCCGCCTCAAGGCGGTCCTCGGCAGAAAAAGGAAGCCGACGATGAGTCGGTTGTCCTGTCTTCTTTACAAATAAAGAGAGGTCGAGTTTGTTGGGGTCAACGGTCCAAGAATCTTTCATAATATCAAAACTCTTCGGAATCTTCAGGATGCCTTGTATCTCGAAAAACTGGGCGCGCAGGAACGCCTTGCCAAATCTCACCTGCACGAATTCGAGTGCTTGGAGGAATAATTGAGCCCGTTCTCACGCGTGCATTTTCTGCAATGCTTACACCTTCTGCAATCACACATCCTGCGCCAACCCGAACGTACGAACCGAGGTCAACACCGGCCGCTAGTATCGCGCCCTCCCCCACCTTCGCGCCAACGCCTATACAGGTTTCAGGCCCGATATAAGCTCGAGGTCCCACTCGAGCATTAGGTCCAAGGGTAGCGCCGGGCATAAGAATCACATGAGCTCCTACGAGTGCACCCTCTGAGACCGTGACCGGGCTGATCTTTACACGGCCCATCGCGTGAACAACATTCTCAACTTTAACGCCTGCCTCTAGTTGAGCACCGGCATCCACCGCCAATAATCGCGGGGTTTGTATATTTACAGATGGATCAATTGTGGAATCGTAGGCCAGCTTTGCTCCTAGCGCGCGGAAATAAATGTAACGTGTGAGATGAAGAGCGCGAAAGGGCAATACGAAGAGCGCGCTCGTAACAACGTCGCTGAAAGAGCGAGAAATCACCCAAAGCAAGTACTTCCGCTCCCGACTGACGCGTAAAGACCCTTCGGGCGGCTTTGGAATCAGTTCTCCTAAGAGAAATACGAGTAAGACGTGAGTGAGCAAACAACCAGCGATTCGGCCCGCTAGGTCAAGCCAAGGCGGATAAATGGCCGGTAAACTGATAAATACGCTAATATCGGCTGTTAGGAAGAAGAGGTAAAAAGCGATCCGCCAAATATCCTGGAGAAAGTGGACAATTCGTGGCTCCCTTTGAATCCCCGAGATCTGACGTGAGCGATTCACAGATGCAGTGTACATCAATCTATTGGAGGAATCTCATAGTACCAGTCCGAAGCTAATTTTAGCCTGGCTGGAAAGCCGAAAAAGACTACAAGATATAAACAGTCAAAAACATGATGCCCCAGACGATACCGACAAAATGCCAATACATAGTCCATAGGCGAATCGATAGATGACGGGGTGCTGAGTAGAAATGTCGCAGTGCCTGTATGCACAGCCAACCCAGAGCGATAATTCCAAATGCGACGTGCGCCGCATGAATCCATGTCATGCCGTAGAAGACCGAGCCGTAAAATCCACTGGTATGCATCAACCCGATTTCATTCAAGTCGACCCAAACCTTCCATTGCAGAGCAACAAAGGCCAGGCCTAGCAAGAAGGTGGAGACCAATCCAACCGTTAGCTTTTTCTTGTCACCTTTTCGGATAGAAATAAGTGCCCATTGCAGTGTCACGCTGCTCAAAGCGATCACGATTGTGTTGATAGTCGGCCAGAATAGTGGAATTGCGGGCAGCCCTTGGGGCGGCCACTCTGTTGCTCGAGCCCGAATCCCGCCGTACATAAAGAAGAGAGCACCAAACATCATGCCCCACGAGGCGAGGAATATGACCATTCCAACCCAGGCCGTCGTCTCCTGCCGTTTTGCCGGAGAATCGTACTGGACGACCGGTGCGACCCATTCAGGATCATCACCGGCGGGTGGGTTGGACATGGAAGACATTAGCCGCCTGCGGCAGCAGCGCCTCCACTGGCTTGTTCGGAATCGCCCAGAGGTTCTGTTTGGCTGATCCAGTCGCGACCAAGGACCTTACGGACTTCTGGATTCGCGTATTCGTGCGGACCACGAACAATGACTGGGATGGTGTCGAAGTTATGAACAGCGGGTGGCGATGTGCACTCGGTCCACTCGAGGGTACCCACTTCCCATGGATTCTGCTCGGCTTTCTTGCCGGCAAACACGCTTCTGATGAACACAACTGCGTATGCACCCTGGATTGCAGCCAAAGCGAAAGCGAAATAGCTGACCCAACGGTTCAGTGGGAGTAAGTGTTCTAGGAAAGTGTATTGGTAGGGATCAAATAGACGTCGGTGATGACCTGCATAACCTGAGATAATTTGACCCACGAACACGAGTGTCAACAGAGAGACTGTCGACCAGCAGTGAAAGTGACCAAACTTTTCTGGAAGCATTCGACCAAACATCTTAGGAAACCAAAAAGCGATACCCGCGAACACGACAAGGAACGAAGCAGACGCCATCGTCAAATGGAAATGGCCAACGACCCACATTGTGTCGTGTAGATAAAGGTCAGTAGATGTCGTTCCGAGATGGAGTCCTGTAAGACCACCAAGACCAAATACCCAGATTACGCCCAATGTGTAGCTCATCGGCGAGGTTAGGCGAATGGAGCCCTTCCACATCGTGTGCAACCAGTTCAAAAACAACATTTCTGCAGGAACAGAAATGATGAGAGTGAACAACATGAAGCTTGTTCCGAGTAGCGGACTGATTCCGGTCGTGAACATGTGATGCCCATAGACCACTGCGCTGAGCACAGAAACCGCTGTCATCGCGTAAACAGAACCCTTGTACCAGTACGCCGGTTTACGAGCGAAAAACGCAACAAAGTCACAGACCATACCCCAAGCAGGAAGAATCAAAATGTAAACCTCGGGATGTCCGAAGATCCAGAAGAGATGCTGGAACAAGATTGGGTCACCCGCATTGGCACCCATACCCGTAGAGCCCGCGATAAAGAATTGGGTTCCAGTCATTCGATCTAAAAGAAGAAGAAGACCAGCTGAACCAAGAACAGGAACAAATAAAACGTTGAGGATAGACGTAAGCCAGAGACCCCAAACAGTGAGCGGCATGCGCATCCACGTCATTCCCGGTGCTCGATAACGAATCACAGTCACAACATAGTTCAAACCACCCATGATGGTTGAGACACCCGTTACGAAGATTGCGCCGACCATCAAGGATTGACCGGCACCTGGCATACCCACATTCGTTGATAATGGCGGGTAGGTTGTCCAACCTGCGCCAGCAGCACCTAACGGAACTACGAAGCTGGCGAGAACCATCACACCGGACAATGCCCAAATCCAAAAGGAAAGCATGTTGAGCAACGGAAACGCCATATCGCGTGCTCCGATCATCAATGGAATACAAAAGTTTCCAAATGCCCCAATCAGCAAGGGCGTTATCGCCCAGAAAATCATTATCAGACCATGATTAGTGAAGATCGAGTTGTAGGTAGCGGGGCCAATTCGGCCCTGAGTCGCGCCCAAGAACATATCTCCAACGACAGGCACTGGCTCGTGCGGGAACGCCCATTGCCAACGGATAAGCATAGCTAATCCGCCGCCGAGAACGAGAAATAGAAATCCTCCCCAAATGAACTGTTTCGCGATGACCTTGTGGTCGATCGTAAACAGATACTTCTTTGCAAAAGAGGTAGGTGGCGCGTGTATTGGTTGTAAATCCATGGCTAGTACTTCCGCCAGGTCCAGCCCCAATTGGCTGCCTGTGCATTCTCATCGTAGATCTGCTTTGAATCCCGAGATTTTTGAGCGACCCATTCTTTGAAATCGGCTTCTTCCATTACGGTTAGACGTCCTGCCATCTTGTAGTGCGCTTGACCGCAGTGCTGACCGCAAGAAATTTCAAACTGTCCCGTCTGCGTCGCTTGAAGCCAGAGCTGATTGACCGAGCCGGGAACGGCGTCGACCTTCACGCGAAAGTTGGGAAACGAAATCGCATGAATCACATCGGGAGAAGTTACCTGAATAATGATTGGTGCGTTCACAGGAACTCGAATGTCGTTTGTTGTGACCGCGTCATCCTGAGTATTGAACTTACCATCAGGGCCTTCGTAACGAGCTTCCCAAATCCACTGGCGACCTTGTACTTCAATCTTAACGTGATTGGCTGCGGCTTCGGCCTTTTCAAAGTTCCAAAACGCCTGAGTCAAATCTTTCGCCGCGTTGTAGAAAAGGTTTCCATCGACGACTAGGAAGATGAAAGCAGAGATGCTGAGTGCGACCATCACATGATGTTTTGAATCACCATGATCGTAGTCGGCGGTATGTTTCTCGTTATGCGCGAGAACTGCCCAGACAATCCATATCACCATGATTACGAACAAGATCGTAATAAACACATTGGTGATATTGATCAGCCAATCAACTCTATGACCATCGAGGGATGCATCCGTCGGCATTCCCCAGCCTTCTTCTTTTGGAACGTCGGCCCATGCCACGCCCGTAATTGCCATCGTCCAAATCCAAACCAGTACACTGGTCAGTTTATTGGAGAAATGTTTGAACTTCATGCTCTTTGCTCTCCACCTACCGCATCGAATTCCGTGGTAGATTTTTCTTTTTTGACTTCCTCAGCTGTGTTTCGCAAAACGTAAACAACCGCTCCAGCAAGTCCAAACGGCAACATCATCATTGCCGCCAAAACCAATTTTCCTGCAATCCCACCATCTTCCCTCATCGCGCAGGCCGGGCAGGCCCAGGCTGCTTGTGGAACAAGAGCCATTACGATTGCCACTAGGGTGATTACTAAGACAGTGTGAGACAGGCGAAAATTCATATTGTGTTTTTCCTAGACCTTCGGCCAGGCGATTCCACCTCGATACAGGGCCTCAGCAATGAGAACAACTGCATAAAGAAAGGGAAACGCGAAGGGATAAACGACCGAGGCTTTGAGGCCTTTGGTCTCGTGATTCAAATGCATGTACCAAATAAGTACACATGCGGCCTTTGCAAGGGCCAATAATACCAGCCCGAATATAACGAAGTTTCTCATCCCTTGAATGGCGGGAAGAAGAAGTTCGAGAATAGTCATTACGGTCAATGCGAGAAGGACCATCCAAATATATTTTTTACTTTCTACGTGTTCAGCCATTGTTCTGTCCCCCTACTTATCCTGCTTCCGGCAACGGAATGAGATAGACGAAAGTGAATACAAGAATCCACACCAGATCTACAAAGTGCCAGAAGAGACCGCAGATTTCGACTGGACTGAAATTTCCTTCGAGATACTTCCCGCGCATATTTCCAATCGTCACGCAGGCTAGGTAGATCGTTCCAGTTAGGACATGTAAGCCATGGAAGCTCGTGATGATGTAAAAGGTGCTGGCTCGAGCTGAATCGCCCCAGGTTAGGCATTTGGTCGCCGCAACAGCGCAGTCTTGTTCATAGCCCGTAAGTCCGCCTGCGTGTCCGAAGAGGAACGAGAAGGCACCGAAGTACTCTTGCATTTGTCCGCAAAGGAACAAGAACCCGCCCAAGGTCGTAAGCGCTAACCATTTGGTCGTTTGCTTTTGATCGTTGAGTTTCGCGTAGTAAACCGCGAGCACCATGCTCACTGACGAGAGAATGAGCAGGAAGGTCAGGCCACCTGTGAACTCAAGACCGAATTCCTCCGGTTCCCAAGGATGTGCCCATACATCTGCTCGAGCACGAAGAATCGCATACGCGAGAAGAAGTCCGCCGAATGACATTGCATCGGAGAGCAAGAAAAACCACATGGCGATTTTTCCCGGGCTTGCTTTCCCCATTTGGGGATCTGTCGGCCAGTTTGTGATTGGACCATGATGATGATGATCAGCTTCAGCGTGTGCACTCATATCGAAATCAGCTACCTTCCCACCGGAGCAAAGACAAGCTACATCCTCAAATAGATGCAGATAGTTCGCTCTTTTGTTGGGGAATTATCATGCTCCAACGGACCCTGCAAGATCATTCGTGGAGGATAGGTCGCCGGTACTCGGAGTACCTTTGATGTTTGGGCAAAGATAATGAAATCAAAGCGTTTTCAGGCCCAGAATCGGTCGCTTGCTTCTGGACATATGCGGCCGTTTAGCGTTATGTCGCAGACTGAAATGTGGCGTAATTTATCTGTGCTCTTGGTTGCCGGATCGTTCGGTCTCACTACTGTGGGTTGCGATTGGCAGAAAATGCAAGAGATCGAAGAACCATTCAAGCTCTATAATCCTGAGGACGAAGAAAAGCCTCTATTGGTTAGCGTAGACCGGCTCAAGCGAGGGCAAGAACAATACATTCTCTACTGCCGTGCTTGTCACGGCGTCAACGGGGACGGAAAAGGTCCAGCTGGTATCGGACTCATTCCTCCTCCGCGAAATTTCGCATCCGAAGAACTTGCGTTCAAATTCGGTGGGGTTGCTGCGGGTGAGCTTCCCACCGACGAAGAACTTCTTCGCGTTATCAAGGGCGGTTTATCCGGAACAGCCATGCTTCCATGGGACCTTCCTGATGAAACCATTCTGGACATCATTCAGTACATCAAGACGTTCAATCCAGTATGGACCGAAGATGAAGTCGGTGAAGTGATTGAGATTTCGGAAGACCCGTGGGGCGGCACCAGCACGGCAGCCATCGCTGCCGGTGAGAAACTGTATCACAGCAAAGCACAGTGCGTACTTTGCCATCCATATTATGGTTCTCAAGAAGACGTATACAAATGGAGCATGGAGCTAACCGGCCGAGCGTCAACAAATTTCCGCGAAGATATGTACGAACCGCAAGCGAAGATGTCTGAAACTTACGGGAACAAACTACTTCCTATCGATTTCGGTCGACAACCAATCAAAGCGGGCGGGACACCGAAGGAGCTGTTCAAAACGATCGCTTCAGGTATTGGTGGAACTGCAATGCCGATGTGGAAAGACGCCATTCCCGATGAAGAGATTTGGGCCATTTCGCATTACGTGAGCCACATACATCAAATGAAGGACAAACCTGCCTATAAAGAAATGATGGCGAAACTAAAGGCAGCACCCCCTTACACACCACCAGCCGAACCCGCTGAAGGCGAAGACGCCGAATAAACCGAATAAGCCGCTGCTTATTTCCGCTCCCCTCCTTTTCTTTTTTTCCGAAAATCGACTACAACCTTGGCACGATGAAAGTGCTTTCAATATCTTCAATTACCGCCTTTGCAATCGCGACGCTCTTTGCCTGTAGCGACAAAGCATCCGAACCTGCAAAAAAAGCAGTAAGTCCGAAACCTGAGGCTACGAAACCCGCGCCGGCTGCTGCTGCGAAAACTGCTGAGACCGCAACAAAAGCTGCCGCGCCTGCCGACGCTGAAGGCTCAGGAAGCGCAGTACTCAGCGGAGTTGTCAGCTTCACCGGCGATGCGCCCGCAGAAACAAAGATTGATATGAGTCCACAGCCAGCCTGCGTAAAGGTCGCAAAAGATACGATGACGAATGAGTACCGAATCAAGGACGGAAAAGTTCAAGATGTATTCGTATATGTGAAAAATCCACCGAAGAAAAAATATGATGTGCCTAAAGAACCTGTCGTCCTCGACCAGGTTGGTTGCCGCTATACGCCGAAAGTATTTGGCGTAATGGTCAAACAACCAATCGAAATCATTAACAGCGATCCGATGATGCATAATATTCATCCACTCGGTAAAAATACCTTCAATCTCGCGATGCCGAATCAGGGGATGAAGCTTAAGAAGAAGTTCAAAAAAGAACAGGTTCTCACACCGATCATGTGTGACGTTCATCCATGGATGAAATCTTATGCGGGCGTGTTGAAGCACCCATTTTTTGCCGTGACAGACGCTGCGGGCGCCTTTTCAATCGAAGGGCTACCAGCAGGAACCTACACGGTGGCTGCCGTTCACGGGGTTCTTGGTGAAAAAACAACTGAAGTCACAGTCGGAGCCAACGGTGAGGTCAAAGCTGAATTTGCCTTCACGGCTCCCTAGAGTCTGACTCCCGTTTATCTATCGCCCTGGCAAAATAGCCGGAGACGTTCGTCAAAATTCTAAAATCCTGCTACAAATCCTTCGACTTTGCGCGAATTTGGTAATTTGCGGGCTAAAACGAATGAATAGACGAACAAAACTTATCGTAAAGGTCGCGCTGGGCAGCTGGGCTGCTCTATTGATCACCGCATGTGTTAAACCCAGTACTCATCCCGTCAGTAGCGGACTTTGTGCACGCTATTCAGATAATCTTGATGCACCGGGTAGTAAAAACTATTGCGCGGGAAGAGAAGCTTTACAGGCAAATCAAACGGATAAAGCGCTGCAGTTGTACAAAGCTGCTGCGAAAGAGTCTCATATCGGCGCTCAGTGCTTTGTTGCGGCTATGGACGAGAGTGAAACCACGAAGACATCATCGGTGGTGATTGAAGAAATCCTTAATTCCCATCCCAAAGACACGGCATGCCTCATTCTGATTGCACGAGAATCCATTTTTGAGAACGAACTCACTAACGCAATACAGTGGGCCTCAAAAGCGACAGTGGCCGGGAAAAATGACCCATTAGCTTGGACTACGCTGGGTTTTGCGCACTTTCGGAAGCAAGACTATATCGAGGCGGCTGAAGCATTTAAGGTGGGCGTAAAAATCGATAGCCGAGCACCAGAGAACGTTTTTAACGTAGGATACGCTTATTATCTCGGTGGTGAGTATTCTTCAGCCGGTCCTTGGCTTGCTCGAGCTCTGAAGCGAGAAGACTTGGCGGAGGAACTTAAATCTCGGGCCACTCAGTCTCTGAAAATTATCAACGGTGCGCTGTGGATTTGCCCGATGCATCCAGAAATCGTTGGAAAGAAGGGTGACACCTGTTCCATTTGCAGAATGAATCTTGAGCCCGTGTCTAGAGGAATATCGGGACAAGAGTAAGGACCGAAGGACACATACAAAAGATGCAATCTTATCTTCGCCTCATTTTAAAATTTCGATGGCTCGTTCTGGTCTCTATTTTTGGAATCACTTGTGCGGCTGGATTCCAAATCACGAAGGGCGTGTTTGCCTCATCTATGGTCCGACTCTTTTTCGGTGAAAGTGAAAAATACGACCAATACGAAAAGCTGATGGAAGAGTTTGGTGCCACCGATATTATGGCGGTGGCCTACGACGAACCCAATCTCTTTTCATCGGAACATTTAGCAAAACTCGAAAAAATTTCCGGGTGCCTCGAGGAACATGAGGATATTCGCAGCGTAAGCAGCCTAAGCAATGCACAACGAATGAAAAACGAGGAGGACAGCCTCGTTGTCGAAAGTTATTACGACCTTGTCACAGCGACACCGACCTTATCGGAGTCACTTCGAAGAGAAGCGCTCCAAGAAAAATCACTCGCGGGATTGCTCGTCTCGAAAGACGCCAAGAGCACCGCCATCGCAATCGAGTTCCGTCCCGATGAAAATCGGCCCGCCGAAGCCCTTCCTAAACTTATCGACGAAATTCACGGCTGCTTTGTCAGCCACGGAATTTCCAAGGACCGACTCCATAGTGCAGGCGTTGTCGTAGAGTCATCGGAAGCTACGGCAATTGCGGTGGAAACCGTACTCAAAACAGTTCCGTTTACCTCCGCATTTTTAGTCATCATTGTCTTCGTTTTATTTCGCAGGTTTTGGCCGGTCACGATCACGTCAGGCATTGCAACCATATCGGTAATCTGGACGCTCGCGTTTGCTGTCTTTATCGACCCTCAAATCAACATCATGCTTTCTGCTGTGCCCGCCGTAATGATGGTCGTCTGCTTTTCAGATGTCATTCATCTCTGTTCAGCCTATCTTCTAGAACTTAAGGCTGGAGCAGAAAAGGTTGAAGCCATCGAAAAAAGTGCGGCAGAAGTAGGCCTGGCGTGCCTATTCACATCCATCACAACCTTCGTTGGATTTATTTCGCTGAGCTTTGTTCCTACACCTGCTTTTCAGCAATTGGGTGCAGTTCTTGGGTTCGGCGTGGCAGTCGCACTGTTACTCGCAATTACGTTAGCGCCCATCTACTTTTATATGATACCTGCACCGGACACGGATAGCGTAGATGAATCGAATCCATTGCAAAGGTTTGTAAACTTTGCATCTGACCGATCATTGGCCCTAGCAACCGGTTTTCCAAAAACAGTAGCCGGGGCCTTTGTTGTGGTCTTGGTCCTATGCGGATACGGCGCCACCCAGATCGAAATCGAAGCAGACTTCCTGGGGCGCCTTTCGGAAGACAGCCAGTCGAGAATCGACCACGAGTATATGAAACAACGGTTTTCCGGCTCGAACGTGGTTGATATTTACATCGAGACCCGAAACGACGAAGGCCTGATGAATCCGGAGCTGATGAAACAACTCAAAGAAGCAGAGGATGAAATCCTGCAGATTGAGGAGGTAGACGACGTTCTGAGTCTGTTAGACTTGTACGAAGAACTAGGAAGCACGTTGGAGACACCTGTGTTGCCCGACACTAAGCAAGGTCTCGCTCAATATCTACTTTTGTTTGAAATGTCAGGAGGAGACGACCTTGGGCGTATTATCAACGAGGAGAGAAAGAAGACGCGGATGAGCCTAAGGCTCAACAAGACTGGGCTCGTCGTTACGGCCTCAGTCGGTGACCGGGCTTCGGCAATACTGAAGAGCAAGCTACAAAAACAGGCGAGCATTACACCCACCGGACTGACTTATCTGTTGGGAGACTGGGTAGATGATGTGCTACGAGGGCAAGCTCGCGGGCTTATTTTTGCCTTCATAGTGACTACCTTCATGATGATGCTCTGTATTAGACGTTTTTGGGCAGCACTCATTTCTATGATTCCAAATGCGCTACCGCTCATTGTGCTCGGTGGTTACTTGGGTCTAACGTGGGACAAAGTCGATTCAGATCTTGCCTTCATCGCGCTCATAGCGATTGGGATAGGCGTAGATGACACGATTCATTTCCTGACTCGATTACGACTGGAAACACTCCGCACCGATAACGATCAACAAGCTCTCGAGAATACGTTTTACTTCACAGGCCGAGCGATCGTGCAAACGACAGTGATTTTGACAGGTGGTTTCTTACCCTTTTTATGGACGGACTATATGTCACTCAGCGTTATGGGTTCTCTGTTACCGCTTTGCTTAGTCGTCGCATTGGTCGCCGACCTTCTGTTCGTGCCGGCTTTAGTGAAGCTGCAGATCCTACGCTTATGAGTAATCGCTACTGTGCGACTGCCACGCGAGCTTTTTTCTTATAGTCAGCTAGGATAATCGTTATATCTCGCATCATTCGATTAAGCTCTTTGCCGGTCATCTCATAATATCCACGAATACGGTGATCAGGGTCGACCAAAACAAACCGGCTTCCGTGCGTGATATCGAACGCCGTGCGTTCATCGGCACCTTCTTCTTTTTCCATCGGAAGTTTAAACCCCTGAACGACTGCGTTTTTTACCGTCGACATATCGCCGGTGAGGAAGCTCCATTTGTCTACTGAGATGAGGCGTTCATTGACATATTTTCTCAATACCTCTGGAGTATCTCGCTCAGGGTCGACAGAAAAAGAGACCAAATGAACGGCGCTGCCCATGCCGCGGAGGCGATGCTTCACTTTCTGCATGTGCTCAGTGAGTTTGGGGCAAATCGTTGGGCACGACGTGAACATAAAATTTGCTACCCAGAACTTCCCGCGTAGCTCATTCGAACCAAATTGTTGCCCGTCTTGGTTGGTCAGTTGGAATTCTGGAAGTTGACTAAGAATCCGAGGCGGCTGAGGGATCTCATTCGTCACCGCTCGGATGACGTTGAAGGCGAATACGGAACCTGCAATGACCAGCCAAACCCAAACGTTGGAAAAGTATCGTTCAAGTAAGTTTCGCTTTGCTGGTTCCGTACTCATATTACCCTACTCTTAGAGGTTGAAGTCTGCGGAGCCGTTGCCACCGCTGACCGTCAACTTTCCTTTCTTCTCGCCAAGCGTTGGGTGCTTAGCAACAATGTCGTAGGACCCGTCAGGAACACCGTCAATGCTGAATTTTCCGTTCTTGTCAGTGACTGAGAAGAATGGGTGCTTGAAAACACCTGCATACGCTTGCATCCAAGGGTGAACATCGCACTTGATCGGGGTGAAAACGCTCGCCTTCTTGAATTTCTTCTTCAATTTCATGCCTTGGGTAGGCATCGCGAGGTTGAAGCTGTTCTTACCGGTTGGGTGAATATTGTGAAGCATTGGATCGCTGTTGATGATCTCAATCTTCTGCTTGACCATTACACCGAATACTTTCGGCGTGTAACGACATCCAACTTGGTCAAGCGTTACCGCTGTTTTGGGCGTCTTGTACTTTTTCTTTGGGGGATTCGCAATGTACACAATCGCATCTGCGAGCCCGCCACCGTTGACGACGACATCGTTAGAAACTTTATCTTTCGAAATCTTGTCGCATTGAGGATCAGACTTCATATTGAGTTTTTTGGTAGACGACTTTTTGCTGGTCTTCACTGTCCCGGTGACCGCAGCAAATGCAGAGGTTGAAATAAATGTTGCGGCAATCGCGCTAATCAATGTGTTGGTTTTGAACATGGTCTCGACAAACTCCCTTTCGTGCCCTTCTGTCAATAAAGAGCGGACGCTGAAGAGACGATCGGTGCGTTTTTTCTATTCAAAAAGGGTCGAAAATCCGATCAGATAAGGCGATCCACCACAATGGTCGCGAGCAAGAGCGGTAAATAGATGATGGAGGCTAGAAAAAGCTGTCTTGCTGAGCGAATTGTCTGTTTTTGGATGACCCTAAGCGCGAAAACCAGGAAAAACCCGCCAAGAATGATTGCAGTGTAGAAATAAAAACGTTGGGCCGATCCGTACATGGTGAGCAGTACACTCGTTTTTATGAGGGCTAAGCAGCAAACTGTCATCTCTAAGCCAGCGATTTTTATGCTATTTCCCGAGCCAGGAAGCATCTTATATCCCACGCGCTGGTAGTCAGCTCGATACATCCAGGCAAGAGCAAGAAAATGAGGGAGTTGCCAGAAAAATAAAATCCCAAAAAGAATCAATCCGGGGGCGTCAAAGTTATTTCTGACGGCCGTCCAACCCATAAGGGGAGGAATCGCACCAGGAACAGCGCCAATCCAGGTCGAGATAGGACCTAGGCGTTTCATGGGCGTGTATGCGTACGCATACGTGATGAGGGTGATAAATGCCAAGATTGCGGTCGTACGATTCACGAAGACAGCAAGCTGCACGAAGCCAAGAGCAAACGTCGCCCACGAAAAAATGGTCGCGCCTCTTACACTCACTCGCCCCGACGGAATCGGTCGATTGCGTGTCCTCTCCATTTGGCGATCAATGTCGCGTTCAATCACCATATTGAGCGCACAAGCACCGATCGCAGTCAGAAATAGCCCAGTGACGAAGTGGAAAAACTGAGCAGTCGCGATATTCGGAGTTGCCACATAAAACCCCGTGATTCCGGTAATCACCACCAAGCCACTAAGGTTAGGCTTACCGAGATCAAGATACGCCTTGCACTTTTGCGCGAATGACTGCGTCATAATTGTTGCTGCCGATGGCGATGTTGTTTCAGCCTTCGTTGTCATGAAATGGACCCGACTACATGGTGGGTACGGCGAAGAACCGCACCTAGTCAACAACGCTTGCCACCTTGTGCGAGATGATAGATTGCAAAGACAACCGTGGAACGCGAAGTGAAGGTAAATAATCTAAGGACTAAGCCGAGTGCGCTCATCTTAGGGCAGAGCGAAGGGCGTCTCACGCGAATGGAGAAGCTAAACACACGGTTGGTTTTTCAAACGTTCGCCTCGCGGTCACTCGACCAAATTTGTCGTTGGGGACTGGTCAATTTTGGTGCCCGCTGGGTAGATATCTGTACTAAGAACCTTAGACATATTCATGGCTTAGAGCGGCTCCCCGCCATGAACGACATCGGCAGCTTCGTACTCGCGACCAATCACCGGAGTTACTTCGACCTCTACGTTGCTTCGATGGTACTTATAAAGGCCGGCCTTCGAAACCGGATGCTGTATCCCGTCAGGTCGAAGTTTTTCTACGATAACCCGTTAGGGCTGGTCGTCAATGGAATCATGAGCTTCGGTTCAATGTACCCACCAATTTTCCGAGAAAGAAAACGACTTATTCTGAACCGTACTGGCCTACAAGAAATCGCTTGGTTTATGAAAAACCGTGACATGTGTGTCGGGATTCATCCAGAAGGTACAAGGAACAAGCTTGATAATCCCTACGAACTTTTGCCACCTCAAGCTGGAGTAGGCCAACTCATTCAAAGCTGTCAGGTTCCTGTGATTCCAGCATTTATCAACGGTCTCTCTAATGACTTCCAAAAACAAGTAGCGTCTAATTTTTCAAAGACCGGAGAACCAATTATCCTCGTTTTTGGCGAACCACTCGACTTTTCCGAGCATTACGAAAAAAAAGGTCGACCAATCCAAAAAGAAATCGCCAAGCAAACACTCGCGAAGATTGCAGAGCTTGGAGAAGAGGAAAGATCAATTAGAGAAAACTTGAATATTGAATCCTAAAGCTCCTGACTCATAAAGACGTTAGAAAGAGTGAGAAAACGAGACCGTTTTTCCTGCCTTAACTCGAATCTTGCGAGAAAATGGTGCCTTATCTCCGGAAAGCGGAACTAGTTTTACGTTGTGCTCGCCGGGCTTTGTCGCAAATCCAAGCAGTGGTGTTCGACCAATTTTTTCTGCACCGAAGAACACATCCGCAATCAAGGTTGCTGTAATACTCACTCGCCCAATATTTTTGGCGACATCGTCGGGCGCGCCACCCTCACAAACCAGTGGTGCACTTACGGAATGTTTTGCTCCAGCAATGAGCGTAACTTTTTCAAGATAAGGATCACATTTGTCCGCGATAATCTTAACAACGGTCTCGCCGGGTTTTTGTTCGGTGAGCTCTAACGGAGCTACTCCGACCTCTTTTCCGCCGACAAAAACCTTGGCGCCGCTACGACCAGCAGTCACTTTGAGACGAACCGGCAATGTTGTGAGATCAACATCGATAGCCTCAACTTTTCCCGTCTTTAGCTCAACTTGCGTTTGATATACTTCGTTTCCATCCCGCTTTAGAACAATGTTCCTTGAACCAATGCCAAGCTTTGTAACCGTAGCTGGCGTTTGTAGACCTGTCTGTTTGCCATCAACAAAGATATCAATCCCAGGCGGCTTAGAGCGAATCAGAATACTCGCCTGGACGATGTTCGGTTCAAGCTTAATTGATTCTACACGCTGCTGTCCTGCCTCAATCTTTATTGGACGCAGAATGCGCTTATAGCCTTGCTTTCGGATCTCCAAGACATGCGTCTGAACCGGTAAATCAGTG
Source organism: Myxococcota bacterium (assembly GCA_036337945.1). Classification (GTDB taxonomy): domain Bacteria; phylum Myxococcota; class Kuafuiibacteriia; order Kuafuiibacteriales; family Kuafuiibacteriaceae; genus JAYZDF01. The sequence goes on from JAYZDF010000022.1 coordinate 41,903, forward strand.
GCAAAAGGAGATTGAGTGGCAACTTGCTTCGAGTTAATCCATATTTCTGCGTCGGCGGGCTCAACATCTATCGTCAATGAACCAGACTGAACAACCGCAGGCTTTAGAGGCTCCCTCAAAACCACAGCCCAGACGACAGCTCCAACGGCAAGCAGAACCATGACTGATAACGTGGCGATCAGCCCTTTCGCCCATCCCGGAAGCGTATTACTTGGAGGTGGAGGAAGAGTTGCTGGACTCGGTGGGGCTAATGGCGCACCAGCAGCTGGCATCGCAGCTTGAGGCATTCCAGCAACTGGCATCGCAGCTTGAGGCATTCCAGCAACTGGCATCGCAGCTTGAGGCATTCCAGTAGCTGACATCGCAGCTTGAGGCATTCCAGCAGCTGGCATCGCAGCTTGAGGCATTCCAGCAGCTGGCATCGCAGCTTCGGCATCGGGTTCATCGACCGTGATTTCGAAATCTTGTTGCTCGGGCTGTTGCGGAGGAGGTGGAGCCACGTTCGCTAAGCTGACGTCTCTATAGCGCTCGAGGCGCTCATATTCTTTATCGATTTCTGGTTTGAAGTGCTGCTTCATATACCGAGCGAGATCCGTTCGCTGAAAAGGCTGATTCGACTCAAATAAATAACGTTGAAGATCTTCGCTGACTTCACTCGTGTAGCGGTATCGATCGTCACGATTTTTTTGTAGCGCTTTCATGACGACGCGTTCGATCTGCGGCGACAAACCTTTGTTAAGTTGAGAAGGTGGAACCATCTCAACGTTACGAACTTTTTCGAGGGTGGAAAAGTCAGATTCGCCCAGGAACAGACGCTCTCCTACAATGAGTTCGTATAGACAGGCACCCACTGCAAAGATATCAGAACGGTTATCAAGTTCAATTCCGCGAACTTGCTCGGGGGACATGTAGCCAAACTTACCTTTAAGCGTACCGGCTTGAGTTTTCGATACCTTGTTCTTCGCTTTGGCGATTCCAAAGTCTACAACCTTCACTTCGCCTTCGAAGGAGATGAGGACGTTTTGAGGCGATATGTCTCGGTGAACTAGACCAATGTCATTCCCACGATCGTCTTTTTTGCGGTGCGCAAAGTCTAGACCTTCTGCGACTTTTTGCATGATGTAAGCGCTCATCGCAATCGGCAAAAGACGATTACGTCTTCGCGCACGGTCCCAAACAGTGCGCAAATCAACACCGGCGATGTATTCCATCGCAATGTAATAACTACCGTCGGTGTGGCCAAGGTCGTAGATCTGGACGATATTCGCGTGGCGCATTTGGACGGCCAATTTCGCTTCATCGATGAACATATCAATGAAGTCTTGGTCCGCAGAAATATTCGGGAGAATTCTCTTCAAAGCGACAAGGCGAGCGAAGCCCTCGACGCCAATTTGTTTGCCACGAAAAACCTCCGCCATACCGCCGACGTTGATCCGGTCGAGAAGAATGTAGTCACCGAAGCGTTGAAATTCAGATGATTGAAAATGGGCCACCACCCGGAGTATATAGATAGCTGGTGAGTTCGGCGAATTGCCGACTTATGTTATCCGATCTTGGGGTAAGTATTGCCCCTACATTTTTGGCAACTTGTGCGAAAGATCACCGATAACGTCAGCGCAGAGAGATAAAACCATGCCTAAAGTCACGAATGAAATGCGCATCCAGGACATCAACACCGCTCTGGTTGCCCATGAAAAACAATCTAACGGCGAAAAGCTCAATCGACGAGAAAAGCAAGCCGTCAATAATTTTGCGGACTTATACGTAGATATCGCGGAAGAAGAGATCACACCGGCTCTGCGTAATACCCTCAGCAGTGTTCTCAAGGACAGCGATTACGGGAACGTCAAAGAGAACGCTCTTCTTACAAAACATCTCGCAGGTCTGCGAGAGCGCGGATGCGCCACAGACGCAGAGGTTTGCCAAATTAAGAAGTTCGCGGCGAAGGTTTCAGAAAACGAGGACAATGCGATCAGCGCGACCCTCGCTGAGCTGACCCTGAATAATGGTGTTTCTGACTCCGCAATAAAAGATATCAAATCGTATTTAGACACAGAGCGAAGCAACCGGACGAGCGCTCAGCGAAACCGAGCGATGGTCGGCGCGGGAATTGCGGCAACCGCAGTCGTCGGTGGTGCGCTGGCTGGTCCACTCATTCTTTGGATTCCCGCTGTGACGGCTGCACTCGCCGCAGCAACCGAGACCGCGGCGGCCGCCGTCTCGATTGGTGCCCTGCTCGGTGGAGCCGCCGCCGGAGGAGCTGCCGGTAAAGTGGCAAATAAAACGCTGAACAAGGGTGGGAAAAACTACGGCGTCAACGAATAAGTTTAAGCCTTATCATTCTCTCATTGCCGTAACTGCTTCGCTGGGTCTGACTGAGAAGCACGCAGAGCAGGCCCTAAAGCACCTGCGAGAGCAGCAATAACACCCGCTGTTGGAACGCCAAAAAGTAAACCTGGGGAATATTCTATAAACGTTGCTGGACGGAAAGAAGATTCTCTCAGCGCGTTGAGCAACCAAGCGTCGAGACCAAAAGTTATTAAGATTCCCAACAGCATTCCTAGGGCAGATGAGCCCACAGCGATTACCATAGATTCAGTCAAAACCATCCTGATCAAAGTACCTTTGGTGGCGCCGAGTGCTCTCAGAGTAGCTAACTCTTGCCGTCTCTCATTAATCATCAAAGAGAATGCTTGTGCCATGGATAAGCTGATTAGTAATGCGAAACCTAGTAAGAAACCACTCGCAACCAACGAGGCAATCAAAGTTGCAAAGCTAATTAGTTTTTGAGTCTCATCAACCTTAAGGCCCAGCTTCTCGATTTGATGAGTAATTTGGGCCGTATTGGCAGCAGACAAAGGTTTGATGTAGGCCGCTACCATTGGACTCTTACCTGCAGCATGTGTTCGGTTCCATCGCAATATAGTCTGACGTGGCACGGTAATACCAACTAACGTCGCTTCGTCGGAAACACCCACCACTTGCCCAACAAGAGTTTGTACTTTCGAGGGGTCTGGAGTCCCACGAACATACGAAGAACCAAGGACAATTTCTGCCGAGAAACCAATAAGGGCCTCTTTGGTCAGTTTCGGTTGGCCTAAGGCTTGAGAGACAGTGGTGTTATACAAATCGAGTAAGCGCCTTGAGACTAAAACAGGAATTACTTTTTTATTGGGTCCAGGATCTTTAAATTGATACCCCTCAGCAATGTCTTCCGCGACAAGTTCTTCTGGTACGCCTGTAGCGAAAATATCTGTTCGAATGCCTCGGCCCAGTAATTTTGCGCCACCTTGAGCCCGGAGCGGGAATCCTGCGCCGATAATTTCGTAGACGGCTGCGACATTAGGTGTCTGCTCTAAACGGGCGATCGCTTTTTCATCGAGCCCGCCGCCCAAGGCTTGACTATCAAACCCGAACATCCCGAAACCTAACATTTTTGGCTCAATCTTGATGAGTCCCACAGGCAGCTTCGGTAAAAGAGGCGTCGCCACGTTTTCAATGATACCCAAAGAAAAAGAGCCAAAGATTAGCAGACCAGAAACACCGCTCGCTAACAGTGTCGCGACGATCATCGTTCGACGCTGGTGACGAAATAAGTTCCGGCGAATGAGTGTACCAAGACTCACGCGAGTTGTCCTTCCATCAAACGCAAGACTCGATGAGCCTTGGAAGAGACTCGGTCATCATGAGTGACCACGATGAGCGAGCAATTGGAGTCTTCGACAATGTTTTCAAAATATTGAACAATACTGTCGGTGGTTTCTGGATCGAGATTTCCAGTCGGTTCATCAGCGAGGACAAGCTTCGGCTGGTTTATTACTGCACGAGCAATGGCGACTCTTTGTCTTTCTCCACCTGACAACTGAGTCACGTCACTATTTTCCTTATCGGCAAGACCAAGAGAGGCTAGCAGTTCTTTTGCTCTCACTTTGATGACACTCTCGTCGATGGAGCTTTGAGATACCCAAGCTGGAACGCAAACGTTTTCTAAAACCGTGAGTTGTGAAAGCAGGTGAAATGCCTGGAAAATGAATCCAATTTCCTGGTTTCGAAAGTGTGAACGTTGGTCATCGGTCATTGATTTGAGGTCGGTTCCAAGAAAAAGACTCTGGCCGGCGTAATCAAGGTCTAAACCGGAAATAAGGTTGAGTATGGTTGATTTCCCTGCGCCGCTTGGTCCGGTGACCGCGAGAAACTCTCCCGTTCGGATTTCGAGACTGAGATTACGCAAAACCTGATTTTGCAGGTCGCCATCAACAAACGTCTTTGAGACGTCTCGTAACTCAACCAACGCAGTCATACGATTACTTCGAAGGCTTGGGAAGGGGCGCTAATTTGAGTTGCGACTCGAGCAGCATGCCGTCGGGCGCAGCTTCGATCTTCACATCAAGGCGATCAAAACGAGAGAGCAATTGAATGACCTTGGATACCATCGCCCGCATCATCGGGCCGGTAAGGCCTTCTCCTGATAATCGTCCAATATCCACTTTTTCTAGGGCTTGACGAACAACAGACACATTTAGGAAGGCGTGAACTCCCCCCAACTCTGAAAGGCGGATTTCCTCGGCTGCTGCTGTCGGCTTAACGAGGGCTTTAGATTGCTCATCATCGTTACTAATGATCCAAGCATCTGGTGCTATGTAAGATTCCACCAACATGTGATCACCTATCGTAATTGTATCGACGTGTATATTTTTCATCAGTTTAGAGGTCCTCTGCACACCTTTGGACTGCAATTGAGGTTCAAAATTCATTAAGATCGTGTCGAATCGTTTTTTCCAGGCCTTCCCATCGAGACCAACTCCTACGGAGAATCGGGCCAGCGCAGCGGGGTTTTGCATGATCGCATTGAGGTTTGTCAAAGTTGATAGGTCAATAAGACGAGCAGATGCGACAGCATGACCGTTTAGCAAGCCAAAGACATCTTTTTCTAAATCGATTCCGAGATTGGTTTTTATGTCATCTGCAAACTTTTTATAGTGTCGTGAGACAGGGGTCTTTGGCTTATTCAGCAGTTCGATCAACTTATTTGGGTTGCCCGTCGCGTGAAGGGCGAAGACTGACGAAGGAGTAACCAAAGTAGCCATTGTCGTTGTTCCCTTCGATAGAGGTTTCAGAACATCTTGAATCTTCTTCACCATGTCCTGCTTCATGCGAAAGCGTCCTTGCGCGTTGATCGATTGTCCCTTCCATCCAACGGACCAGGCAAGACTCTTGATAACATCGGCCAGACCCGGTTGAGCCAACAAAGCTTGAGCACGAATCGCTTGACTGGCAGCAGCAGTAGCGGTCGGAACAATCAAGCTCACAATGGATGAATCGTCGAGCGCTTTGGCATGAGCTTGATACTCCGGGTGCTTCAAGATGCTTTGGTCGGGATTTCGAACCAGAGCTTGCTCTACAATTTTTCGAGAATTAGGGCCATGAGCGAGAAATCCAAATTTGTCTTTCACCGTAACGGCAGCAACGGGTAGCGTTTCAGTTCCCCAAGATGTCGAGTGGACTAGAATAGAACCGGCCTTGGTTTTTTCTTCCTTAGTCTCATCAATTCTCCTTCTTGATTGAACCATGCTTCTGGCTGTTTGCTTAAATTTGGCTTCATCAGAGATGGGAATAATCCACAAAACATCACGCCCTTGAGAAGAAAAACTTCCAACCAATGAACCTGTCGCTTGAAGACCCGCTTCTACAAGTTTTTTTTCCTCGGTGACGTCAAAGCCGAGCCATCGTTCGAGCTGAGATTTAAGCCCCTGGAGCTGAGCCGGAGTGACGACTCCACTGGTCAAAGCTTCGAGTTGAGTTCGACGTTTTGCTAAAAATCCAATGTCAGTGACTTCAAAAACAGCTTCGGCGGACTGCGGCAGATACTGTCTTGGATCAACACCGTTCTTCTTACCACAACTCTCACATCCGCTTACACTCAAGAGTGTCGCGATGAGAACCCCAGTACCGGCCATAGAAATTTGTCGGCCATATTTGAAAAAGCTAAGCATGGCAGGGGCCTAGCAGGTCGAGAGACAATCTGCCAACCGGTTATGTATTCTTATGTAGTTTGCACACGATCGGCTTGCACATCGCTTTGAACACTGCAATTCTCGAATTGTGTCCAATATTTCCGATGATCGACTCACCCACGTTCTAAGCAACGCCATCGAAGGCGCTGAAGGCGTTGTGATAATTCGAATTCTTTCAGGACCAAATAAAGGGCAAGAGGCGATCTTGCTTGGAGATGAACCATTCGTGATTGGTTCGAGCCTAGAGGCTACGTTGAAACTCGACGATGCTGCTGTCTCCCGCAAACATATTGAATTGATCAATCTTGGCGGAATTGTTCGTGCGCGAGATCTTGGCTCCACAAACGGTTCTCATTATGAGGGTGGAAAATTTACCGAACTGAATTTGGCGGCAGGATCTGTATTTCGCATTGGTGAAACAGACCTTCAAATCCTTGCCCCCCAAAAAGCAGATCCATTACCCCCGTCCGACTTGCGACAATTCGGTGGACTTCTCGGCAAGAGCCGAAAAATGAGGGATGTATTCGCGATTCTTGAGCGCGCTGCGAAAACCGATGCCACGGTTCTGGTTATCGGCGAAACCGGTACCGGTAAAGAAGTTGTAGCTGAGGCTATTCATCGCGAGTCTGCTCGAAAAGACAAACCGTTTATCGTGGTCGATTGCGCGTCTATTCCGCATAACCTCATCGAGTCCGAGTTGTTTGGACACATGAAGGG
>JAYZDF010000023.1:0-27420 GCA_036337945.1 Myxococcota bacterium
ACTAGCGCTGTTTGAACGCTGCTCGGTCGCGGGATAAGCTTAGTCGTAATCTCTGTAATCACACCAAGAGTTCCCTCCGAGCCGACCATAAGTCCTACTAAATCATAACCAGTCACCCATTTGATGGTTCGTTGTCCAAAACGATGAACTTCACCATTCGGGAGCACGACCTCCAATGAGAGTACGTAATTTCTCGTGACTCCGTACTTGAGAGCCCGTGGTCCACCAGCGTTACAGGCGACATTGCCGCCCAAAGAGCAGATTTTCAGGCTATTCGGGTCTGGTGGATAAAACAGATTCTCTTGTTCTACTTGTTCCATGAAATCCGCAGTAATGATTCCTGGTTCAGCAACAGCCACCATGTCTTCACGGTTGACCTCGAGCATTCTATTCATGCGGTCTAGACTGAGGACGATTCCTCCGTGGATAGGCAGTGAACCACCCGATTTGCCGGTTCCCAGCCCACGAGGGGTGACCGGAACACCGAGCGCGGTGGCAACTCGAAATACCGTTTGAACGTCGGTCACGTTTTCGGCTCGGACTACGATGTCTGGTGCGTGAGACCCGCAAAAGGAATAGTCTTCGCTATAGGGACCAAATAGCTCAGGGTCCATAAGGACTTTCCGATCGCCAAGTTCAGCAGCCAGAACCCTTTCGGCCTCCTTGAGGCTTTTTGGGTCAGCTCTTCTTTTGAAGCCCTTTTGATTAGCAACCTTCATAGAGTTTTCCTCCTTTCGGCAGGGTCAGCAGCTTCATGTTTTCCTGTACTTCCGTGCAGCAGGCTCGGATAGTACGAGATATTTGGTGAGTTTGATCCATTATCGTCATCTCACAACATCCCTTAGTATTATTCCAACACAACCGGTGCCACTCTAATGTCAATGCTTCCCGCCTGATTTCAAGATATTGAAGGCTTCTCAGAAGGCTGTTTCCTTCTGGAACGTGGAATATCTGCCCTTCGATATGAATGGGAATGAGACGCGTATAATTCCCAAAGAGGTCGATTTCCTCTTGGCTCAGCGGCTCTGAGCGAATGATGGGCTCGGGGCGGGTCGACATACTCACGAAGAGTATATCACGTAAGCTGGTCTACTCGTCGGCCCATGTACGTTCGTTTTCATCTCGATCGTACATAGTCGCGGTTTCCATTGCTCTCAGGTAGCCTTCAAAAACCGCTTTCGCCAATTTCTTGTCTTTGCGTGATTTGAAAGGTGTTTTCTGGCCTTTTTTACCTTGTCCTTCAAACTGAGTCAGTTTGCGATTCAACTTCGCAGTTTTTTTGTCGGTATCAAATACAGCGAGCTTGGTGATCTTCCCGCCGGCATCCATCGCGATCCCGATCTGGCCATCATACCCGTTGCTGACGAATGGAAGAAATACAAGATAGCCAGCCTTGTACTTCTTTTTCAGTTCATCAAGAAGTAATGGCTCTGGGGGTACGTAAGTCAGGTTCCCTTGCTCATTGGGCATGTCGAAAAAAGTAAAAACTTGAGCAGTTTTTTCGCTGAGCTTCTTCCCTATGGCTTTTTTGATTCGCTTTAGACCATATTTATCAATGGTATATTCACCGCATAGGTATCGACCTGCGTCGGGAAAGAAATCATACAGAGCAAGGTGTTTGGTGTTGATGTAAGCAATCACATCCCAAATCTCCAAAAGAGATAATTTAGGAATAGAATCACTTGCACCTTTGCGACTCTTGATTTGTTGATACAGGCGCTCGTTCCTGAGCTCTGTCATATGCTCGGAGTCAGTAATAGGAAGTTGACACCAATCTGGGCCATTGACGTTGCCGGTATCAACGCACTGTTTTTTGTAGAGCTTCTCGCCATTGACGGGGTCACCAACCCAGGCACGCTGCTCGGCAGCAAAACTTGGGAGTGAAAGTGTAGTAGCGGTTATTAGGGCTGCGACGTTCAGTAATTTCATCTTTCGTTTCTCCTACAATTTGATGGGGCGTCGGCGGTTACTCGCGGGAGCAGCTCCACTTCCTTCTAATTCTTTTGGCAGTGGCCATACATTGACAGGCAGTTTCACTTTCGTACTAAGTTTTTTTCCTTCGTCTGAAGTGCCACGAAGCTCGATTACATGAATCCCGTCAGTAGCAGGAGTCATATGTACGCCATATTTTCCACGGGATAATGGGATACCGTGTACTCTGTAGAGTCCGACTGATTTACCGCTAGCATCGAACAGCTCTGCGACCAGCTTCGCGCTTTTTTGAGGAACTCGTTTACCGAATTTTACGTGCGCACGTTCAGGGAGTTCGTTAACTGTGATGTAGATCTCAACCAACTTCTCAGCGTCTGCGATACCGGGCTCGAAATCAAATAGAAATGAAAACTTACTTTCACCCGTTTCTATTGTGGTCCAACTACGTGTCTTGGGCTTAGGTGGTGGTGCCTTTTCCTTGGCTTTGAAGGGAGAGTCTCCTGCTTCTTCAGCTATTGCGGTCATTGCCGGGAGCGACGCGCTCACCATAATGCCAGCCAGCATAAGTTTTGATAGTTTTGACAACTGCATTGTTTCTCCTTGTGCCTAACGGCATTCTCCACGTTCAGCTTCCATGGCTAGGTATTCCACGAAATATTCAGGGGTTCTAGGAAACCCAAAAAGTCTTCCGTTTATGAATATTGAAGGTGTCGACTGGACACCGTATTTTTGGCCAGTAGCCTTATCAGCGAGCACTCGACTTTTATGTTTTTGCTGTGTGAGAGCATTTTCGAATTTTTTGACATCGAGCTTAAGTTTCTTTGCGAATGAAACCAAAGTCTTCAGGTCAAATGAATCTTTGTTAGCGTATAACAGGTCGGCCATCTCCCAGAATTTTCCTTGTATGCGAGCTTCTTCCGCCGCTTGCGCAGCAAGGGCTGATGGTCCATCCTCTTTGCCCAGAGGATAGTAAAAGTAACTGAGCTTGATGCCGGGTTGTTCGGCCAGCTGTTTCAGAACGGGGTGAGCATCGCGACAATGACCGCATCGAAACTCTGCGAATTCTACAATGTGTAACTTGGCATCCGGGCTGCCTTTTGTTCCGTGATTTGAGGTATCAAACTCACGTTTCGCGCCATTATAACCCTCAGAGAATCCTTGTAGTATAGTGATTTCAACTTCCTCTGTAGCCATGCCAGCTGCGAAGTGATTCATTATGAAAGTCGTCATTCGCTCAGAACAACCGACGCAGGAACAGTCTGCTTTATTCGAAAGACAAGCGGCTAATGTTCTAGGACATCCGCAATAACAAAATGTCTCGTTCAGAATTCTGAGGAAGTCTTGCCGTTGGGCTGCCGGAACTTGCGTGATATCAATGGAGTCAATGGGCGCATATTGTTTGGCCTGTGCCTCAATTTGGTCTGCTTCTTTGGTTATCGCAGACTTAGTGGATTCGCTTGTAGCTTCTTGAGAAGCTCCTTTGCATGTCGCGCCTGCCAGGGTCAGCCCTAGCAAAATTAATAATCCTGGTCTCGCTTGCATCTACCGAACTGCTATCCAGTCCTGACTGCAAGGTCAATCGTACAATCGTGATGATCGACTTAGTGTACCTAGGTAAAACACTATGGCGGCATATCCCGAGTGGTATTACGACGCATGTCGCTTGAAAATAGGATGGAAAACGGCAATTTTATTGAAAGTAGGTCCTAGGTTGGTTCCAATTACAGCGGCGAATACAGATGATGTTTGACGATTTTCGAGACACTACCGAGGCAGTTGGCTATGTGCCACTCAAGACGCCAGAGCAGCGTCACCTCGTACCCGCACTCATCGTTATCGGTGGTAAGGCGTTTGGTCAGAGTTTTACACTAGATTCCGATCTGACAGTGATCGGTCGTGGCCCAAAAAGCGATATCCATTTGGACGATGACGGTGTGTCTCGAGAACACGCGCAAGTTGTTCGTGCTGAGGAGGAGTGGCTTTATGTCGACCTCAACTCAACGAATGGTTCTTATTACGACGGAGAGGCTGTTCAGGTGCTGACACTTAGAGATGGCGACAAGCTGCAACTAGGCACTGGGACCATCTTGCGCTTCCAGTATCAGGATCTTGTCGACGAGCGATATCAGCGCTCTATGTACGAATCGAAAACACGTGATCCTCTCACGGCGATATACAACCGTGGATATTTTATGGAGGCCATAGAAAGAGAAGTAGCTTTCGCAACTAGGCACAATCATACCTTGTCACTCGTTATGTTCGATATCGATCATTTCAAGCACGTTAACGATTCCTTCGGACACTCAATGGGGGACGTCGCGCTGCAGAAATTATGTATCTCTATTCAAGACATCATCCGAAAAGAAGATATTTTTGCTAGATATGGAGGCGAAGAGTTCGCTTTACTTTTGCGGAATACCTCCTCCGAAATGGCTTTTATACTTGCGGAACGCATGCGCCGTTGCGCCGAAAAACTCGACCTAACACACGAGAACAATCCTGTTTCTATTACTATATCTTTAGGTATTGCCAGTACCTGCGAATCTATTTCCACGGCGAAGGACTTGATTACGACAGCGGATCAAAGGTTGTATCGTGCGAAGCATGGCGGTCGAAATCGAACTGAGGCTCAAGTGGTAGACTAATCCTCCTGACCGGTCTGAATCGCCGGTATTTAATCTGTGATGATGAGACTTTTAGAAAGACTCTGTCCTTTTTTCAACTTCACGTTAAACTGGCGTGTCCCAAAGTTTGGATGCCATACGCTTAGACCAACACTTAATGCTGGAATCTTCTCAAATCGAAACTGACCTTTTGAGTTAACCTGTTGGGCAAATGGATGCTCAAAAACAGCGATATAGCTTGTTGACGTCTTCACATGATTAGAGTGCACGCCGCAACGAATCGGCTTTGGTTTCATGCTTTGCGAGATACGAATGACATTGTGACGTCCATTCAAATTTGCGGTGCTGATTTTCGGTAATACGGGGTAACTATCCAAGAGAGTGTGTAACGTCAAATCCTCTGAAGTTGCGATAAGTGCTTGATTGGTTTGAAGTACGGTAAGCCATGGTTCAAACCTTTCTCCATTATGAGTAATGCGCTTCGTTGATGTCTCGGTTCTAAAGACAATGTTTTCTAAACCTGAATCTATATAAACAAGAGTTCCGACAAGCGGCTCTTTGTTTCTATCAACTACAACACCTGAGAGTGTCGCCAATTCTTCAAGTGGAATTTTTGTCGGTTTTTTTTCTATTCGTCTTCTAGATTTTGAAGTCCTCGTTGTTGATTCTGTTGAAGGGGGGTCTCCGGCGTGGATCCAAAGCGCCGTTGCAATGAGATACGTTGTTGCGAACTTGAGACAGGTGAGCTCGATGGTCGTAATCAAATAACTCGTCAGACGATGATTTTTCTCGATGAGATGTGCGATAAGAACCAGCACAGGAAGAACCAAATAGCTCGAAAGAATTGCTTTATCGATCCTAAACGGGTTCTCTAGTAATGATTCACCACCAAACAAGAACACAAACAATGCAATCGAAAAGCAGGTCCAGAAGCTTTTTTGCGACAACAGGATGACGTCAGAATTCGAACGACTACTCATGTTCTTGCTCTAATTTTCGATAAATTTCTCTTGAAGCGGTCAAGCTACATTCAAAACTGGAGGAAACCCGGATCTCTTTTCAAGCAAAATAAAAAAAAAGTTCCAATACAGCCCATCTTCACGTCTGGCAGGGTACATTGAAATAGTGGTTTTTGTTCAAACGCCCGACGGAATGCAAGAGCTTTCGTTAGAGGATTTTGAAGCGGGGGTTCGTGACGGGCAAATCTCTAGTGCCGCCCTCGTAAAATTTCCCATAATTACCGGAGAACGTTGGGTCAGAGCCGGAGACCTCGCTCTTTTTCAGTACCTCTATGAACCAGCTAAAATTCAGTTCCGGCGTAGATTTCGTCTGGGACGTTTCCCTTGGAGCACATCTCTTCTCATTCTTTTGCAAGTGATTTTGTTCATTGGTCTCGCCGGTCAAAGTTCTACGCTGCATCTCGATCACCTCATTCGTGCGGGAGCAAAGAATCCAGCTCACGTCTTTGAGCTCGGAGAAACATGGCGGCTGCTCTCCGCAAATTTTTTGCATCGTGATGTATGGCATTTGTTCTTCAATATGGTTTTCTTCTTCAACGTAGGTGCAACGATTGAAAACACATATCGAAGACAAGATTATTGGCTGATTATCGTCGCTTCGTCTCTAGGTACCACTCTTTTATCAGGAGTAATGTCTGACCAGACAACGGTTGGGGCGAGTGGAATTGTTCTTGGTTTTTTCGGCGCCGCATCTGTTTTTGGTCACAAGTATTCTCGTATTCTACCCCGAAACTATCGTCGTTACTTCACTGGTATCATTCTGCCTTACGCCCTCTTTATTCTGTATGTGGGGTTAGTTACGGCAGGAACCGATAATTGGGGGCACCTAGGAGGTCTTTTTGCCGGTGCTTTGTGTGCTTTGTTTCTTCAACCGAAGTTATTGCGTGCGAGCAATCGCGATGAACCGACCATATTTGGGAATTGGTCTGGTGCCCTCGCTCTTCTTTTGGTTTTCTTCACGTTGGTTTCAGGTGTTGCGATTAGAGAAATCGGAACGCCTTTTACCCGTTTCTCTGATCAGGAAACCGGTTTGTCTTTTGTATATCCAAGCAGATGGTCATTCGGTGCAAATCACTTAGGCTATTCGGCGCGTGGAAACGAACTTGGCGTGACTGTCGGTGTCTACGTGGGAAAGAGTTCACAGAGATTTAGCGAGTCGAATAACGCCAAACAAAACTTCATCAACCACGAACTTAAATTTCGTGAGAAACATGGATATATTACGTCCCTAAATATTCTTGATGAATCACCTGTCGAAATTGATGAGATAAAGGGGATTGTTCTCACGGCGTCATTGCATACTCGCGTAGGGCCCCAGCTCACAAAAAACGTCATTATTGAGCGCGGTTCTCTGAAATATTATTTTGTCATCGCGGTGCCCATGGAAATGGCATCTCGCTACGAGCCCATCACAGAAGAAATCCTAGGAAGTCTTGAGTTATCGGAACCTTTGTCTGTTACTGAAGCCCGGAAAGAAGTAGCTGTCTTTCCCCGCATGGCGTCTGCACACGCCAAATTAGGTGACGAGTTAGCAATGATCGGAAAAGCCGAGGCGGCGAAGGCGTCGTATTTGCGGGCTCTAAACGACGTGTCTCCCGCAGAGCGTTCTCGAATCGGACTGGCTCGTCTCGCGTTGGACTACAGTGGAGATTTACAGAATGCAGAGCGCGTGTTGAGCGAGCATCCACTGAGTACAGAATTGCAGGTTGAGGCTGCGATTCTCTTAGCTGAGTTAAAATACCGAAGAGGTGCAGTAGACGAAGCGCTGGCAACTTTGGTCGCCACACTTAAGGTTCATCCGACTTCGAACCTGATACAGAAGCGCATTCGAGAGTTATCGAATGCTAAAGTTTCTGGTCCCCGCTTTAGATACAATGCACGATAGGTTCAACTGTTGTTCTGAAGTCTCATTATTTTTGTTCTCGAAATCAAGAATCAGTTAGCGTCGCAAGTACGTGTATTCAGAATTATAGTTCCAGTCGCTGTCAAAGTGTCCTCCAGCTCTCAGACCGTTGCGACTCCATACCAAGAAATCCGGCATTCCATTTCTCGAAGAAAAAGGGTTGAGGCTATACAGAAGGTCTTCGCTTCCAGCGGTGGTATCAAGAACTGCCGAGAGGCGATTTCCAGATGGATAAACCATGAAAAATGCGGCCTGAATATACGACTCCCCATCGATATCGACACTGTCATCATTCCAACGGATCGGACTATCAAATGGAGCCAACACGCTTGTGTCTCCACCAACATGAATCAAGTTATATTCGTTAGCTAATGTAGAGGTGAGCTCAGAGGAGGGCAGTGCACAGGCATGACCATTTCCGATGATAGACCAATAGCTGATTTGATTGACGACGTACTTCTCAAACGCGTCGTTTTCGTGCGGATAATACACAAAGCAAAATGGCCGGTGAAAGACTTGGTTATATGGGCCATGGACGTCTTTTGTTTTACCACTTGTGGGCCCAATTGCGATGTTTTCCCCGGTCACGGTTATAGTGTTGCCATCTACGATAATCTCAGAAATTTGTTTTTGAGCGAGTTTCTCTCCATCAAGAGTCATACTTCTGACATTCGTCGTAGTCAGCTGTACTGAGTTGCCTGAGTGACTTGATTTGAGTACTAAATCTGCCATTGGGCTAATCGAGGAATGTAAAGTTACGTAGGAGTGAGTAGAGCTATAGTGAGCTCCTGGGCTACGAAATTCGAAGTCTAACTCTGAAGGGTCTATTGTCCGTGCTTTCATAAAATTAAACATTTCTGTCCAATCGACGCAGTCTGCTCCGGGAGCATTATCTCCATCCCACCAGTGTCCCTTACCAGGTTCTTCGTGATAAATGACGTCCTGGCTAACATTCCGCACGGCGGCATACATATTACGTCCTTCAGAAACAGGAACGTTATTGTCCGCGCCGCCGTGAAGAATGAATACTCCCCGTTGAGCTAGATTCGAGAGGTAGTTATCGGTGGTGCTGTGAGCGCGAGCTCGATCAAACGGGAAGGACGGAGCAGGGCTACCTCCGTAGGTCTGAAAGGAGTTCCATCCTGCGCTAGGATTCACGGTCGCAAACATGCCCGCATGATGAACGCCAAAGTGCCAAGTGCCATGACCTCCCATTGAATGCCCGGTCACGTGCGTTTTCGTGTTGTCTATCTTGAAGCTCGATCGCGCGTCTTCGAATGCCCGAAGACCATTTAGGTGGCCCCATTCCTCCCAGTCGAATCCGAAGGGGCGTCTGTTTGTGGGAGCCACAATGTAAGCCCAATCTTTTTTGGAGTAAGCGCGTGCTTGTCCGATCGCTTCAACGCTTGCACCGTGAAGCGAGAGAACCAAACCGTATTCTTTATTGGATGAGAAGTCAGATGGCGGCACGACACCATAATATTGAACTGAATGGTCAACATCTGATCTAAAGCTCTTTCGATATTTAGCGTTTGTTGATGTCGTTGTGAGCCGAGTTTCAAATTCGTAGGCACGTTTGAGGTCGAAAGATTCGAGTCGTAATCGAATTGATATTTCTTCTCCAGCAGAGGTGAAAGCCTTCTTTGGACGCAGTTCGAACCCTATTTGTGTCGAGGCACCCGGATGAATGTGAGGATATCTTATTGTTGATGATTCGAAATGTTCAGACTCCACGACTCGAGCGACAAGGTCCGTGATATTTGAGTCTGCGCCGAAAGCGACCTGAATACCCAGAAAAGAAGTTGATGAGTCTTCAGCGCGCAAATCCGGAAATGTTCGATCGCGCTGATTGAAGAAGACTTCATCGGGCGATATCCATAGTTTTCCTTTGGGATTTCCTCGTCCCCCGTATGCGTAAATGACTAAGATGTTTTCACCGACTTGGGTCTTCAATCCAACTCGCATGCGCCCCGAACCATAAGGGTCTCCGGGTTGAGATTGTCCGTTTAGATAAACACGTAAGGCCAAGTCAGGTTGCACAATAAGCAGTCTAGGTTCCGTTTCATAAAATCGAGCCACTGCGTATCCAAATTTACGTTGAAAATCGCCCCAACTCCCGTTGTCCGCTTGACTAACCGACTTCCAGTTGACGTCGCGATCGTCCCAGCCGGGTTCCGGATAAATGAACGTCCCATTTTGGATGTCACCCGCGTGAGGATTGGTATTGCCACTGAGTAGCCCAATTCGCCATTCATCGATTTTCAGGTCCGTATAGGTTGAAGTCACCGTCTCTGGCAGACCAGCGTCAGAAGGCCCACTATCGACGGCACCACTCGCGTCGAGCTCTGCGCTGAATCCAGCATCTGCGGACGTATTTTGCGGCGGTACTGCATCGTTTTCGGATGAACATGCCGCGAGGGTAAGGATAAATAATAGTTGGATAGCTACGAGAGTACGCACCCCACTAACATGACAATTTAAGTGCGGTGACGCAATGTGGGTGCTCTGGACTATATTGCGCTGCTGTTAATGATGAGTTGAAAGTAAAATTGAATGGTTTCCCGGTAGTTTTCAATTGAGATTCGCTCATCAATCCCATGGATCAGCTTGAGGTCGTCCTTTTCTAGGCGATTGAAGAGAAAGCGATACACGTTTGGACTTAGGTCCGTAAAATAGCGAGAGTCGGTTGCTCCAAGAACAATATAGGGAGCGACTGTGAGCGCTGGGTCATTGGCGACCGTGAGAATGCTGTCGCGAATAAGCTCGAATGAACGGCTGCTGACCGACGAACGAGGCGATGGATTGCTCGCAAAAACATTGCCTTCACCACCGTAGTTACTAATCTTAATCCGAGAATCATTGATCGTCGATTTGACGTAATGCTTGACGGTCTCAATGGTCTCTCCAGGAGCAATTCGGAAGTTGACGACCGCGGAACCGCTTGTTGGAAGTACATTATCTTTCACTCCCGCGCGGAACATTGTTGGTGCCATAGAGGTACGAATGGTCGCGTTCATCGCAGTCGAGGCTTCTAGTCGACTCTTGATGAAGGGTTCAAACAACCAAGTGTTTGCAAAAATGGCTCGTTTCGTTATCGACATTTTTGGGGCTACATAATTCAAAAATGTAAGCGCGTTATCGAGATTCGCGGGGGATGGATTATCATAAAGCGCGGTGATCGCTCGGCTCAAAATCTCGATAGAAAGCTCGCGTGAGGGCATTGAAGAGTGCCCGCCGTCAGTTTCTACAGATAATTCCAGGCTCAAAAAACCTTTCTCGGCGATCCCGACCATTGCAACAGGGTCAGCAACGCCCGGGACGATTCCCTTGGTGATGGAGCCTCCTTCGTCCAAAATAAACTCGAATGTTATCTTTTTCTGTCTCAAGCGTTCGGCGATGGCTTTTGCGCCTTCAATGCCTCCAATTTCTTCGTCATGCCCAAAGGCGAGATAGACATCACGAGTTGGAGTGAATCCGTCTTGAATGAGAATCTCAATAGCTTCAAGAATTCCTAAAACGCCAGATTTGACGTCAAGAGTTCCTCGTCCCCAAATATAGCCGTCTTCAATCTTCCCCGCGAAGGGTGGGTGGGTCCACTCAGCAAGTTCTTCCTCTGGTACCGGAACGACATCTTGATGCGCCATGAGAAGTATTGGTTTTTCTGAGGTGTTGGAGCCTCTCCATTTATACAGAAGCGCAAATTCATTGATCTTATGAAGCTTCAGCGTTTTGTGGGTTTGCGGATAGAATTTCTTCAGCAGTTCGTGAAATGCGATAAACGCAGCAGGCTCATAGGCCATTGATGAGGTTTTTGTGACGGTACGAATTCGCAAGGCTTCAGCAAGGCGACTTGCGGCGGCTTGAGAATCTATCGAAAAAGGCGCACTTTTTTGGATTTTTATGACTTGCGGCTGGTAGGCGCTCGTTCGATAAACGATGACCAGCAGGAGAAGCGTAACGGCTAAACCTAGAAATATCGCAATTTTCTTCATGGTTAAATTGCAATCCAGCGTCTTGCAACCAGCATGCCCGCAATCGTCATGCTCACACCGACTAAAACGTTAGCAAGAACATTCGCTACGCTGTATCGCCAATCTTGGGTGTCGGCTAATCGGATAGTTTCATAAGAGAAAGACGAAAATGTGGTGAGGCCTCCGAGAAAGCCTACAGTAAGTGCAGCCTGTAACTCTTTCGATATGTAAGATGATTCGGTGGCGAGCGCGGCGATTAAACCTATCGCGAAACAGCCGAGCATGTTTGCGACGAAGGTCCCAAACGGGAGCGGACTTGGTGAGACATGCTTGGCCACAGCGCTAATTCCGTATCGGCTAAGCGCGCCCAGAGCTCCTCCGACGCCAATAAGGATTGCTTCCTTCAAGACAGCTCTGGTTTTACCAGAAGAGAAGATAAGTTACCACAAACACTATATTTGCCTCGAAGACTTAGAGTTCAGATGCAATGAGATTCGGAAGTAGTGAATCATCCCAGGTTTTTGGATGTTCTCCAGTTCGCACGATGACTAGGTCATGTTTTGGTGAAATATAGATTCTTTGGCGATGCTTTCCGTCAAAGTAGACGAGTTTTTCGTCGATAAATTCTTCGCTTCGGTCTTTTGCCCGGCGAGTTCCGCTTCGGCTTGCTCGCCAAATGTGAAGGCCGTACTCCGGCTCGTGGGTTGAAGCGCTAGAGATCTCTTTTATCCATTGCTCAGGCACAATTGTTTTTCCATTCCACTTTCCGCGATTCAAAACCAATTGACCGAGTTTGGCGAAATCTCGGGCGCGCGCAAAAAAACAGCAGTAGCCGCGTACGGTACCATTTGATTTGTCTGCCCAGAAAAACGCCTCTTTCGCTCCGATCTGCTGCCAGAGTTTTCTGGACGCGTATTCATTGAGCGGTAGATTTGTGACCTTTTCGAGTACCCATGCCAGAGTTTGAGTATTAAAATTGTTATACTCCCATTTAGTTCCGGGAGGCTCTTTGCTTGGTAAATCGATAGTGAGATTCCTAATGTTTGTGCCCAAGTGAAGTTGGATTAAGTCGGAAGTATAATCTGTCGTATCTTTATCGCAGCGAAGTCCCGAAGACATTTCTAACAGATTGCGTAAACTAATTCGAGCACGCTCGGTGTTGTCTTTCCAAGCGGGCAAATATTTACTTACGGGGTCATCAATGGAGTCAAGTTGACCCTCTGAGACCGCAATTCCAACCAATAAGCTTACGATAGTCTTAGCCATCGACATCGAATTACTGAGGTCATCGGAAGAGATGTTGTTTCCATAGCTCTCGTGAACAAGCAGTCCTTTGTGCAAAACGACGAGCTGACTATTGTGCGTCTGATGTACATAGTCGGCGGCCTTAGAGAAAATCTGTTTTGAAATCACCGGAGTGATACTGCTCGTCAGGGAAACGAACTTGTTACCGTTCACAGTCGCCCGAGTTTTGTACCAGGCCACATCAGTGATTGGGTTTTTAGGATAGGTTGCTGCCCGTGCAAGGAATCTCCAGCTTTGCGATTGGTAGAGGTAGAGTGAGATTGCCGTAATAAGGCTCACGAGTGCTGTGAGAAACCAGTTACGCATGCTTGGAAGCTAGTATGGCCAATAAAAGTTCAATTGTGCAATATGGGCAGCGCCATAACGATTTTTTTGGTTGAAATAATAATAAGCAGGCTCTACCCAGGCAGTTTCAAATGCTTCGAGGAACGTTCCCCTGAGCCAGCGTTGTTGCCACCTTAGTTTCGCACCATACGTTTGAGCATCGAAGGTCGTCATTTTGGGGTCGTCTGTACTAAATCGTACCAGTGGTTGTTGAGGTCCTCCGCGTTGGTTCTCGTTGTCCAAGTGACACGCTCGAAGGTCTGAGTAACGATCATCAGACGTTCCACTGTCGTTGTTTTCGAAAAATACACCGGTTTGAGTGTGATTTCGGAAGCGCGGAACGAACTCGAGGCCTTTCATTATTCGCTGATTGAATTCGAGCTCGAGACTGTGCCCCTGAACTTGCCAAGAATCCGTGTAATAGCGATACGAGCCGGCCATCGTGAGTTTAGCACCTGGAATGCGCGTTCTTAACCAAGCGCTTGCCGCATAGCGGTTGCGACAACGTGGATGAAGCTCCACTCTATATTGATTTTCTTGAAAGCCTCGATCGACTTGAGCTTGAACGCCGATGCCGCCAACGACATTTTTGTGAAGGACCTGGCTCAGATCAAGTCCGTAGGCCTGGGTGGAAAGTTCTTCTTGGTAGTTGGGATCGTACTTACTAGTAATCTCGTCGTCCGCGAGTTGGAAGAAGGTAGAGAGCACCGTGCTCTTCTTGAACAGCTCAACAGCAAGGTTGACTCCAAAACCTTTCGAAATGTAATCAGGCTCATCGCTGTATCTCACGCTCACGCCGGGTGTGAAGATATTCCAAAGTTTTGTGCTGCCAGCCACGCGGATCTCATTTCGATATTCGGAAAATGCAGCGTCTTCATTGGTGAAGGCACCGGATGCGGAGGTGATTTGGTCGACAAGGTACGTGACCTCTACTTGGGAGTCATAAGGTAGATCTTGGCGGACCTGAATAAGAGGTTCGACCACTCGAGTAGAGCGCTCTTTATAATAATTCCCTGAAATACCCACCGAATTTTCGGCGCGTGCGGAGCCGTTCACCAGCAAAGCCAGTGTTGCGAATGTGAGTGCAGTTCTATTCATTCTAAGATTCGAGCTGCTTCGACGAATGGAATAAGCGACCAGCGTGTCATCGTACGAAGAGTTTCGTTTTCTCTGATGAAGTCCGCAATTGGTGGGCTGATCTCATAATAAAACTCGACAAATTTCCTACCAGCAGCGTTCGTCATAAGTTGTTCATCTCTGAAGTTACGGAGTACCTTCACAGAGTCATCTTCTAAGTGTCCATAGGCCGCGGTTGCAATAAAGCAAGCATCCACAGTCGCAAACTCTCGAACATCCGTTGAGACGCTTGCTGTAACGAGCTCAGATGCTTTTTGGCAGCTATTGAAGCTTTTGACTGCAACATAGTACGGCGTATCAGGTTGTAACTGACTGAGTCGGAAAGTAATGCTCTCGTTTGCTGCGTTTGATAGAAGGGCAGGGCCCGGAACGGCGGATTGAAAGTCGTCCTCAGTTTCGATCGGTTGAGTAGAGTAACGAACTTCGTATCGTGAAACCTGGTCATCGCTAGTAGCCGTCGATAAAAAGCTGACTTCAACATAGTCGAAGTAGGTATCGTCAGACTCTAGAGAAGTAACGGCTGGTGGAGTAGGACAAACAAAGGTTGGATCATCTGAGTCCGTGATGTAATCGACCTTCACTTGATACGGTAGCTCATTGCTTTCGATCATGTTTAGCCGTCGTGCACCAGAGCCTTTGGTGTCTGTCGAAATTGTCGCGTCAGGCGGACGAACATCACCGTCTGTTCCGTCGACCGAGCCGTATCCAGCGTAAGCATCACTTCTCGATTCTTGTTTCTCGTTGTTTACGTTTACTGGCACCTGCCAAACAACAGAGGGTTGACCTACAGGAGGGAGTCCGTAGTCACGGAGTGCCGGATCTACATAAAACTCATAAGCGTGGTGAGAATTGCTGTCATATTGTTGGTTAACTTCAACCCAGACCACGTAATCACCGTCGGCGAGCGCTTCGGGCAACTGATAGGTGACTTGGTAAAGTTGGTCTGCCCTCGGTGTCGCTTGGCTGACCGCATCCAAGTCGTTGTATTTGCTGAGCTCAAGAACTCCTGACCAATCGCGTGAAGGGTCGGCGATTGCGATATCGTTTCTTGGTGGATACTTACTCGTTTCAACGAGAGTGGATGTGATGTCCCGGCAATAGTCGCTGGCCTGCTTGTTGACTAGACGTAGTGGGATACCTTTGTCCGTGCGGAAATTAATGGTGGGGCATGAGACGGTATCGACGGCCATTTCTGTGGGCGTCATTGGCCGGCAATAAAAAGGCTCGGTGGAGCTGGTGAGCTCGTGCCAGCCTAACCAGCTTTCCTTGCAATCTTGCATTACGATCCGATCGTAATTCACGTTTCTTCGGTGCGCCCAAATTGGGAGTACCATTTCTCGACGACCATAGGGCCAAAGGTAGCCGCCGCCGAAGTCACCGCGTCCTGGGCGATTACCCAGTCCAAAGGTACCGGTCAAACGAGTGATCATGAGAGTATCGATAAATTCGCCGGATGCGGTCTCAAGCCACACGGCGATTTGTGGATCGCCGGTTGGTTCAAAGCTTACCCGTAAGGTCCGCTCTGCAAAGCTATCGGTTGCGATTAAAGTTAGAGTTGCCGCAAACGCGAGAGACCACAATTTCTTAGACATACCTTGTACATATCTTCTTTTTTTCGGGGCAATGCTGTCAAGTAAACGAAAAGGCCATGACTTTTGGGGTAACATTGTGGAATATAGTCTCAAATGTTGTTCCGGCTCGCCATTGTCATTTTTCCTGTTATCGTTTTCGGAGCGGGGTGCGTCACTGTAGCCCCCTGGGAGCGAGGAAATCTGGCCCACCACTCAATGGATAAGAAGTCGGCCGCCGCAGCTTGTTCGGATGATTTCATGCGACACACCTTTGACGTGAGAGAAGGTGCCACAGGCGGTTCTGGTCACGCCGGCGGCGGTTGCGGTTGTAACTAATGAATCTTACAAAGAAAATGATGACGGTCGCAATCTTTTGCGCAGCGCAGTCTTGCGCCGTGTCCGGACCCTCTACTCCTTCTGGCTCTACACCCGCGATTCAAGTGCAATTCGAATTACCCGATATCTCAGGGAAAATTCTGCGAACTGCGGATTTCCGCGGCAAAGTCGTTTTGCTCGATATTTGGGCAAGTTGGTGTGGCCCCTGCAATGAGGCCCTACCGTTATATGCAAATCTCCAAAAAGAGCTGACGGATCAAAACTTTCAAGTCATTGCAGTCAGTGTCGATGAAGAAAAAGCTGCTCTCGTTGATTACATCACTGATAATTTTGGGAGCAAAGGCCCTCCATTCGTGATTTTGCACGACCAAGAAGGCAACTTAGCCCGGGAATTGGCAGTCGATACTATGCCGACGACCTATATCCTCGACCAGAATGCCAAAATGATTTTTCTTCATCGCGGATTCAATGGGGAGGCTGACCTCGCAAAGTTGCGAGCCAAGATTCAAGATGCACTATCATCAATTAACCAATAGAAAAGCGAAACCTTACATCCAGCTGTTGCTGTGCCTGTCACTTTTGTCCTGCTCAGAGTCCCGTTCAACAGATGGACCTAAACTCGAGTCATCAGTGGCTAAGCTTCCCGAACTCGTTCATCGCTCCAGAAAAGTGATGGGTAGCCAAATCACTTTGACGGTTATCAAAGACGAAAGCCCAAAACTCGATCTACTTGTGGAGGAAGTCTTTCGTGAGTTTTCGCGGCTCGAAGCGCTGCTTTCGGTCTGGAAGCTCGGAAGTGACGTGGTGAAGATTAACAAGGCTGCAGGAATGGAGTCGGTTAGAGTCAGTGAAGAAACAATCAATATTCTAAAAATCGCCGAAAAGGTCAGTCAGCGAACCGGTGGAAAGTTTGATGTTTCGTTTGGAGCGCTTTCTGGTTTGTGGCGCTTTGATCATGATCAAGACAACAAGATTCCCGATCCGAAGCTCGTAAAGGAGCGATTGTCACTCGTCGATTACGAGTCGATTTCAATCAACGAGAAAGAGCGAACTGTCAAACTCGAGAAAAAGGGGATGAGAATTCACCTCGGAGGGATTGGCAAAGGCTATGCTGTCGATCGAGCCGTATCGATTTTGAAAAACAACGGCGTCAAAAACTTCATGATGCAAGCTGGCGGAGATTTGTATGTTGCAGGAAGTCGAGGTCCTAGAGCTTGGAGAGTAGGGGTTCGAGACCCGCGAGGGCTACCAAGTGATTACTTTGCTGCCACGGAGGTCACTGACGCAACTTTTTCAACCTCTGGCGACTACGAGCGATACTTCGTCAAAGATGGCGTGAGATATCATCACATTATTGATCCCGACTCTGGAGAACCTGCCCGAAAGTGCAGGAGTGTGACAGTGATGGCGCCAAATGCCATCACTGCGGATACACTCTCCACGGCTGTTTTTCTCGTCGGTGCAGAAGAAGGCTTGAAGATCATTAATGAGACACCGGGGGCTGCTGCGATCATCGTTGACAGCGACAACAAGGTTCATATTTCTCGGCGCTTAGAAAATAAAGTTAAGCTTCTGCATCCGCCGAGCAACTAATCGTCAGATAGTTCGGACGCAACTTCCTCTAATGTTTTTTGAAAGTGTCGACGCCAACCATTGTCGGGATAGCTCGAAAGCTGTTTCCTAACTTGTTGCAATACCTTTTGCGCATCCTCAATCCGGTCCTCTTCATAGTACGCCTCTGCGAGCAAAAGACTATTCTCGGGCCATTCTGCAGAGTTTTTTACGGCTCGTTCAAGATGTTCTATCGCAAGCTCTGAGTCACCAACGGATGTTGGCCAAGCTGGTGCCTTCAGATAAATGCCTCCCATGAGACGCGCGCCTGCCGAGTGTTCGAACGTCGCATCTAATTGTTCAACTTGTTCAGCACGCTTTAGCATCGTCTTTATAAGCCCCAGACCCTGCGTCGGAAAAACCTGAGCCTTAAGCCCTAAACACAAAGCATGATACAGATTTGACTCAACCTGCTTCTTATTTTCGTCGCTTACTCTAGACCAGTTGTCACACTGATTAGCTCTTTCTGCGTTGAGAAGTTTGCGATTCGCGATGACGGTTAGGAAAATAGCCCGTGCGCCTTTCCATCCATGAATACGAGTAAGTGAATTATCTTCGAACAGTTTCGTGGCCGCAGCAATAGCGAGGAGACCTTTGCCTTCGTCTGGTCCGTAGTCGGCGGCATCGTCTAATATCTTATGTAGCTCAGCACTTGAGTTTGGCAGCGTACTTTTTTCAGCTGCGATTGTATTCGTTTCTCCCGACGCAGGTTGTTTGACGGATGTTGTGGCACACGCAGTCCCTAACAGCATGCAGGCAGCGAATATGGTTTGGCGAACCACCCATTTCATCGACTCATTTTCTCCATCATTGGGTTCCACACGTCCTTTTTGGGCGCGACAAATGCATCGATTCCAAAAGCATCAAGAAGCTTTTTGCCTTCGGGGTCCTGCGTCATATTCCGCATTGTGTTCTGCATTTTTTTGAGAGTTGAGCCTTTTACTTTCGATGTGCTGACGGCGATCGGTGCATTTGGCAGAGGATCCGACGTAAAGACTAACTGCAGTTTTTTTTGAAATGGCGTGCCCTCAATTGCGTTATACTGAGCCTCATCCAGTAGGACAGCAGCCGACTTACCGCGAATAACATCCCTGACACCTCGCAAGCCTAATTTTTGAGGCTTCAACTTGAGTGAATCTGCGGCACCGAGCTGTCCGTTCATCACAACTTTGGCCACGAATGCTGAGTCTTGCACCATCGTACCGCTAATTTGTTTACCCCTAATCGCACTTAACTCCTTGGGGCCTTCAACACTCGACATCAGAAAATATTGTCCCGAGGTTTTTCCTCTCATCTTAATTTGAGCGACTGGCTTGAGAGATTTTGCCCTTGAAGCAGACAAAAACATATCTAACGAGAGCATGAGCACCGAAGGCTTTTTTTTGAGGGCCTTTAGGCATTTTTTACGCTTGGTAAGATACTCTCCTGAAATATTATCCTGCGTGACTCCTACCCGCTTTCCAACGTAACTGTAAAAGTCGCGCATCAGTGCTTGTTCTTGATCTTTAAGGTCGGGCCCGCCTGGTTGGCAGATGAGGAACGTAAGCTTAGAATTAGCTGAGACTTTCCCGGGCAGGGCCACGACCGAAATGAGAGTGATGCAGTATAATGCGAAAAATCTCATGATAAACCTCAGTCAGAACCTTTCGGTAATATACGTGATATCGCGGGTAAACTAATCAATGCGGCAACAAGACAGCATCCGACGCCAACAAATAGAATTTCTCCTAGTGTTTTCATGCCTTGGTGTTGAGCAAAATGGAGCGAGCCAAAGCCGACCATCGTTGTCATTGATGACAGCGTAATGGCACCACCAGTATTTTGAAGCGTCTCAAGGAGGTTCCCAGATTGCTTAAATCGGTGGAGCACGTGGATCGCATTATCAATACCAACACCAAGAATCAAAGGAAGCGCGAAAATATTGGCCAGGTTGTAATCAATCGCCCTTACTTTCATGAAACCGAGCATCCAGATGGAACCCAGCACGAGCGGAATAATCCCGGCTGTGAGATACCTAAAGCTACGAAGATCAATGAGCAATAATATAAAGACAGCAATAAAGGCGTATAACGCGGCTTGTCGAAAACCGTTATAGACCATCCCGGTATTGTGCCAATAGGTTTCAGGGAAACCTGTGAGCGCATTCGAAGCAGAACTTGTTTCGACAATGAATTGAGTAAGGTTTTCACGTTCCCACATTGTTTTTTCGGGAAATGCATAGACAGCGAATTTCCCTGTTTTGCCGACAAATCTTTCTTTGACGCCCGACGGCAGTGTCTCTGGAGTGATTGGGCCTTCCTTGATGGTTGATTGGATCGCCTTAATGCCCATCTCTAAGTACACGAGCAAATTTGCTGTAAATGCGTCAACTCGAGCTCTCATAACCGCGTCTCGAGATGAACCGAGCTCGTCGATGATATCTTGGATTGACTCAATGCTAGACTCGAGATGGGCCACACTCTTGCTGTCGCCCCGCCGAAAAACAACATCTTGAAGTTTTTCCATGACTTCTAAAATCCGCTCAAGCTCCTCTTCTAAATCATCTTGGTGAGTGTCGGAGTTGTCCCGTTGCTTCCATTCAGCATCTCGTTCCTCGATATTTTGAAGCGTGGTTTGCAACTGAGCAATGCGGTTCTCTTGTGCCCCAGGTAAAAACGATGCCACGCTGGCTGACCGATGCACGCTAGGAAGCTTTTCAAATTTTTTAGCCTGTCTTCGAGCTTCGTCAATGGAGTCCACAACCGCAACAACAGCATTCGCTGACAGTTCTTTATGCTCGACCATGTCAGTCATCAGCTGGCCGCTCTCAGTCCCGGTAGGCAGTAAGTTCAGCAAACTGTAGTCAAAACGCACCTTTTGCATGGCGTCAGCCATATAGACGGAGAGTGCGAGCGAAATAATCAAAAGCGGGTACCTAAATTTTACGATAAACCCACTCAAATTAGCCATGAAGCCAAAACCTGGTCGATTCTTGAGAGGAGGCGGCTTCATTTTCACGATCAGGGCCGGAATGAGGATAAGTGCAGAGAACATGGTGACAAGCAGGCCAAAACTGGCGACAACGCCCATTTCTGCCATAGCTTGAAAGCGCGAGAAGGCGACGGCGGCGAAAGCCCCAGCTGAAGTAAATCCGCCTGTGAGAATACCGCGCCCTGAGGTGAGCACTGCTTGAGCCACAGCTTCCTCTACAGAATCGCCATCAGCCTGATTCTCGACGGCTCTGGCAATGATGTGAATGGAAAAGTCTACACCCATCCCGATGAGAATCACGAGAAAGAATGACGACAAAAGATTGAGATAGCCGTAAATTAGAAATGCAAACCCGGCGGTTACCAATACCCCAACCAAAATTGGCGCAAGCGCAATCAGCAGCAAGCGCGGCTGCGGGAAGAAGCTCATGAATAGAATAAGAACGCCTAGTACCGCAACGAGAGTTGTAAGGAGAGTATCGCTGGTCATTGCATGATGCTCGTCGACCTCGATCATCGGAAGACCTGTAAGGCCAAATTTTACGTTTTTCTTACTCCTGGTCACGTGTGCGCAGGTTTCGCGTATGAGATCTACGAAAGGCATGAGAAGACTCATACTGTCGCTATTGAAAGCCGGTCTGATAAATAAGATAGCTTTCTTACCGCCATCAGCAGTTAGGTAGCCCCATTGGTCTAGTCCTGAACCTTGCAATGGGTTCCCTGCGACATTCGATAATACGGCGGAATCGATTGAAGTAACGGTCGGTACCGCTTCTTCTGCGTCCGATAATACGTATTTTGAGAATTCGCCGAGGATATTATCGACCAGCGCAAAGGCTGGCTCGAGAGAGGTTGGTACGGCACTTTTGCTCCAAATTTCTGGCGCTCTTTCGAGGATTTCGTTGATGGCGGAAAGCCGACCAGCGGCTCCAGACTCATTTCGAAGCTTTGCAAATGCGCTTGTCCGAGCAAGCTGATTCAGCCCTTGAATTTGTTCGTATCCGAGGTAGAGCGGTGCACGGTTACGAAATGCCTGTAAGTCAACGCGGTGAAAGATCGACTCTACCTGATTCGGATGTTTGGCGAGGGCCTGAGCGATTTCTTCAGAGGTCGCCCGCACCTGCTTAGGGTCATCTCCCTCAAGAAAAATTATCAGTTCTTCTGGAACTCCGAACTCCTCCGTAAATGCTTGGTACCTTTGCCAATGTGGTTCAGTCTCACTGACCATCGCACGACGTGAGGTTGAGATATCCAGGTTGGTACCAAGTATTCCACCGAGTACAGCGAGTACGGCGGCGATTAGCAAACATTGGCTTGGGTATTTTGTTCCCCAAACGACGACTCTGCGAAGGATGCTATTCACGAGATACTATCTGTCCACGGACTGGAATCGCCGTCAAGAACTGTCCGATAACTTTGAAGTTTTTCGGTTTCTAGTTTGAGTTATGCATCGTTTTTGGGGTAGTTTTCAGCATCAAAGGCTAAGCATTACGACGATGAAGTCGGATAAAAAGAAAGGACTTATGGAGCGATGGTCCAATCAACTGCAAAATAAAGCAACGTCGTGGTGTGTGGTTCTTCTCACGCTGTTTATCGCAAGCGTGAGTGGATATGGCGCCTTTCAAGTTGAAAGAGACGATGACCTTCTTGCTTTCTTGCCGAGACCCAATAAAGACGTCGAAACATTCTATGAAATCAATAAGAAGTTCGGTGGGCTTGACGTCGCGATTGTGGGGATTGACGGAGTCGACGTATTCACTTCGAGCTTCTTAGAGAAACTGGCCGAAGCGACGAAGTCGCTCGATGAAATGAAGATCACTGAATCGGTGCTAAGCATAACCAATGTGCAAGCCTTTCGTGCATCCGCAGAAGGTGGCATCGAAACGAATTACCTAGTGGACGCCATTCCGAAGAGTACGGACGATGCCAAAAAGCTGCGCGCGAGAGTGATGGACGAACAGCTTGTGGTCAACCAGCTTATCTCAGCCGACGGCACTTCGGTCGTAATCTATTGCTTTGCTGGATTTGGTACTGATCCAAAAGAGTTTGCGGCAAAAATAAAGGACGTTGTTTCGGAGCACTTTGACACGTCACAACTGTATTTCGGCGGAGCTCCATTTATTTCTTCTTATATCTACGAAACGACTCAAAGTGACCTTCAAAAGCTCACTCCGTGGTCAGTCATTGTCATCGTTATCCTTGTCTTACTGGCTTTTCGAGATTTCATTGGAGCGACACTCGCGCTTGTATCTACCGGCATTGGCATTGCGGTTTCTATGGGAACAATGGGCCTGCTCGGCGTAAAATATAATATCATTCTCAGTTCCATGCCTGTGATTCTCTTCGCAATCGGTAGTGCTTACGGAATCCATATGCTTGCAAGGTATTATCAACTTCGCGCAGACCTACCTGCCGAAAAAGCATTACGAGAAGCAATGATTTCAACCGGTCCAATCATCATTGGGGCAGGCTTGACCACTGTCGCGGGCCTCATTTCCTTCGTTGCGATGGACATAGAGCCGATGCGTATCTTTGGTTTGTTCACGGCTCTGGGGATATTCGCTACTTTGATCTTGTCGGTTACCTTGGTTCCCGCCGTCATTTTTCTACTCAAATTAGAAGCTAAGAACGCCTCTGCTGGATCTTACAGCGCCAAGATAGCGATTGTTTCTGAGAAAGCGAGTCAGCACCGAATGAAAGCGAGCATCGTTCTCTTAGGTATCGTCGCATTTGGTTCCATTTTTTCTTCACGAGTGCAAACGAGAATGGACCAACGTAGCTTTTTTGAAGAGGGAAGCCCGCCTGACCTCGCCGATAGTTTTTTTCTCTCGAAATTTGGAGGGTCTATTTATGTTCAAGTTCGACTTACCGGAGATTTTGAAGATCCAGCAAGTTTACGCGAAATCCAGGCTTTATCCGATCAATTCGAGCGAATTGATGGTGTTACGGGAACGCAATCAATTAGTGGCGTGATTGCTGAAGTGAACAAAGCTTTTGACGGGGTGCGCCGAATTCCGTTCCAAAAGGAACAGGCTAAAGCACTGTACGGTTTTTTGGCGGGCAATGCCGCCGTCAATCAATTGGTGTCTGCTGACAGACAAGAAGCAGTCATTCATATCAAGTTAGGTGTTCGAGATGCCGTAGAAATAGAGAAGCTTCTCCTTAGGATTGAAGAAGTCGCTCAATGGGACAATTTTTCGGATTTTTCCCGTGATTCCGAAAGAAGCACTGAAAGATTAACGAGATACTTAAGAGATCGACTCTTGGTCATCGCTCAACATAAAGGTCTGAAGCTTAGCGAGGAGACAATCTCCGACGAAATACGCTCAGACAATGTTGAAATTTCAATGAAGATGATTATCCCTCGAGTAGAAGAACTCTTAGTATCCGAAGAAGCTCTTATTGAACTTGAACCTGAAATAGCAGCTTCGCTTGCGGGTTCTCTCATTGATTTGCCTCTGCAGTTTTCAAGAGATGACATCCGAGCGAAAATAGCACCTATTGTTCGGCCACTTGCTGAGAACGATGAGGACCCGGCTTTATTGGTCGACGATATGGTTGAGTTTCTCAAAGCACCACTGCACAGCCTTGTTCAGAGAGAAACAGCACGGACTCGAGCACAACGAATAGCGTCCTTGGCCAGCGAGCCGATGCTCACGGAGATGTTTACCGATGCATTAACTACTTTGAGTGTTGCAAGCTCCGTCGCTACTCGTAAAGGTGACGCAGCGATTCAAGTAAGCGGTTTACCTGTGCTCCACCGCGGAATGTCTCGCAGCGTGGTGAAAAATCAATTCAAGAGTTTAGTACTCGCGCTGTCACTCGTATGGTTGGTTTTATCGATTCTCTTTCGTTCAGTGATGACCGGTCTGTTGGCCAGCGCTCCTACTATGGTTACATTATTAGTCGTGTACGGCGGTATGGGGCTGGCTGAAGTCAACCTCGATATTGGTACGAGCATGCTGGCGAGTATCATTATCGGCGTGGGTGTTGATTATGCGGTGCACTTGGTTGCTCACTGGCGAGCAGGTGAGGGCGATTCATTACCGCAGGCTGCACGACGTTCCGCGTCAGAGACGGGTCCAGCGATCTGGACTAATGCTCTCATGGTTGCTGCGGGTTTTTACGTTCTGACTCTTGGTGAGGCGAAAGCTTTACAAAACGTTGGTTGGCTCACCTGTACTGCAATGCTGGTTGCCTCAGTTGCCACCTTTGTGACAATTCCTGCTCTGGCTCGAAAACGAAGATATCGCTAGGGTGGGACTTGGCATTTGGTGAGCCTGGGTTTACTACTGTCGGTAGTACGCTTATGAAACCACACACCTTTTTTCTGAGAACACTTCCATTCTTGTGCGCATTCGGCGTCTCTGCACCGAGCGCGGCGTCCGACGTATCCAAGATTTTGAAAGATATGGATATTGCCATGTCGGGAGCCGACGATCAGTACATGCTCTACGAGATCCGCGACAAACAAGCAGGCAAGGACGAGCGAGTTCTCGGGATTGAGGTTACGGTAAAAGGCGCAAAGCGTTTCACGAAGTTCACGGCGCCGTCCGACGTCAAAGGAACCAAAATATTAGTTCTGAGTCAGACTCAAATGTACGTTTATCTTCCTTCCTTCAAAAAGATTCGCCGCGTAGCAAGTCACGTTACGAGGCAAGGTGTCATGGGAACCGCCTTCAGTAATGACGATATGGCTTTGGCGTCTTTTGCGGATAAATATGACGGCTCGATAGAGTCTCAAGACGAGAAGGTATGGAATCTTAGTCTGAAAGCGAAAGAGGGCACTGATGCTCCATATCCTACAATACTGGTTACAGTAGATAAGAAGCTCATTTTGCCGACAAAGCTCCAATACCACAACGAGAAAGGTCTGAAGATAAAGACCGAAACTCGAACGGAATACAGCTGCCAAGGCAAAGCTTGCACAGCTAAAGTCCACAAAATGACGGACCATACAAAGAATGAGCAGGTGACATCGCTTACTCGTAAGAAATGGAAAGTAAATCAGGGTGTCAAAGACAAGATATTCAGTCGGCGCTACCTCCAACGGGCTCGCTAGAAGCTAAATCGACCTCGCGTCCATATCATGCTTCCGCCGGCAGCTGCTTCGCCAAATTTGGAGTCTTCATCCCCCAATTGAATGAGCGCTCCACCTGAAAGCTCAAAGCCTTCACCGAATTTGTAGTTGAGCTCAGGAAATATGGTCATGGAGAAATTTTCTGAGGTGAGCGGATTAATAATCGTGCGTTCTCGCTTTCCACTACTCGCGCTGTATTTTTCTTCGTACATCGGTGTGACATCCGTGATTACAAAGAGTCGGAATAGGCCATCTCCACTTGCAAAATTGTAATCTATCCCCAAGACGGCGTAATCACCGATTCGAGGTCTCAGAGTTTCTTTAGCGCATTCGCTGGCCCGAGCATACAAGCCATCTAGTCCTCGGCAATCGAGAGGATTGATGATTTCCTCGTCGAGCACTCCGCCATTTCTTATCGTAAAGCCTTCTTGAAGGAAATCACCTGCGCCGAATTCGTCGACAAGGCCATGCACCCATTGTGCATTCACATAGATATTATCTGTGATCGTATAGTCGATTCCCAATACCCATTTTAAAAATGGAGTACTTTCGAGGACGAGTGGTTTCGCGTTGTTCTCAAGATTATAATCATACTCAAAAGGACTGGCTACGCCAGCAACCGTCACGTCTTTTTGGTACATACGAATCGAAATCTCTTGCGGAAAAATAAGAGCTGCCTCAAACCGATACCCGATTACTTTTTCGCCACTGAGGTTAAGACCAATTACTTTCATTTTAGGGTAAATTAGGTCTGAGTCGGTCAAAAGAAGTCCATCGATGCAGTCAGTCGGATCATTTGGATTACAGGTCGGCTCGGTAATTTGAGTCGTGACATTTGCATGAGCGACCGGAAAATCATTTCTTCCTTGATAGTAGCTTAGCGCCACGTCTTGCTCGGCAATTGTCGTGGCGAGCCGAAAAGCAAACTGCATGTTTTGAAAGCTCGTATTAGGCATGATCAAATTTACGTTTCTCGATACGGTTGGATATCGTGAGCCGTCGCCCAAAAGTCCTTCATCTGTCACCGCTTGGTCCACCCGAATTCTATGCCGAAGCCCAGCATCGGTATGTGGGAGACGGTCGAGCCGAGCGAGCGCAAGGTCGCCCGTTCGCGGAAGAAGAGCCGGCCGAAAAATTGGAACCAGTACGCCACTGAAGGTAGTTGAGTCGGAGAAAGAATAATCGGCTTTCGCCATGAGGTTGCCTTGTTGCACGCCAAATAATAAGGGGTCTTCAAGGTCATCGGCGTTCAGATTATTGGTCGGATTGAACTGATCTCCCCCGCCCCAATTCACAATCTGTTGCCCAATCCGCAGGTCGAGACCGTCAACAAAAACGTCTGTACCCTCAAAGTAAACACTGTGGGCTTCGATTCGAAAGGGCTCTACTACATTTCTATTTGAAACGTCAGCAAGCTTCGAAACATCCGGAGTCCTTCCCAGCCAGACGAAATCAATGTCTACGACGCCTTGAAACCGATTTCCGTAAGCGCCGAGGTTTAGCTTGAAGATGTTTTCGTTTCTTACAATGCCGGTATTGAGTGTTCGGGTATCGTAAAATTTTCCGACTTCTTTACTCTGGATTCGGCCACGGACATCGGATTGGATTCTTCCACCCCATTCGAGTTCCGTTTCAGCA
>JAYZDF010000024.1:0-17239 GCA_036337945.1 Myxococcota bacterium
AAGAAATCAATAGCAGTGGCGGCATCGCCGGTCGGTTGATCAAGCTGCATTTGGCGGATGACAAGAATGAGGTGGAAGAGGGGAAAAAAACGGCGCAGGTTTTCTCCGAAAATATCGACATAGTTGCCGCCATTGGGCATCGAGCGCCCGTTGTCGGGCAGGTGTCCTCACTCATTTACGAATATACAAACATCGTGATGATTGCTCCGGGGATTACAAGCTCAGCACTCAACCGAGTCGGGTTTAGGCGAGTCTTTCGGAGTTTACCCAGCGAAGCGGAGACGGGCCACTTTTTAGCACAACGACTGGCGGATGCTGGATATAATAAAGTGCTGCTTGTTTATCAAAACGATGATGTTGGGCGCTCATTTTCAAACGCATTCGAGAGTAAGGCGGAAGACCTTCGGCTAAGAATAGTGATGAGGCTTGCTTATGATATTGGTGCGGAACGCTCGTTTGAGAGAGCCGTCAAATCGCTCGAAGAATCGGATATCGATGCAGTGGTCATGGGGCTGCATGGAGAAGAGACCTTACAAACTGTTTCTATCTTGCACGAAAATGGGGTTGAGAAACCGACCTATGTTTCTCAGGAGGCCGAACGTCTTTCGGTTCTTTCCAAATTGAAGAAAATAAAGGATCTGAGGATTGCTAGTATCTACGACTCGGAATCTTCGTCTGAGCTCATGAAATCTTTTGTCGCGTCCTATAGCGAAGCCCATGGCGTATCACCATCCGTTTGGGCTGCGCAGGGTTACGAATCTCTCATGACTTTGAAGGCTGCTATCCAGCAAGCCGGGTCGACATCTCCGAAGAAGATTTCAGATGCCTTACGTGATTTGAAAGATTATGAAGGCATCTTTGGTCCGCAGAGTTTTGACCAGCACGGACAAATAAAAAATGTTCAGCTTATTATGAAGAGGCTCGACGGTAAGAAGCTCGTTCGAGAAGCAGACAAGCAGTAATTTCTTCTAGAGGCGCTTTTTCTTATTTGATCGGTACTTGGGTCGAGCCAGCGCTTTCCCACCGAATCCAATAAGATCTTTTCGTCCGGTATCTCGGAGTGCTTCGCGAACCAGTGTTTCATTTTCGGGTTTCCAATATTGAAGTAACGCTTTTTGTTTGCGTTTATTCCGCATTTTGGTTTCAACCCAGACCGCTTTTTGACTGTGTGGCTCGATACCGGTCCACCACATGCAAGTGGCTGGTGTTCCTGGAGTGGGAATGAAGTCCTGTACTTGCTGTGGACGTAGGTTCCGAGCTTTTAGAAATTCCGCGAGATTGACCGCGCTCTTGGTGTCACAACCCGGATGAGAGGACACAAAGTAGGGCACGAGATACTGCTCTTTGTCTGCTTTTTCAGAAGCTTCTTTGAAGCGTTTTTCAAAATCGACATAAACATCTACGCCTGGTTTTTTCATAAGCCGAAGGGTGTCCGGGTCGACGTGTTCGGGTGCGACCTTCAGGTGCCCACCCACGTGATGACCTGCCAGTTCGTCAATGTATTCTTGGTCGAGATTGGCGAGGTCCATCCGCACACCTGATGCGATCAAGACTTTTTTCACGCCGTCCGCATTTCGTACATCGCGCATAAGATTCTTAATTGGGGTGTGATCGGTCTTGAGAAGTTTGCAGATCTTTGGATGTACACACGAAGGACGGCGACAAAGTTTTTCAACTTCGGGGTCCGCGCAGGTCATCTTGTACATGTTGGCTGTTGGTCCACCGAGGTCGCTTAGCACGCCAGTGTAACCTGGTAGGACTTTGAGTCCCTTAACTTCCTTCATAACGCTTTCGTGGCTACGAGATTGAATCGCTTTACCTTGATGTTCAGTAATTGCGCAGAATGTACATCCACCAAAACAGCCGCGCATGACGTTAACCGAGAAACGGACCGTTTCGTATGCTGGGATTCGCTTTTTCCCGTAGTCAGGGTGCGGTAGTTTCGTGAATGGAAGATCAAACACCCGGTCGAGTTCTTTAGTGCTCATAGGAAACTGCGGCGGATTGATAACCACAGTTTGTGTTCCGCTATCTTGAATGAGAATCGGGGCACATCCAGGGGTTTGTTCTTTATGAAAGATGTGCTGCGCGTAAGCGAACCGTTCTTTACTTTCGGGTGTATCCTCACAGATATCTTCGTAACTCGGAAGCTGCTTTACGCCGTCGGGCAGATTGTCTTTCCAATGGGTTTCTGAGGCTGCGTCTGCAAAGTGGGGCGTACCCTTTTTCCCGATGGCGTAGCCTGTTCCGCGAATATCGCGCATTTCGGAGATCTTCTGCCCGGATTTCAAACGAGAGATGATCTCGAGAAGTGGTTTTTCGCCCATGCCGTAGACGACCAAGTCCGAGCGTGCATCGAGAATCATAGAACGCTTCACTTTATCCTGCCAGTAATCGTAGTGAGCTAAGCGACGCATGGAAATTTCGACGCCGCCGCTGATGATCGGAACATGCTTGGCAACCTGTCGGCAGCGCTGGGCGTACACGACGGTTGCGTAGTCGGGACGCAACCCACCTTGTGCATCGGGTGAGTATTGATCGTCCGAGCGAATTCGTTTGTGGGCCGTATAGTTGTTGAGCATGGAGTCCAAGTTTCCAGCGGACACCAGCCAAGCAATCCTTGGTGCTCCAAAAATCGCGAAATCATCTGCGGATTTCCAGCCTGGTTGAGCAATGACGGCGACTCTATACCCTTTGGATTCGAGTAAACGGGTAATAACGGCATTCGCGAAAGAAGGATGGTCAACGTAGGCATCACCAGTGACCAGAACAAAGTCTACACCATGCTTCTTTTCGTCGAATTGTTTGGGGTTCTTGGGTAACCAACCTCGCTTTACAGCGGCTGATCGCCGCATAGGTGGAAACTGATTTTGGGTTTCAGACATTTGTCTTCTCCCGCAGCGATGCTTGCTGCATTAGGGGTCGCTTGGCAGGGTGTCACGTGAGACGCGCTGCCACCGACGAATTCTTTACCACCCTAAGGATTTGTCTCTCACTCTCCAAGAAAAAATCGGTGATGGAGGTCCCTTTGACGTATCTTGAGCGGACCTAAAACATGTATCTCATTGAATATACTGATCTTTTATTCTGAGGAGAGAAGGCTAGGTTGAGGAGGGCGGATGCGTTTTTGCCCAGTGTTGGGCGATATCAATTCGCCGGGCGACCCAAACCTGTGGCTTGGATTGAATATAATCAAGGAAACGAGCTACGGCGGCCGCTCGTCCCGGTCGACCGCTCAGCCGACAATGCAATCCCACCGACATCATCTTTGGTTGATCCGCTCCTTCTTCGTACAGCACATCAAAACTGTCTTTGAGATAGTTGAAAAATTGGTCGCCCGCGTTGAAGCCTTGGGGGGTAGCGAACCGCATATCATTGGCGTCTAGCGTGTAAGGAACAATCAAATGTGGTCGCCCGTATTCGTAGTTCCAATAGGGCAGGTCATCAGCGTAGGAATCTGCATCGTAAAAGAAGCCTCCTTCTTCTATGCATAACTTGCGGGAGTTTGGTCCCGTTCGTCCCTGATAAAAACCTAAAGGACGTTCGCCCAAATATTTTTCATGAGCGGCTACTGCTTTAGCAATGTGGTCTCGTTCGACCTCTTCATCGACCTGACGATAATCAATCCACCGGTACCCGTGACTTGCGATTTCGTGTCCTGCAGCTTTAAGTTCGCGTACGGCATCAGGATGTCTCTCTAAAGCCATCCCCACGGTGAACACTGTAAAATGAAGGCCTCTTGATTCAAAAACGCGCGCAAGTCGCCAGACCCCCGCGCGGCTCCCGTATTCGTAAATCGACTCCATATTTAAATGGCGTTCACCCGGCCAAGGCGCGGCACCGACAATCTCGGACAAAAACGCTTCCGAGGCTTCGTCGCCATGAAGAATATTATTCTCTCCGCCTTCCTCGTAGTTCACCACGAATTGAACCGCGATACGCGCGTTATCCGGCCATTTGGGATTGGGTGGCGTTGCACCATAGCCCACCATATCTCGTGGGTACTTTGCATCTTGAGACATCCTTTATCGTGCCTTGCGTCCGTCTAATATTTTTAAAAATGAGCGAGTCCGTATTTCGTCTTCGGTTAGGCCTGTTGCTTGTACTTCATTAAGAGTGATCGCTCCGCTGTTATAGGCCCGCAAAAAATAATTGAGTAAGCCTTGTCCTGTCGCTGCGTCATCGAAAACGTCGCCGACCAATGTTGCCTGTGCGGCCTTGTCGATGAAGTTTTTCAATCGAGTTGACGCAGCATCAAGGCTTTCTAAAAAGAAGGCGAAGCAAGCTGCGTAACGTATGGGAATCTGCCCAGGATGAAGATCCCAACCTTGATAAAAGCCGCCAATCAAAGAGTGTCTGATATGCATATAAGCGGTTCGCCAAGCTTGGTGAACGACTCTTTTGTTTTCCGCGAGTTGATCCTCCGTGAGGTCTGCACCTTTGTGGGGTCCGACCGGCATAATATTGGTGGCACCGTCCGATAAGAATACGCCGGTTTGGGCAAGCGCAATCTGCATCATATGTTTGGCAAAATCGCAGGAGGGGTGGTCCATAACTTGGTGTTCTGCCGTGATATTACACGAAGCAGTATAGTCATAGGTTCCGAAATGGGCACCCGTACATCGACCTCTCGCGGCGCGTACGAGGTTGAGCAAGTTCGCATTACCGTTGTCATCAAAAATGGTTTGGGGAAGTTCGATCATGAGCTCGACTTTAACTGAACCATTATGAACTTGGTTTTCCCGTTCGATAATATCGAGTGCGTCACACAGCGCCGAAACCTGAGCGGGAATAGGGACCTTAGGCAGAGTGACCACGAAATTATCAGGGAGCTTTCCTCCACTTTCCGAAAGTAAGGTAGTGAGAAAAATATCAAGGGTTCGAATCGAGCGATCTTTGAGTTCTTCGCTAAGTGACTTTATGCGTATCCCCAAAAACGCGGGAAGTTCTCCGGTTTGCATCCCTTTCGCAACTTCAGTTGCAGTATTGGCTGCGGCTTCGTCTTCTTCTGCATCAGGACGATGGCCAAAGCCATCTTCAAAATCGATGCGAAAATCCTCGACCGCCTCTTGTTTGAGCTTCTCACGTACTCGCTCGTAAACATTTTTGGCCAGCTCATGATTCCCCGGGGCATGCTCAAACATTCCAACGGCATTGGCGAATTCTTCAGGTGTTTCCGCGTAGAGATCGAACGCCTGTAATGCTTTTTCGCCCAAGCGTTTGGCTGTGTTGGCTTTAAATAGCTGAGCGCCACCATAGACAGTGTGTAAGGGCTGCCTTGCTTCAGAGTCGCCAGGATATTTGCTCGTATAAACGGTATTTGACGCTTCAAGCGTAGAGGTAATGTGCCGGAGTTGGTGAACATTGATTGATTTTTTCATAGTTAGCTTCCTCGATAAGTAGAGAACCCAAAAGGGCTGAGAAGAAGAGGTACGTGATAGTGTTGCTCAGGTGCGGTGATCTGAAACGTTACGGGTACATAAGGATAAAACCCTTGAGTCCCCTCCTTTTCGAACCAGGCTCCGGTTTCGAAGGTGATTCGATAGGTCGCGGCCTCGAGCTCACCGGGCTGCATGAGACCGGGAAGCCTTCCATCTTCGTTCGTATGACCTCGGCCAATTTCTACGAAGGAGTCTCCAACCTTCTTCTCCAAATAAATTTCTAATCCTGCTGCGGGTCGCCCCTGAGCGGTATCCAAAACGTGGGTTGTAATGGGACTCATAATGTTTCCTTTAGTTTATGTAATCGAATCTCGGTGATTTTAGCTTGTTCTGCCGCGGCTTTACGAATCTCGTTGTCCGCGTCATTCGGGAGTCTCTTGCGAAGAAGGCTCAGCATTTCGTCAGCAGACTTCCCGGTTGCACAAACCAAAAATACGTAGCCGAACTTGTCGAGATATTCTTGGTTTCCACTTGCTAGAGCAGATAGCGTCTCTTCGGACGCATTGTTCACGCCAGATTGTTCCTCGGTAGACCACGTCTCGGTCTTCGCAAACTTTTTGCGTAGAGCTTCTTTATCCGCACCGATCGCGGGATGATGAGAATAGGCTTCTTTCCAGTCGTTGACCGTGAGTGACCACCAGTATTCATTGGCGCGGGCAAACAAAGCTTGCTCGTGCGCAAAAGGCCGAGCTGCAGTCATTCGCCGGGCCCACTCTGTACTTCCGCAGCACTTCAAAAGCGCCTCGGCAGCTTGCTCCGGTGAAAGCTGATTCAAATATTCTGTCAGTGCACTGCCTGGGCTTTCGGTTTCGCTTGCGAGCTTGCCGTACACCCGCAATCTGGAAACACCGCCACACGGAAAGATTCGAATGCGTAGATGGGTGAAGCATTGTTCGGTCTTGGTGACGGGGACAACTTGGTTTGCATCCATCTGCAGAGGAAGCTCTGCGGCCAGTTCTATCCATTGCTGAGTGTTGATCAAATCCACGGGCTGCGCACCACTCCAATCAATCCCTTCTAAGGTACAATGGTCTGGGAAGTTTCCTTTGAAGTGTTTTGTATCGACTTCTATGGTTTCGAGAGTACTTCGAGCGGCCAGTTGAAGTATGGCCCAGTCATGACCGCTGTCGCGGCGCCTTCTGGATTCCCAGCCTCCCCCCATATTCTTCGCGTCTCCGGGATGAATGAGATGTTCAGCTTTTCCAAAAAACATATCGCTACAGGCCAGGGCGCGACCTCCGTTTTTCAGTGCGGCCAAATCAAGGGGCTCTGGGTTTTGGTTCAAAGAGTCATGAGTGACCATTTCACCGTACGCTCGTAGTCGCGCTACACCACCATCAGGAAAAATATTTAAGCGGATGTGGGTCCATGGTCCGGAAAAAATGGTTCCCACGTAGTTGTGACTTCCGGCGAGCAATGCGGTTTGTGGAGTGATTTCCGTCCAGGTTGCGGTGACGAGTTCTTCGTCTGAGTCTACGCGGCAAGCCTCAATAGAAGCGAACGGCGGATGGTTTCCCAAAAAGTGCGAAGTATCAATGTCAAAGCCTCGGATACAACCTGCTTGAGCGAGCTTTAGAACACACCAGTCATGGCCAGGCACTCGTCGACGTCGAGATTCCCAGCCGTCCATCCATTTACCTTTCTCGGTGAAGCGATCAGGGTCAAAGATGGCTTCGCTGGGCTCAATGAGGTTTTCGCTTTCGGCAAAAAAGTCATCGCTGACGCTCACAACCTTCGCGCCTAAGGTTTTGTCCAAAAGATTAGTGAGGCCGGTAAAGGCCGCCATATTCTCGATGTTTTGCAACTTTATTTACTCCTGAGCAAATTCGAAGGCGAGAGTTTCCTGACTGCTTGGTCCCAATCTAACGGTCTTGCTCTGAGTTCCAAGCGTTTCGTGCCAAGCTTCGATGGTGTATTCACCTTCAGGTAAACCGTCTA
Source organism: Myxococcota bacterium (assembly GCA_036337945.1). Lineage (GTDB taxonomy): Bacteria > Myxococcota > Kuafuiibacteriia > Kuafuiibacteriales > Kuafuiibacteriaceae > JAYZDF01. The sequence continues at coordinate 7,380 of JAYZDF010000024.1, forward strand.
AAGAAAAGGTACCACTGGAGTCGGTCACTCGAAAATAAGAGTGCTTCATCACTCCAACGAAAGCCGACATCCATGGGTGAACGTCGCATTTGAGGCGGTTCATGACGCCCGTCTTTTTGAACTTCTTTTTGACGAGCATTCCTTGGGTAGGCATAGCCAAATTAAAGGCCGTCTTATTCTTGGGTGAAAGAGTGCGTACGTTATGAAGCGTCGGGTCACTATTGAGGATATGTACTTCCTGCTTCGCTCGGACGCCGACAACATGTGGTTTGTATACACATCCCATTTGGTCGATGATCACCGGTTCTTCGGGCACTTCTTCTTTGGGAAGCTTTTCGGCGCCTTCCTTGATGTATACAAAGACATCTGCCAGGCGCGAATCTCCACTAACCTTGACCGGGGTAACCGTGATTTTCGAACCGGGTTTCGGCGCGCAGCCGGGCATGAGTTTAACCTTTTGGGGCTTGGGTGGAGTGCCGGTGAAGGTGACCGTTCCCGCGATGCTGCCGTCTCCGACTGCGTTCTTTGAGTGAGCTGGCTTGGTAGCGGTGGATGTTTTTGCATCCGCGACGACCGCTTGTTTGACTTGAGTTTTGCTTGTTTCCTTGGCCTCTAATTTCTTTTTGGGTTGAGCGGTGACGACCGCTGTCTCCTCGACTTCGTCGTTGCCCTGTCCGTAATTGCCAGTCATTACAAACAAAGTGCATAGCGCGACACCGACCGTAATGATGACCGCCCGGCTCCATTTTTGTCCGTGCTCAGATTGGTTTCGAAGATGTTGGGCGCCCGCACCTGCAACCATAATAAGGATAAGGACCAGCCAATTGAGTTCGTGTCCGTAGGTTCCGTAATAGTGATTACTGATCATGACGAACACGACGGGTAGTGTCATGTAGTTATTGTGCATCGAGCGCTGCTTGGCGCGTTTTGCAAGCTTGGGGTCTGGTGTACCTCCCTCTGTGGTTGCCGCTATGAGCGCTCTTTGCGCAGGCAAAATCCGCATCCAGACATTGGCAACCATACAGGTCCCCATCATGGCTCCCACGTGCATGTATGCTGCTCGCCCACTAAGGACTTGCGATAAACCGTAGGCAACGAAGCCAAGGCCAATACAGGAAATGATGTTCGTAATTCGGAGGTTCGATGATAATGGCGAAACCCAGAGGGTGTCATAGACGGCCCAACCGATAACCAATGTCCCAATACCTAGTGCGCGGGCCATATTGACGCTGATATCGGAGACGCTGCTGTCGACCAGTAAGACACCACCACTGAGATAATAAACGACGATCAGGAGCGTAAAACCGCTCAGAAAAGTGAGGCCGGCTTCCCATTTAAACCAATGCAGAGTTTCGGGCATGGTTGAAGGGACGAGCTTCTTCTTTTCGACGCGATAAAATCCACCGCTGTGGACCATCCAAAGATGTCCTTCAGCATCAGCAGCATCGCTTTTTGTCGGAGCTTCTAAGTTTGAGTCCAGCCAAACAAAATAAAAGGAGCTACCAATCCAGGCGATTCCGGCGATGACATGAAACCATCGCAGCAATAGGTTAGCCCAGTCTTGAATACCGTCCATATGTCTTCCTTATCCGTAGTCGCGCGAAAATTTGTCACTACACGACTTCTCAGGGTTGTCGTTCCTGTTCGATTGTTACCTAAGTCCCGGTAAATATGGACCAAATTTAGCCCAAAGTGAAATTTGTGCTCGATTATTACAAGGTCCAGCACCTCACTATAATGGCAAACGAGTAGAAGGGGAAGGCGCTTTTTGAATGTCCAGCAAAAGCGTCGGTCCCCGAGCTTTTTTGGGACATTTTGCGAATGTCGATAAGCACGATTTGTAAAGTTTTCGAGTTTGCGATCTTGCAACCCTCGATGGCCCGTATGAACATAGCTGTAATGCGCAAATTATCGCTTTTTGTTGTGTTGTTTCTGATGACGACCGGCACGCCCAGTCGAGCTGACATCGGTGGATCAGTGGCCGTTTTGGACATTATGACCACCGCGGTGAATCCAAAATTCGTCAATATTATGACCGAGATTCTCGCGACGGAAATAGAGGCTCTTGGCGTTTATGAAAACGTGATCGCCGGTCGAGATATTGCGACGATGGTTGGCTTTGAAAGACAGCGTGAGATGATTGGCTGTGATCATGCGGAGTGCTTAGTCGAACTTGGTGGAGCCCTCGGTGTTGATCGGTTGGTCTCAGGACATATCGCGAAACTGGGCGAAACCTTTGTGGTCCAGATTAAGCTCATTAATATCACTGAGCAAAAGACTGAGGCTCGCGTCTACCAAACGGTCAAAGGTCAAGAGGACATACTCATACAGACGATCAAAGACTCGGTTGGAAAACTGGTTCCTCCCTCGATCACGAAGCCTGTCTCGGGCGTTGCACTCAATCCGCCTTCTGCGCCGAACGCATCGACCAAGAGTACTCATTCTCATGCTCATTCATCTACTGGGCCTGGTGTAGCGCCTTGGCTTCTCATGGGACTCGGTGCCGTCGGTGTTGGCGTTGGTGCCGTATTTGGTGCAACAGCCCAGTCAACGCTTGATGAAATCAATGACCCGAACGCCACCGGAACACAGCTTTTGGTTGCGGACGGAAAATCGAGCGCACTGATGGCAAATGTTGGATTCGGTGTCGGTGCTGCTGCTGGCATCACGGGCTTACTTTGGTATTTACTAGGTTCTTCAGCAGAAGACTCTCACGCTGCAGTTCTCTCTTTTGATGATGGTCTCGGTATGGCGTTCGGAGGTCAGTTCTAATGCGTATTCATCTCGCTCTCATTGCCTTAGTTCTCTCTTCCTGTGTTCTCGATTTTCCGAGTGAAACCGATAGTGCTCGTTTTCGATGTGCCTCCGACCAGGATTGTTTGGCCGACTTTGTATGCCGAAACCAGCTCTGTATTTCAAAAGATGCACCGGTTCCTTCTAACGATTCCGGTACCCAAGTTGATGAAGATAGCGGCATGACGATGTCTATGGATACGGGCGTGATGGCTGCGTCTGATTCGGGCAGTACCATGACGAATCCGGATGCGACGATGATGCCGCCACTTGATGCTGGGATGTCTACAAACCCAGACGCGATGTCTATGATGGATTCAGACGCTGCAACGATGTCGAACCCTGATGCCACAGCCATGGACCCTGACGCAGGAGTGGCCGATACCGGTCCTATGCCCTGCAATAGCCCGATGGTGATGTGCGGCAACGACTGTGTAGACCTGGATAGCGATTCGAATCATTGTGGAGTGTGCGATCGAAGCTGTGGTTTCGGCAATTGTTTTCGGGCTGAATGTCAGCCTTTCGATTATTACGTGAACACTACAAATGATGATTTTGGAAAACTTCGGACGTATACCGAGAGCAATGGAGATACATCGTTGGTTTGGGCCATTGACGGCGTAAGCAACGGTCGAATCGAGATGCGTTCTACGAAGGACACGGTTAATTCGCCAATTCTAATTGCGAGTCTACGTCGTCCCCGCGAATTCCAAATGAACGAAAATTATATTTGGTTTAGTAACCAAGATGACGATACGACAAAAGCTGGAGGCATTTACTATCGAGAGATGCCTCCGACCGTGCAATCTCGGCTGGTTCAGATTGCTCCGCAGGATACGCATCGGCGAGTAAGCTCTATGGGGATCTTAGGCAATTCGGTCTACTGGTACACAGTGATGAGCGTCGGCGGTCTCAGAATTCGCTGGTATGATCTCGACAATAATGGGTTTTATTACGATTACCTTCCCGAAACCCAAGACGGCTCATACGCTCGCTTTTTGATCGTACAGAATCCTCCTAGCCAAGACCCTCATCTGTTTTACATGAGTGGTAATGCGCAAATCTTCGTGAGAAACTATGATCTGCCTAATTCGGGCTTAACAAATCACTCGGTCGCTAGCATGCCATTAATTGCTCGCGAAGGTGTTGTGACTCAAGACGATACCCAAATTTATTGGACGGATGATCTAGTTTGTAATGTTCGCGGTGCAGCATGTTCTATCCACGGACTAGATAAGAATAGCGGCCGGCCGACGGTAATGTTTGCGTTTAGCAATGACAATGGAGCGAGTGCGATTCATTATCACGACGGGTACATCTATTTTATTCAGGTAGATTCTAACGATGCTGCCAAACGAGTGGGCCGAATTTCTACAACTGTACCAAACGCCCAACCTGAATTTTTGGCTAATATTCCTAGTTTTGTTGAATCTGAAGGTTTGACCGTAGCGGGCGATTATATTTATTGGACGCAGAACAATACGAGAGCAGGTACTGGCCATCTTATTCGAGGTATTCGTCTGCCTTAGGGCGTCAGCATTACCTGCCATATCAACGCGTAGATGACGCGTTTGACTTCAAACTCCTTTGATTTCTCTTGAACTAAAAAGCCCCGGTGAGCGTGGACTCACCGGGGCAAAGACACTCAGAACGGGGAGGTTCTGATCAGACGATTAGTTGTTGGTCGCTGGTGTTGACGCATCAGGTGTTCGTAGATCCTTCCAGTTTGAAGGAAGGTTCCATTTCTCTGCGTTGTCTTCCAGCGTCTTGATATCCTCGATACCGTTGATGAAGAGCTTCAAGCGCATCTCAGGGACCATGTGAGGATTGAACGAGGATTTTGCATCCCAGTTTAATGGGTCAGTCGAGGCCCATCCAAAGTCTGGCTCACCTTTTAGGAAGCCTTCATTGATGATTTTCCCATTGCTGTCGAGCTGCATCCAGCCTTTGAAGTTGGAGTTGAGGCCGTTGCCCCATTCAGCCTTGTAGAAACCTTCAGCCGTAATGATTTGGTCACCATCTACGCGCTTTAGTTCACCCTCTACGCCGTAGTACTTTGCACCATCTTTCATCCAGTCCGGTGATTCACCAGAAGGTGTGCTCTCCACTTCGATGTTGTTGATCCAACGCATACCGTTCGAAACAATGATGCCCTTGGCGTTATCACTGGCGAACATTCCTTTGTTATCTACGATGAAATCGATGTACTCACTGATCTTCATTTCAGTCTGAAGTTCCGCCTGGAACCCTTTGACGTCAGAAGCTTTGACGCGTTTGATATCGCCGCCACCTTGGTCAATGACGAACTCACCGATGATGGGCGAATCTTTGGTGTTGTTGAGAACCAGATGACCATCGTCATTGGTCTCAGCATTAGAGAAGTCCAAATCGGTGGCAATCTTACCGAACTTTTCGGTTCCGCCACCATGATAGTGAACGGTCACGCCGTCCGCATCTGCAGACTCTTTGCTGATGGATGCGACTTCGGTGAGGTCAATGCTTCGTTTGCTTCCGTATCGTGATTCAACTTCTACGGTTCCTTGCAGTGGCAAGGAATCGGAGTTGTAAACGACGATATTGTCATCATACCGTTTCGCGGTAGGTCCCATCTTCGGCTCATAGCCTTTGATTTTTCCGGTGACCATATCTCCGTTCATCATTAGGAATTTCATTGGTTCATCGTTCCAACGACCACCGACGAACTTCGTCGTACCAACCATGTCGGTGATATCGACATCGATAATCTTTTGCGCGTCATCTTTCGGAATTGTGATGGTTTTGCCGTTGATCTCGATTTTGACGTCGCGGTCTAATTCTGGAATTTCGTGTTTTGACTTGTAGAGGCTGCCCGCCGTGTTGCGGTCGCAAAAGCCCCACCAGCCCATGTTCATTGAACCGGTCACGTTGCCGTCACCTTTGGTGTTGCCGTATTTATCTTTGATCAGACCAATGACATCTTTCGGGCTCACTTCTTCACCGTCAGCGTTGGTGAACTTCGCACTCCAAGAAACCGGCTTTCCATCGTCATCCTTGTGGATGATCTTCTCAACGTTGAGCTCGTTTCCGTCTTTGTCTGTTGGGACAATCGTGTCACCTTGTTTCGCGAAACCGCCAACAGACCGATTGAATCCGGTCAAAGCGTCAATCGGAAAATCAAAGCCTTTCTTTGCGGGAAGGTCTGCAATTTCTGCGTCGCCTGGAAAAACGAGTTTGCCCCAGTTGAGTCCAGATGTTGAAAACGGACGCTTTTCACTGAAGCTTCCGTACTTGGTGTGACCTTCTGCTTCGCCAGTCATCCAACCAAGAACCGGTGCTTTTTCGTAGGCCTCTGCTCCTTTGTCGAGACCTAGCGCTTCACGATACGCATCGACGTAGCTCATGGGCTCCGCCATTTTGCCGTCCATCGCGAAGTAGTTCATTTCCGCGGTTCGTCCTGCTTTAGGAAAAGAGAGTTTGAGGTCTTGTGCTTTTACACCCAAAGCTTTGGCGAGTGACGTTTTGGTCGCGGCCGCTGTTTCTGCAACGCTATGAACAGTGTTCGCAGGAATACCGAATTTTTCGTAAAGCTTGGGAAGAGCATCAAGTTCGAAGAAGGTTCCCACGTCAGGATCCTCTAAGATGGCTTTGACCATCTCGCGTTCTGCGTTGGTGATCTTCTTTTGTCCATCCGCACTCTTCGTTCCATCGAGGTTGTGCTCAAGGGCGAAATTGTACAGCGTATCGACGCCATCCACGGTAACTTCGTCCAAACCTTCGTGGGCGGTGCCGTCATAGGGGTCGGCGCTATTCCAGAAAGCTTTATAGAAGGCATAGTCTTTCATTTTTGCAAGGTCGAAAGTTTCATTCTGGGCGCTGTCGAGGTCGACTGGTGGAGCATCTACATTATCCACGTTTGGTGCAGGCTCGGTGGCGTGCGCTACGCCAACCATAGAAGGAATGGTGGCCGCTGCGCCAAGGACCCCAAGGGCCGCTCGCCGATATACGTTATTCCCGTCAACGATATCAGAGGTGATGTTGGATCTTGGGGCATCCCCCGTGTTTGAGGTATCGGTATTATTGTTTGTGTCTGATCCGGTGTTTGCTGGATTCGCACGGTTGCCAGCGCCGGGTCTAATTGGATTCGGCATAATTGAATCTCCCTAATAAGTTTAGTGTCTCAACAATACTTATCGGTCCGCCCTAAGAAAAGTGTCGCTAATGTGCGATAAAAATCACACTTTTTTGTCAGGGAAACACTTTGTATGGTTTCCGCTTCAGGGTCGCGAGCGTACGATGCGAGGTATTTGAGCCGAAGTCAGGCTGTGAGTGTCGCACGACCGAATAATCCCTTTTGATTTCGAAGGCTTGCATTAGGAGTTACCTTGATCCATGCACCCCCCTTTATAGTATGGGAGCGCAACTTGTTCATGAGCCTATCTGCGAATGACTTTGGTTGGCGCGTAACGCTCGACCTCAATTCCGTATCTTTTCACTGTTTTGGGTTCGACCGGAATGAGCCATGGATGAACCCCTGAATCTTGCTGAGGTGGGAGCATGACGCCCGCGTCACCAGCCAGTGAGCGGTTCGCCTGTAAGACCTTTTCTTTTTCTTCTAGATACTCAGCGGCTTTGTCTGCCGGAAGCCCGAACCCTTCTTCCACCATTATGATTCCATCAACTCCGCCATCTGACCCGTCTGCGGCATTCTGAGTCCCGCCGCTATTCTCTCCAGCAAGTGTGCTGGTAGGTGCTTCTGGGATTTGAGCCATTACTTCAGTGACGCCTTCCGGTAGGTTATTTTGCTCAATCGGAGGCGGAATCATCTCGCCTGTTTTCGAATCGATCTTTGTTTCGCGGGAGTTTGTTGAAGTACGAGTCACGACTTTTGCACGTTCTGCTTTTGGTGCTGCACTGCGTTTTCGCTCTGTGTTTGTGGGTTCTAACCCCGGTTTAGACCGGACTGATTCGTTCGGCTTTTTTGAGGTACACGAACATTTGCAACCTGATGCAACCATGAGCCCAAGAGTGACTCCATAGATGACTCGCTTTGGATAGGACCAACTCATATCTACGAGAGTGAACATGGCACAAATTAGGAGGGTGAGTAAATCGGAGATTTGATTTGTACGGAAGAGAAGGGGCGATAAAGGAAGTTCGGGCGCTCGAAAAGAGGTCGAGCGCCCTTGATCTTTGAGTTACTGAACGCCGCTCTCTAGGAGCGTTTCGAGCTTCTTGATACGCGCCTCAAGATCCTCAATTCGCTTCTCGTATACGGCCGCAGAGTCTTGGGTAGGAGACTTGGTATTGGCCGCACCTTGACTGGTGGTTGGACTGATCCAAACTCGAACGTAGCCGCGATCTCCATGCTCACTGTCGCCGGAGAAGCTCTCCAAAGCGACACCAATTACCGCACAGTTGTCACAGCTGCCACCCTTCATTGCATGACCTGGTGTCGTCGACAGAACGAGTGTGTCACCCGGATTGATGGGACCATTTTCCAGCGTTACTTTCACCGGTGTGTTACCCGCAAGGGTAACAGGTGGTGTACCATCTTCCTTGTCGCCCAAAACGATAGCAGGTTCGTACGCAACAACACCCGCGATAAATCGCGTGTCACTTGAGCGAGCAATACGGAACATTTCAACATTATTTTCGTCAATTGTGAGAATATCGCCGGCTTCGACGGACTCCGATACAGCTACTTGTTCTGCAATGTCAAATCGTCTTCGACCATTGAAGTACGTGCCACCAGATGAGCTGAGTTCAATGATATCATGTCCGTCGTTTCGAACACCGATCGAAAGTTTATAACATTCGCCACCGCAGCGTCGCTCCAAACGCATCCAAGCGTCGTCGCCACCACCGCCCCAGCGGTCATTCTGGAAGTCGAAACCAATAGCATTCCCGTTTCCATGATGACCATCGATCAGAATCATCGCATCGGAGAAGAACCGGAGATGATCGTGATTGTCATTCACGATACCGAGTTCAAGGCGAGTCGCTTCACCACCGACACTGTAGTAGCGCATCCAAGCGTCATCGCCACCACCACCCCAGCGGTTGTTCGGGAAGTTGAAACCTAAAGTGGTTCCGCCAGGACCGTAGAGCTCAATCTGTCCGCCTGAATACAGTTCCATTTCGTCGTGGCCATCATTGCTGATACCCAGTTGAAGCGCAGTGTCCTCACCACCACCATCACGGTAGTATCGGAGCCAAGCGTCATCGCCACCGCCGCCGTAAGGGTTCTCTGGGAAGCCAACACCGTTATTACCACCACCGGCGGATGCTTTGATAAATTGATATCCACTGCTTCCACCACTTGGCCACGACGTGCGACAAGCGCCTCGAATACAAACAGCGTCACCTACGTAAATTCTGTTGGCAACACGGACATTGTAGTCGCCGTTACCGACACTCATCACTTCACCAGTCGGTGTTCCGTTTGGATTGTAGCCCGCATACATCCTAATACCGTTGTAGCCGTGGTAACCCACCATCTTGATACCGGTGTGGTAGTTGATCACCATATCCGGATATGGATGACTCCAGGCGCCCGGCTCCTGGTAAATGGCGTAGTGGTCGTGACCAGCACCGCTGTTTCCACCGACGCCGTGAGGACGTAGGTGACGGAAGTTGACTCGTTCGAAAGAACTCGAACCATCCACACGGAGATTGTTGGTGCCTGGATCAGCTCCCGGGCCCACTTTTAGACCGCCTCGCGCGACGATGTAATTTTCGGCGTAAATCGTACCGTTGGTTTGGATATTGTAACCACCGTAGTCGCTACCACCCTGTCGAATTTCTCCGTCCGCTCTGAAATGTCCTGGTGTATAGACACCACTACCCCAGTGGCCACTCTGGTTCAGGCGCAGCCAGCTGTCGCCGCTGAACCCCGTGAGTGAATCGCGTCCATCAAGATCAATACCGGACGTCACTGAGTTGGTGTTGATATCTAGGCGGTTACTACCTGAACTCTTTCCAATATAAATATTCCCTTCGTTCAAGAGGTGATTCTTGACGCGAACGTTATAGTCGCCGTTACCGACGCTCATCACTTCACCGGTCGGTGTTCCGTCTGCTTTGTAGCC
>JAYZDF010000025.1:0-35978 GCA_036337945.1 Myxococcota bacterium
CCAAGTCATCTCTTCGTCCCTCCACACGATCACTTATTGGACACTCAGCTTCTTATTGAAAATGAAATTCATTTGCAAGAAGATTTTTGATATTGAATATCATTTTCAAGAAAGAGTGGTAACTGATTGATATTGCGAGCCTTAGTGTTCTATTGTTGGCAGTGGAATCGCTTTTTCCGGCTAAAAAGAGGGTAGATTTGATCGGAATACATGATTTAGCTCTGGAGGCTAAGGATTTGCTGCTTCCACTCGCGTACTTTTCTGACCCGCAAAAAAGATTGTACCTTCCCTATTTATTTACATCGTTTGTGTTGGCCGTATGGGTATATCGGAGATCGTCCACGAAGATCCCTCTGTGGAACTATGTTTTTGCAAAAAAGGTTTGGCTTAGCCGTTCTGCACTCACTGATTATCTTGTCTTTCTCTTCAATGGTCTTGTGAAGCTGTTTCTTATCGCTCCATTTCTCGTCTGGAGTCTTGAAATTGCCTTCTGGATTCACGAAGGACTGAAATACTTCATCGAGGCTCGTTCTGTTGCGTTAGGAAAAGCAGAGTTGATCGTTTGCTACACGGTCACTTCCTTCACACTGAATGACTTTTCTTCTTATCTCGTACATCGGTGGATGCATCAGGTTTCGTTTCTTTGGAGTTTCCACAAAACTCATCACTCTGCGACTACTCTCAACCCGGTTACTCAGTATCGCGTGCATCCGATTGAGTTATTGATTAACAATCTTCGAGCAATTCTTGTATTTGGATTTGTCACCGGGGTTTTTAGGTTCATTAGTGAAGGGACAGTTAGCAAGTTGACTTTCTTAGGAGTTGGCGTGTTTACCTTTTTCTTCTTCATCTTTGGAGCTAACCTTCGTCACTCGCACGTGAAGCTCAGTTATCCAACGTTTCTGGAGTTTCTGTTAATCAGTCCATACCAGCACCAAATTCACCATAGTCGCGAAATATCGAAACAGACCTCTAATTTCGGTTCAAAGCTCGCGATCTGGGATTGGGTCTTTGGAAGTTTAGCTTTATCTAAGGACGTCGAAAAGTTGCGCTTTGGTTTGGGATCAGAAGGTGAGGATTTTCAGACGTTCTGGGGAAGTATTTTCGCGCCCTTTCGCGAGATTACGAAAAAGCTCAGGTGACCTAGTCACCATCTGTATCATTAAATCCTACGGTGACACCCAGTAAGGTTAGTAAGTCTACCTGAAACGCTCGCTGAAGCCCCGTAAGAGCATCGAATAAAGCTTCGACCTGTTCCGGATGAGCGGTGATTGCGTCGCCCAGGGGGCTTGTTAGTGCATTTAGCTTTTCTTCAACGGTTTCTATGTTTTTGAGGATCTTGTTATTTACGCTCGATTTAGCACTAGGAACGAGAGCTTGTAGCCCTTTCTTTTGACCCTTAAGATAGGTCCCTTGATATACGGCTTTTATACCTTCAAGGTTCATTCGAAGGTCTTCAATACTATTACCACTAATCCTCGATTCTACTAAAGTTGGGTCAGGTGAGCCGCTTCCGTAACCAGCTGGCTTTGCTATCTTTATCTCGCGCATGTTTTCTATTGTGTAACCAACTTGATTAGTAACTTCCGCGAATGTGGAGTCCATATCCTTGAACAACGCTTTGTCTCGATTGGGGTTGATTAGTTCGTCGGCGAAATTGTCTCCCGCCGGGTCCCAGGCATCTGATAGCTTTATCAGTTTTTTCTCAAGGTCTTCCGCGAGCAATGAGAGATACACACATCGAGTCGAATCTTTGCGCAAACGATTCAGTATTTCTCCAGTAGAACTGGTTTTAGTTGGATGAATTAAGTATTCAATTGCAGGGAAGCCAACAGAAAAGCCGGTGGCAAGACTCAGGTCGTTCGTGTCCGCCCAAGGACGTTTCATGAGCGTCTCCTCAATTTCGTCCGGACGAACAGGCCACAAGTCAATCTTTGGTCCAATTCGCCACGGGTACTCCTTCACGGGCCCAAAAGAGAACACTTCAGCTCGTTTCCATATTCTTCGGGAAAATTTCCAAGCTGATTGAACGCTACTGAGGTTTTCTTCGGTTATCTCCGCGCAAAGAACTTTGGAAAGAGATGTCAGAGTTGCTGTGGTCGTCGCGAGTTCTGAATATATGGGCCTGATCTGATACGTCACAAGCTCCTCTAAAAAATCTTTACGAGGGTCCGGACCATTTTGCTCGGTTGTCGAAGTGCAGGCTGCAGTAATAAAGCAAAGCAATGCATTCGCAGCAATGATCAGGGGAAGTAATCGTTTTGTTTTCAGATTCATAGGTCTCTCAGAAAAGAAATTAGAGCCTCACGCTCATCACGGGCTAATTGTCTAAACGCCTCTTTAGACCTCTCTCCTTCGCCGCCGTGCCAGAGAATGGCTTCCGCGAAACCTCTTGCTCGCCCGTCATGTAAGAGTTCATTGTGCTTATTGACTTGCGGAATGCGACCCAGTCCCCAAAGGGGAGGGGTTCTCCATTCAGAGCCACTCGCATTATTTATAGGGCGACCATCGGCGAGTCCCGGACCCATATCGTGAAGCAGGAGGTCGGTGAACGGCCAGATTATCTGGTCATTCATTGCTTCTAAATTCGACTCACTCCCTGTTGTATATCTAGGTGTATGGCAGTCTGCACACCCGATGCTTGAAAATATAAGTTTACCTCGGAGAATCTCGATTTCTTCGGGTTTCTTCCTTGCAGGTACGGCAACCGCTTGGGTGTAAACAGTGAGGCGGTCCAATATATGGTCTTCAAGTTCAGGATCTCCGCCGCTGGTACTATCGAGACAAGAGGTTTGAGTTGCGGTACACGTCTGAGTTGGCAGTAGTGAAGAGGTTATTCCGATATCGCCGTTGAAAGCAGAGACGACTTGTTCGCGCACTCCAGGCTGCTCTGATTTCCATCCGAAGCGTCCAATTTTAGCGCCTTGATCTACAACACTAAAGACGATCGCTGCTTTTCCTGAAATCCCATCACCGTCATCATCGTTTATGTCTTCTTTTTCGAGAATGACTTCGTCCGGAATGGCCTCGAGAAGACCCAATCCAATCACTGAAGGGGCGACTCTTGGCGAAATCATGACGTTAGAATGCAGCGGTCCGTAGTTTAAGTTTGTAATGCTATATGTTGGAACCCGGAGTGAATAAGGAGTTCCATCGGCGTATGAGCCTGGCTCCTCTTCCCAAACGACCATCATTTTGCCTTCACTGGGTACGCCTTCCAGAGCAAAAGGCTGCAATTGGTCACCGTAGTTGGGCTCAGGAGAAGTTTTTTGGTCATCGGTCGCGTCCGGAATTCCGAGTCGAAATAACAGCCCTAACTTCGCTTCGTCAGGATTTGATAGAGCTCTGCCGCGTCCATCTTTAGGGTGACAGGAAGAGCAAGAGGTTGCATTGTAGAGCGGCCCGAGGCCATCTCGTGTTTTTGCAGAGGCAGGTGCTTGAACCCATCCCTGATTGAACCAACTGTTCCCCGAGTAAAACATCATCTCATTTTCACGACTGAGGTTGGCGGCTGGTCTTATGAAAGCGTTTCCTCCACCGAGTAAGACATTGGTTGTCTGGCCTCCTGGATAACGTTCGTTCGGTTCAAAGTCAGCGATCGGGTAGGGCAGGGGTGCCTCGCAGGACATAACGAATACCCCAAAAAGATTTATGATTAGCCTAAGCGTGTATTTTTGAAACTGAGATATCAAAACCTTTGCACATTAGCTTTCCCGAACAAGAACTCGAAAGTTTTACTGGTCAGGTCAAATGAAGGATAGAAGGGAGAGCCAAAGTAGCTCTTCAGCTCTCTCTTCTATCACAACGGGGAGATTGTTTATTCAACCATCGGTACAGTGAAGCCCAATTCAGTAAAGATTGTCTGCATGGTCTTTTCTGCGTCGTTCTGTAATGCTGAAATTAGCGCTGTGACTCGCGCGTTTCCTTCGGCATTGGATTTACTTATTTCTTGATCAAAGGGAACCTGAAGAGCGTTCGCCTTAGCGAGTGCGTCTGCGAGCTGTGCACTAAGTTGGTCCGCCAATTCCTCGTTTACCTCTTCGACCACTGACTTGACGCTTTCACCTTCCCACTTGCTACCGTCTTGGAAGGTATAGGTTCCCTCCCAAACGTTTATGATGCCCTGAATGTCCTGAATCATGTCGCGGTGCGTGTTGTCACTGAAACATGAATGCTCATCTTCGCGGTCACCTGAGTCGAGCGCTGCTTGAAGACGTTCGCCACCGGTTTCAAAACCGGTGAGCACAATCATACCGGTGAGGATTTTCTCAAGTGATTTATCGGGGTCCGCATCCGTAAATTCTTTCCGATATGCGCCATCCGTTTTCCATTGGTCATGAACTGATTTGAGGTCGCTCACTAACAGGTCAGCTGCTACTTCAAGGTACAGTCGTCGGCGATCAGCATTCGGTGCCGTGCCGCCGTCTACGAAGTCAGTATGCGGTCGATTCCCAGCGCCAGCTCCATCCGATAGATCTTGTCCCCACAGCAAAAATTCAATCGCGTGGTAACCTGTGGAGATGTTTTTCTCGCCGTTATCTTCATTTTTGGCTGTGATACTGGCCGCTGTGATATCGAACATTGTATCGTTTATCAGGCCACCGTTATCGACCATTCCGCCCGCGTCTACATAGTCAATGTATTTCTCGTCCATCGGCCAGGCATTCAAAGCGCCCTCTGGACCGTTGGTCTCGTTATCAATCGGACCTTCGTAAAATCGGTACACTTCGGTTTGTAAATAAGGTTCTCTTGACGCGGTCCAGGCATCTTTCGCTGCTTGTAGACTCGCTGCGCTTGGACTGGCAGTGAATTCTTTGACCTTTGTGGCTAAGGTTTCAGCCGCTGTAACAGATTCTCCATAACTTGCTTCGACAAGCTCAGCATAGCTTGAAACAACTTCCGCTCGGTCTACGCCGCAGGCAAATTGAGTGCATGTGATAGCAACAAATCCTGCAATGGCGGTCGCTCTTGGGTTTTTAGATAACATTTATTAGATTCCTCTTGGTTAGTGTTTGCGCTCTTTCGCGAGTACAAACGGTTAGAACTGTGAATGACTGCTCTAAACGAATCTTCTTTTTGATGTATCCGACCTAGTTTGCTAGCTTGTTGTTTTGGTCGATAGGTCCAAATATCGCGGTAGTCTTTAATTCTTCTGAAGTTTCCTGCACAGTTGCGTTCGTGATGTTGTTAACTGCGGTTTGAAGAACCTGCGAAAGGTCGCGTAGCGCATCGTATTGCAAACGGAGAGTCATGGCCCCAATTTCAACGTGCGCCACGCAGCACTTACAGCCGTCGACACGCATGACTCCTTTCTGCGCTAATTTTGTTCTGAGACACGAATTTTTCTTACTCATATTTCTTCCTTCCGGCTTTCGCCTTTAAATGAATTTGAAAATCACTTTCAATAAGGTGTCTATTGATAATGAAAGTCATTTTCAATAGGTTTTTTGTGAAAAACATAAGTATCTGAAATAACCAATTAAATTGGACTCAGGGGAAACTGAGAGGAGGGGCTCGTCACTAGGGTTTAACGTTGTTTCTCAACGGCGTTGGTTGGTGAACTAAAAGTGGAAAGTGCTTTTCTTCAAATAGTATCTGAGGGTACGACTAGAGTCTCAGCGGATGAAGATCCGACCGTACGTCTAAGCCTTCGCCGTTTGCTTCAGTATGGCCCCGCGCAAGGCACGCAGTGCTTGGCGTTCCTCGACTTCTTGCCGAGTTTGAACATTACGAGACCCTTCTGATTGGGCGGCACGAGCCGCTTCGGCCAGGGCTTGGGCGGTATTGTTCTTGGCTTCAACCACTCGGTCGCCCTGAGAAACGCCGTAGTTTACCCACTTTTCAACGCCTTTTTTGAACTTTGACTCTGCTTGCTTTGTGACTGGCATACTCAAGGTCGCTTCAGCAATATCCTGACCGGAATAACCGTTGGATAAGGCTTCGCTCAGGTCTTTTTTTGAATACAAGTCTCCGATGATTTGAGCATCCGATGATGTCTTCAGACCTTCGGGCAACTTGACCTCAGCAAGTTCGTCGACGGAAGTGGTATTGGCACTGTCATCAACAAACTTTTGCGCGTCGCTCGACGAAACCTGGTCGCCTTGCGTCGCCCCCACCGAGGCCATGCTGCTTGCCGTTCCAACCGCCGCCACGGCGCCTTTGGCGAGGTCAATATAGCTCTTCAAGGTTGTCCATTGAGCATCAAATTGACGGGCGGCTCGCTCAGCTGTGGCGGCGCCTTCGGTGCTGCGTTTTGCCTCCGAGAACCGAAGTGACTGCCGTATGACACCATCTCGTCTATCTTCGGCCTGCTGTTTAGCAATGCTTTTGAGTAGTTGGTTTAGCCCGTCAGCGCCGTGGTGGGCAGAATTGGTAACACTCATCGTCTCCTCCTAGGCTCGTCCACCGGAGCCGACTGCTCGGGTGATTTCATTCACGGCATTGTTTTGGTAACTCAGAATCGTTCGGTTAATTTCTAAAGCCTGCTTCATGCGGTCGCGTGAATTGGAGACTGAACTTTTGGCTTTGTCAGCCTTGTCCTGAGCAGACAGGGCTTCGACATCTGCAGTTGCAGCAAGTTCTTGGAATTCAGCGGCTTCTGCTTTTTTTTTGGCAGAGTCGTACTGCCCAGCTGCATTTGAGAACAGACCTCCAGCCGCTGCGATACCGCCCACAATACCTGCGGCAACCGGACCTAAGATTACAACGGCTGCTATAGCTCCGATGACTCCAGCAGTAGCCCAAACTCCGGACCACATGCTTCCTTCCGCGCTTTCTTCTTGGGCTTCGACATCTTTGTCTGCCTTTTTACGGCTCAGTTCGGCGACTTCCTTTTTTTTGTTAATCGCTTTGGAAAATTTACTCGATTTTGTCTTCATCCCGTCTTGTTGGTCGTCTTTAGCGGACTCGCGCACGGTTTTTTGAATGACCGCCATACTGACGTTTACGTTAGAACTGCTTTGAATATTCATATTGGGTACTCCTAGATAGTGTGATTATCGTTTGATGTTGTCGCTGAGAAATTGATTGCTTTGTGCTTGCGAGTTCATACTCGCGTTCAAAGACTTGAAGATGTTGTCGAAGGACTCGATTTTGGTCTTCATGCTTGCAAGTTGGTCCTGGTTTTGGCGCTTTATATTGTCTAAATCTGCTTCTTTTTCTTTTACGTCTGCGGCTTTGTTTTGAATCTTGCCGTTTAGACGAGCAGCTTTGCGCTCGATGCCACCGAAGGCCCATCCGACGAAACTTTTGAACCAACCGCGGTCTTTGGTGTTGTGCTCGCGCAAATCCTTACCGAGCTTGCGCGCTTGATTTTCCAGCGCACGCGTTTCTTGCCGGTTTTGCTCTGATTTTTTTGATTGCTTAGCCATGGTCTTGCGACTTTGGCCGGCATCTTTGCTTTGCTGACGAACTGTCATTTGAGACACGTTGCTTAGGATATCATCCACGGATACCGGAGCACTTCGAATAGAACTGTTGATAATAGACATATTTTCCTCCTTGATGATTGATTGAAAGATGGAGGCGCACGCGAGAGTCGACGTGCACCTCCTGGTTGACGAGCATTCTTTAGCCTCGGATGTTCCCGATGATGCTGTTGGCGGTGTCGTGGAAACGTTTGGACAATGACGACTTCACCTGAGTGGCTCGGCTCATCTTGTTGGTGGCTAACTGAATCTCAAAGGCAAGCTCATCACCGATATCGCCGTAGCGCTGTGAGTCTGCTTCAATGGCCGAAGATAGGGCGTCGAGACGGTCTGAAAAGTTGATTTTAGTGTGGTGCTCCCACAAGCCCGCGTCTTTGGCGCCTACTCCATCAAAACGCTTTTGAGCCTCGGTCCCTTGAAGCCACGGATTCTCTTGAACAATCTTCGCGTATTCGTCGAGGAGTCCACGCTCCATAATGGCGGAGATATCTTCCCCATCACCAATTTGATTCCCGTCGTTGTCCATTTTTTGTTTCTTGAGACCGTCCATTTCGTCGACGAGACCTTTAAGTTTTCGCAAGACGTCTTTCTTGACGTTGTTGTTTTTGATTTTGTTGTGAATCGCAACGAGGTCGGCCTTTGCGCCTTCTTCGTTTTCGGCCAAGACGGTGATGAGCATATCCTCTAAATTATCGAGCTGTCCGGTGAATCGATTCGTGCTCGTTCCTGAGGTCACTCGGTCGACGTTCACGGGGCTGGAAGAAGAGGTGGGAGGGCTGGATGTTTGAGCCTCGCTTTGACGAGTGAGACTGAGAGTGGGCATTTCTACGCGGATAGACATTTAATAATTCTCCTTGGGCACCCACTGATGAGCGCCGATAAAATTGTCAGTTGCTCAGGGCTAGTACACGAAGCGTGCCAAGCTTCCCTTAGGCCACGCACTAGAGGTCTTTCGGACGGAGTGGGTTGAGCTAAGTATCTAAAAGTATGAGGTTTTTGGGTGAGCCGGGAGACGGAGAGTGCAATCGTTCGGTCTGTTCGGACTATCTGAATTTCTTTCCGAACGTCCGGACGAATCCGGACAAACCTCGGACAGACTTCGAATCTGGGCTGTTTTGTAAGGCATTTCGGTGGCCAAAATCTTTGGCACGTTTATTTCATTACTTTCGTGCGTGATGCGGTTGAAAGGAATGAACATACAGGCAGCGATGGGGCGACCCACAGCGGCCGAGCCACGCACAGGCCCTGCGGCTGGCGTAGCTATCTCTGAGTTACGTGCACTTCAGTCTGCCGATTTGGTCGCGGGACCGGAATTCCTTGAGGACGCACTGACTCGGGACTTCAGCGCGAGCTCAACAGTTGACCTCGACCGACTTGGACCTCTGAAATCCGGCAGGAAAACTCAGCAGCAAGTCCTGCGCTCTTTAGGTCGGTTTGTCCGCGCCACCGAGCAGGAAGCTCAACCCGTATCCACTACTCCAGGAGACGTTGTCAAAGAGGCTAAGCTTCGAGCGGTCGTCGAGCAAATTTACAACATGCGAACCTTGATTCGCGATTCACAAATTAAAAGGAGCTAATCATGCAAGCAGCAGTTACCCCCACAAGCCGTTCACTTCGTAAACGTCGCCCAGCACCACGTCGGCGTCGACCCGTTCCGGTCTCCAGGGTCGCGTCAAAGCCGGTTGTCCGAAAAGAGGCATTCGTTGCGGACACGAGCGGAGTGCAGAACGATTTTGAACAGCCGCTGAGCACTGATTTTTTCAATACATTAGGTCAGATTCGAGCGGTTCCGGCGACTTCTAATGGTTCCGAATTGGCCGCTCGCACCATCGCTCAAGCAAGAGGATACAAGGCTGAGGATCTGGACGTGATTGCACAAATGGCAACGAACTATCTCCTCAACGGTGGCCTTCGGCTTGCAGTCACTTTGTTCGAAGGGCTTGTGGCGGTTTCGCCCGATACGGCCTACTACGCAATGGGATTAGGCCTCACCTATGACCGCCTCGGCGAGTCCCGCAAAGCCAAAGCCTGTTATCAAATGGCCGGAAAAATCGAACCTAAGGATGGCCGACCGGATGTCAATCTGGGTGAACTGGCTCTGGCTGCAGGTGATAAGCCATTAGCTCTGAAACTTCTCGCACGTGGGGAAAGAAAAGCATCAAAGCGCGGTGACTTGATGTTGGCTCGAAAGGCTGCCGCACTTCTTAAACACCTAAGCTAACTTATTTCGTTATATTTTATATTTTTTTGGGAGAGATAATTATGAAAACATTTTTCAGTTCCGCATCGGGTCAATCCAGTTTTTCTGTAGGTCGTAATCCAGACGTGGCTTTAGCGGCAGGGGTTATCGCGATCTTAGGATTACTGATTATACCTGTCCCTGGTTTCGTCATGGACAGCCTTATTGCGACGAACATCGCATTGGCGGCCGTCGTGTTACTCGTGACTTTATTCTCTTCCGAGTCTCTAAAAGTATCTAGTTTCCCAAGTATTCTACTTATTACGACTCTTTTTCGGTTGGCGCTCAACGTGTCTACTACTCGATTGATTCTTGCGAAAGGTGATGCGGGCGCGATTGTAGAAAGTTTCGGTCAATTCGTTGCAGCGGGGGATTTGGTTGTCGGTTTAGTCATGTTCCTCGTCATTACGATTGTACAGTTTCTAGTGATAGGGAAGGGGGCCGAACGAGTGGCCGAAGTTGCGGCACGTTTTACTCTCGATGCGATGCCCGGAAAGCAAATGTCCATTGATGCGGACCTTCGTAATGGTGCGATCACTGACGAAGAAGCTCAGCAGAAGAGAGAATCACTATCTCGTGAGTCTCAGCTTTACGGCGCGATGGATGGTGCGATGAAGTTTGTAAAAGGTGATGCGATTGCAGGCTTGATTATCACAGCACTTAATCTTGTTGCTGGTCTCGTTATTGGTATCTCGCGTCTTGGAATGTCTTTTGGTGAAGCGGCGCAGACTTACTCTATTCTTACGATTGGAGACGGCCTTGTTTCGCAAGTTCCAGCACTTCTGATTACGCTCGCGGCAGGAATGATGACGACGCGTGTTTCTCCAGAGAATACATCAGAAAATCTCGGGCATATTCTCAAATTCCAATTGTTCTCTAACGCGAAAGTTCTAGGCGTCGCTGCTGGATTTTCGGTGGTGATGGCCTTTGTGCCTGGAATGCCAATGATTCCGTTTTTTGTGATTGCCGCCGGGTTTTCTGCCATGATGACAAAGAGACTAATTGAAGGCCCCGTAGAATATGCATCATACTCATCTGAGAATAGCTTTGAACAAACACTTGAAGCGAAAGTCCATCAGGCAAAAGCTCAGCAGGCTGCGGTCGACAACGTTGCACCAGCTGTTGTCCCGTTATGTGTAGAAGTTGATGAGGCACTGTCCATAGCTTTGGGCCTCGACCCGGATAACGACTGTGCAAGTGAATTGATTTCAGAGCTCATTCCTCAAGTCCGCGACGCATTATATTCAGAGACCGGAATCCGGGTCCCCGGTATTCGGGTGAGAGCAAACGTTAGGGGACTATCGGAACGTAGTTTTCGCGTGCTTCTCAAGGACATCCCGGTGTACGAAGCTCAGGTTCGGGTAGATGGTCTCTTGATCATGGAGAATGCAGAACGTGTTCGTCGGTGCGGTGTTGAGGTGGAAAAAGTTGTTCACCCATTGACGGGCGGTGAAGCCTCATTTGTGAACTTTGAAGCGCAAGAGGTTCTAGAAGGATTAGGACTTACGGTATGGAGTCCAAGCGGCGTACTTGCGCTCGGATTAGTCAACGTTCTGAGAAAGCATGCGGCTGTATTCTTGGGCCTACAAGAGGTAAGCGAACTTGTAGAGCGTTTAGAGAAGGCTTATCCAGCTCTGGTTCGTGAGGTTGTGCCGAAAATTGTAACTTTGCAGCAGTTGGTTGATGTCTTGAAAAGACTGGTAGACGAACGTGTGTCGGTCCGTGATTTGAAATCAATCCTTGAAGCACTGGCTGAGGGAGCGACTTATGAAACCGACGGCGTAGCCCTTACTGAAATTGTGCGTACAGCATTATCGATGCAAATTGCGCACGCCCACGCTGGTATGAGTGGCGAGCTCTCAGTAGTGCTCCTAGATCCAATGGTCGAAGATACCGTACGTACAGCGATACATTATAACGATGGCGGTTCATATTTGGCCTTGGAGCCCGAATTGTCGCGAAGCATTGTCGATTCGGTGGTTCAATCGATGATGCCGGTTGTCCGCAACGGAAATAAACCGGTCGTACTCACAAGTCGAGTTATCCGGCGCTATTTCCGTAAGCTCATCGAATGTGAACTCCCAGAAATCTCAGTACTGTCTTTCGAAGAGCTTCCAGGCGAGATGTCGATTCAGCCTCTGGGACAAATTTCAATCTAAGTTGTGATGAACTGCTTTTCTCGTAGAAAGTTTTCGTGATCGTCCCAGCATTCAATCGCTGAGTCTTTCCAGATAAATGCATGGAATGCGTGAATGGCTCCTTCGTATTCTTTATACTCAAATTCAAACCCTAGCTTCTCAAATGCTTTGCTCAAGCGGACACTGTCTTTTAGAATTGGGTCTTTTGTGCCGCACGTAATAAGGGCTGCCGGAAAACTTCGGTCTGGCGGGCCAGCCTGTTCGACAAAGGCCAATGGACTCGCTAAGGCGGCTTCTTCTTCCGAATCGGTTTTCCAATCTACATAATTGTGACAAACTTTGGCGATTCGGTCTCGCATCCAGAGCGGAATAGAGTCGTCGTGCAGATATCGGTCGGGTTCGCTCACCTGTAGAATCCCGCAAGCTGGCAGCACGAGTTTCGGTCGGAGTTCCAGGTCCCAGATATATTGAGCGAATGACTCCTCTCGTTTCCAGCTATCGCAGATAACTGAGGTGAGGGCGAGGTTCGCGCCCGCCGATTCGCCCGCATAGGCAAGACGAGATAGGTCACCACCGTATCTTTCTGCGTTGTTTTTGACCCATTCTAAAGCCTCAGCGATATCGTGAAGCGCACGTGGGAACCTATTTTGGGGCGCGAGCCTGTAGTTGATAGTGATGACCAGGCATCCCATATGAGCGAATTCGTATGCCATCATCCAGTGGGTGTCTTTGGACAGCATGATGAAACCACCGCCGTGCATATAGACGACCACAGGAAGAGGCCCGGGCACACCTCGTGGACGATACACATCTAAGGTGTGAGATTTTTTACCTGTCGAATTGTAAGGAATGTTTCTGTAAATATCGACGTTCTCTTTGAGGTGCTTTGTCCCTGGGTGTAAATGGCCAGCCAGACTAAGGCTGTTGAGTGCCCCCTTTAGTCCCGCTGAGACGGCTTCTTTACGGGTCTTTCGTGCGATGTTGCGGAGCTTGGTCTTCATTGGAGCTGATCCTTTATCCCAGCTGATATACCTAGTTTTTCTGCTCGGTGGTATCCATTTCAGCGAGAAATGTGCGAATTTGAGTCGAGAGTGCCTCTGACGGTTCTCTCTCAAGTGCATTGAGCACGTGCTGGCGGGCAGATGCAGAAAGCCCTTGCTCTTTTCGAATAACAGCGAGCGCGAGATAAAGTCGCACCACGTCATCTCCTCTATGTTGTTCGAACCGAACAAGAGCTCGTTTGAGAAGGGTTACAGCGGGTTCCATAAAGCCTTGTCTAAACAACACATCAGCTAAGCGTGGGATTTCGTGAGCTTCAAGGCGGTCAATATCCTCAGCGCTACAGGCTTTTAGAGCTTGTATGATATCGGGGCCATGTTCGAACCGAAGAGCGTTCCGCAGCCGCGAGAGGCTCAAATGTATCGGTTCGGTCGTTTTGCGTCTGCCGGTCGCTTTGTTGGTTGATTGAAAGATTTTTTTCGTCGCGGGTAAGGCGAAGGCGAGTCCTGCTAAGAAACCGCCGATATGTGCGCCGTAAGCAACGGATGAGGCTGAGCCGATTAGGGCGGGCACGACATTTTCGAAAATGAGGTAGAGACCAAGTACGATTCGGGCGGGGACCAGTATGACATTCATAATGAAGGGAAAGAAGAACACAAACACTTTGACCTGGTTTTTGGGAAACAAGAGAAAGTAGTATCCCAGAACGCCTGAGATGGCCCCTGACGCACCGACCAAGGGAGCGTCGCCGTTACTGGTGAATAAACCGTAACTCAGCGTAGCCACCACACCCCATACGAGATAGAGGATGAGGTATCGTTTGTGTCCCAAGCGATGCTCTACGTTGTCTCCGTAAATCCACAGGAATAACATGTTCCCAGCGAGATGGCCGAACCCGCCATGGAGAAACATACTGTAAAAAAGGCTGCTAAGCGCTGGTTCACTTGGACGGAATCCGTGCTTAAACACATAAATGTCATAGGCTGACGTTACATCCGCCACCATCTCTGGGCTGAACTGTTGTCCTACCAATTTGCTGAGATATCCCATGTATTCAAAAAACTCAGATGAGTTTGTATCAGGAGCGGCCAAACTGGCGGGCAGGGCGATGAATAGATACAAGGAGACGTTGATTGAGATGAGTAAATGATTAACCCAGGGACGATAGTTCTCAGGGTTAGGCGTATCTCCAATAGGAAGAAACATTGTGCACCGTTAAGATGAGTAGATGTCCGCCGTAAAACAAGGCAATTCGACAGAATTTCAATGACTTGAACGTGGCTCACTGACAGGGTATGTTCGAAGCAGTCTTGTAAGGCTACCGCGACGGAGGTCGATTCTCTGCGCGGCGATGAAGTTCACTGGCTATGATGGTTGCACCTGAAGACTTTCCTTATCACTTCGGGCATTACGTCCTCGAAAAATCGTTAGCTGTCGGGGGTATGGGCGAAATCTATCTCGCGGTTGTTCGCGGAGCTAGGCGACGTTGCGTCATCAAGACGATTAGACCTGAATATGTCGGCAATGAAACCTTGGTTCATCGGTTCATGGATGAAGGAAAAATCATGGTTCATATTGATCATGATAATGTGGTTCGTTGTTTCGACTGGGGTCAGTTAGGTGAAACGTACTATATCGCGATGGAGTATGTTCACGGGACGAGTGTGGCTGAGTTATTGGATGCTGGGTACTCTAGAGGGGTTCGAATGCCTTTAGAAATAGGGCTCAATATCGCACGAGAAGTGCTGAACGCTTTATCTTACCTTCATAGATGTACAGACCAAAACGGACGGCCCTTACAGCTCATCCACCGAGATTTATCGCCGGATAATATCCTCATCGGTTTTGATGGAAGTGTTAAACTTGCGGACTTTGGTTTGGCTCGCGCGAAACTGATGCCTGCCCGTACTGTTGGAGATGTGCCACTGGGGAAGTGGGGATACATGGCTCCAGAACAAGCAAAACACGGTAACATTGACAACCGAACAGATATTTACGGACTGGGGTGCAGTTTATTTGAACTGTTTACCGGCAAACGTCTGATCGATGACCGTCAAAAAGATTTAGAGGTACTGTGGAATAAGGTGCTCAAACCTCAACACCCTCGTCCAACCGAGGTTCGCTCTAAGCTGCCCGCAGAGTTTGATGAATTCTTATTGCGAGCTGTAAAGGTCAAGCCTGATGATCGGTATCCGGATGCGGATGCCATGCGCGCTGCGTTGGAAGGACTGACCACGAAATATTCGACCGCAGCAGAGCTCGGCGAATACGCCGCGCGATTCTTTCCTCCTGATAAACTTCGTATTCCGCCGATGATAGATACTTCGCAATTCGAGATTCAAAAAGATAAGTCTGTGGTTTTCGCTCTCTCGAGCGAGACCGCACAACATGCCTTGGATCTGGAAGAATTACCATCTGAATGGGTGAATCTCGACGACTCTTTTGACGGGACAGAGTCGGAGCCTGTAACTTTGAATCAGACTCAGGCCACACTTCAGCAGCGTCTTGAGTCAGAGATGCCTACAGTCAGCAAGCCTGCTGAATCAGTGAGCTCGGAAGAGCCTGAGTTACCGACAGATCGACGACAAGTTGAATCATCCATCAAGCCAGCTTCTACTGAACATGTCCCACATTCTGCATCTCAGGAAACTGTCTCGTCTCCAGCTCGAGCTGTAGCGACGTCGGCCGTAACTCCAGAGCCAACGATTGCTACTGGGCCTCCTCAAATGGAGGTCCCTCCACCCCATACGGACTCCGCAGTGAATCTGCAGCCTGATGAATGGAATGCGCTACCAAAAGATAAAGCATCTCGTTGGATTCTTGCGATGGCTATGGTTTTGCTGTTCGGGGCGGCATGCCTGATTGCGGCTACCTTATACATTGGCTAGGTTAGTATCTGTGTTAGAAACGATTCACGGCACTTACTTTTCGTATCGCCAAAATTTGAAAATAATTATTGGTGCCATAGGTATCTTGTTCCTTTATATTTTCGCCCCCAGCTCATCCTTGGCCAGCAATCCATCAGGAGTTACGGGACTGCAACTGAAAGCAACAAGAGGCCGTATCCTACAGGTGGTTGGTGTATTACCGGATACTCCTGCAGCGATGGTCGGCATAAAAAAGGGCGATAAGATTCTTGCGATTGATGGGATACCTCTGACAAATATGACGCTGAAACAGGCGGTTACCAAATTGAAAGGTGCACCTGGAGCTCTCTTGAGACTTAACATTCTTCGTGGGGACGAATCTCCCTTTGATGTGTCATTAATCCGAGCTTTACCGGTAGTCTCTACAGCAACATCATCGAAAAAGCCGTCGATTGAAGCGAAGCCATCCAAGACCTCATCGACCTCAACCAGCAAGCCAGATAACACGAAAGAAAAAGCGGAGATGTTTTAGTCTCGCTTGTCGCAAGGTCGATTGAATTCGTTATCCCAGAAGTTCTTCGACAATGGGCTTTACGTCTTTTCCCGGGAAGCGTCCTTTTAATTTAGGCATGAGCTGTCCCATAACTTTGCCCATTTCGCTCTTGCTTGATGCACCAGTGCTCGCAATCAGTTCTTTCGCTATCGCGACCACTTCTTCACGAGTCATTTGCTTGGGCAGGTATGCTTCAAGAACAGCAAGTTCAGCCTTCTCTTTGTCCGCAAGTTCGGTTCGGCCAGCCTGTTCGTAAGCTTCGATACTTTCTCGACGTTGTTTGGCTTGCCGAGATAAAACAGCCAGCTCGTCATCAGATTTTAGTTCGCCTTTTTGGCTGATTTCAGCTTTTTGAAGTTCGGCTCGTACCATGCGGATGACTCCAACCCGAACTGAGTCCTTACTCTTCATCGCTGTTTTCATATCTTCAATGAGTTTTTCTGATAGAGACATTGGTCGCCTCCTATATGTCGCGACTAAATTTGTCAGCTTAAACTGGTACTTTGAAAAAGCCCCTAAGCTTCGACTGTATATGAGCTGCTTTGAACGGAAAGAGAAGAGAAAAACCCATATGATTCAACGGCTTGTTTACCTTCCCAGGAAATGATTGCTGGGCTTTCAATCGAACGCGATGACCAGATACTAGGGGATGAATTCTTTTGTGCAGAACCAAATTGTATTGATTGGCTTTTGATGTCAGGCTCGAACTCGGCGTAGGAAGTCTGCTGACTGGTCAGTGGTTTGCTCATCGAAGCTAAATTCTCTGCTCTTGCTCGTTGCGCAACCCGTCGGCTCGCGGTTTTGAGCGCCGAATCAATTGTGTATTGCCAGCGTTTCGCGTCGGCAGCCCCAAGTCGGTGCCCCCGGGTGAGGGAGCGCCCGGTATCATAGGCTTTTTTAGAAAAATCGATAGAGTCCTGTGGTGCACGCACACCAGAGTCAGGTGAAAGTACGCGTTGTGGAAAGGAGAGCGTTTTCAGTCTGCGTATTGATGAAAAAGAAGTATCGGTAGCACCGACGCCTGAGTCCGGGCGAATGAGATTCCGATTGATCTGAAACGAGTTGATTCGCCTCAGGATACTTCCCTCAATTACGGACATCAGTGTCCCTCCGTGGCTCAATCCGTTAAGCCATCGCCAGTGTACACGACCGATTCCGAGTGGATCAAGACTCAGTTTCTTAGAGATTCTCGGATTTTACGTGCTTTGCGTCGCAGGTATTCAATTCGCTGTCGATGTTGTCCCTCTGCGACACCTATTCGACCTCGGTCAACATTGGAGCGCTGCTGTAGGTCGCGAATCTCGCTCCAGAGTCGCCGCCATACGATTTCAAGGCTATCAACTGTCATAAGTACATCTTCGCGCTAGAGGCTGGAGTGTTCTGTTAAAGCCTTTTGGTTTTCCTTCCTCTCATTGCACACGAGCATTCTTGCGGTCGCTGAATCTCGCAAAAAATTGCGTAGCTCGGCTTCTGCTCTATTTTGAGCGTCATTTCGGATCATCCCAACATGAGTACTTGGGTCATTTCGTCAAACATCAGTGCGGCCCTGACAAAGCAGCAGCAAAAAGAGCGAGCGTAATGCTGCTTCGTTGAAACGTCAGCCTTCTTCAATAGGGTGGTGCTTACGAACTAGAATGTGAAAACTTGGACCCCGGCGAAGGTTACGGCCATTGAGAGAGATTGACACTCTCCTGTCGCGTCTGGGTTTAAATCCGCGGCATCATCAATACCACCCGAAAGGAGTTGCTGCAGTCCTTTGGTTCGCCCTGCGGCAGTCGTTGCCAGCTGCATGACCTGTTCGCGAGTCACGGAACCGCCCATTTTGCCGGATACGATATCGCCGTCGTCATTCAGCTCAAACTCTATGTAACCGTTCTCAACGTCGAGTTCATATAGAATATTAAAGATAACGACGGGTAGGTGAAGCTTGCCTGGGCCTGCCCGCAGAATATTGTTTTCGATGGTCACGTCTTCAAATCGCGCGAGAACGGGGTCTTCGTGCAGCGCTAGTGTTTGACTTCGGAGAACCAATCCGTCGGTTCCGAGAATAGGGGTATCTTCTCCTCGAAGTAGACTGATATTGAACCGACCGTTCGTAAGTTCTTCGAGCCTAAATATAAGAAGTAAGCGACCTTCGGTGATTGCTTCTTGAAGGAGCCCTTCAAGTGCGCCTTCACCTGCGAGGTCGATGAGAGGAAGTAGTTTAGCAAGTGCATTATCAATTCCTTCCATCCCATTTTCGTCTCGATAGTCTTGTTGATAACAACTGCGGCCGTCTGGAAAGTCAGAGACGAGTCCATCTAGGTTAAAACCAGCGGAAACGCCTTGGTCCTGTTCACCGGCCACAGAGAAGTCATTGATTACGGTTTCCGTAGCTCCAATGAGTTCAATTTCTGTTTCCTCCGCGGTTCCACAACCAGCGGACGCGCTGAGACAAATGATTCCAATAAGTACGTTTGACCGAAGCACCTTTGTGATTATGCGCAAAATTCTGAGCGAATTGTGAAAAATTCGTACTTGTCTTACATCATACGACCTGAATTTGTGGAATGAACCCTGAACACATCGCAGCTACCAAAAGAGAGATTAGAGATGAGGGATGAGAACAACGACATGTTCAGGGTCAAAATTGTTTGCTATTTTTTACTACTCTGAAGGTTCATCCCCGACATTGCATTATCCGGAAATGGCCTTCATTTCTTAGGTGCAGATGGCCACAGGATTGTGACAAAAAAACCGCAATTTAATTCAGATTCGGTAAGTCATTGAATTTGTTTGGGTGTTTTGCGATCTGTTTCAGGATGTGTGGCCGATTATCCACATAATTTACTTCCAGGGTCGTCACAATCAGTGCGACCAGAGCGATAGCAGCTCATCCCCGAAATCGATTCGTTAAGTGTTTCCCAGGAAAAAGAGTTTAGGTTCAGGAGCCAAGAATCGTTAGCCACTCCACAGTCCGTGCGCCCACCGAACAGGAATGCGCCGTCTCGAGTATTTGTGAAAATGTGAGATTCTCTGCGTTCTGGTGAATTGGGATCGAAAGTCGCGAAGTCGGCCGGTGGATCGCAGAAGTCATTGGGCGGCTTGTTGAATTCATCGCCGGCGATTTCAAGGTTCCATTGTCGGATTTCGAGGTCAAAAGACCAAACATCAGCTGTATTTCCTAAAGAAGTGTCGTCGTGCCCACCCATCATAACGAGTCGGTCGTTTTCCGCATCATGAACAAACACGGCTTTGATTCGGCGTGCGGGGAAGGTACCGTTCGTGGGCACCTCGGTCCAGCGGTTCGTGCCGAAGTCGAAGTACCACATATCATTATAAAATGGTCCTTGGAATGCGGTCGCTCCACCACCGCCAAAAATGTATAGTCGTCGACGTTTCGCATCGAACGCAGAGCTGTGGAAAAGGCGGGCAGGGGGCGGACTATTCGCTGGAGTAATCTGCTCCCAGGTATTCGATTTCAAATCATACGCAAATAAGTCGTTGAACGGAATGAATGAGCTGAAGTTTGAAGTGAGTTGACCGCCGCCAAAAATCAGAAGCCTTTCTGTTTCCTCATCAAAGATCATTTCCGTGTTCATGCGGCCTCTCGGAGCGCTCGAGTCTCCAGCATAAGATAACTCGGTCCACTGATTGGTTTCAGGGCTGTACGACCAAAGATCGTTGAGGAATGTATACGGTCCGCTCGTTCCGGAGCGATAACGTCCTCCAAAAACTAAATATTGTTTACGAACCGAATCCCAAGCTCCAGACGCTCTTGCACGTTCCATAGGCGCTGCGCCCTCAGGTGTTAGTTTTGACCAGACGCGCGTATTGAGATCAAAAAACCATCCTTCGGTAACAAAATCAGAGGGTGGGAAACTACAAAGTTGTGGCACGGCTTTGTCGCCGAAGAACATGTATACCCGGGCGCAATCGTCATCGTACGCAAAGGCTGTATCGCCGCGAGCGTAAGGCGCAGCTCCTGCCAAGAGTGGCGAACCCAGGGGGGCACATGATGTTGGCTGAGAGCCGGCGTCAATGGCTGGAGCGGTAAAGCCGGCATCGGTCATGTTCGGAATAGGAGTATCATCGGCTTGAGTGTCCATCTCGTCACAACCTCCTAAGAGGAAGGAAACGGCAAGACACAAGCGTGCACATATATTGGGTTGACGCATACGTAAGCATAAAAGTCATATTCGAGCCCGTGGAGCAAGGCGATTCGCAGAAAGCCTTCTCATCCTTCAATTTGCGCGACAAACGTTTGCGCAGCGTGAGAGGAGCAACTCGTTCACGCTATTTCTAGCTATTTGCCCTTTATCGAGTCTGGCCAAACTGTTCAGTTTCGAAGGTACAACATCTGCGGTGGTTACCGCGTGATCAATGGTCCTCTTCCGAAATGTTCATCTCCTACACTGCGCTTTCAACAAAAGTTCGATTCGCTGTACGTATTTTTACCTTTTTCAATGACCCGTTCTCAACACAATATCTCCCCGAGCATCGGTGTTTTCTGGACCGAATAGAGCAAAGAATAGGGTGTAAGTAAATGTCATGAAAGAGGCGGAAAAAGCTGCGCTTGGTGGCTAGGAAAGCAGATGTGTCGTGGCTGAGTGTGTCAATAAGGTGAGTAATTACGATGTCTTAAGGTTTTTTTGGCGAGAGCCTTAAGAGCTTTGCTCCCCTGCCCGATAGAAAAGACATAGCGCACTAAAGAAAGCGCGAAAGTTTATACGAACAGGAATTTTGAAATGAAATCTATATTGAACACCTTATCTATCTTGGCCATAACGTCGCTCGCCGGTTCAGCATCGACTGCGCTAGCGCATCCTGGTCATGACCATTTCGACTTTGTTCCTCGTTCGGCGCAGCAGGAGAATGTTGACGAGCAAGGAGAGCACGCTTCCGGGCCAGTTACATTTTCAGCAATTCACGACATTGAACAATCATCTACGTTAGAAATGTGGGCAGGTCTGCGTTTCAAGGCGTTGTATCATCTCACAATTACTGGAAAGCGGGGTACAAGCCAGCGGCCAATTCGTCGAACCTTTACTTTCAACGTCGCAAGCGATTCGATTTTCACAAGCTCGAAATCGAACAAAATTCGAAGTGCGAATGAGCAAGCTTTCAAGGTGAGCATCCAATCTTGTAAAGAACTGGCAGAAAAGGCGATGAGCAAGCCGGGTACGTTTGAATTGAGAGTTGAAAACCGAGGTCGCGAAAAATCTGCATGCCGACTGATCAAGACCATGAAGCCTCCGGTGCACCAGCCGCCGACCACCGTCCAACAAGGTGTTGCTAAGGTTGGCGTTTCAAGCCCGAATGATTCGGTTTAGTCAGCGGTTACATAGCTCCTTGAAATTACACCTCGCACACTGACCATAATCCTCAGTCATCGGAAAGCTTCCCTCTTTATCTTTTGGAATATTCTCTTCGACGTTCTCCAGCAGACTCTCCATAACTTCAAGGTCACAATTAATAACGCTCGTAATCTTATCTAACTCAGCATTAGAGCACTCATATTCTACGATTCCTTCCTCTTCTATTTCCGGATCCAAATAAAAGCCGTAAAGCCGAATGTCTTGAGCATTTGCTTTCAATACCTCTCGGGCGTAAAGCGCATACGAAAGTAATTGCAAATGGTCATGGGGAGATTTACGTCCGGTTTTCCAATCCCAGATTTCAATTGTATGCCCGCCTGACTTGCGAACGAAATCCGGAATCGCCCAAACTATGCGAGAATCAACTCGAAATTTTGGTGCATCGCGAAGTTCAGGGTCGATCATCAACCATTGTTCTGGGTTATCGCTTTGGAGTTCTGTAAAAAAATCGCTGTCGATGAGTGTATCAATACATCGCTTCACTTTTTTACCGAGATTCTTCAATTCCTCCGCTGAAGGTGCTTGCTCGTAATATAACTCAAACACGGGTGGAAACTTTGATGCAGATTGCTTCCAGCGTTCATTTTGTGCGTCTATCCAGCGTTGGCTGAGCACATCTTTTCGAGCAAATAAAACGGCTGCTTCGCGGACTATTTTCCCTGATTGAGCAAGTTCGACCAGAAGCTTCTTGATGGCTTGATGAACCGCATCTCCAACCATCGCTGGTAGTGATGACATTTTGGATAATAGGTAGGCGTTTTTGGATTCTTGCGGAGCGTTATAGTTCCAGCCGCCCCATTTTTGATAGTACTGGAAATAGTATTGCCTTTTGCAATCGTGAAGTGTGCTCATTCGGCTCCGCGACCAGCTTAGTTCGTTCTTCAATTGCCCCATGAATGTCTTTATCTCACACCAGGAATACCTGCAGGCCTAAGCCTTTTTCTTGTGATTCGCAAGTGTCAAAAGTTCGCGATTGGTTTAGATATCTCTCAACAGATGACAATTACAAAAGTATCGATTCAAGGGCTGATAGCGTTTTGTTTACTGAGCAACGCGTGCGAAAAAAAGGATACGAGGTGTCCAGCCGGCTCTAAACTCAAGATCACAGAGGAAGGCAAAAACAAGCTTGAGTCATGTTTGGACGAAAAGGGAAACCTGCAAGGTAAACAACTGCTCTTTTTTGATAACGGAACGTTGGGCAAAGATGCCGATTACAAAGACGGCCAATTGGATGGAACACTGACCATTTGGTTGAAATCGGGACAAATGATGTCGAGGAGTCAGTTCAAGGCTGGCAAGCGTAACGGGCTTTCTGAGACCTGGTCGAAAGACGGACAAAAGTTGAGCGAGACTACGTTTCAAAACAATGAGAAGCACGGAGATGAGATTCTATGGTTCAAGAATGGTGAAAAAGCTTCGGTCGGTTCTTATCTAGAAGGGCGGCCGCACGGCAAGTGGACTCTGTGGTTCGAAGATGGCCGCATCCGGAATCGGACTCTTTACGAAAACGGTAAAGTCATCGGTAATGCGTCTGCCGATATCCCGAAAGATATCGTTAAGGCTGCCGCGGCTCTCGAGACCTCCGAGATGAACAAGATTGGGATGTCTATTCAGCAGCGATTCCAAGGTAGTCCGTTGAAATCATCGATAGCAAACTTTGAGATGGGCGTATCGGGAAGTGGGCTATACACCCGAATTGGATTTTTTGCGGCATCAAAACCCAGGTCTGAGATTGAAAAGAAAGTGTTCGGTCTCAAACTTGCGCGCGAAATCGCAACCGTTGCACCCCTGGTCACATCCGTCGAGCTAGCGGTGGTGAAAGGACGAGATCCCGAGTCTCGTAAGCAGCCCATTTGGACCGCTCGTGTCGATTACGTTACGCTTACCAAACTGAAGACTGCTGCGGACGAGACACTTTTGGAACTTGCTTCAGAAGTAAAAGATGGCACTGCTAAATAAAGAAACATCTCATAACGCTTCTAAGAAGCATCTCACGGTTCGTTCATTCATTGGATGCCTCGGCTTGGTGTTGATCCTGTGCTCGTCCTTTCCTCTTCAGCCAGCTGCTGCGCCCATTGGCGTCGTAGAGCTAGGCTATCGAAACTGGTCGCAAAAAGACTGTAAAGCGCTCATTCGAGGGAATGCTGCCTACTGTAGTTCGAAGGATTGTAAAGCACTCATTCGAGGCAATTCGGCGTATTGCGAAAGTAAGGACTGTAAAGCAATCTTGCGGAATAACGCCGCGTATTGTCAGTCAAAAGATTGTAGAGCGATGATCCGACGAAACGCAGCCTACTGCGAAACAAAAGACTGCCGTGCGTACTTGCGCAAAAACGCAGCGTATTGCTCAACGAAGAACTGTAGAGCATTCATCTCTGGGAATGCAGCCTACTGCCGCTAAACCATGAAGAGTATCGAATTACCAAAAGGACGTAATCCGGGTTCACTGAACCGACTTACCCTTGATACTTTAGATCTGTTTCCAGGAAACACTTTGTTCGACAATTTCGGTAAGACTGTCTGCCGAGCGGGTTGCTTACCGCGTAAAGAACTTTTTGAGGCCTGGGAGGTCGCGAAGCGAGTTCGTCGAAAATTCAAAAAAGGGCGAGTCGTCGATCTCGCCTGTGGTCACGGTTTGTTGGCGTACTCGATGTTACTCATGGGCGGTATGCGTGACTCTGCATTAGCGGTTGACCGGAAGATAACAAGCTGCGGCCATCGCATAGCTACCGAGTTAGTAAAACAGTGGCCCAAACTCGACGGCGCGGTGGAATATCGTGAGTCACGCATTCAGGATATTTCACTGATGCCTGATGATATTGTTGTGTCTGTACATGCCTGTGGCGGACTAACAGACGAAATTCTAAATAAGGCAGTTAAGGCAGGTTGTCGCGTAGCAGTGATGCCGTGCTGCCATGCTCTGAAAAAGCAAAATGCAGCTGGCTACGATGCGTGGGTACCGGGGGATATGGCCATCGATATCGAGCGTGTTGCCCATCTTCGTGCCATGGGTTACCAGGTGAATATGGCGAAGATTTCCGATCAAATCACGCCTAAGAATCGATTGATTCTTGCTAAGCCATGACCCTCGATCTGACTAAGCTTCCTCCGAAAAACTCAACTCAGTAGACCGAAACATTCCGTGCAAGTGAAGGTTTGTGCATGTAAGTGATTGAATATATTGAGCATAGCTGACCGCGTCATTTTGTGTTGAATGTTGTGTCTACCATGTGGTAGAGAAATCTGTACCAGGTGTAAAGCATGAGCCAGCCCGCAAAAACCGAAATAGCCGATAATCGGCAACGCATCATCGTTGCGAGTACCAAACTCATGGCTGCGAAGGGGTTTGATGCAACCTCTATTCAGGCGATTGCGGATGCCGTCGGCGTTAGGAAGCAATCCGTTTTGTATTATTTCAGTACAAAAGAGAGCCTGCGTGAGGCGGTTCTCGAGGCGCTGCTGCTTCGGTGGAATGATGTCCTACCCAATTTGCTCATGGCTACTGCCAAGTCTGGATTAGCAAAATTTGACTCGGTCATTGATGAGCTATTGGAGTTCTTCGCGCGTGATGTTGATAGGGCAAGGCTCTTGGTTCGAGAGATCTTAGATCGTCCTGACGAATTCAAAAATGTTTTGAGGAAGCAAGCGAAAGCATGGGTTGAGATAGTCGCGTCCTTTATTCGTAAGGGCCAAGAGTCGGGACAGATTCGCTCGAATGTAGACCCAGAGGGTTATGTTTTGCAGACAGCCTGTGTCGCGCTTACAGCCCTTGGTACTGCAGAGTGTACGAGCGCTTTGTTTCCCAACCTATCGCGAGAAGAAATTTTGAAAAAAACAGCAGCCGAGCTCAAGCGGAGCGCTCGGCATAGTTTGTTTGTAGATAGTTACTTACATCACCAAGAATCTATCCGAGGTTCAAAAGAAAAGGAGACCTAACAGATGGCTAATTTTTATGCGGACAATGTAGATATGCAGTTTTACATGGAGAAAGGCATTGATTGGAAACGCCTGGTAGAAATTACGGAGTATTTCTATCGAAGTCCTGATGGATTCGAGAGTGCTCCTGAGGCGGTAGATTTTTATCGAGAGATTATCGACCTCGTGGGGAATTTTTCAGCAGAAGAAATCGCGCCTTATTCGGCTCAGCTGGACCAAGAAGGCGTAGAATTCAAAGATGGTGAGGCGAGCTTTCCTCCTCGACTGCAAGGTATCTTTGACCGAATAAAAGAAATGGAGTTGCACGGAATGTGTATCCCACGCGAATTGGGTGGGCAGAACTGTCCGCTTACGCTTTTTTACCTTTGCGGTGAACTTATAGGACGTTCCGACATTTCTGTAATGACGCATCACAGCTTTCATGGCGGCATTGCGATGGCTCTTCTTCTTTATTCATTCAACGAAGGAACGACAGAATTTGATTTAGAAGCGGGAACCATTTCCAAAACGAGATTTTCGGATGTCATCGCCGAAATAAGAGACGGTAACGCTTGGGGCTGTATGGATATTACGGAGCCAAACGCAGGAAGCGATATGGCCTCTATGCGGACAACTGGTAAACAAAATGAAGCGGGTGAATGGCTGCTCAATGGACAAAAGATTTTTATCACTTCAGGTCATGGCAAATATCATTTAGTCATCGCGAAAACAGAGCTTGAATCTCAACAAGATGATGCTTTGGCAGGCTTGAAATCGCTTTCGATGTTTTTAGTGAAGGCCTTCGATGAAAAAGACGGCGAAGTGACTCGCTATGCTACCGTAGATCGATTGGAAGAAAAGCTCGGTCATCATGCTTCTGCAACCGCGACCATCACCTTTGAAGACACTCCTGCCGAACTGATAGGCAAGAGGGGTGAGGGCTTCAAGTACATGCTGATTCTGATGAATAATGCACGAATTGGAGTGTCTTTTGAATCCATCGGCCTGTGCGAAGCTGCACTACGCCTGGCGCGTGATTACGCCCGGGAACGCCCTTCGATGGGCAAAACGATTGATCGCCATGAAATGATCGCCGATTACCTCGATGAAATGGAAAGCGATATCGAAGGACTGAGAGCACTAGGTGTCACTTGCGCACTCAACGAAGAGATGGCGCAAAAACTTAATATGTTAATGGAGGCGGGTGTTCTTACGGACGCGGACAGAGTCGAGTCGGAAAAGAAATCGCTGAAGAAATATAGGAGCACTTCTCGCCGCTTGACCCCTTTACTTAAATATTTGGCAGCCGAAAAGGCAGTAGAGTTTGGTCAACGATGTGTGCAAATTCACGGCGGGGTAGGGTACACAAAAGAATACGGCGCGGAAAAACTTTTGCGAGATGCTATGGTTCTTCCAATTTACGAGGGCACCAGCCAAATTCAAGCACTCATGTCGATGAAAGATACGCTGGGTGCGGCCCTGAAGAACCCCGCACAATTCGCGCGCAAAATTGCGAAGACTCGTTGGAAAGAGGCATCAGCAAAAGATCCAAATGAAAAAAACCTCGCGCGACTGCAATCGATATCGTTAGCTACTCAGCGCCATCTAATTACGAAGACTGCGGTCGACAAAGCGAAAGCCTTGCGAGGGCAACCAGTGAACGAATGGCCGAACCGGTTCGCGAAAAACTGGGACCCCAAGAGAGATTTCGCTTTTGCAATGCTGCACGCTGAGAGACTTGCTAAGATTTTAGTAGATACTGCTATCTGCGAAATATTGTGGGAACAAAGTTGTGAGCATCCTGAACGTGTTGCGGTATTCGAGCGCTATATCGAGCGAGCCTTGCCTCGAGCGCGCTATCTTCATGAGCAAGTTCTGCATACTGGACAACGTCTGTTGTCATCCTTAGAAGAAGACGTGATTTCTGAGCCACAAGAGATGGCGAGCTGATAATGAGTGTAACGTATAAGCATCTATTATCTCAGGGTTCGGTGATCTCAGGAATGGGAAGCCTCCTTGTTAATGCATTTCAAGAGGCTTCATCGGACGCCGTCGCTTTACCTGGACCTGTCCTAGAAGAAGAAGTCTCGCCTCGGCCCAAAAAACTGGTCAAGGACTATATCAGGGCTGTTGGTGGTGATCCCTCAAGTTACAATGGAATGGTTCCGCATCATATGTTTCCGCAGTGGGGATTTGGAGTAGCGGCACGTACCCTAAAGCCATTGCCATATCCTCTTGCTAAAGTCGTCAATGGCGGATGCTCGATCGAAGTGAGAAGGCCAATCCCCGCGACTGAAAAACTGGTCGTGACCGCCCAATTAATGAACGTGGATGATAATGGCCGGCGAGTGCTTATCGATCAAAAAATCGTTACAAAGTCTGCATCTGGTGAAGAGCTGATGGTTGCTCATTTGTATCCGGTGATTCCGCTAAAGAAAAAAGGCGTAAAAAGGGCACCCAAACCGAAACCTTCTGTTCCTTTGCACATGCGTGAGATTAGTTTTCAAAAGATTCGTGCAAATGCTGGTTTAGATTTTGCGAAGTTGACCGGTGATATTAATCCTATTCACTGGATCCCTGCATATGCGCGCATGTCCGGCTTTAAAAATACGATTCTTCATGGATTTTGCACTATGGCGCGAGCGATGGAAGCAATTCGAAGACACCGTGTGCCGCCGGGACAATTCATCTCTAACTTTGAGGTTGAATTTAGGCGTCCATTAGTTCTGCCGGCAAAGGTAGGCATTTATGTCGATGCAGAGGGCGAGATTTGCGTTGGCGATGCTCTCGGCGGCCCAGCCTATATGGAAGGGCGATATCAATTAAGAAAAAAGGAAGAGTAGGAAATGTCTGATCTACTTATGGAGCTTTCTCAGAACTCTACAGCAAAGTCTGTAATTAAAACCTTAGGACTTCCGGTGCCTATGCCCCCGCTTTTAGAGCGAGATAAAAACCCGTCAGAGATTCGGTGTCTCGCCAATCGTGACATCGCTTTGCATAGCGTTGGAGAGTCCGTTGCTTTTCGCTCTATCGTGGAAACGCTTGGCGCCGCCGGTGCGAAGCTATTTTGCGATTCAACTGTTGCAGAGTCAGCGGTGGTTACCGAGGTCAGTGAAGCTTACGGGCAAAAGCCCGGCAGTCTAACGCTCGACCCAGAACAGCAAAAGCACCGGTTCCATGGAGCAGTCTTAGATCTGACCTCAATCACTGAACTCAGTGACATAGAAAGTCTATATTCATTCTTTCGTGGTGTCGTTAGGAGTTTTCGTTCGTCCGGAAGAGCGGTCATCGTGTCTCGCCCACCTGACGAAGCGAAGTCAGCAATTCAAAGAGCCGTCATCAGCGCAATCGACGGATTTATTCGAAGCCTGTCTAAAGAACTTGGGCGAAATGGAACAACGGCCAATTGGATCCAGCTTGAAGAGGGAGCCGAGGAGCTCATTGCAGGACCGCTAAGGTTTTTGTTGTCTGCTCGGTCTGCCTACGTCACTGCTCAACCTCTGCGTGTTTCTTCACAACAAGGAGCGAGGCAGTTCACATTTCGACAGCCGCTCGAAGGGAAAGTCGCTCTGGTGACCGGCGCGGCGCGTGGAATTGGTGCCGCAACGGTGAAACGTCTTGCGCAAGAGGGCGCTAAGGTTATTTGCGTCGATCGTCCTCAAGACGACCAAATAACGAGTCGCTTAGCTCGAGAAGTTGACGGAGAAGTGTGCCTCGTCGATGTCACAAGCGAAGACGCTGCCTTAGTTCTTGAGAAACATATCTTGGACCGCCACGGTGGTTTAGACATACTGGTACAAAACGCGGGCATAACGAGAGATAAAACGCTGGGTCGAATGAAACCTGAGATTTGGCAACAAGTCATAGATGTCAATCTAGCGGCTGTGGTCGCCATTACGGAGCGATTGGTCGAAAATGCTATGAAGGATAACGGTCGCGTAATTTGTCTTTCGTCGATCGCGGGCATTTCAGGAAACCCAGGGCAGACCAACTATGCGGCCTCGAAAGCAGCTGTGATTGGTCTCGTACGAGCCTGGTCAGGCGAGCACATTGACCGAAAGATTACGTTCAATGCTATTGCGCCTGGTTTTATTGAAACACGACTCACCGATGCGATGCCCGTGCCGGTGCGTGAAGTGGGGCGGCGGCTGAATAATCTGAAACAAGGTGGGCAGCCTGAAGACGTAGCGGCCGCGATTACTTTTTTCGCGAAACCTGAATCGATGGGAATGAACGGACAAGTCCTCCGCGTTTGCGGAGGCTCGCTGGTAGGAGCATAACAATGGGGCAATCAAGAAAAGCAGTCATCGTGGCAGGAAATCGTACACCTTTCGTGAAGGCGTTCGGAGAATATCTGAAGTTAGATACCATAGCACTCGGTTGCGCAGCCGTTCGTGGACTATTGAAGAATACTGCCTTAGCGACAAAAGAAGTCGACGCTATTGTATGGGGCGGCGTGATATTGCCAGGCCTAGCACCAAATGTGGGCCGCGAAATAGCGTTGGATCTAAAACTCCCGGTAGAAGCTGAAGCGATGACGGTAACTCGAGCGTGTGCGTCGGGGTTGCAAGCTGTCACGTCAGCGGTTGCTGCGGTTGAGCGTGGTGATGCTGACGTAGTTATTGCAGGTGGTTCAGATTCGACGAGCAATGCAGAAATTAAGCTTCCTCAAAAGCTCGTGCATGCGATGGCACCTGTCGCTTTTGGCAAGGCCGGGCCAGGGGATGCCTTGTCCATTATGGGGCAGCTCTTTCCATTGCGTGATGTGATGCCATCGATGCCCAAAATCGCTGAGCGGTCGACAGGTCAGGTTATGGGCGAAGCAGCCGAAGAAATGGCGCGTAGGAACGAAATTTCTCGCGAAGCACAAGATCTGTTCGCATTTCGGTCTCATCAAAGAGCTGCGAATGCGATCGCTTCCGGACGCTTTGACGATGAGGTCACTAAAGTTGAGACTTCTAGCGGGAATACGGTATCGAACGATGATTTAGTGAGACCCCATACGACCGTCGAAAAACTCGCGAAGCTAAGACCCGTTTATGCAAAAGACGGGTCCCTCACAGCTGGTAATTCGAGTCCACTCACAGACGGTGCGGCCGCTGTTTTGATTATGAGCGAAGAGAAGGCCAAAGCGCTGGGATATACGCCATTAGCCTCTATTCGAAGCTGGTCTTATGTTGGAGTCGACCCTGCAGACCAGCTCCTTATCGGCCCAGCGATGGCGATGCCGAAAGCACTAGATCGTGCCGGTTTAGAACTGAAGGATATGGATCTGGTCGATATTCACGAAGCCTTCGCGGCTCAGGTTTTGTCGGTGACAAAAGCGCTTGGAAGCCAAGCATTTGCGAAGAACAGATTAGGGAAAGAGAAGGCGGTGGGTGAGATTCCCGAAGACCGACTAAATGTCCATGGGGGTTCAATTGCACTAGGACACCCCTTCGCAGCGACGGGTGCGCGCATGGTGACAACGATGGCTCGGGAATTGGCGGCTTCCGATAAGCAATTCGCCCTTTTAGGTATTTGTGCCGCTGGTGGTCTCGGAGCAGCGGCGATCTTAGAGAAGGCTTAGAGAAATAACCTGGGTGAGATTTCGCAGTCTTGACGAGGTACCAGTGTTTTATCTAAAACGTCGTAGGCGCGTCATTTGAGGCGCCGTCGTTCGAAAGCTTTATGATTGAAGTAGACGCACAGGTAGCCACGCATTCAGCAAGTGGGGTTCGTGGTTTCGAGACGCAGTCTACGAGATTTCGATTTAGTGACTACGAGTCTCAATGCGAACCCGCACGACTTCACGCCGAATCGCTGAATGTCCTCAATCAACTGACAACTTCGAAGGTTCGTGAATGCACTCACCATTTTACGCCGCAAGGTTTCAGTCTAATTTTGAGTGTTCCTGAGATTTTTCTTGCGATTCATACGTGGCCTGAGCTCGGTCTTCTTACCGTAGATGTTGTCAGTCAGAATCCTGAACTTTCGCTAAAGGTGGTGACACAGCTACAAGAGGCTCTGGCCTGGGTTGCAATCTGAGACCTCACGAATTTACGTCAAACTAAGTTGAGTGTAGGCAAAAAAAAATCCACGCGGACTTCGCATGGACTCTTTTACTCCGAAGAGAAAGTGGCGGAGCGGACGGGACTCGAACCCGCGGCCTCCGGCGTGACAGGCCGGCGTTATAACCAACTTAACTACCGCTCCGTAGCTAGGAGCTGCTTGGTACCCTTGGACTTACTGAGTGTCAATGCTCAAATACGTGGAGGTGCACTTTTTTTACGATTTTAGATATTCCCAGGGATATCGCTAATCTACCTCTAATTGGATGAAGCTTGCCCCCGGGACTTGCTCTTTGAGTTGCTTTTCGATTCGGTCTATTTCGTGCCCCAATTCGTCGACGACGACCCGCGCGTGATTGTCTAAAAGTCGGTCAAGATCCTCGGCCGACTTGAGGTTCTCAAACTCTTTCTCAAGGTCCATCCGTTGTTGCACTTTATCCGAAATGTCCTTTCCGTCGAACTCCACGTCAGCTGTGAAGCTAAGTTGTCCCGCGCCGATAATTCTTGATTTGATGTCGAAGACGCCATCAACCGTATTGTGGGAACGGATGATGCTAAGAATCTTTTGCTGCACGTCATGGCTAATTGAGCGGTCAATGAGGTAGGCGCGGTTTTGTTGACCAAGGAACACGGCAATTGCACCAAGGAGGACACCAATTAGAATTGTAGCTGCTGCGTCGGCCCAAACAATACCAAGACTGTGAGTTCCATAAATCCCCATGAAAGCGAGTAAGATACCAAGCGTTGCAGCGCCATCTTCGAAGAATACTGCTACCGTCGTTGTATCCTCTGCATTCTTCAGAAAAGAGATCCAACCGCGTCCTTTACGCTGGCGGTTTAGCTCTTTCCCTGCGCCGTAAAGTACAAAAAGGTCGAGAATTAACGCGACGCCGAGAATGCTATAGACCATCACACCGGGTGGCTCTTTGGCTCCATGGTCGGAGAGAGCATGAATGCCATGCGTGATCGTAACGCCGCATCCTAAAAAGAAGATACCCGCCGCAGATAGCAAGGCCCAGACAAAACGGTCCTTCCCATAGCCGAAGGGATGTTGCTCTGTCTTCCCCTTAGCAGACGTTTTGATACCAAGAAGAAGGAGCGCCTGGTTCCCTGTGTCGGCAGCACTATGGATCGCTTCAGCTAACATTGCGCTCGAGCCGCTCACACCATACGCTACGCCTTTAACTATTGTTAGAAACGTGTTTACGCCAAGAGCCTGTAAAACAGCCTTTTTTCCACCACCTGCCATAGTTAGGAAGTATGGGATTTTTGAGGTTGGCGCAACCTAGTCTAGCCGCAAACCGCTCGGAAGAGCTTCTCCGAAAGCTGCGGCTGCATCATTTCGATCGACCTGGATGACCTCCCTCAGAGGCTTCAATTCATCCTGCGCGACGCCCTTTTGGACAAGATAGGCCATGATTTCTAGTCGAACGCTTTCTTCGAGGTCGAATTGTCTGTCTCCTGTCATCCTACCAAGACTAATCAGACAGTCTTTGGGAGCTTCATGCCTGGATAGTTTAGGTAGGCTGAGTAGTTTTTCAATCCAGTTCGTTACCGTACTAGGCTTTACGGTTGCTTCGCGTGGTCCATACAGAAGTCGGCGCGCTCCAATTCTACCGAGGCACCATAGGCCACTTCGTGGGGTTTTTTTTCTAGAAATAAGCTCAACTAGCGCCGAGCCCAATTGCGCTCGTGATTTCGCCCCAATCCGTTCTAGGGACGCAGCTGCTCGCCACATTTCTACTGCCATTTGAGAGTCACTCTTGGGTGGTCTCCGCTTTGCTCGTTTTGCGAGATTCGGGATGAGCATTGGGAAAAGTTCTGACGAGAGTTCCTGCTGATGGCCGCGTGAAAGGCCACAGGCGACGCGTC
Source organism: Myxococcota bacterium (assembly GCA_036337945.1). Classification (GTDB taxonomy): domain Bacteria; phylum Myxococcota; class Kuafuiibacteriia; order Kuafuiibacteriales; family Kuafuiibacteriaceae; genus JAYZDF01. The sequence continues at coordinate 33,418 of JAYZDF010000025.1, forward strand.
TCCACAATATCCACCAGTTCAGCTCACTTGGATCTTTGCTGGGAAAGTTAAGCCCGTCGCCATGAACTTTCCAGAGTTGACGAACACGCCAGTCATCGAGTGGATAACCATCACCAGGTCTAAGACAGAACCCAGCAAGGTTGAGCCAACGTGCTTCGAGTTCAGGTGATATTTTCCTTCTTTCGGAAATCTCTATGAGATGTTCGCCCATTGGACGTAATGCCGCAAGCGGCCATTTGTCGCGCTTAAGACCCAACTCTTTTTCCAGATTTTTCATGATGCTGTCTGGGTCGGGGCGAGGTGGGGCGACAGCGTAGACTTCATTTATGTAAGCTATCCCGCGCTCAAGAGCATCACCTGCGAAATCACCTTCTTCTGGTGGAGCGCGTGTACCTGCACCTTCGAAAGGAACCGAAGGAGACGGTTTATTTGAATTTGCGCTTTTTTCTTCTGTGGTCGAGCTGCGAAGGTCAAATTCAAGTTGAAAGCGAGCGCCGCTCATCCTTGAGAAACACGATAGCTCTAATGTGCCTAGTTCTGTTCGTTTCGCCTGTATTCGTACCGGAATTGTAGTTCCTGCTTTTTGCTTGCCGAACTTTACAACTGTTTGAAGGGGAGGAAGTGACTCCAGCGTATTTCTATCAACGGTCAATACCTCTCCCACCGTGTTCTTTGTCGGAGCATTAGAACTAAATAGAGGAAAGCTGACCGGCCGATTTGTAACAAGCTGAAATTCACGGTCCGAAACTTCTAATTGTTGTCCGTCTTGCATGCCCTTCGGAGCAACACACAGAACCTTAATTTGATCCGTCTCCTTAGAGCCGATTTCATCATCAAGCCCAACGAAAAATTCTCGGGGAGAACCACCGCCAATCCGAATTCCCCGTCCTTGTCGTACAAGTCCGAAATAGGCGGCTCCTTTGGATACTGCAAATTCTAAGGATTCAGTGCCTTGATCATATACCAGTGCTTTTGGGTCTTGCGCTTCTGGTTGACCACTTGAACGGAACCAATCCCCGAGTGTCGTTTGAATTCGTTCACGGACGGTCACGGGTTTCAGTGTCCCTCCATTGTACAAAATAGCGTCGACTCGTGCAAAAGAAGCGGATGGTTCTGCATGCTTGATAAGAAAACCAGCGAGATGCTTGGTTATAGCGGGCTCATGCGCAAAAGGGAGTCCATATTCTGCGAAACCAGCTCGTTTTGTGGGAGTTGGTTCCGCGTCTACACCGGGCTGTAGGGGAGGGTAGTAGCCGTCTAGAATCGTCTTTTGTAGAAGGTCTCTGTGCATAACGGCTCTCATTGCTCCTCCAACGAGTTTTCTTCCTTTGCCTGCGAGCACGACGGGTATTTCATCGCGAGTAAGGTCTGTGAACAACGCCTCTTTGGCCAGTTTACATTCCAGTTTGAGCTGCGCCCAAGCCTCAGCGTCTAAGCGCTTCTTTCCTTGTGTCAGTTCTGGCTCAATGGCGTGAGCGAGAGCGAGGTCCATATTGTCACCACCCAGGAGAAGGTGGTCTCCAACAGCCGTGCGTTCGAACCCAAGTAGTCCGTCGTCACCTTTGGGTGCGGTGACTTGAATGAGTGTAAAGTCACTGGTTCCCCCGCCGACATCCGCGATAAGTATTTGTTCTCCGCCTGACAGCCCTGTAGTGGAGGTTGTCCCGCCGGTTCTGTCTACAAAGGAATAGAAGGCCGCCATCGGTTCTTCGATGAGTGTGACGTTCTGTAAGTTCGCTTTCTTCGCGGCTTCGAGAGTAAGTCTACGAGCGATTTCGTCGAAAGAAGCTGGAACTGTGATGACTACATCTTGTTCCTGCAAACGAAGAGTAACATCATCGTTCGCCATTTCGTGGTTCCAGGCTCGTGTGATGTGGAGAAGAATTCGAGTCGCGGCATCAACGGGACTAATTTTACGGACGGAATCAGGTGCATGCCAGGGAAGGATATTGGCGTTGCGATTAACACCACCGTGACAAAGCCAGCTTTTTGAGGATTCGACGAGTCGAATAGATGTTTTTGCGCCAAGCTTTCGAGCCCCGTATCCTACGACTGGCTCAAGCGCTTTTTGCGCGACATCTTCGGTGGGCGAGTCTTGCCACGGGAGCCGTAGCTGTTGTTCGTTCAGCTCGACTTTAGAAGGCATGTACAGCATCGACGGTAGAAGCGTCCGCGGTTGGACATCGCCTGGTCCAATGAGTTGTGGAATTTCGAAGATTTCTATTCTCGGACGGTCTGACGAGTTGGGAGTCTTTAGGTCAGCAAAGGCAACACAAGAATTCGATGTGCCTAAATCAATCCCGACGACAAACCGTGCCATTGATTATTCTTCTCCTGTTTCTCTGACGCTGAATTCAAGCCGCCATCGCTTTTCACTTGTTGGATTTACAGCCCAGATTTCAACAGTACCAATTTCGGTTACGTGAACCTCTAATCGAACGGGCACAATACTTCCCGCTTCAAGATCGTCTGCAGATAAAGTCATTCGGATGGGAGAACCTTCGGTCAAATGGTCAGGCCAGGTGTAAGAGTCGAGCATGGTGCCGATAACGTCCTCTTTT
>JAYZDF010000026.1:0-5965 GCA_036337945.1 Myxococcota bacterium
CCGAACTGGTCAAGACCGCGCCACACAACACCGGCTGGAGGCGACTCGACGAAGCGCATGCTGCCCGAAAACCGGTCGTTCGATGGAAAAAGCACGAAAATCTTTAGAGAGAACTCTTCGCATACAACTCCTCGGGACTTAAAAACTCTCCCGGACTCTTCTCCAAATACTTCACCTGTTCATAAATGGCCTGGTTCGCAGGTGCCGAAGTGCCCGCTTGCTTAGCCAATTGAACAATCTGTCCATTCAAGTCATCAATCTCGGTAGGCACGCCCCGATCTAAATCTTGCAAAGTGCTCGACCGCGCCTGCGGGTCGATAGTCATCATCTTCTTCGCAATCCGCAGAAGGAAGAAGTTAGGCAGTCTTAAGATTTTACCAATCAAGTCCGGGGACAAATATTCAATCCGCACATAGGGCTGCCCCAAAGCTTTCATCGCCCTCGCCCCTTCGCTTATGCACTGTGAAAAGACTCGACGAGTGACCGGGTTTTGAATCGAATGTAAAATCGATAGTCCGGTCGCCGCGCATACGCCGTTGTTTAAATTCAAAAGCAATTTGCCCCGCTGCACCGCCAACATGTCGAAGCGACGCTCAAATGGTTCGCCGGCTTTTCTAAAGGCGTTCGCTAAAGGGTCTAAGGCTTTACTTTGTCCAAACATCAAAGGACCACTTGTCCCTTTGCTTAGCGCACCCTCTTGCCCCACCACATTGAAGGTCACCATGCCACCAAAGACTGGCTGACTCAGTGCTGCCTCAATTCGAGCAACATTTTGAATTCCGTTTTGAAAAGACACCACCGGAATATTGGGCCGCAAAACCTTTGCCAAAGTTTGGGCCGCCTCGGTCGTCGAGCGCCCTTTGACCGTAAGCAGGCAAATATCAACGTCCGCCAAGTCGTGCGGATCCGTCGAAACCACAAACCCTTGTCCCGGAGAAACCGTGTAACCATCTAAGTTAGTGGCAGACATTGTATTTTTTCGGGCAATGAGGGAAGGCCGACCGATCATCGTCACCGGATAGCCGGCCGCCGATAGACGAACACCTAAATATCCGCCGATCGCTCCAGCGCCCATAATTCCAAACTTGAGATTCATGTACTGGGTTACGGAGTAAAACCTAATTCCCGCAAGTACTTCTCGCCGCCGTTATTATTGAGTTGCCAGTACGGAAGTCGGGTGTTGCCTTTCAATTCGGCGCGTTCGCCTTGAGGACCATCCCAAGCGATAATGCGGTGCGGAAAAGCCTGTTCGACGAAATAGCGATAGATCTCATTACCGCCGAGTTTCGCGGTCCAGGTCTCAACCTGGAACTGTCCAGCCGGAACCTTGAGGGTGCTGGCTGTCTTGCTGCGCGAGAAACTCCCGTTCATCCAAGTATGAGGCGTGTGCAAGAGTCTCGCCCGTTCGTAAGACGGCAAAAAGCGCACATCTTTGCTCTCTCCGGGCTGAAGATAGGGTACCGGAAACTGACGAACCAAAAAGGGAAGTTCATCGACCATGATCCCATTTTTTTGGTGCGGTAAACTCTTCATCTTGAGTTCATCGCGATCAAAATAAGTATGACGGTCTAACTGAATACCGGAGCTTTCGGTTTTGAGCTCGTCGTACAGACTGCCGCACCACTCTTGTTGAGCGTAAGATACCTTGATCGGCATTCCGGCTCTAAGCCCCTGGCGCGAACCAAAGGGCGCAAAGACGCTGGTCATCAAATTATAGTCGTATATCCCGGTGGGGAACTTTTTGATGAAATTTAGTTTAATAATCGGAACCTGGTCTTTCGCTGAACGAACGTAATCCGCCTTTACTTTTGCCTTTTCAGAAAAGTCCTCTTTGACAAAAATATGGACGGCCGTCCCGGTGCGAAGCTGTCCGTAGCGAGGCTGGGTGAGCGTATAACCACTGAGCTCAGCTTTACCATCTTCCCAATGGGCATTGGGATAAGCACCGGCCAAACTAGCGACAGACAAAAGACTCGCGCTGAACAACAAGGACCTTAGATGCATTGATTACGCCTCCTCAGACTCTGTTGCCGCAGAAGCGGTCGCGGCATCCTCATCAAGTTCGTCGAGAACGGCGATGGCACGACGTGCATGCGGAATGACCACTGAACCTCCAACGATCAAGCCGATATTCAAAGTTTCTAAGAACTCTTCTTTGGTCACACCAGCTTCATGACACTGAAGAAGATGGTAAGTAATACAGTCGTCACAACGTGAGACCAACGACGCCGACAAACCAAGCAGCTCTTTCGTTTTATGGCTCAGCGCTCCATCATCGTAGGCTCGTTCATCAAGCGCAAAGAATCGCTTGATATTAATATTGTTACTTCCAATCAGTTTTTCGTTCATCTCCAGGCGATTTGCCTGAAATTCATCTAACTTTTTCCCCATTTTATACCTCTTGTAAATTTAGATAGCCGTGCACGATGAAATGTCGGTCACTCACAGCAATTGTTTTGAGTTGATTAAGATGCGCCTTGGCAAGCTGCTGCTTCACTTCGTCCAATGTGTAGGCAGCCAAGAGCGAATGATAGAAGTCGTGACGCAAAACTTCAGGCTCCTCATTTGCGTACATGTTGACGAATTGCTCAGCGAGTTCAGAGGATTCCGGCCGCATGAGGTCCATGATGAACACAGAGCTATTCGGTTGACCAAACTTCTTGATACTTTCCCAGATCACCATCGGGTCGTCCAAATGATGTAAGAGACTATTGGAGATAACGGTATCGTAAGCAGCTTTTGGAAGTTCGACGTTTGGCAAATAACCGTAGGTGAGTTGCACGCGATCACCGAGGCTAAAGTTTTTCAAGATCGGAGCGCCCGCATCGAGCATGGCCTGCGCTCCATCAACACCTGTAACAATAGATTCGGGATGCGCTTTGGCGAATCGGCAACTTATGTCACCCGGTCCGCATCCTAGGTCCAAGACTTTCACGGGCTTATTTTGAGGGAAATACTCAGCGAATAACTGCACAAAATAATTGTGAGGCTCCGCGAAATCAGCCTGTGCGTATGCGTCAGCCTGCTCCTGATCATTCATCAGTTCAGGTTCTGGCGTTCTATGTACTAACTTCGCCATGCTGGATGCATACCATGAAGGTTATTCTGGGTCACAGGGCCCATCACAGGGATGCGCAATCACTCCCGTTTCAAAAAACCTTTCCATTTGATCTACGGCCTTTTCGACCCCTCGAAGATCGTCATGACCTCGATTTTTCGGAAGATTGGGCGTAGCAGATTCATATACTGATAAATCAATCCCAAAATCAAAAAGAGCAAGTGTCGATTTGTCAGAGGGTGCCGTGACCTGGAACAACCCGGGAAGCGCATAAGACGACGGCATCATAAGTTGAAGGCCCAATAAACGAGCGTGTAGAAAACTTCCAACATTAGGGACGGTGGTATCCCCCAGTGCGATCTGCATGAGAATTCGCTTTTCATCATTGGCGACGAGATCACTGGCGTACGTGGCGGCGTCTATTCGATCGAATTGGGCTTGCATCGTTGAAACAAATTTCTGTCGGTTAAGTGGGCTTGGAATGGGTGTGTCCATCAGCAACATAAAAGGAGCAAAGGCTTCGGATCGAGCAACAATGTGACTAAACCCCGCGCCACCGACATTGAGACAAAGCCTTTGGATATTTGGATCCAAGGCCGCCAAAGTCCCTGCGAGAATGTGCCCCATGCTGATGCCAAGAAAATCAAACCGGTTGGCATCATAGAGCGGCGTGGCTGGATCAATTCGTTGAAACTCAGGGAGGTTCTGAAGCTGATTCTTGACCGCGTGGATAAGAACTATCCAGTTTGCCATCGCTTGGTGAGCTCGCTCAGTAAATCTGAGCACCCGATAAGGATGCGAAATTAAATCATCAGTAATAAGAAGTACGTCGTTTCGGGACATACCCACCCAGTCGATCGCGAATAATATCGACCGCGTTCGATCCGCAATATCCGCACCAATTCCGCTTTGTGCTTCATTTCTGGTCCCGAAAAGACCGTGCCCAAACCCCATCACTCCGCCGGCTTCAGACGAAGTGAGAACGGACTTGGGTATGCGCGCGAGAAAATCGAAACTGCTTGTTCCTTGAGAAGTGAGATTGCCTTGAGCATCGTAGGACAATAAAGCACCAGGTGCATCTTCCTCTAAAAACAACGGACCCGTGATCGTTCCTCGAACAATGGTTTCAATACGATTGTCGGAATCAGCAAGAACAGACTTTATCGTTATCTGAGGCTCGTTCATTTCGAGCCAGCGAGACGTTTGATCTCTAATCGCATATAAATCGCGCTTCAGAAACTCATCTGAGCCGGTTGTAAAGTCCCAAGCAAGTTGTATCTCCTCTCTCTCGATACCTGCCTTTGTCAAAACGGGGAAGATTTGTTCGTCAAACTTCGATTGCAATGCTTCTAAACTTTCATCTGATACACGATCTCTGAGACGGCGAAATCCTTCTGGTGCTTCAATGATATTTCCGGAAAACTCGCGCAAACCATGCACGGCTACGATGTACCTGTGTTCTGCTTTGAGCATAGTTCGGACACGCAACATGACCGCTTGCTCATCTGGGTTTTCAAATTCAGGATCAACATCTGTATAATGCGCAATCAACTCTCCTGTCACGCTATCGACGATGACAGTCGCATCCGCGACGCTTGGTTCGATTCCTTCATGACTTAAAATCCCCGGCGCATTCTCGAGACTGACTTGCTTTGGAAATACAAACGACAAGCTAGGAATACGTGAAAATCCATCTGCTGCTCGATAATCGAAAACATTCGCACTCGTTCCTTCGATATCGTACATCTTCGCTTCACCCGAGACCTGAATCCTTTTGCCGCTCGGCATAGAGTCATCGGGTACCGCAAAATAATCTGAAGGATATGGCAATAAACAATCTGCGCCCGCCAAAAGCGGTTGGCATGAACTGTCTAAAGCGAGTGGTTCAACTTGATCGCTTTGACACGCGACCAACATGCATAGAGAAAAACCAAAAGCTAATTTTTGGCATGTCACACTTCCTTATACAGAAAAGGTTAGGCTTATGAAATCGGGCGCCAACTGGACCTTAATAGACTTGTAGAGTATTCCAATGGGTATGGAAGCGTCATCTTACAAATTTATCGGGGTGTTTCTCTACTTGGGGGCGCTCGTAGCCTTAGGTATCGCCGCTTCTAAGCGAATGAAAGGCCTGTCAGATTATTTTGTCGGCGGAAAGAAGCTTGGGTTTCTCGCGGTCGCTTTTTCTGCAAGGGCAACCGGTGAATCGGCTTGGTTACTGCTGGGACTTACCGGGATGGGAGCTACAATTGGATTGAAGGCCTTTTGGGTTGTGGCCGGAGAGTTTTTGGGTGTCGCAGGTGCCTGGTTTTTACTCGCCAAACGCTTCAAAAGACTCACCGATAAATATGATGCCATTACGGTACCTGATTACCTGGAAAGTCGATTTCGAGATCGGACGCAGAACCTGAGAAAAGTTGCCGCCGGGGCATTGGTCATCTTTGTGACGATTTACGTCAGTGCTCAAATCGATGCGACCGGCAAAGCCTTTGAAAGCTTCTTGGGATGGAATTACTTTGCGGGCGCCATCACTGGTTTTGTGGTTGTGCTTGCGTACATCACGAGCGGTGGATTTGTGGCGGTCGTCTGGTCGGACGTATTCCAAGGCGCACTGATGTTTTTTGGACTAACCATCTTGCCCATCGTCGGCCTAATGAGCGTGGGCGGTTTGAGTCCCGTGATGGAAGGCCTTGCTCAGCAAGACCCGGCTCTTGTGACCTGGATGGGAACGACAGAGGTGACCGCAACCACCATCGCAGGAGTTTTGGGCCTACTACTTATCGGTCTTGGATTTTTGGGTTCGCCTCAGATCTTTGTACGATTTCTTGCTCTGAGATCAGAAAATGAAATCTCGCGAGGCGCAGCAGTCGCACTCACTTGGACGCTGTTGGCCGAAGTTGGGGCTGT
>JAYZDF010000027.1:0-12631 GCA_036337945.1 Myxococcota bacterium
CCTGCGGGCATACTCGTCGCTGGTTTACCAGGGGTTGCATCCGAACACCTCAGGCGGGCGCAGGAAGCGCCGCACCTTGCTATTTTTGGGGTGAATTTACATGACAAGGCCGGAGGCAGGGTTCAAGCGGGATTTGGACGAGAGCCTTTCGTAACCTATAGGATGGCAAAAGAAGATCGAGCGCGGGTGCCTGAAGCCTTGAGAATTGCCGGAAACACATTTTTTGCTGCGGGTGCTAAAGAGGTGTATCTCCCTATGCTGGGATTGGAGGGGCTAAACGCGGACGAATTCGCAGCATTGGACCTTGAAAATCTTTCGGTCAAAAATCTCGAATGCACATCCCAGCATCCTTTAGGTACATGTCGAATGGGAACCAGCCCGAATACCTCCATCGTTGATCCTTGGGGACAGAGCTGGGAGGTCAGTGACCTCTTCATCGCTGATGGCAGCACAGTGCCAACCAGTCTCGGCGTAAATCCCCAACTTACAATCATGACCATGGCCACGCGAACCGCACATTACCTTCGTGATTTACCCTTTTAATTTTGCCCCTACTGGGGGCCTGAGATTTTTTACTTAAAATCAGCCGAATTACGTACGACCAAATTTCAAAAAACGCCGAGAACATCTTTGCGAAAGCGTTGATGGGTTGCAGAGAACTTTGCTCAAGCACCTCTAGAATTGAAAAGCGATTCTACTGGCGAACTGTCGCCGGCATCACCAAAAGGGGTCCTTTACGGATGGTGATGGAGACGCAAAAGCGGGTCAATCGGGCTGGTTCCCGGTGTCTCTTGGAACCCACCACGCTGACCTTTCTTTTTGAACTGTTGTAAATGCACCGCCTTCTCGGCGGTGCTTTTTTTTTTTTATCGAAACTTTACCGTGGCGATGATGTCATCATCAGTTCCCATTTCTTCGTCTGCACCGGCAGATACAATCTCGTATCCCTGGTCTACTTCGTACAACTCATAGTAATTACCCCAGTGATCCTTAGCGACGTCCTTGGCGTCAGAGTGAGCAATCGAGCGAACAAACTCGGAAAAGTCTTTCTGAACAACATCGGCGTTGTCAGCAATCACCTCGCTGAGAACAGCGGTTTGAAGGGTACGCATCTCGTACTGGGTGGCGATTTCTTTCACTTTTTGAATGGGTTGGTGAATCACCTGAGCAACTGAGTCCTGTTGTGCAGCACCCATTCCAGCGGCGGTCATGATTGAGAAAAGCGTTGATAATTTCATTAGTAAAACTCCGTAAATAAAAAAAAGAATAAAAACTTGTTACATGACCTACATCGACGAATGCGATGCGGTCTTAAGGCTTAAAAGCAAAAAAGCTATGTGATATTCAGCACGTGCGATAAATCACATTTCAGAATCCAGGAGAATCTAGGGGGAACTACTTGACGAGACCGGTCTGCGCAGATTGTTTGTTACCGCGATGAATCAATACTTTCGGCAATTCGTTATAGGACTCATCTTGTCCACGGCAGCCGGTGCCTGCGGTGACTCGCACGACCCAGAGCCATCAGTGGATTACGGCTGTGAAGGGGACGCACCCTATGCCAACGCCGGTCCATTCGCCGCAGGAGTGACCACGGTTCAGGTGGAAGGCGTGCCGACAGAGATTTGGTATCCCGCGAATAAGACAGATGTGAAGGGTCGGCTGAAGGCTCAGTACGACCTTCGTCAGTGGCTTGGTACATCCATTCCGATCAATGAAGAAGACGCTCCGGTCTTCGTCATGGACGCTTATCGCGATGTTCCGGTCGCGGACGGGCTACAATATCCAATCGTTTTATTCAGTCATGGACTCGGAAGTTTCAGAACCCAATCGAGTTTTCTCACCAGTCATCTTGCCCAGTGGGGTTTCGTTGTCGCAGCGCCCGATCACAAAGAGCGAGGCGTCGCCTTATTGGTGAACAGCGGCATTCCTGAATTTGGCGATTCAATCAAAACCTTTGACGATGTTGTCAAATATCTGCAGAGCGCACAGGACGACGAGGACAACCGATTCTTCAATCGCCTAAATACCGAGCGAATCATGATCACCGGACATTCCGCTGGAGGCAGCACTTCCGTTGAATTCGCTCGTGATCCAAGAATCACTTCCTATGCCCCTCTTTCAGTAGATACCTCAACGACGTTGCCCGCAAAGCCTTCGCTATTTATGGCTGGAAGCTTTGACGAAGTCATTCCTCCGTCTCGCACTGAGGCCTTACACGAACGTTTTCCGGAAAGTTCGACGAACACTTACATCCTCATTTACGGGGGCGGCCACAATGTCTTCGCTGACATTTGCTACATTGCTGAAAAAAATGGAGGCCTATTGCCTCTTGCTCGAAAATACAATGTTCCGGTTCCAGACTTCTTTGACTTCCTCGCAGAAGATGGATGTCGTCCTGGCGACCTCAAACCAAAAGAAGCATGGCCGATGATTCAGCACTATGTGACGGGACTCGCAAAACAAACGCTCACACCACAAGATGCATTACCAAGCTATACTAAAGAAGCTCAGGAATGCTTTGGAACATTGATTGAAAAGTATCGTGACAACGAGAACTGATTACTCGTTTCCGGTTAAAGCCAGCACGCGGATTGCGCCAATGTTTACGTACGCCGCAGGTGAACTGCCACCGCTGCCACCTGTGTATAAAGAGAAATGTTCAAAGCTGGACATATTGACGGCCCAAGGGTTGTGATCAATCACAAAATCGTAAGATCGGCCCGCGATTAGTTCTACTCGAGCAAAAGAGGAGTCTCTCCAGGTAGTCCAATCGCCCGTGTGAGGCATCATGAGGTAAGACTCACTGACAACCGTCTGAGATGAGGATTCAATCACCCGTAAACGCTTTACTGCACAGGTAATTCCTGTCGTCAGACCACCTAATCCATTTCCAAAAAAAGTCTGGACCAGATACGTGCCAGTGTTCGGCGCCGCAAAAGACTCTGACCGAATCGAATGACCTGGCTCTCCCCAGCTTTGATAATGAATCCATCCATGCTGGTCTACAAGTTGACCACCCGTGGTCACAAAACTCCCTGCATAGAGATCGTAAATACGTTCTGAATTTCTTCCCCAGTAGCAGATTGGCTCTGAACGTTGAGAACGAAGACTTGAGCTAAGGTATTCAATTTCAAAAGTATAACAGTGACTCGCAAAGGCTGTGGCGGTAAGTGTATCGAGATACGTTGCTGAGGGTGCAATGTCTGTCAAAAGTTCACCATCTCGATAAATATGGTAGCGCAGATTGGCCGGGTTCGGATTTGGGTCGCTAAGATTCAAGAGCAATCCGTTCGCGGTATAGTCTACAGAATCTATCCGCGGCGTTTGCGGAGCGAATATTTCATCTTGGGCGGAACTAAGGATCTTAACACTAGAAACGACTGTCGAAGTTGATACCTGCAATCGAATCGTGAGGAGATTTTTGTCTTCGAGTTGATCAACGGTAATTCGTGCCGCGTTCAACGGTTGTTGATTCAAATGTATTTCAGCAATCTCATATGAGTCGCCACTACTTGAACTAGACGGAAATTCTAAAGCAATGTGCATTTGATGTCCTTGATAATCGAATCGATTTAATATGATTTGGTCGACTCCCGAGAACCACTCTTCGTGTATCTGATGAGTAATAAAAGGGTCGAACTCAAGAGCGTCAACGAATGATCGAATCCCAAAAAGAACGTCGTGAACCATACTCACATAGGCAGCTACGGACCATAGCTGGCGTTCTGAATTGATCACCGGTCCAGAAAAAGAACCATCTTCAAAATAAGGCAATCCGCTCATAAACTCTAAATTCTCCATATTTGATAAATTTAGAGCCGTCGCATTAACCAGTGAACCGATATTGTGAGCTACAACTCCTGCTTGTCTGTGCTTTTTGGCTGCGCGTAGCCAATATGCTGTAACAAAAGGCCATATCGCACGATTGTGATAGATCGCCGAATCCGGTTGTTGAGGCCAAATTACAGGTGGGCCATATTCACTGTGTGGATAATCTTCGAGAATTTGAAGTGAACGCTCCTCGTCGGAGAGGTTCATGGTTATCGCAAAAGAAAGCGCCAAAAGGTCAAAACGATAAGATGGAGCGAGATCTAATTCTGTAGGCAAAAAAGCGCTATAGAGCGCTTCGTTTTCAATCTGAAACTCCTGCTGAATCGCTCGGCGAAGCGAATCTCCCCAAAGCTGTTGCTCTGCTGCAAGCATCGACTCACCCGCTGATTGATTTAGGCGTGCGGCTTCTTCTATCGCGGCTAAGTGTAACAAGTTAGTAGAAAGAGAACGAGACATTCCGACGTGTACAACATTGTTCTGAACCCAATTTGGATACGTCTGTTCACGCCAATCTAAAAAGGATGTTTCTCCCCGATAAAGGCCTGTCATTTCATCATAAGCAATCTTCCGATCATGACTGATGGTGTTATTCAATGCTCGACGGAGACGAACTAAAAATGCTTGTTGCTCGGCGGGCTTGAGATAATGAAGCGTCTTTATCGCCCCAAGAATCCACGAAACGCGGTCGGTAGAAACGGGGTAACTTCCTCCGGTCCCTGTATCTTGTACGATTTGTTCGTCCGTTCCGTCGCGGCGAGGAGATAACTTGAAAAGAAGAGAATTTCGGGCGCGAATGGGGTCAAGTGATGCCAATGCTAGATCGGTGGCGTACGCGATGTCTCGGGTCCAAACGTATTTCCATAAGCGACCGGTTTGGAAACAACCTCCTGGCATGCAATCAATCGGTTGACCTTGGTTGAACGAACCATCTTGAACCTGCGCAACAGAATTTTGAATCACCTCCTCAACACTCAATGAATACAAAGCATCAAACATAGGATTCCCCGAGCGCAGCACCGGATAGTCTATAGTTTCGTTAATAGTTCGCGTTTGACTACGAAGTGCATCGCGCTGCGGTTGCGTTGAATTGAGCGCAAACTGACTTTGGCAACTCGTACCCGTTTCAGTGACTGTCACTCGGCCGCGGTCATCGATAATTTCTGCGTTTGCAGGATCGATTTGAATTTCAGGTCGGTAACAATCGGCGACAACAAAGTCCGAGCTTGAGGCGTCCGATGAGCCCGAATCTGCGGTAGAAGCATCCAAAAAACCACTGTCTTTTGGGGCAGCAATACCAGCATCAACGATTGTATTGGCAGTTGCGTCAGCTCGCACCATTGCGTCTTCATTGCCCGCATCAATGTTCATCGTTATCGGCGAATTATCTGCTGTACAGGCAGAAATGACCAATACGCTCATCCATAAGATTCTCACAATAAAAGCACATGTACTGAACCTGTCCGTCATTGGCTACCAATTCGAGACCCTCTAAGGAAAATAATCGGGCAAACGTGACTACCAATAGTGAGGTTCTTCCTTCATGTTGTTGATTGTGCGTTGCTTATTGGTCACTTTGTCGACCGTTTTCGTATTAGGTGCATGTCAGCCCGCAAAAGAAACTATTTCTTCACGCGCCGCAGGGCTGACACCTGAAACAACGGTGGAGCTTACTCATCTTTGGATGATTCAGTTCAAGGAACCCCCAACCAGCCGAGGTGGTAACGAAGAAATCCATCAAAATGAACGAGAAAGATTTGAGGCGACTCGTTCATCTTTAGATCTCACGATCAATTACGATTACCGAGGAATCTGGAACGGATATGCTGTCGAGTTAAACAATCAAAAGGATATCAATCAAATCGAAAAACTTCGCTTCGTTCAATCAGTATATCCCGTTGAATTGTTTGAACGGCCATCCAGTCGGGTTTTAGAGGGGAGCCACCTTGCCAGTGCGAATCAAATGTCTGGTGTAGCGTATGCACATCAAACTCTAGGACTTTTGGGTACGGGAATTCGAATTGCAGTCATTGACACGGGCGTCGATTATCATCATCCCGACCTGGGCGGATGTTTTGGGCCGAATTGCAAAGTTGAATTTGGCTATGATTTTGTAGGTGATAATTTCAATCCACGAAATGGAACCAGGCCCCAACCTGATAATGATCCTGATGACCCGAAAGGTCATGGAACCCACGTAGCGGGCATTGTTGGTGCGAACGGTGTCATAAAAGGGGTTGCTCCCGAAGCAACTCTGGGTGCCTACAAGATTTTCGGCGTCGAAGGACCAACGCGATCGGATATCACCGTCGCAGCACTGGAACGCGCTTTTCAAGACAACGCTCAAGTTGTAAACGCAAGCTTGGGTTCGGCCTTCGGATGGCCCACCGGACCCCACGCTGAAGCCATTGATAATCTGACCGCGGCTGGAGCAATGGTCGTCGCCTCCGCAGGAAACGAGGATGAATTGGGGCTACACGCGGTGGCAAGTGTCGGTGCGGTGGATAGTGCTCTGAGTATTGCATCTTTTGATAATGAATCCCTTCAACTGAGTACAGCAACGACCTCTAATGGATTGACGGTCTTACATATGCCTTTTTGGGGAGAGGCCGTACAAAGAGGACGACTTACTTCTGGAACCTATCCTGTGCAACGAACGGACCCACGGCATGGATGTGACACGTTACCCGCAAACTCAGCTGTCGGTCGCGTTTTGATCATGCGAAGAGGACGATGCAATTATCGAGCAAAGGCTGAAAATGCTGAAAACGCAGGTGCAGCAGCGTTACTCATTTATAACAACCGCAACGGACGAATCTTTAGTGCTCGCATCGACGGAACTCCGATCATCGATATGCCCGTTTCTTTTCTCTCGGGACAGACGGGTAACGCCATCGCAAATGAGCTAACCTCTGGAAGCACAGTTACGATCAGCTTCAATGAAGATGTAGGCCTTGAGCCGTACTTTCGTGCATCAAAGATTTCGACATTTAGCTCTCATGGCCCAACCGCGGCGCTCACCCTAAAGCCTGATATCGGAGCGCCTGGCGGAAGAATCTATTCCACCTATCCGCTAGAAATTGGTTCCTACGCAACTTTACAAGGCACGTCGATGTCCAGCCCACACCTTGCCGGCACCGTTGCGCTTCTCAAGGAGGCACGACCCAACTCGACCCCAGACGAAATACGAATTCGTCTACAAAATAGCGCCCAGCCGCAGACTCCTCATCCAAATCGAGGCGCTGATACTTTTTTTGAAGCCGTTCACTTACAAGGAGCAGGACTCGCAGACTTAGCACTCGCCATAGAAACGCCAATTACACTGGAGCCAAGCCGAATCGCTTTTGGCGAATTTGAACCGTCTGTTTCATCACTGCAGCAGACAATCACCATTTCAAATGGCAGTACAGAAGCTGTAGACCTGAGCATAAGTCACACTCCGGCGCTTACGAGTTCTAACGCCCCGGCGTTAGAAACTGTTCTCGAATTTGCAGCAGACGTAGATATCCAACCTACTCAACTCGCCGTGCCGGCCGGCGGGACTGAGCAAGTCGTCGTCACGGTCACAGCGCCGGCAGGACTACTCGAAAAATCTGTTTTTGGTGGGTATATCCGGGTTTTGAACGTACAGAGCCAAGATACCTTGCATGTTCCGTACATGGGCTTCAAAGGGGATTATCAAGCTGTCTCTCCTTCGATCCCTACGGAACAAGACTACCCGTGGTTGTTGAAGCGTCCGAGCGAAGAACATCAGTCTATGGGGGCCAGTTACACTCTTGAGGATGATGATGAACCCGTCGTGCGGTTTTATCTTGAATGGCCCGCCGATCAGTTGATGGTTCAACTTGAAGTCGATGGCGAATATTACAATAGCCGAATTCGATTGAACGCCGACCCTACACGTCCTGATGATTATTCCACTTACAGCTTTGATGGTTCTGTTTGGCGAAACGAGGAAGAGTTCGAAGTCCCTGATGGAGAATATCGCGCCAGACTCGCACTCCTTAAGGCGTTGGGCAACGAATCGAATGCAAACCACTGGCAATACCAAGCCTTGCCAAATATTACCTTCGACCGACCCAATCGAGCGCCCGAATTTCCAACGTTTGAGGACTTAGATTTTTCTGAAGGCGAACGGATTGCCATCCAGTTTACCGCGACGGACATCAATAGCGACCCGCTGACATACGCCTGCTTAGGAGTACCGGACAACGCTGAATTCGACAGAATGACCGGTGAGTTAACTTGGCAGACAGATTACCAAGACGCTGGAGAGTATATGCTCACCGTTTCGGTCAATGACGGAACCGTCTCGACCACGAGACGGATTGTTTTGATCGTTCGCGACGTTCCTCAAGCACCCGTTTTTGAGCCTATTTTGAACCAAACCGGAAAAGAAGGAGAACGGCTGACGTTTGCAGTAAAGGCCACGGATCCGGACGGAGACAACGTATATTATTCGCTCACAAGTACACCCACAGGCGCGTTAATTGGCCCAACCAGTGGCGAATTTGTTTGGGATGTTGACTTCAATCAAGCAGGTGTCCACGTCTTAGAATTTCAAGCACACGATGGCCTACTACTCACGACCGCAACCGCCACCATCACTATCGAAGCGACCAACCGACCACCTGTATTACAGCAGCTTTCAAATGCCACCATTGCCGAAAAGGAAACACTTAAATTTTCTGTTCGAGGGACGGATCCAGACGGTGACGAGCTCACCTTCAAACTGGATGGCGTACCCGAAGGGGCCACCTTTTCCTCGGAAGGAGATTTTGCTTGGACACCAAGTTTAGACGCGCAAGGTACCTACACCCTCAAGGCCAGCGCGAGCGATGGAATAGAGACCGTTTCTCAAGATTTAACGATTGTCGTTACCGACGCGGGGGATCCGCCGCGGGCAAAAACTGTGGAGCCTTCCTCTTGTAGTTGCCGAACCCAAAAAGCGAACTCGAGTCCGCTTTCAAGCCTAATCATAATCATCAGCGTACTCACCTTATTATCTCTGCGGTCATACAGAAAGGGTCGCTGACGAACCAACGTAGCTAAGTATACAAAAGTGAAGCGCGACGTCTTTCGGCAAAGGCCTGTTCATTCGTTTTAAAAGTCTCAATGACATCTTGGGCGGATGCTCCAGCTTCGAGGGCTTCTCGCGGTTTTGTCGAGCCAAATAAAAGATCTATCGCAAGGCGGTCCGTAATGTATTCATATCTTTCTGTACGCCACTTAAAATCTTGCGGTGCAACTTTCAACGCACCAGCGATCAGCGCAACCGCCAAGTACACAGAACGGACAGGTTTACGGTCGTGCACATGAATTTGAAGTCCTCCACATCGAGATTGAGCGTGCTTTTGAAAGGTAGGCGTAAAGTAGGTTGGACGGAGTGCGACACCATCGAAACGATCAGTCGGTAAAGCGTGAATCCATTGGTTAGGATCTAAATACGGTGCACCTACCAGCTCAAAAGGACGAGTTGTGCCCCGACCTTCACTCAGCAAAGTGCCTTCGATAAGGCACATTCCGGGGTAAATCCATGCGGTGTCTACGGTCGGCATATTTGGCGAGGGTAATACCCAGGGCAGTCCAGTGGCGTCAAAATCCATGGATCGCTTCCAGCCGACCATCTCAGAAATCTCCAGATCCACGTCGATATTCAGCTCGAATTTCATCAATCTTGCGTATTCGCCCATCGTGAGACCGTGGCGCATAGGTAGGTCAAATGCGCCTACAAACGAGCGGTATTCAGATTCAACTGCGGGTCCCTCAATGTCTTCCTCTTTACCCCCGATAGGGTTTGGTCGATCGAGAACAAGCACGCGAACGCCCGCCTCTGCCGCCGTTTGCATCGCAAAGACCATCGTCGCAGCAAAAGTATAATAACGAGCACCTACATCCTGCATATCAATTACTAAAACATCGAGTCCTGACAGCATCTCCACTGATGGCTTCAAAGAACTCTCTTCGTGACCGTACAAAGAATAGACGCGCGCCTTCGTCAGTGGGTCCACCGCATCTTCAGCTTCCTCAACAACTTCCATGTCTTGGGCGTCTCCAAAGACGCCGTGTTCGGGGCCAAACAACTTCGTAATGTTCACCCCGCTGGCGTGCATGAGGGGTAGAATATGACGCAAGGAACCGTCCACAGAGGCCGGATGAGCGAGCAAGCCCACCTTGCAGTTCTTCAACGAGCGAAAATGTTCTTCCACGAGGCGGTCGAGTCCTGTCTGCACTTTCATACTTGTCATGCCTATACCGTTATCCGGTGATTGACGCCAGGCATCAGAAAACAAGAGAAATCTGTCACCTTAAACTCATGAATTTTAGGGCGAAAAAGTTCCTGGCTTGTTGACGAAACAGACACATCGAGCGAAGACCCGTCCATGTCAAAGGTAGAGATTATTTCTGGGAAAGCCTTGGCCGAACGCCTTCGGCTATCCATAAAGGAACAAGTCGAAACGTTCAAGCAGACGGCAAAGACCACTCCTCATTTGGCTGTTGTTCTCGCGAGTGACGATCCTGCGAGTGCCACATACGTCAAATTTAAGGGACGGGCTGCGGACCAATGCGGAATTCGAAGCACTCAGCACACGATTCCTGCAAGCACGTCAGCAGAAGAACTCTTAACCCTAGTAAAACAGCTCAACGACGATGACGACGTAGACGGTATTTTGGTTCAGCTGCCTCTGCCTTCTCAACATGATGAAAAGACCATTTTGCAGGCGATCTCACCCGCCAAAGATGTCGACGGTTTCCATCCTATGAACTCTGGTCTTCTTGCGCGCGGAGATGAAAGCGGTCTTATGCCCTGTACTCCATCCGGAATTATCAAGCTCATTGAATCTTGTGGGACAGAAATTTCTGGTAAACGCGCAGTTGTACTTGGTCGAAGCTCAATTGTTGGCCGGCCCATTGCCGAAATGCTTCTCAACCGCAGCGCAACTGTAACCATCTGCCATTCGAGAACAAAGAATCTTCCAGAAGTTGTTCGCCAGAGCGACATTGTTGTGGCCGCAATCGGACGACCGAACTTCGTTCAGGGAAGCTGGCTCAAGCCGGGTGCCGTGGTGATCGACGTTGGAATTAATCGAGTCGAAAGCGGAAAGCTCGTAGGGGATGTGGCCTACCACGCGGCTGTAGAGGTTGCAGGTGCAATCACACCTGTACCCGGCGGCGTTGGCCCAATGACAATTGCCTGCCTGATGGAAAATACGCTTATTGCGGCAAAGAACAGAAGAGGAATCAAATGACACTAAAAAGAACAGCACTCTACGAAAAACATAAGGAAGCAGGAGCCAAAATTGTTCCTTTTGCCGGCTACGAGATGCCGGTTCAATATTCCGGTGTCATTGATGAACACCAGACTGTGAGAAACAACGTTGGGCTATTCGATGTTTCCCACATGGGTGAAGTCGAATTCAAAGGCGAAAAAGCTTTAGAGGTCGCTAATCGCATCATTACGAACGATTTGAACAGAATAGAGGATGGGCAAGCCTGTTATACGGCGATGTGCCGTCCAGAGGGTGGAATTATCGATGATCTCGTAACCTACCGCATCAGCCCTCAGCACATCCTGATTTGTGTCAACGCGTCCAATCGCGAAAAAGATTTTAATTGGATGAAGGAGCAAGCAAACGGAGAGTGTGAAGTCATCGACCGAAGCGATGACTATGTTCAGATCGCTGTACAAGGTCCAAACGCGGTTGAACTTGTTGGACGACTCGCAGACCAAGATGTCACAAAAATCGGAACATATCGATTCGCGATTGGGAAAATAGAAGGCAAAGAAGCCATCATTTCAAGGACAGGGTACACGGGAGAAGATGGCTTCGAACTCTATGTCCCAAGTGAAGAAGGTCCCGCCATTTGGGATGCTTTGTTGGAAAAAGGAAAAGACCTCGGCGTCAAACCTGCCGGACTCGGTGCACGCGACTCCCTTCGCTTAGAAATGCGCTATGCGCTTTACGGAAATGATATTGATGAAACCACACATCCTTTAGAATCAGGACTCGGCTGGGTTGTAAAATTAGACAAAGAAAACTTTATCGGAAAAGAAGCGCTCACGAAGATTAAAGCCGAAGGGAACACGCGGCGAATGGTTGGTTTCGAAATGATCGACCGCGGAATCGCACGCCATGATTACCCAGTGGTGAATGAAGCGGGCGAAGAAGTTGGGAAAGTCACCAGCGGCACCAAAGGGCCCAGCGTCGGAAAAGCGATTGGTATCGCGTACGTTCCTACCTCTCATGCGAAGGCAGGCTCTGAAATACTCATCTCAATTCGCGGAAAAGCGGCCAAGGCACTCGTCGTAAAAACACCTTTTTACAAAAAAGGATAGTTCGTGAAATTTGAAACAGCACTGGTTACCGGCGGTTCGACAGGTATCGGCGAAGCATTAGTCCGACAACTTGTCGCTGAAGGGTGTCGCGTTGTTTTTTGTGCGCGTCGTCAAGAGCGTATCGATGCTCTATGTGAAGAGCTGGGAGAGCGCGCAATTGGCATACAAGCAGATGTATCGGATCCTCATCGGGCTGAAGCTTTGGTCAAAGAAGCGGAAGAAATGCTGGGAAGCCTAGATCTCATCATCGCGAACGCGGGGAGAGGTCGAGATGTTCCAGCCGACAGGATGACGGTCCGAGACATTACCGACGTTCTGCAGCTTAATGTCATGGGTGCTACCGCCACCATTGCAGCTGGGATCGCCCCGATGATTCGCCAGCAAAAAGGTTACCTTGTCGGGATCAGCAGTATTGCTTCCAATCGGGGCCTCCCTACCACTGAAGCCTACTGCGCATCCAAA
>JAYZDF010000028.1:0-122234 GCA_036337945.1 Myxococcota bacterium
TCGATCTCAAATGCTTTTCTCATCCTTGGCTTCCTGAAATTGACTGCTTATGACGATGCCATTATTTACGGAGATTTCGCAGCGTACGCACTTGGAGGAATTGTCTCTCTTTTTGCGATTCCCTTCGCTGTAAAAGCCTCGCTTTGGGAAATTCTTAGGACACCGCTTCCCAAAGAATGGTTGGCACAAATGTTTAAGTTTTCTCTGCCTTTGTGGGGTGCTGGGCAATTATTCACCGCAGGGGGATCCGCTCAGGGGTTGATTACCCGCGGTCATCCAAAATTAGGCACGGCTCCAATGGCAGAGTATGGAGTCATGGGAACTCTTTCTCAGTTTATTCATCAGCCGATGGATATTCTGGGTCATGCGGCGCTCCCTGGTTTGGTACTTGAAAAAGAAAAACGCGACGAAATGTATCGGGAGCTTTTGCGATTGTGTCTTCTCGCTTTTCCTTTCATTTCCATCGCTGTAGCCGCCGGTCTACCTTTACTTATCGAAATTCTCGATTGGTTATTCCAGTTTTTAGCTGTTCGCGAAGAGGGTTTATCGGCAAAGTACGGAAATGTTTACCTTCTCTTACTCATAATCGCGATAGGAACCCCCGCTGCGGCGGTAGAAATTGTTACAGGGCAATATGCGGTTGTGCAGGACCGACCAGACATCGCGCTGAAGTCGAAAGTTGCGAGCTTGATCGTCATTCTCGCTTCCTTGCTTCCTTTAGTTAATTATTTTGGCCTTGCTGGTGTTGTGTTTGCGGGGACGGTGCTCGGCGAATTCAGTCAGGCGTTCACTTACGTCGCTTTGCTGTGGAAAGACTATCGTCAAAATATGCGTACAGCATTGATATACTCAAGCATTGCAACCTTTTCGGCGCTCTTGGCGGCAGCGCCGGTGTATTTCTTGAAGGATTTGGACTACAAGTGGGCGCTCGCGTTCCTTTCAATGGCCATCTACGTCGTATCGATGTGGCTGTTCAAGTTACTCAATGCTGAAGACTTCCGAAGATTGATTCGAGTCTTACGTGGCCGTCAGAAAGTTGAGCATGAGCAAGGTTTTGCCGAGGCTCCCCAGGGTCTGGAGGATGCTTTGGTTGCCGAAAATAAAGAAGCAGCTCGTGCAGCTATCGTTCGACGAGCGAGTCAGGTCGATATTCAACTTTAGCGATGTTCGGCGGCTTTTCCCGCAAAAGTTCTTAATGTGTACCAGACGATTACGAGGTCCATCCAAAGTGATTCATTTTCAATGTAGAACCTGTCTAACGGATAACGCCTGGGAAGTGACATTGTTGGTGGCGTTTCAGGTGGAGGAGGAATCTTCAGGATTCTACGAACCTTCTCATCTATTTCTGGAAGATCGGCAAGAATTGACTCTAAGCAAGTAATTCCTGGCCGTGTTTTTAGGATATCTGGCCATATCTCATTTTCTTCGAGAATGAAGTTGAATGTATCTGAGTCCATAGGTCGCGGGCCTACGAAGCTGATATGCCCAAAGAGAACATTGAGTGCTTGAGCCAGCTCATCCATATGTGTCTTACGAAGGAAACGGCCGTACGGCGTGATGAGTGAATCATTGCTTGCTCCGTTTCTCATTTGTTGTTTGGCATCTCGCACCATCGTGCGAAACTTGAAAATATGAAACGATTTTCCATTCTTCCCGAGCCGTGGAAACATGAATAACGCAGGAAAGCCATGTGAAACATATGCTGCTAGCGTAAGACCTAGATAAACAGGTAGTAGGCAAACGACCAAAATCAGTGCGACCGGAAATTCAAGAATTCTCTTAATTAACGGATAAATTTTAGGAAGGTCAGCGTCCCGTATTTCTGGTGTATCCGGACCACGAGGAGCTTGTTCAATGTCATCGACAAACTCGTCCTCTGATGCATTCATGAAGGAATCCTAAGGCAAATGCGGCTTCATTGCACTATATGAACCGCACTACAGAGCCTCACTGACCGTGGCGAAGCGATGAGCGAGTTCAGAGGAGGAGTATTGTTGAGCTGCAAAAGGATCAAAACTCTCAGTGTACATTGACGCGACTGCCGAGGCTTTGCACATCGCTTCTCGTAGTTCTTTCCTCTTGAGGTAACATCCTAAAAATGCGCCACAAAATACGTCGCCCGCCCCAGTTGTGTCCACGGTCTCGCCATCCGTGTACGCGGGAACACGTAATATGTCCGAAGTACGATCCGTGAACCCGATACACCCCTGCTCGCCTAATTTCAGGACACATTGAGGTATACCCATGTCTCGCATTTTGAGTAGAAAGGCTTCAGGCGACAAGTGCGGATACATCGTATTCGCCTCAGCCTCGCTTGGAATAAAGATATCAACCTCCGCCAAAACTTCCTCTAATTTGTGAACGTCAGAGCTGATTGGAGGAGGATCAAGTGAAATCAATGCGTCACTCGTTCGACGGATCGAACGAACCCATTGACGGACAATATCTAGTGGCATTGGACATATGTGAATTCCTGAAAACTGGGACAGCAAACGTTCTATATCGTTCGGTCGAGGACAGTTGATGGAATGCAGTTCTCGGGCCACAGATTCAAACATGGTTGCCTCCTCTTTTCTTGGAGGCGGCGCGAGTGGATTTGGGGTTAGAGAAATAATCTCAGGCGACCTGAGTAAATATCTTCGATCACAGCTATTTTCGTACACGACCCATGCTCTTAGACTCGATCCATCGTGAGGTCTGACAAGACTGCAATCCGCCCCCATCGCTTCGAGCGATGAAAGAGCTGAATTCTTCCAGTCTTGACCCACCATCGCAGCGACGGAGACGCCAGGTGCTGTGTGCAGCCCCCCTAGCGTACTATATAGAGCATTCCCAGCCGGCACATTCATTTCAGTGTCGCCATTTGCGTGAACAACGTCATTAATTGCAAATGACCCAACACACAGGAGCGATTGTTTGGACACCATGTGACGTCACTATACATTATCTAATCGAGCAGTATAAAGAGAGCGGTTCAGTATTAGGCCCTGCATGTTTCCAAAAGAGACCTCAAGGAGTAAACTGCTCCTCGGTGAAACTATATCCCGACGATAAACCAATTCCTGAAAAACTTACGCACGAGCTTTTTACGATTCGACCGCTTTTGCCTGCGGACTATAAGCTCGACTTTGAAGCCGTGATGGACTCTCTTGATTACTATCGCGAATTCAACCCGAGCGAATGGTCCGCCTCCAACTTTGACCTTTCGCAAAATAAAAAAGAGCTAGAAAACCACCTTGAAGACCACCTTTCTAAGAGGTCTTTTACACTTACGATAGCAAGTAATGATGCTGAAAAAATTCTTGGCTGTATTTATATCAATCATTTGTCGGGACTTTTGACTTGGCTAAAACAGTCCAAAGATATGGTTTCGCAGGTCCGTGATTTTGAAGCGCAGGTTTACCTTTGGACGAGACCCTCTTGCATTGAGACAAATCTCGATCGCATGATTACGAAAGAGCTTGAGGCATGGCTACAAGAAAAGTGGGCCTTTGAAAGTATATGCTTTCAGACGTACGAAGCCGATGTGCGCCAAGTAGCAAACCTTGTGAGTATCGGCTTAGCTCAAGAACTTTCTGCGCCCTTGCCGAAAGGAAACGGTAACATTGGAATCTACCGGAGATTACCATGAGATTTCGTAAATTTGGTCATACTGATTTTGAGGTATCGGTCGTAGGGCAGGGGACGTGGAACCTTGAAACCTATGACCGAAAGATCGCGATTCAAGCATTTCATTGCGGGATGGAGCTAGGAATGACTCATATTGATACGGCCTATGATTACGGCAACGGCGCTGCTGAAGAGTTTGTGGGAGAAGCGCTGTCTGACCGTCGTAATCAAGCCTTCCTTGTGTCTAAAGTCTTACCTGCCGTCGCAAACTTTAAAGGGACAATCGCAGCGTGCGAGGGCAGTCTGAAGAGACTAAAGACAGACTATCTAGATTGCTTTTTGTTGCATTGGTGGGAGAACAACGCTCTGGAAGAAACACTCGAAGCTTTCATACAGCTAAAGAAAAGTGGAAAAATTCGTTCCTTTGGACTGAGTAATCTCAGTCTTGACGAGCTCAAGCAAGCGGTTGATATGGTCGGGCCGAATCAGCTTGCATGTCATCAAGTGGTTTATAATATTCAGTCTCGAGACATTGAAAAAGAAATGCTTGACTGGTGTAACCAACAAGCGATCGCAGTTGTCGGATATGCTCCTTATGGAGATGTGCGAGCACCAAGCACTCTTTTCTCTGAAACCCTCAAAATCGGTGGTGCAGCGATTGAGCGAATTGCTCAAAACCACCAGGTGTCGACTCGAAACGTCGTTCTTGCATTCCTACTGAGTCATGATGTGTATGTCATTCCGAAAGGAGAACGCCCTGAATTTGCCGAAGATAATGCGAAGGCTGCGGAACTTATTTTGAGTGAAGATGAGCTACGAGAGCTCGACCAGCTTTTTCCTGTCCCTGAAGACAGGCCCTTGCCTTTTACGAATGCTTACTACGACTCTCAATAACTTGGTTAGTCTATTGCGAAGCAGTATAAGCGGACTTGTCCGCCGTTTGCTCGCATTTCATCCAGTGCGCACCCCGTCACATGACTTGTCGTCCATTGGTCTGATCCGGTCCCCGCAGTGAGAACGTTCCAGTCAACATGTCCCACAACGGCGTAACTGTTATTGGTATTAGAGGTCCAATCGTTGCAGCTAAAATCAAAGATTACATTTTGATATGAAAAACTGCCATCTGGAAAATTAAAGAGAGAGCCTCCCGGGTTAGGAAAGCCCATCGTCATTTCATTTAGTGCGCCGAATTTACGGCCATCATTATCTGAACCGGTAAGTACATCGTGAAGCGCACCTGGGCGTTCATTCCATCGAAGGTTCGTTTCATCGAGTAGCTGACTTTCCAAAGGTGGCATAGAAATGAGTTCGGCTACATTGCTTGCGATTTCTTCCCCGTTTGCGTTGAACCACGGGCCGCTTCCTATTCGGTCGATTGCATCTACCGTACGTGAGCTTAGATAGGCGCGCCACGTCTTATCGTTTCCAGGTAAAGCTTCCGAAGCCAATTGCGTGCAAAATTCATCTGCGCCCGCCAAGCCTCCGAGGTTACCTCCTTGCACTGGTTGCCCATTCACCTCTACCGTTCGGCTTGTTACAAAAAAAGTCATGCGTGGATCGGTTACGGTCATGATCACACCAGCATCCGCAGTACTGGAGGTATTTGTAGTCGATGTCATCGTCATTCCGGGAACAGGCTGAATAGCTCCATCTGTCCTCACGAGAAAGCCGCCTGCCTGTTCGCATGCCATGGTGCATGAACACGCAAAAATAGCTATGCGCTGCCATAGAGGTGATAAGCCGCGATGATTGTTCTTACTCTTCATCTTCACGACGCTGTATGATGAGCTTCTCGGTATCATAGTCGATTAGTTCTTTCGCTTTTTGATAGCTCACACGGTGAGCTCGATATGCCCATGGACTCATCCCTTTGTTTTCATCTCTACCTTCGTCGAGTTGCGCTTGATATAAAAAGTTGCGTTTAATGTCACCCTGGTCAGATAAATCTAAGTCCGCAATGGCCGATTTCATTTCGTCTATTCGCTCTTTCAATACATCCATAATTGCATGAGGCCACGCATGGTGATGGAGCGGGATTTGCCGCCAGTCGTCTTTATGAAGAAGTTTATCCCGTAAGATTTCAAGAACGAAGTCTGTCCACGGAGCAATTTGACTCGCTAAAACGATATGACATGATTCTTCATCTGCTCGCGCCGTATGCCATGTTCCAGCCGGAAAATAAAAGACATCCCCGGGTTCAAGCTGAATTTCTATGAAATCACTTTCGTCCGGTCGCTCAATATCGACATAGTTGGTTTGCGGTTTGCCGTAAGGGTTGAGTGTTACATGTTCGATCGGATATTTTGCCGCCGGAACAGGAGAGTATTTCCATGTTTTCGTACCAGAAATTTGTAATGCCCAAATATCTGGATTCGGGTCATAATGAATCCCGTAGCCTGCTCCGGGAGGAGAAACGAATGCCGCTGCTTCCATTCCACAATAAAGCCCTAATTCGTGTTTTAGACCCACGAGAAGTTCCCGAACTGGAGTGCATAGCCAGTGGACATCTTCCATTTGAATCGTCATCCCTAACCGAAACAACGCTCTTGCGTTATAAGCGGTCGTAGACAGTTGATGGAAGTGCTTATTATCGTCAGCTTTTCCCATGAACATGTCTGCGCGAGGACTCTTTGAGTAATCAAAGAATTCTTCGCGTCGGAACAGATCTTTGAACTTGTCCTGGTGTCCTTTTATGTGGACAGGCTTTTTACCCCAATGATTCTGAATAAAGTCGTCTACGGTAAGCGGTGAGAGTAGTTCGGTTGCGTTCTTGACTGCCATAGGTGCTGAGAAACTCCCTAGTTCTGAGGATAGAACAGAGTGTCTTGTTCCGCTAGAGCCCGAAGAAAAGCACAGGGAGAAAAACGCGGGCCGTGCTTATCTTCAAGGCTCTCAAGTCTCCGAATAATCTCTTTTGGGCGAATTGAGTCCGCATAATGAAGCAGCCCTTGGCGAAAATGTGGAAAGTGCATCCCAGCGAGAACGGCCGAATCGATATCTGACGGAGACGACACTATATTATCACCAAGGAGTCGGGCGCTTTCATTGAGTACGACCAGCAATAGTCGACTTCTTAGCTCTTCTTGGGATACAAGCTGGTCTTTATCATCCGATTCCTGTCCGCAATCTATATAAGCGCTCTGATCGAGTTCGAGTTGTCCATTTTCCGAATGCCGAAAAAATCCAATTCCATTGCGGGCACCCTGTCTTGGGCTCTGAGTGATTTCGCGTAACGAGCCTGGTACTTTCATTCTTTCGCCGAAAGCAGCCTGTAATTTGGAGCCGTTTTTCTGAACAAAATCGAAGCCAAGTTCATCCATCATTTGAAGAGGTCCTTTTGCGAACCCGAAACCTTTTGTTATACCTTCGATAGCCTCAAAGGATGCCCCTTCGTCAATGAGGTGCCCCGCCTCATTGAAATACACACCCAAAAGACGATGTAGAAAAAGTCCTGGATTATCGTTCATGACCACGTATTTGATACCAGCTCGGTCCATCGACTGTTCAGTTTCTAAAACCGCCTTCGTCGAAGTAAATCGAGACCGTACAATTTCCACCAAATCACTTTGGTCAGGCGCGCGTGAAAACACGATGCCGCTTAGACGCTTTGGATGTGTCATTCCCTCTGCAAGTTCACTTGTGAGTCCGCCTTCTGATACAGACGAGATGATCGTGGCTGAAGGGTCGAGTAATTTTTCGAGCTGCTTTATTGTCGATTTTTTGACAGACAAGAAATCTGAACACACTTCAAATACAATATTGGCTGCTTTGAGATCTTGCTTTGAACCGATTTCGACAGAACTTAGAATTTTCGCAGATGTTTCTTCACTGATAACACCACGAGTAACCTGTTCACGGAGTTGATCGCGAAAGCGCTCCAGGGCTGCGTCCGCAGCTCGTTCCTCGACACCGTAGAGCATCACTTCTTGTCCCATCCGAGCGAAGTGGTGAGCTATAGAAAGAGCGCGAGTCTGCGAGCCAATAATGTGAATTGGTCCGTGAGATTCCTGAGACGTTTGTAAATCGCTGTCGTTTTCGACTCTCACGCCTAAAAATGGGTCTATAGTTCCCGTGCCAGACCCTTCATCCACAGTCTTCAGCTGGCGTATCAGAAAAATCAGCTGTTTTCGGACTTTGTCTTTCATTGGAAGAAATCGAAGTCCCATACCCGCTGGTTCTTTACCGAATCCATGGGTTTCGTATTGATTCGATCTTACGACAACTGCCTTCAATTCGAGATCTTCAAAATTCTTCACGCCCACGGGGCTAAGGGTTAGATTTGTATCAATGGGTTGAACTTCAGCGGTTTGCAAATAAACGCCAGACTCAGAGATATCAACCACACGTGCAACGTGAAAGTCTTCACCGTCATCGAAAGACATTTGAAGCCTTATATAATGCCTGTTTGACCGCGAGCTTTTCGGTCTGGCTTTTCTAGAATGCCCGGAAGAAGTATCAGAATCTTTGTTATTCCAACGACCAAATAGCGTCTTAAGTCTTCGGGTGCCTTGCAACTCATCAGACTCGCCATTTCCATCATTGTCCACGTCATCCAAATTGGGTAGCGCTTCGATGTCTCCGCTTTCTGTAAGCTCTGGGAAAGGCAAGTCTAACGCACTCAACATTTCTTCGACAGATGAAAAGTTCCTACCATCTCGTGTTCTGATTGGTGCTCCTGAAGCCAACTCCGCAAAAGCAATCGGAGTCTGTTCTCGATCTTCGTTGATGCCTGAGGCCTCAAGGTTCCAACTGGAGAGAAACTCATGCGTGGGTGATGGAAT
Source organism: Myxococcota bacterium (assembly GCA_036337945.1). Taxonomy (GTDB): domain Bacteria; phylum Myxococcota; class Kuafuiibacteriia; order Kuafuiibacteriales; family Kuafuiibacteriaceae; genus JAYZDF01. Next base: position 8,391 of record JAYZDF010000028.1, read on the forward strand.
TGTATTACGCGAGTCTTGAACCGCCTCCCGGTTCTTTAGTTTTAACCTTGTCCGTTTCGGCTCTGCTTGCTCGATCAGACTTGGAACAGGTAATGCCGGGCTATTTGTTATCTCTGATTTTTCCGGTCGGTCGGAAAAACGTTCAGGGGAAAGGGATTGATTTTTCCCTGACTCGTACTCTGACTTTAGGTCGTCCAACCGTGATTTGAAGTCTTTTTCGAGCTTTTCCACTTCTGACTCAAAAGAGTTGCGACCGGATACTATACTTGCAGAACCTGAATAGTTTCCTCGTCTAATATCCGTTGAGTTAGTAATGTCACTGGTGCTTATTTCTTCGGCCGTGATCAAGGAACCGTTTCCAGAGAACGTGCTAAGTTGTTTCTCTTTAATCACCAGTTGCCGCCGATTGAACTCTTCAAGGTTCCTAAGTTCGTCGAGTTGACGATACGCTTCCTCGAGGCGTGCCATCAAAAGTGTTGATTTTTCTTCGTCATCAAGTTGGGCGAGGTCCAAAGTATCGAGAATGTGGCTTGAATAATATCCACTTCTGGTCGCTCCTCTTTCCAGGTCCGACGTATGTTTTTTATTTTTCTCTGACTCAAGCGCTTCAAGTGCTTTGTTCTTTTCCGCCGTGCTGGTTTCTGCCAGGGCAAGAACTTCCTCTAGGTGTTCACGTAGTTGTTGATTCTTCAACACTTCATTACTGTGTTCTCGAGCAAGTCTCTGACTGTGTTCTTCGTACTCCTTTGTACTTCGCTCTGCGAGTTCCTTCATTTCCGCTAGGGCTGCTTCCGTTTCCTCTAGTTTCTCTTTTGTTTCGAGGGCTTCGGAACGATATTCTTCCATTCTTTTTTCAGCGGTATCGATTTTTTCTTTTGCCGCTTCTCGGGATATTTCGAGTTCGAGATTTAGTTTGCCGATCACTGATTCAGAGGACTCTTGTAGAATTTCGTTTTGCTTCAGGGTTGTTTGAAGCTCATCTTTCGCAAGGTCTAAGTTCTGGCTAAGTTTGTCCAGGGCAGAACTTTTTGAAATCACTTCAGACTCAAGCTGTTCGAGCACTAAGTTATGTTGAAGCGATTTCTCTTCGAGGTCTCCTTTCAAAGTCGCATTAATTTTCTTTGCCTCAAGGTTTTCTTTCGTTGCGTCTTCTAAGGCTGCCGTAAGCTCCTTTTGTTGTACATCGAGAGATTTGCGCAATTGATCGTTTTCATCTGTCAGATTCTGCGCCTGCATTTCAATCGCCACAATTCTACCATCTGAATTTTGTTTCAGTTCTTCGAGCTGACGTTGGAATTCTTTCAGTTTTTGTCTGGCTTGCTCCTCTGACTCTTCCTTCTCACGGCTGAAGCGTTCTTTCTGTTCTGCGTGTAATTTGTCGAACTCGTCTTTTTGTGATTTTGCTGTTTGTTCAAGTGCTTCGACTTGAGCGTAGGCAAGTCGTATTTGCTCAGTGAGTTCTTCTTTTTGTTGGTCTCTCTCTTTTGTAAGCGCATTGATTTCGTCAGCACTTTCCTCGAGTAGACGAGTGAGTTTTTCAACTGATTCTGTTTGTTGACTGGAATTCGTCTGAAGTTCTTCGAACTGTGATTGGGTTTCCTCTTGTTCTCTTTGAAGATCAATGAAGCTCATCTGCAAAGTTTCAAGGGCTCCATGAGTTTCCGTAAGGCTCTCATTTTTCTCCTCTAGTCGCTGTTGAGTTTCCTTGAGTATGTCGTGAAGCTCCTGCTTTTCGGATTGATATTGTTCTTCTGAGTTTGAGAATTCGTCTTTTTGCTGGTTTCGCTCTTCAATTACATCTTCAAGAGTTTGCGTAGCCTCATTGAGTGACTGAGTGAGATTATTGATAGTCTCTTGTTGCTCAACCGAATTCTCAGTGAGTTTTTCTAGTTGTTCTTCTGTAGAATTTAGCTTTTCGGAGATCTCGTCGTGGGATTGCTGAAGGGATTCGAATGATACAGAAAGCTCGGATAACTCTTCGTTGCGGTTCGCGAGTTGTTCGCTTGTCTCTTTTAGTTCTGTTCCCAGCTGGGAAATATTCTCCTCTTGTGTCGACGATTTTTCGTTGAACTCTGCGGTTTTCTCTTCGAAATCTTGTTCAAGCTGACTGAGGGTGTTCATTTTTTCTTCAAGCAGCTCAGTAGTGCTCGAAAATTGCTGCTCAAGGTCTGTGAGCTTAGAATTTTGTTCCTCTACAAGTTCGCGGTACTGTTTCTCGGTATCTGAAAAGTTAGCGGCATCGGCTTCTCTTTCAGTGTATTGGTTATTTAGCTCTGATTCGAGCTCTTCCAATCTGGAGACCAGCTCTCCTTGAAGTTTGGTTGCTTCATCGTCTTGCTGAGCAAGTCGTGTGGTGAGTTCATCTCGCTCCTCAGATAAAGCTGAAATTTCATCAAGAAACTGCTTTTCGTTTGCTTCGTATTCAGCTTTCGCTAAACTTGAATTTTCTGTGAGTGTTTGAATCTGCTGTTCGAGTTCGTTTTGCGTGGACTCGAGAGTAAGTTCCGTTTGTGAAAGCAGCGTTTCGTATTCAAAACGTTGCTCGTTCGACGCAACGAGTTCGACCTCAAGTCTTCTTTGTTCACTCTGTAGGGCTACTACAATCGCTTCGTTTTCACGTTGCAGAGTCTCATTTTTTGTCGTTTCAGCATCTAATTGTTCTTGTACAGTCTCAATCAGCTGATTCAATACCTCTGCTGTTTCAGAGTACTTCTTTTCTTGCTCTTCACGAAGTTTACGCTCTTGCTCGGCGCTTTCGCTCTCCTTATCTGCTCGTTTCTCTAAAGCTCCGCAAAGTTCTTCGAGGTTAGTGACAACTTTGATGTACTGTTCTTTTTCGTCCGAGAGACGACTGATTTGAGCGCTCGATATCTGCGATGCGCTCGCATGAGCCTCCTTCAGCGCGATCATCTCAGTGAGCCCTTTTTCTTCTCGTTTTAGCATCTCCGTTTGGAGATCTTTATATCTTTTTTCGCTGGCTACGAGTTTTTGATCGGTATCGGATAACTTTTGGCTTAGAGTTTCAACCTGGTCTTTTGTCGGTCTGTTGTGAAGTTCTTCTTTGAGTTCTTGATTGGTGAGTTGTAGCTTTTCGCGCTCAGTGAATCCACGTTTCAATTCAAGCTCTAGAGCTTCGTTTGTTTCTTGTTGTTCCTCAAGCGCCGACATGAGTTGAGACGCGTAGGATTTCGCGGCAAACTTTTCACGCTCAAGCTCGCTTGCACGGTGGGCAGCATCTTCGCTGGTTTCCTGAAGCTTACTTAGATTGTGCTGAAGCGATTCATATTGTTCGTGCAGCTCTTGAACTTCGTCTGGGTCTGGTTTTGCGGCAGATTCCTTGATGAGCTGCTCTACTTGGTTTAGCAGACTAATCTTTTCTTGTTCTAGACCAATAGAATTTACTTTTAGTTCTTCTAGTTGATCTGACGTTTGCGCCAGGTTTTCGGTTAGAGATGTAATTTCTTTTTCTTTTTCTTCTAAAGCTTGCTCCGCGAGAGGCAGAAGCGTAAGTCGTTCTTCGGCTTGGATTCGTTCAAACTTGAGTTTTTCATTCTCGTTTTTCTTTTCTTCGAGTTCGGTAGTTAGTTCCTCAATTTGCTCCCGTGCGGTGCGGACCTCTTCAGTGATCTGATCTAAATACTCCTTATTGGATTCCAGCTGTTCTCCACGTGTTTCTAGTTGTTCTTGGAGCTGTCCTAAATCCAGTTTGTATTGGTCTAACAACCTCTCTAGCTCTCGAGACTCAACCTCTTTAGACGTTGACGCCGAGAGAGCCTCTTGAAGCTGTTTCTCACTCGCCACGAGGCGCTCGTTTTTCTCTGCTATTTCGCGCTCGGCTTTTTCTGTACTGACTTTGAGTTGCTCAAGTTCTTTGTTTTGCGCAGATTTTTGATGAATGGAGTCGTTGTGTTTTCCTTGCAACTGGTCAATCTGCTTGGAGAGCTTGGCACGTTCTTCTTCATGTTTTCGGCGCTCACTCTTTTGTTCGTTTTGGATAGTTTCGATTTCTCTTTCGTAGAACAATTTGGCTTGCTCAAATTCTTGGGTGAGTTCGGCGATGCTTTGTTGTGACACTTCTGAAACTTGCCTTTCAGCTTGCAGTGTTTGCTCGAGGTCTTCCAGCTTTGCTTCTGATTTACTGAGTTGGTCCACGAGAGAATCACGTTCACGATTCAAGGCTGCCGACTTTTTGTCTGCTTTCTCTATTTGTGACTCGATTTCTTTATGGGCGAGGCTCAGTTCTCCGGTAGCTTTCGATTGCTCAGAAAGAAGCTCTCCGAGTTTCTTTTTTTCCTCGTCGAGAGTATTTCGTACGTCCAAGTATTTAGCTTCGGCCTCTGACTTATCGGCAGAGAGCTTCTGAATTTCCTTTTGGAGTTCCATAACGTACTCAGAATGTTGGTCTTGAATTTTTGCTATTTTTTCAGCTTGGACTTTTTCTTTCGCTTGATACTGCGACAATTCTTTTTGTCGAGCGATTCTTAGTTCATTGATCTGAGCACGTAACCGAGCGTTTGAAAATACATTGCCGGTGCGTGACGAAGTAGCGTTCGAAGATAGGTTCTCCGACGGTGTTGAGTCTGGAGAACTCGCAGGCCGGTCAGAGATTCGTTCTTCAATTGTACTTGCCGTATCATTCGATCGCTCTAACTTTCGGCGAGCAGCTTTGAGACCCAATTTTGCAGCATTGTTTGATGGGTTGATTTTGAGTGCTTGGTTGAATGCTGCGATAGCGTCGTGACAACGATTTTCGGAGACAAGAACAGTGCCCAACAGAACGTGAATAGGGTCGTATTGTGGGCAAGCAGAGACAGCTTGTTCGAGCTGACGAAAGCATTCTTCGTTGATGGAAGCTCGGTTGTGAGCATCTTCGTCCGGCTGGCGTGCGTAATACTGAGTCCACGCCCTATAGCCGCGATATTTGGCTTCGTCTGGGTTGAGTGCGCAAGCGCTCGTAAATTTTTCTAGGGCTACCGGAAGTTGCCCACTCTCTACCGCTTGTAGGCCTTCGGCGAATGCTGCTTCTGCTGCGTCGTTGAGTGTCACTTAGAAATACTCCGAATTCTTCGAGTCGACGCCGATTGAAAGGCTTGCGTCATTCGGTCAAAACCGAACAACGGAACTATAATTCACATCTGTCGACGGTGTGGAGTATCGGATAGGAAGAGGGCATCGGCAATTTGTTTGATTCACATAATGAAGGTTTCATCGCGGCTTTGCAGTAAATCGAACGAGAAGCAGTATGAGCTGGTGATATTGAACGGAAAAGCCATTAATTTACCGCTTATCCGCAACGGTAACCTAGGGTAAGTCTGTACACCTCTGCCTTATTTGGGCTATTTTCATCCATATCTCTCCTGATCACGGTGTTCGTTGCCGGATGAAAAATCACTTCATTTATCGTGCCCAAAAAATCGTTCATTGATCCACGAAAACTTTTATCGATCCGCGGAGAAAGCGTTACGAGTTTATGGCCGTGAATGAATTTGACGGCACCTGAAGGAAATAGTCGGAGAGTTTTTTTTGTATCCTCTGCCGGGGAACCTTGCTGTTCTAAGCGATATTCGCCAGCGGGTAACCTGAAAGACCCAGTCCAGCTATCTGTGGTCTTTTGATACATCGTGGGTTCTGTTCGCGGGCGTCTAATATAATCGAAAAATCGACGTCGAGTGAATCGGGTGTGGGAAGGTTTACTTGTTTGCGCGATTTTTTTTGCCGGTGCTTCAATGAATGACGTTTGCAATCTATGGAGTGGTCCTGTCGAAGCAACGAGTCGATAGCCTATGTATGGTCTTAAATCTACGTACTCGTTAGCCATTACATGGGGTAGAGAAAAGGAAAAGGCTTTCGTCTTGCCACCATTATCTACGTCCAGCTTAACTTCGTAAATACCTCCTTCAATGAATCGCTCGTGTGTACCTGGTGCAAAAAACTCGACGGGAGAATGAGCTGCTGAGGACATGAGCATTCTCGTACCCTGCGCGATATGAATGCGATACCAAGACTTGCGATGGAGAGTAAATTCTTCGACCAAGTTTTGATCGATATTCTTCGGCGACCATGCACATGGGAGACAATGAATCTCGCGAATCCTAACTCGAGCGCAGCGAACAATCGTCAAGAGTGTACTGCTATATATGATTTCTTCGTCGTGGCCGGGACTCGGAACATGAATTGATGCGTCCATCGTTGTTGGATACCGGGCCGGATCTTGTCCGCAAAGTTCGCTGGATGATCGGTAGTTGGGGATGATCTCTGAGCTTAGTTTGTTCTTAGTCTCATAGGCAGGTTGTGAGCTCGTTTCCCAGCTGGGGCGAGTTTCGGAGTCTTCAAAGATGGAGCGAAGTCGAACTAGTTTCGTAAGGTGCAATATTTTATTCCTCGTAATAGGTAAAAAAGGTAATGTAGGTATCGGTATGACGTTACGAGGTGTTGCTAAATATGTTCAGTAATAACAGAGACTTAGATGCCACAGGTGTGGCAGGAAGGTCACGGATTTTGAAGGCTGGTACTTTCAGCTCACAGCGAGTTCTGATTCAGGAACGGCGCCGAATCTCGTCTGTTGGTCTCTGAAGACTTGCCCGATGAGTGAGCCTCTTACTGCTGTCACGTCGACGATGACATCATCACTATATTCGGCCCCGCGCGTCGTGAGAGAACGACAAAAAGAAAGGACAAGATTTCTCAGTGAGCCAGGAACTCGTTCTGTCAGATCGAGTTTTTCGCAGGCCGCTCTAAGGTTCAATGAACTTTCTACCCAGTTTGGACCGCTCTCTCCTTGAGCCACTGATCGCTCAGTTGGCGTGAGAGACTTTCCGAGTCGCGTGATCCACTCGGGGCAGTTTTTCGTCGGAACCAAGTCGTTTTCGAGAAGAGCGAACAAGTGTTCTTTTTCTTCCTCCGTAACAACTTCCTCATCAGGCGAAGTAAACAGTTTCTTCTTCATCAGGGCACGGGTGTGGACGGGTTCGGGTTCCACGACCTCGTCAAGTCCGTCACTTACGATGCTTCGCAGGTAGAGAAAATTATCTTGGTCTAGGTCTTCGAAACGAAATGCTGCCGATTTATCCTCTTCTCCAAACGTACGTATGAGAACAGCATTTACCGGCTCTATCGCGTGACTTGAAACAAAACGAAGCGTAGCTAAATCAGTCGATGGAGACTCCGGAAAGCCTTTCACGCTTACCCCGGATAAACTCAAATCGGTGGTTTGCAGTATTCCAGTGAAATCGCCGCAGGTGATTTCAACTTCGATATCTGCCTTTACTCTCGGTTGTTGAGAAAATTTAAGTCCAATGGCTTTTGCGATCGCTCCAAGAATCAGGCTTCCATCGGTTGCAGGTACGTAAGCCGCTTGATCAATTGCTCGAATTGTTCGCGGATATTTTTCCTTCTCGAGAATGAGGTAGACCGTCCCGTCAGTTTCGGGTGCGACAGCCAAAATACTATGAGCAAATTCTTCTTCCATCAGACAAACTTCAGGTTGAACTTTCCACAAGACCGCTTGTGCCTCTTTGACTGAAAGAGCCCACAAGATCTGAAGATCTTGCCTACGAATGAGCTCAGGTCCGACAGCGCCTGCGTCGCCACAGATCAGAATTTTCGGGCGTTTTTTCATAAGATGACCTTAGTGTGTCACTGCAGCAGAGGCACTGCAAGATTGGGGAACAACCCGCGTCGCAAATTTCGGGTTATTCGGCATTTTCCAGAGTTTTTGCTTTATTGGCCCGTCGGAACTGTGCCGTCACTCGTGACAGGCGTCTCGGCTCGCTTGGTTCGTGCATTTTCCGCGTCTTTCGCTCCATTTAGGGCGAAATTCACGTCAATTCCTTCATTTGTATCAATTCGAGCGAGATTAATGAGGCTGCCAGCGAGAGCAAGGTCATTTCGAAGTAGATCAAAACATTGGCCCATTTTTTTGGCGCATTCGACGGGATCTTTCGACTCTTTTGCCTGCTTGAGAAGATTAAGCGCGGACCGTGCCGATAAAAACGCACTGCTTTCGTCTCCGTGAATACTCAGGTTACGCCGTAATCCGCCCAGCACGCCGTCGGCATCCAAATGCGAAAGTGGCCATGATGGTGCTTTTTCTTGTCCCCGAGACATCGCGTATGCGTTGGAAAAAGAATCCCAAATTTTCTGTTCCCCGTCTTGTGTACCGATGTGACTCAGAAGTTTCTCCACGGCCGTTACATTGAGTTCAACAGAAAACGCAGCATCGGTTGCACCTACGCGGTGCTCTCCAATCGCGATACCGAGGAGCTTTTTACGTGGCAATTGAGAACGGTTTTCAAATAATTCATTGAGTTCTGCCCGAGCTTTCGGGTCAGCACCCGTGAGTGATGCAAAGGATAAGAGTTCTGCGAGGTCTTCCACGGAAACTTTGCTCTTGTTGAAGGAGTAAGTCCAACCGAAGCCAACTCCGGTCTGAGGCGTCTCATCTGGTTTTTCGACAGTCTTGATGCGAGCAATGGTGGTTGACTCAAGCGCTCGCCCTGGGATTTTTGATCGTCTGACAATTCCATGGTTTTCGGTGAGAACGCGGGTTCCTTTACCCTTCTCACCGTACTGTTTCTCGGCTTTCTCGGTCACGTCACCTCGATGCCACCACTCGTAACCGAACGCGGCGAAGGTTTTCTCGATACCTTTTCTTGATGCTGTTTTTACATGATTTGACACAACTTCAACGCCAGAATCCTGAGGGAGCTGTGCAAGAGCTGTGAAATCAATTTGCTGCCCATCTTTGCCGCCGATGAGTGCGTCGAAAGTTTTTCTAGCTTGAGGATTCGCGAGATCAAAAACGACTTCATAAAGAGTTACTTCCGATTTGGAGCTCTTATTTTGTTTGGATAATTGAGCGCCCGCGAGCTGATTGAAACGATTGGTGTGCGGCAATATCTTTAGATCGATATTTTTCTTTCGGTCTTCTAACGAGCCAAGTTCGTGTTTGACGTTTTCGCCCGCAATTTTTCCGAATGACTTTCCAAGATATTCTCCCAGGCTACCGTCAATGAAGGCACCCACACTCGCTTGCATCCGTTTGTCTTCACCGGGGTCTGCTCGTTCATCGTGGGCCCGGATTGCGACCGCAACTTTACTCCCGAATCCGCGGATTACCTCCAAGGTTGTTTCACTGTCTACTGCTACGGTGAAGTCGACTTGTCCCGATGGTCCAAAGTCGTGGACCATACTGCTGCTGACGCCGGGAATAGCGATAGGAGTATATTTCAGTCCGCTTTCAGCCAGAATAGAACGCTCACTTCTTACGCGATACCTTTCCCCTGGCTTAAGACTACGAGCCCTAAAGGCGGTGAGTGGGGCAGATGCCAGGTCTGGAAGGCCGCTATGGCGCATATCTGACTTATCGTAAAATAATCGATCTGATTCTACTTCTGCGGTGGCTACTTGCTGACGGCCAAATGACCCACGGACACCCAAAAGAGCAAAGCTAGTGCCAGGTAGTGGGTAGTCATTCGCAGAAAAACCTTCTGTTTTTGTTCGTTGAAAGATGGGAGAGGAAGAAGGCTTGTGGTTTTCTGCTAGATCTAAACCAACTTGGCGAAGCCGTTCTAATGGGTCACCCCATTCACCACGTATTGCACGCGTGTCTACGCGCTGCATTCGAATAGCGTCGCTTTTCACCACACTTTGCGGAGACGTAGCCTTGTTCGCCTCTTTTTGCGTCACTAAAGTTTCGATCCAACTGGAACGTTTCGCCGTCTTCCTGTCTTGTGGTTCTTTCGCTTGGTCGCCGTCGGTAGCGTCATCTGAGTCGAGTAAATGTTCCCACTTTTCATCGCTAGGTAGGCGAGGGTAGCTCGGGCTTCCGTCGTCCATTGTGTCGATGGGCTTGTTTGCCCATCCAGGCAGCAAAGAACGAATCGCATTTTCGCCCAAACTTTTCTCAGAAGATTGGGTTGGACGATTAGCCAAGGGATCCGCTTTGGGAAGAGACTTGAAGTAATTTGCGGATTTTCTAATGTCTTTCGGCATACCGTGTTGATTCCCTAACCAACTCCATAATGACGGGTCTCGCAGTTGAATGGAAGCTAAATGTCATTATTTTGCCTACATTAGACACCTGGAAAGCTTTCTGTGTAGAGTTAACCCGTATTTTGAGGCAGATAATCGTCCCGAGTTAGTTGGCATCTGCGGTTGTTCCCGCGTCAGCTGCTGCCGTGGTACCGGAATCAGATAGGCGTTCAATTCGCTGCTTATCCCATTCTACGTAAGAACTAGGGGGTTCAATACAGCCACATAGGCCGGCCAAGGTCAGAAGTAGCCCTGTCAGTTTTAACCTTCTTTTCATTCTCAACTTGAGTCCTTTTCTCCGCTTCGTGTCGATCATAGCCTTTTCGGGTCCTCAAGTTCAACAACCCTGAATCCCGGTTGTTCAAGAACTGTTATTCGAGACCGGCCTGTAGTAATCGTAAGTCATGCATTCAACTCGTTTGATTGGTGCCTTCATTGCTGTTCTCACTTTCGCTGGGATTCAGGAAACTCGCGCGCAGTCTATCTCTGCGGACGCAGCGGCGCTGGTGCGGCAAGGTGAACGGCTCGCCAAGGCGAAGCGTTATAACGATGCGCTGATCGCGTTTAAGTCTGCGGATAAGCTTTTTCCAAAGGCCGAACACGATTGCTGGGTGGGTCTGGCGTACGCGAGACTCCAAATGGCGACTCAGGCGAATTTTTATGTGGCTCGCTGTAAACAAAGGGCGGGTGGTAAAAGACCAATTCCTTGGTATCCCAAAGCTAAGATACTTGCTGAAAATATGCTGAAATCAGGCCGCTATGCAGCGATTCGTTTCGAATCTTTGCACGGTGGCGCATCGATTCGTCCAGATAACTTCGATGACGATGAATGGCTTGCTCTACCTACTAAACTTTGGATGCCTGTCGGACGTTATACCATCAATGCTAAAGCGCCTGGCTTTGGCAAGAAACAGTTGTCCCTTGAGGTTACTTCGACTCGATCGCAAACGGTCCGGGTCAACCTGAAGGGGTCAAAAGCGACAGCTGGCTCTAACACCGTTCGTTTTCCTTCGCTCATCAAATCAAAAGCAAAAAAGAAAGTTTCGTCTCCAAAAGACACTTCAAAGAAGAAAAAAGAGACTTCAAAAAAGCGCGTATCTAAAGCGAAACCACCTCCGGTTCCGAAGACAATGCCAAAGCCTAAGAAAATGAAGAAAGCGAAGGCTAAGGCGGCAAACGCCAAAGTGGCCAAAAAAGTCTCGAGTCAACCTGAGGAAGAGGATGTAGAGAACACCGCGGCGAGCGAAGCACCGCCCGTCGATATGACTCCTGAAAACGAACTTTCTTCTCAACAAAACCTGTCTGAAGCTGAATCTGAAGCGGTTGAAGGGAGCGCCTCTAAGACAGGGAGCTCGATTATACCGGCCCTTGGATGGACTGCTCTTGGTCTTGGCCTAGGAAGTTTGGGTGCTAGCTTTTACTTCTACAAGCTCGGCGATGAGGCAGCGAGAAATGCTTATATTGCCATAGAGCGTGACGTTCGCAGTGCCGAAATCGAGAACTATCAACGTTACTCTGTATTTACGTATGCGGCTTATGGGGTCGGAGGAGGACTTCTCGCAACTGGTTTGGCTCTGCTTATTTACGATCTAGTAGACGAGGAACCAAGCAACGGTCTTTCATTTCAGATAACTCCTGACCTTGCGACTTCAGGAATTTCCGTGAGTGGTAGCTTCTAAACGATTATCGTTTTGCGACCCTCAAGGGTGTGACATCTCTGGTTCCTCCGAATAACTTTCTCAAATAAGAACTGCGACGTAACTGTCGCATCCGACTGTCTAAAGTATTGATCTTAGATAGTTTTGCGGTTTCATTTTCTTGGCACGCAAAATGCTCCTCTCTTCAAACAATCATGAATAATTTAGGAGTCATCAATATGAAACGACAAGTACTAGCCACTATAGCTTTGTTTTCTTTTGCGTGCGGAGACGCACCATCATCTTTACAGACATCGAGCGATGAACTTCGCGTTTCGACAACGTCGAAAAAGAAAACGCGCTCGGAAGAATCGCCGACACTGACAAGCGAAGAAGAGCGTGTTCGCCATCCTCGTTGCCCTCGAAACTTCTCTTGTGAAACACACGGTTCGATGATCTGTTATCGGGACGGTGCGCTCATTGCGATTGATTGTGCTCCACAGTGTAAGGGTGACAATCCGGCGGACCGAAGCTGTCGAAGTGACCGTGATGTAAATGTTCGTGCTGGTGAATATTGCGCAAGCCCGAGGGAAACCGGCGAATGTTCACCCAGCAGCTGTTGGTGTGATTCAAACGGCGCCTGGGTGTGTACGCGTGATTGCATCGGTCAGGTCCGTAATCGATGTGGTGGATTTGCTGGTTGGACTTGCCCTAGCCGTCGTCAATATTGCGAATACGCTGAAGGAAGTTGCAGTGTTTCAGACCGAGTTGGAACTTGTGAACCACGTCCCGATTACTGCACAAAACAGTATGATCCGGTGTGTGGTTGTGATGGTCGAACCTACGGTAACGCTTGCATGGCAGCACTTGCAGGGAAGTCTATTAGCCATCAAGGCGCTTGCTTGAGGCCCGCACTACGCAGGTAATGGAAGGCTATTCGCGGCTATCCGAGCTCTTTGATTCGAAGTTGAAGAGCTCGCCGCGAGACTCGAAAATGATGCGCCATTTTTTCGAGGTCATTTTCAAAAGTCTCTTTAGCCTCGGTGATCTGTTCTAATGAAAGATTCTTGGCTTTCGGTATTTCTGGTGTTTGCTCGATCAAATTGTAGAGTGATGAACGCGAAATCCCGAGAGCTTGCGCGGCGTCTTTTGCTTTCCATTCGCAGGCAGCAAGAGTTTCAAGGAGGACAGGCGTTTCGATTTGAGACGGAGGAGGTGAGGCTCTTTCTTCCTCTGACCCTACTCGCAGATTTAGTGTCTCTAACGAACTACGAGAGATGTTCTGAGCTGCAATCACTGTCTGGATGTCCTGCGTGACGAGCTTTCTCTCTCCTCGACTAGAAATGACAATTCGCCGAACCATGTTTCTCAGTTCTCGAACGTTGCCCCGAAACTCATATCCGATGAGCTGGCAGATAAACTGAGGTTCAATCCAGTGCTCCGAGTAGTCACTTCGCTGCTGCCACTTCTCCCATTCACCGAGGCTTTCGAGTTCTCTGCGCATAAAGTAAACGAATAAGGTTCCAACATCCTCAGGCCTATCTTTGAGTAGTGGCATCTCGATTTCAAAAGCCCGTAAACGATGAAGTAAAGGCTCGCGCAAGCTGCCGTTTTCTACAGCTTGGTCGAGGTCAGCGTCAGTGGCGGATATCACTCTAACGTCGACTGAGAAGTTTTTTTCCGCTCCCACAGACTGAACACTTTTTGTTTCAAGGACTCGAAGGAGTGCAGCCTGAGTTTCAACGGAGGTCTCGCCAACCTCATCTAGAAAAAGAGTACCGTTTTGGGCTTGACCAAAATAACCTTTGTGATCTCTTTCGGCACCACTAAAAGCTCCTTTTGCGTGTCCGAACAGTTGTGAGATTGCGGTGGTTGTTGGAATGGCCGCCATGTTAACAGCGACAAAAGGCTGCTTTGCCCGCAGACTATGATCATGAATAGCCTGCGCGACAAGTTCTTTACCTGTGCCGGTCGCTCCACGAATGAGTACCGAAGTACTGGTGTCGGCTACGCGAAGAATGTTTGTGCGAACAGAGTCGATTTCGTTACTGCTGCCGACTAATCCAAACCCGGGATTTCTTCGCAAAACGAGCGGGCGTCGACGAAGTACAAGAACAATGCGGCGGGCTATAAGAATCACAATCCCGCGGTTTTGCTCTTCAACCGTGAACAGTTTTGGGCTGGTAAGTGGTTGGTTGTTTACGCTGTGTTTGTGTCCGCCTTCGTCAGCATAAATCTGCAATGTTTCATCTGGCCTTTGAACAAGAGAAATCGGCCGTCGACTCACGAATCCGTCGAGAAGTGGATTCTGTCCCCGAGTCTCTGGTCTGGAGAAGTTGGGTGTGATTCGTGAAATCTGAGTTGGCTCTTTGAGGTCGCCGATCTGAACAAATTTTGTTTCCTCTCCAATTCGTCGGAAATCTGGGTGGTACGCGATCGTAAGGACGTGAATATATTCACCGACAAAGTTTTTTGAGGATAAAGAAGGGGCTTCCATAGTCGTCGCGTTCGTTGGACCAGGATATGTCGGGGGTGGAGGGACCACGGCGCGGATATTGTCACAAATCGACTTGAGAAGTGAAACGACAAATTTCCTACATTTTAGCTTTCCTAGGGGTAAGCACTGGTAAACCGCAAAAAATTTTCATTCGAATGTAAACCTATCCGACAACATTGCGGTCTAAGATGTTGTGCAAAGGGTGGCCCGTCTAGAATTGAGTGAAATTGCTAAAGATTCCTCAAAAGAGGCTCTATTCTCGCAATTGGTCCGTACTCAGCATGGGCGTGCCCTGTCTACGGCCTATAGAATGCTTCGTGGCGAACGGGCCACTGCTGAAGACGTAGTTCAAGATGCATTTTTGAAAGCCTACAAAGGACTTGATAAATTCCGAGGTGACTCCCAACTGAGTACCTGGTTCTTTACGATCCTAATTCGTGAAGTTCGAGGCCATCAACGTCGCTCAAATCTGAGGAACTGGCTTACGTTAGATCGAGTGTTAACACCTGCAAAGAGTCCCCCTGAACAGGACGTTGGTCTTCAGAAACGAATTGCTTTCGCCCTTGAAGCTTTGACCGAACGTCAAAGGACCGCATTTGTACTTGTTTATTTAGAAGAGTTCTCGCTTTCGGAGGCTGCAGAGATCATGGGCTGCGCCTCTGGGTCGATGAAGAGTCATTTGTCTCGAGCGAGAAAACACATGAGGTCTTCGCTCAAGGATATAGAGGGAGAACTAAACGCCAAGGAGTCACAAGCGTGAATGAAAAAGAGTTAGAAATCACTGAAGTCGAGAAAAACTTTATTGGCACTGTTGCAAAAGTGTATTCAGCGCCTCAGGTCACGCGAGCCGATTCTGCAAAATTGATACAGGATATTGAGCGTCGCTATGAGTTTGAGCGCCGCAGATTCTCGCTACTTCCAAAGTTAGTAGGTGTAGTCACCGTGACGGCGTTATGTATTGCGCTGGTCTTGGGAAAGTCTGTGCCGCAAGGCGATATGAATTCTGACAAAGAATCGGAACTCATTTGGTCTGTGTTGATGCTTGATAGCGAAGATTTTGTAGCAAATTTCCCTGACGAGTTAGACGAAGAAGAATTTGATGAATATGTAGACGAATTACCAGAGGAGTATGCAGCGTTAACGATGCTGATTGATGCTGATGTACTAGAGCCTTCGGAGTTTGTTGAATAGCTATAATTGAGGAGTTTTATAATGAAAAATTTGATGAGAAAGATAGGTTTGGTTGCTCTATTGTGTACTCTTGCGATTCCTGCATTTGCTGAGAAGCCAGGGCATCGCAGAGGCAAACACAAAAGAGACAAGCACGGTATGTTCATGAATACACGCTTGCTTGAACGTGCAGCCGATAAGATAGGCCTCGATGACTCGACCCTCGAGCAAATCAAAGACAAAATTTATCGTGGCCAAAAAGAATCCATCGAAATCGAAGCGGAACTCAAGTCAGCTAAATTAGACCTCAGTCGAGAACTAGACAGTGCGAGCCCTGATCGCGCAAAGGTAATGGGGTTGCTCGACCGCGTTGGCGACCTCAAGACGCGACTGAAAAAGCAACGGGTTGGGCTGATGCTTGATGTCCGCTCCATGTTGAGTCCAGCGCAGATCAAGCAGTTAAAGACGATGCGTCGTGAATGGAAAGCCCAAAATCAGCGGCGCCGTGGGAACAAAAGATATCGAGCAGGTGATCGTTCTTTTGATCAAGGCAGCCCGCAATAGTTTCTTAGATTTGGGGCATGGCTTGTTCGGCAAGTTGTGCTCTAAACTTTTTCTCCATAGCGCGCACTTTAGCGACATAGGCAACAGGCTGTGCCCCTCTACAGTATCCATACTTGGCGTTTTCTGCGTATTCAGATTTTTGCAGTAATAGAATCGCCTTTTCTACATTATCGAACCACTTGTGAGGATCTAGGCCTATTTGTCGCGCTAATTTTTGTGCATCGTAAACATGACCTAATCCAGCATTGTAAGCGGCCAGGGCGAAATTGACGCGCTCTTGAGGGGGGACTCGGTCGTTCAGAATGAGTATCAATCGCTTTAGATAGCTTGTGCCTGCTTCGATATTGGATTCGAGGTCGCTAACGTCCGAGAAGCCGAGATGGCGTCCTGTGGCTGGCATGACTTGCAACAAGCCCCTTGCTCCGACCCGACTTACAGCATTTTCGTCGAAGCGAGATTCGGTATACGCCACAGCACTGACCAAGAGCCAATCCATGCGATAGTTTCGCGCGTGTCGCTGAATGACTTGATCGAATTTTGAAATGGTCGGCTGGGTAGCCGTGGAGTCAGGCGATACGATTGGGGGGACAATGGCTACTCCGCTTAGTGAAAACGATAGTAATAAGGTGGTTGAATAATAAAGCATGCTCATAGATCGGCAGGTGATCCCGTATGTTAAAGAAAAACGAACATTTTCTTGCTTTTTTAAGATTTAGGGTATTCATGAACGATCGTCGCCCGCTCGTCTTTCATGGTGAGCGAGACGAATGGTCTTATGTTGTTTGGCACGTGCGCAAAACTGAGAAGCCTACCTTGTGGAGCGCTCATGGCCGCATCGCTGCTGGCGTGTGCCGCGGGCTGCCAAACCGGGTCGTCAACGACCGACCGCATCTCAGGGGCAGGGCGAACAGACACAGGATCGACCACGACGCCGGCTGAAGATGCCGCTGCATCTACTACTCCGGATGCTCAACAATTCGCTGATGCGTCTGAAGTTCGCGACGCTAGTACGTCAACGACTGATAGTGGGTCCGTATCCATGGATGCTTCTGTCGCAAAGGACGCTGAGCCGTCATCGACCGATAGCGGCGTGCTCTTCGGCGAGCGCCCAAGCAGCCCGCTTTCAGTGCCTACTTTCATGGCTCAAAATTCCGATGGAGCGTCCAGGTCGCAACCAGACCTCTTAGGTCAACCCACGGTTCTCTGGTTCTTTCCCTTCGCTGGGACGCCTGGTTGAACGCGTGAGGGTTGCGGGTTCCGCGACCTCTACACTGAGTTTCAGGCACTCGGAGTCCGCATTGTTGGTGCGAGCTTTAACGACCCGGACCGAAACGCCAACTGGATACAAGAACAGAATTATCAATACGAGGTATGGACCGACACCAATAAGACGCTCGCCATCGCATTCGGTGCAGCGTCGAGGCTTTCATTTGCGCCGAGCCGCGTGACTGTAATTCTCAACGCACAAGGGCAAGCCGAAGTTATCTATGACCCTGTCAGCAACATTGGCAATCATCCTGGCCAGGTTCTTGAGGACTGTCGTACCTTATTCGGACCCTGAATCTAAGTTCGACCTACTGATACTACGTGGCGCTGATTCTCCAGCACAATTCGATGGATAGCCTGGAGTTGTTTCCTGGTCATTCCTAGATTACGAGCCGCTTGAAAGGCCCGCTCTTCGTTGAGTGGCATTTCCATGCCGTCCTTCAACAAAGTATGCACTAAGCTCAAGGCGATCCTGATTACGCGAGCACTGTCTGAAATTTGAATATCCGGAGGAGAATCTATCTCGAGACATGTATCTACGATGTCATGAGGAAGCCCCTCTGAAAGAAGATACGTCGCAGTGACTACTGACCTAATTTTCGCAGCGCATTGAGCGCGTTCTAGGTTACTCAGTTTTTGAACGGTTACGTTCTGGTTGGCCAAGTGGGCAAACAAATATAGTGCAAGTGCATGACCGCTGCTGTGGAACAGAGCGCTTGTGTAGACCAAATCTGGGTCTCCAAATCCCAAAAGCTTGGAAATGTCACGGGCGCTTCGAGCCACAATCGCCGTTCGTTCCCATAGTTTCTCGTGCTCCATCCCAACATCATTGATTGCTGCGATGACCTGTGGGTCGTACAAAAAGCGAGTGCTCAAGCTTAGAGCGATTTCGGCGGTTTCCCGAAGACCTAAGCGCAAGATAGCTTGGTCCAGGCTCTTGATGCGTGTTCGTGCATGCAAGGCAGAGGTTGCGTATCGAAGCACCGTTGCGGACAAACTAGCATCTAGGCTAATCAGGTTCGCACAATCCTTGAGTGTTGGCTCACTCCATACAGCGGTGTTGGCGGATGGTCGCTCAAGAAGCTCTGGCGATTTCATGGATGTCTGCTGGGTGGTGTTGTTGAGGATGCCCACGAGCAGATTCGCGACGCGAGGAACCGGAGGCAAATCTATCTTGTCTGTTCGCAACAATCGAATTGCCTTTTGCTCCAGCATCGAAAGTTGTTTTTCCCGCTGATTGAGATTCAGTTTGAGTATTTCAGCTCTCACCACTGGTAGTGGTGTTGGTTCTCTAGGCTCGGGCGGGGCGACGCTAGCGGTATTGACTTGCATGGTTTTCCTTTGTCTCCTTACGCGATGGTTGGTCGCCAGCGCGTGCTGGGTCGAACGGATCCTCAGAGCCGTTTCTTAAGTCGAAACCGCTATTTTTTGCGCAATTTTCCAAAAAAATTGCGAAATTACCGAGCTAATGCCCGAAATGGCGGTCAGACTGCGATCAAGATCACATTTTCTAAGGAAATGACGGTTGTCTTCGAAATCTTCTGCCTCAGCACTTGCTTGGCTTTGAGAAGCTAAGCATATTGGTAATCGTATGTACCCGATTGGAAGCACGTCAGGGAATCTTCTCCAGCAAATAAATCGCAGCCAACAGAATTACCAAGCGAATCTGCTGCGCGTTTCCACAGGCAGAAGAATCAACTCGGCGAGCGATGGTGCGGCTCTGTCTGCCATGATCAGTCGACTCGATACGGAAATTCGGGCGGCCACACAAGCAACTCAGAATATCGGTGATGCATTATCTCTAGGTGCGGTTGCTGATGCGGGGGCGCAAGGTGTGACCGATAACATCCAAAGAATCCGAGAATTGTCTGTTCAAGCGGCCAACGACACTTTGACAGATTCAGACCGGCAAACGATTCAGCAGGAAATCAACCACCTAAGATCGGGCATAAACGACATAGCTTCTTCGACTAATTTCAATCAACAAAACCTGCTCGATGGCACCTTCACGAACCAAAGCTTCCAAGTCGGTTCAAATGCATCTGATTCGGTCAACCTATCCGTAGGCTCTCTCACCACAGGGGCACTTGGCCTTGATTCAATCGACGTAACGACTTCTGCAAATGCGCGAGCGGCTATCACGAGCTCATCGGATGCATTAGAAACAACTCTTAGTGTCCGTGGTCAGCTTGGTTCTTTTCAAAACTCGATGGCGACTCGAGCCAGTAATCTAGTAAGTTCGAACATACAAAATAGTGCAACACTAAGTCGGATGCGCGATACAGACTTCGCCTCAGCGTCTACCCAACTGCAGATGTCACTGCTTCAATCGTCTACAAGTATGGCCGCCCTCGCTCATTACAATGTATCCGAAAATTCAATCCTAAATCTTTTCCGTTAGATAAATGCCTGACCGAAAGCTCAAGCCGAGCGAAGTCATCTATCGTTATAAAGAAGTTGAAGTCGGCGGCAGTTTGAAATCTCACCGAATCGTATTAATTTTCGAAAACATCATCACGCAATTTCGACGAGCTGTTCTGGCGGTCGAACAAAATGACGTTCCGATGCGCGCTGATGCGGTTTCGAAATCGCTCAAAATACTGGGTACTCTGAGACAAGAATTAGACTTTGGCGCTGCTCCAGAATTGGCCGCAAACCTAGATGTTTTCTATTTGAGCGCGACGAATAAAGTTTTTGCATGTCATAAAGATGGTGACCGTGATGGTTTTTTGGAATTGGCTTCAGAGTTTCACTCGGTGCTGGAAAAAATCGCACAAGCGCTTTCTGATCAATCTTGAAAGTCAGGTTTTCGCTTTTCGACCATTGCTGAAAAAGCTTCTTGTCCATCTCGGGAAATAAGTTGGCCTGCATTCCAAGCTGCAACGTATTCGAGACCATCGTCGACCGACAAGTCACGACATCGATTAAGTACCTGTTTCGTACCGCGAACTGCTAACGGTGACTTCTCTGCGATTGTTTCAGCGAGATTTCGAGCCTCTGCAACTAAGATTTCCTGTGAAGTATAAACATGGTTCAGTAATTGGATTCGGTAGGCCTCATCTCCTGTGAAGGTTCGGCCGGTGAAAGCAAGTTCTCGAGTTACGCCCTGCCCAACAATATGTGGTAAGCGCTGCAGTGTTCCAACGTCAGCAACAATCGCAAGATCTATCTCTTTGACACAAAACTTTGCATCATGAGTGCCTAATCGAATATCGCATGCGCTGATGAGGTCGATTCCTCCTCCGTAGCAAGAACCGTGAATCGCAGCGATGACGGGTTTTCTGCATGTCTCGATTGCAGTGAAACTTTTTTGTAAATCTCTGATTGTCTCAAGAACGAATTCTTGTTTCTCGCCTTCTTCCAGTTCGTTCGCTACGGAAATAACTTCCATAATTAATCCATAGTCAATTCCTGCACAGAACGTGTTGCCTTCGCCCGAGAGGATAATCGCTCTAACGGTCTTCTCATGGTCCGCCCAACGGAATGCTTCACCAATTGCATCCCAAGTGCTTCGATCTAGAGAATTGGCTTTGTTGACGCGATTGATGGAGATGTGCGCGACATGCTTTTGAACATCTACCTTCAAGTTTTTGAAATCACTCACTCTGATTTCATAGCATGAGCGACTCTATTCAAACAAATTGCCGATTTTTCGGAAAATTGTAGAGCTCACTTGCCGAAACGACTTCGTCTTTGTTTAGCTTCGTTCATGAAACAAAATCTCCAGCAACTTCCCATCTGGGGAATGACTCTTATGTTTTTTCTTGGATGCAGTCGAACGGAGCTGGCTCTTGATGGGCGCCCAAACAAAGACGGCGTTCGTGTGGTACGACCCGCTACCGATGGAGGCCTTACTTTGAGTGATGCTTCTGCGGGTCCTGATGCGGCGGTACCTATGCCCGGCGTAGATGCGGGTGTCTCATTCGATACATTCCGGCTTACGGTTTACGACAACGGCGAAGTGATTCCAGGAGTAGAAGTCATTTTTCATGATCAAGATGGCGATTTCCGGCATTATCAACGAACAGACCGAGACGGAACAGTCGAGAGAACGGTGAAGCCAGACAGCTTAGTGACAGTTTTCTTTCGACCAGACGACAACGAACCAGACCTTGAATACACAGCGATTACTTATTCTGGGATTCAACCAGGTGAACATATTCATGTAGGATCACGTGTTGAAGAAAATGGTGGTGATGTTTACCCAGTCCGTTTGGAACTCGATAACATTCCTAGGGATATAGGAGGCGTGTTTCTGTCCATTGGCTGTGAACAGGAACTTCCAGAAATCAGGTCTCGAACAGTCGAGTTTGAACTTGAAGCGAGATGTTTGGATTCCGAAGGCCGGGTGAGCTTCTTGCTCTCTAGTACTCGTTCCAGGAGAACCCCAGAGCTTTTTTCTTTTCAAAGGAATGTGTCGATCGCTAAAAATGGAGAAACTGTCGTTCGTTTTGACAACTGGAACCGAGCTGATGAACAAGAAATTGAAATACAACTCGATGATGTTCCACAAAGTACGTCGTGGTTCTATTTCGAAGCGGGCGCGGTCGTCGAAGAACGAAAATACAGAAGTGCTCAGACGCAATCCGAAGGACCAAGTGCTGAACTAGCAATTCCTGGTGGCATCTCTTCGGAACACTTTTTCCGTGCGGCCTTTGTCGTTGGCCGCGAGGAAATTTCAGCCTATACAATTTACGCTTCTCCGCCACAGACAATGAGTGATCATCGTCTGAGTGGAACGGACGATTTTCTGAACTTAATCACAAGTGTTGACGTGAGGCGTAGTGCTCGCAGCGAGAGGCCAATTATGACTTGGGTAGAGGAGTCTGGTTCTTCGCTTCAGCCCGACGGACGATTTGCTCAAATGCTTATTCTTTCGGAAGGAGGTCGGTCCGTACGGTGGATGGCTGTGATTGATCCGAAATATGACGGTCAGTTTGATTTTCCTGAAATGCCTCCACAAATGGATGAATTCGAGTGGATCAACGAAGGTAGAATAGATATCTGGCAGCTTGTTTCTCTTAAATCAGAGCTATTTGGCGGATATGAGACCTTCAAGCGTGATTACGGGCCGCGAGCTATGGATCCGAACGTTCGTGGTCTTTCAGAAACGTATGTTTCTCTTGGTGGCTCCCTCGGATTTTAGTTTCAAGGATCGCAAGAACGATCAACGACTCAAACTCCATTCGGCGGTTAGGTTCCCAGAGAATTCAAATTGACCAGGTAGCCATATCGCCGGACTTGACGGGTCACTCGGTAATACACTGGTATCAATGAGCGTAACCCAAAGTTGTTGAGGTCCCGCTTCAATGAAGGGTCCATATTCTCGCTCAGAGGAAAATACAAGCCAGTATTTGTCTTGGGCGAATGTTGGAGCCCAACGTGGCCAGCTGTTGTACAGATTCGGACCATGGTTTGCGAGGTCGAGTCGAATTGGTCCGACACTTCGATCTGACTTGATCAGCCAAATCTCACTCGCTTCGTTATGATAAGACTCGCCACTAGAAGCGCTGCAATAAGCAATCCACTCTCCGTCTGGTGAGAACGACGGATAAAATACGTTACCCCCAGCAGAAGGGGCAGTGACGATCTGTTGCGGGTTGGAGAATGTTGGCACGGAAGCGGTCACTGCGAAGTCGAGTGTCCAGATTTCTCCCTCCTCAATGGATAAAACACCTTCAGGTCCCGGCGTATTTGACGTCACAAAACTGAGTTTATCTCCTTGCGGAGACCAAAAGGGTTGAGTCACAAGATTTGCGAAAGCACTTGTATCAATCATAGATATGAAGGAACCATTCGTCGCGTCGTATAGGTTTAAGCGATAGTTATTATCGATAGTCGCGAGGTAATTACCGTCAGGATGGAGAGCAGACCACTCAGAGGACTGCGGACTATTGAGCGGAAGAATCGAACCAAGCGCTCCGTTGTTGACGGACGAGATCCCAAACTCCGCATCGAAAGATGAATAGGCCATTGTTCGACCATCGCGGCTAAAGCTGTGGCAACCAACACATTTTGTGGATTGAGTATCGAATGCGCCCGTCGGTCCGAGCCAGTTGACTCGTTGAAATGCTGAGCCACCAATGTCGATACGAACAAGACCGTTTTCGTATCCGGAGAAATAGACGATACGTCCTCCCGCAGTTTGACTGCTTACGCGATAAGTAATTGCTGTCGAGACACCAATCTCATTGTTCGTCAGCGAATCTTGGCCGTTGTTGGAGACTATTTCTCCGCAGGCAACCTGAATATCCACATCGAAGTTTCGGAAATTGAAAGTGATGAGCTGCCATATACGAGGTTCGATTAGGATATATGGGTTCTCCCAGGGACCGTAGACGGCCGCGTCGCTACGCGTAAATAACTCAACGTCGACACCAGGCGAAGTCAGCGTAACTCTGCACACATTGACGCCCGTGGGTTGATTCCAACTAATCGTTGGCTCCGGAAAGTCTCTAGGTGTTACTGAATTATCTGCTGGATAAGTAATCGATGGCTGGAATGACGAATTCGAAGAGCGTATCGCAGCATCGAAAAGAGCAGGCGCACTTGTCGATACATCCGTGGGAATTACGCGTTCGTATACCTGAATAGGATACATAAAAGTATTGCTACCACCTCCGGGAATTGGGTTACTGATACGTAGTTCTCGTTGTCCCGGGAGTAACAAAACAATTTCCGGAACTTCAACGATTATTTCGTTCCAGGTTTGACTCAGTATTTGGAGAACGGACCCACCCAAAGTAACTACAGTTGCTGCCGTAAATCCTGTACCCAAAATAGTGAGTTGACTGGCCGCACCACCGGCAGGAAGAAACGCTGGAGACGCGCTAAGAATAGTCGGCCGCGGATACTCCAGTACGATGTCGGCTTCTATCGACTGTCCTAGTAAATTCGCCTGAATGCGATAGGTACTTGGAGGGACCTGACTAGGTTCCTGTGGCGCGTGATAAGTTGCAGACCGCTGATCAATTTGCGCAGCGATTGTTCCGGTCGAAGCGGTTCCACCAGGCACGCCTTCGACAGACCAAGTCACACTCGTTTGTGCTGCTGCATTTACGGAAATCGTGGATTCTGTTCCCAAGGTGACTATCAAAGGATTAGGAGTGAGCATCAGAGTGCTTGCGTCCTCCGCGACTCCGGCATCGAAACCAGCATCTCGTGCGGGTTGAGCATCGATGATGACACTGGCATCTCTCGCAGCGGCTCCTGCGTCCATTTCTCCCGAATCAACAACATAGGCATCCATCACCTGGCTGTCCATAACCGCTCCTGCATCAGCAATCGTTGCATCAATGAAAAGTGAAGCGTCGGCCACAGGGAGCCCAGAGTCGGTGGGAGGCGGAGCCACAGCATCTGGTGGGACGGATGAGTCCTCTATGGATATCGAAACACCACTTTCAGCACATCCAGCGAAGAGTACGCACAAAGTGAGCCAAGCTCTGGGTTGCATACTCGAAACTATGTCGGAAATTTGCTTTGGTTGCGACTCTTTGGACCCAAATTCAGACATAAATTAGTCTTATCTTCCTTATGACCTCAATTTTTTCCGGAAAATTCCTCCAGAATTGTTGATGTATTCGATGAGTGTTCATGTTTCAGGGCTGTGTTATAATCCGTCCCAGGTATGAAAGATAAGCATCTCGCGATTCGAGTCGAGCAATGTCTCGCACTCGCTAAGGCATCAAATTGTCCTCGCCGTACCTTTGGCTCGTTGCTCCTGGACCCGACTCGTAATGTTATACTGATGGATGGGTACAATGGCGGCCCTCGTGGCGGTGGAGAGCTATGTGGTGGTGATACTTGTCTAAGAGATTCGATGGAAGTCCAGAGCGGAACCCGGATGGAGATTGGTTGTCATCATGCCGAAATGAATGTGATCTGTAACGCCGCAGCGAGTGGTGTTGCAACGCGGGGCGCCTGGATGATCGTGACAGGTGAGCCATGTGTTTTATGCTCAAAGCTCATTCATCACGCAGGAATTGCCAAGGTGATTGTTGTAGATGGAGGATATAAAGGTGAGAACGGATTGAAGTACCTTGAGGATCATGGTGTCGAAGTTCAGACAACATCTGGGCCTCAAGATCCCCGTTTGTAGATGGAATTTATCAAATTATGAGTTTAGTAGATTTAGCCAAAAATGATGTTCAGACGTTACCTAGCATAAGTGTGCTCGCTATCGATGATGATGCAAGCGCGATTGCGGTGATCGAAGCGTACTGTCTCGCAAGCAATTTCGACCTGAAATATACGCATGAGCCAACAGAAGCGCTTGAACTTGCCATAAGGCATCAACCAGATGTCATTATTTCCGACGTTATGATGCCGGGAATGAATGGCTTCGAAGTGTGTCATCAGTTAAAAAGCCACCCTGAAACGGCTTTGATTCCCGTACTTATGGTGACCGCTCTTGATTCACGCGGAGACCGATTGAAAGGGATAGAAGCGGGCTGTGATGACTTTATGACTAAGCCTGTCGATCGACTCATTTTCACGGCAAGAGTCAAATCACTCGCGAGAATTCGGAAACTTACCGCTGACTTAGATGATGCGAAAACGGTTCTTTCAAGCTTGGCTTTGAGTGTTGAAGCGAAGGACGGAACCACGGGTGATCACTGTGCGAGATTAACAAAAATCGGTCGACTATTTGGGGAGCATCTCGAATTGCCCGAGCCCGATATTCGAGCTCTGGAAAGCGGTGGCGTCCTGCATGACTTAGGAAAGATCGGCATACCTGACGCTGTATTGTTGAAACCTGGTAAGCTGAACGAGGAGGAGTGGGATATCATGAGGACTCACACTCTTATCGGCTACGATCTGCTGAAGCCGCTCCGAACTATGCAAAGAGTGTCCTCTATCGTTCGGAATCATCATGAGCGATGGGATGGTAAAGGATACCCTGATGGTCTTGCGGGCGAGGATATTCCGTTATTGGCGAGAGTTTTTCAGATTTTTGATGCCTTTGATGCTCTAACGAGTAAGCGCCCGTATAAACCTGCGTTTTCTATCGAGAAGTCTCTAGCCATTCTGGATGAAGAGAAAGATCAAGGGAAATGGGACAAGGTATTATTGGGCAAGTTTAACGATTTTCTTAATCAATCTGAAGAGGCTCAAAAGATTTTTATGCACGATCAAGAGCCTGAATGATCAAGCTCGCTTTTCTTATGAAATAACTAGCTTTTTTCGCAATCTGATCCGACATTGAAGTAGTCATGTCCAAGTATTTTTTCGAAAATGAAGAACACGAAGAACTTCGCAAGCAAATTCGACGGTTCTCGATAGACCACATCGCCCCCAATGCCGAAAAATGGGACGAAGAGGAACAGTTTCCTCGCTCGCTCTACAACGATGCTGCAGAAGCAGGTTTTCTTGGTCTTGGATTTCCTGAAGAGATTGGCGGTTCAGGCGGCGACCTCAGCCATGTGATCGCAGCTGCGGATGAACTTATTGTTTCCGGCAAATCTGTGGGAACTTGCATTGGGTTGGGCAGCTTACTTATTTCGTCGCCCCCAATCATGGCTCTTGGCACAGATGACCAAAAAGAACGGTTTGTCCGGCCGGTCATGTCTGGTGAAAAAATTGCGGCTCTGGGCATCTCTGAGCCCGGCGGCGGAAGTGATGTAGCTCGTCTTGCGACGCGCGCGGTTCGAGATGGTGACCATTATGTCGTATCCGGGAGCAAAACATTCATTACCTCCGGTGTTCGGGCAGACTTCATCACCACAGCTGTGCGTACCGGCGGCGCCGGACATGGTGGTGTTTCGGTACTCATTATTGACAGCAGCACGCCTGGATTTTCGGTTGGTAAGAAATTGAAGAAGACAGGATGGTGGGCCAGCGACACGGCGGAGCTGAACTTTGATGAGTGTCGTGTTCCTGTTTCAAACCTTATAGGTAAAGAAAATGAAGGCTTCGTTGCGATCATGCAAAATTTTGCCGCGGAACGTCTCTACCTTGCTGCTCAATGTGTTGCGATCGCCGAGCTCGCTTATCGCGAAACAATCTCTTATGCGAAAGAGCGTGAGGCCTTCGGCAAACCTCTTTCTGGATTCCAAGTTACGCGCCATAAATTAGCAGATATGGCCACTCGGATTGCGGCGGCCCGAGCATTAGTTGGCGAATGTGTTATGCGGCACCTTGCTGGTGAGGACCAAGCATCACTTGCAGCCATGGCAAAAAATTGTGCGACGGATATGTGCTGCTTTGTTTGCGACCACGCTGTACAGATCCATGGTGGATATGGATACATGCGTGAGTACGTTGTTGAACGTTTATATCGAGACGCGCGTCTCTATCCTATTGGAGGAGGAACGCGTGAGATTATGAATGAGATTATCTCGAAGGTCGAAGGGTACTAGGACGACCTGTGGAAGACGAAAGTCGACTGAATACTGCTGAGATCATAGTCATTGGTGACGAGCTTCTTTCCGGGGAAACAGTCGACACCAATTCAAATTATCTCGACTGCGAGTTCGAAACGCTTGGCTGGAGCGTTTCGCGACACACCACCGTGCCAGACGACATTGCTCGAATCTCTGAAGCCATTACAGACGCGTCTCGCCGGGCCGACGCCGTGATTTGTTCCGGCGGTTTGGGGCCCACGCAAGATGACCTAACACTTGAGGCTTTAGCGCGCGCACTGGGCTGCGAGCTTCGTCAAGATGAGGCCGTCCTCACTTCGATAGAAGAAAAGTTTGCGAAGATTGGTCGTTCCATGACGCCGAATAACGCTCGCCAATCATTTGTGCCCGAACAAGGTGAAGTCATCGACAATCCTGTAGGTACGGCACCTTCTTTTACGGCCAAACTCAATCGCGCCCAGGTTTTTCTTCTTCCCGGTGTCCCTAGAGAGCTAAAGTGGTTATTTGACCATGAGATTAAAACGCGTTTGTCGGTTTCAGATAGGAAAATTCATCGGCGAACTTTGAAGGTGATTGGTTTTGGAGAGAGTCGCTTAGAGCACACAATCCGAGAGGTGGTTAAAAATCATCGCCAAAATGTTACCTT
Source organism: Myxococcota bacterium (assembly GCA_036337945.1). GTDB lineage: Bacteria > Myxococcota > Kuafuiibacteriia > Kuafuiibacteriales > Kuafuiibacteriaceae > JAYZDF01. The sequence continues at coordinate 36,564 of JAYZDF010000028.1, forward strand.
CGGATATCGCGCTCTTGGAATCGAAAATCATATAAAGCTTATGGCCAAAGGTTCAAGAGCGGTTGCTTCCCTTGCCGCTGCAGAATCGGATTTACGAAAAGCCTTGGGACACCGAATATTCGGTAGTGATGACGATAAACTCGTTGAGATAGTAACTTCTTATCTGAATGAGCATGGTCAAACAGTAGCTACGGCAGAGTCATGTACTGGAGGACTTATCGCCAAAACTTTCACGGATGTTGCGGGTTCTTCTCAGTTCTTTGTAGGCAGTTGTATTGCTTACTCCAACGAGGTCAAGACGGAGGTTCTTAGGGTTGGAAAAGAGACTCTCGAGCAACACGGAGCGGTGAGTGAAAATGTTGCTGCTGAAATGGCTGAAGGCGCGAAAAAGCTCTTTGGTACGACCTGGGCCATTTCCACAACGGGCATCGCAGGTCCCGGTGGAGCCGTCGATGGCAAACCCGTCGGAACAGTATGCATTGGTATCGCGGGTCCAGCGGGCACGGAAACCCTAAGAAGACATATACTTGGTGACCGTTCAGGTGTCCGTTGGAATACAACCCTGCTAGCCCTCGAACGACTACGAGAAAAGCTCATTTAATTCAGCTACTTAGATTTTTTTATTTTTTCATGTGACATATTCTGTCCGTGTGCTCTTGACACGTACTACTGAACAACTGTAGGGTCCTTTCCATGGCGAAATCGCAAAAAAACAAAGAGAAGAAAATGCACGATGATAGGGATCGCGCAATCGAGATGACCCTTGCTTCAGTGGAGAAGCAATTCGGTAAAGGCGCAATTATGCGTCTGGGCGAGAAGAACAGCAACATCAACCAAGTAGAAGCTATCTCCACAGGTTCGCTTGGTCTGGATATAGCGCTTGGAATAGGCGGTATTCCACGAGGGCGAATTGTTGAAATTTACGGACCTGAATCGTCCGGTAAAACAACGCTTACTCTTCACGCCGTTGCTGAAGCTCAAAAAGCTGGCGGAGTGTGTGCATTCATCGATGCGGAACATGCTCTTGATGTGAGCTACGCGAAAAAGCTTGGCGTTAATACAGATGACCTTCTCATCTCGCAACCTGACACTGGTGAGCAAGCGCTTGAGATCACCGATATGCTTGTTCGCTCTAATGCAATCGATCTTGTCGTCATTGACTCCGTAGCCGCTCTCGTTCCCAAGGCGGAAATTGAAGGAGAAATGGGTGATACTCACGTCGGTCTACAAGCACGTCTCATGAGTCAGGCCCTTCGTAAGCTCACGGGCTCTATTTCAAAATCGAAGACCTGTGTCATCTTTATCAATCAAATTCGAATGAAGATTGGCGTAATGTTTGGGTCGCCTGAAACGACGACGGGTGGAAACGCTCTTAAGTTCTACGCAACACAACGACTCGACATCCGAAGAATTGGGACGATCAAGAAGGCTGACCAAGCTGTCGGCAGTCGCACTCGCGTGAAGGTTGTGAAGAACAAAGTAGCGCCACCGTTTCAACAGGCTGAGTTCGATATCATGTACGGTAAGGGCGTTGCACAAAAAGGCGAACTAATCGATTTGGGCGCGGATCTAGGAATCGTTGATAAAGCAGGTTCTTGGTACTCTTTTGAGGGAACTCGAATTGGCCAGGGTCGCGATAATGCAATGCAATATCTTACGGATCATCCAGAAACGTCTCAGATTATCGATCAAAAAATTCGAACACACTTTGGCTTGATAGAGGCAGAAGAAGAAAAAGATGCCGGCAAGCTTGATAACGTGACTCCGATGCCAGAAAAACGTCGTTCGAATTCTAAATAATCGCTCACCGTCGTTCGACGAGCAAATCCATTTCAACCAACAGATAAAACATGACCAAAACGACCATCGAGTCGGCTGGCGATTTCTTAACCGTCTGTGAAACGGGGCGGCCATCAATAATTTTTTGCGCTGCGTGAATTTGTCCGTCCGTGAGCTCCATTCTTTCTAGAACCTCGAATAAATTACTGCTTGGAGACCAGCGCTTTTCCAAAAGCACTCGAAGGTGAGAGGTCAGTTTTTCTCTCGACCAAGTTCGATGGATGCCATCAAAGAGAAGTGTAAGGAGCGAATTCGCAAATGGTCGGCTTTCCCTTGGTGTCATTCCTTCACTAAAAGCGATACGTCCCTTTTTCCACTCAAAGAGTTCTATGAATCTATCGCGCATCAAAACCGCACGATGCCGGCCGACATCAACGCCTATTTTTTGCTGAACGACTTGCGCCAGATGTGTTTGTTCTTTGAGAACTGTATGAATTATCTCCGGAACTAAGGGCTCGCTGATAATATCCCTTCGGACGAGAAGAGCAGGTGTCTGCATATTCATTTGATCCGTGTAGACAAATGAAGGGGCACCATTCACGATATCAATCTCACGTCGGGTAGTGGGTGCGTTGGGTGATGTTCTCATGAGTAACAACCTTCCAGAGACATTGGAAAGCGCGAGTCGCGATAGAAGGTAAACAAGGCTGCGGTCGCTTAACCGACTAACCAAGACCACATTAGGAAGTGAGCGAGAGTTTGGGGTGAGGAAATCCAATCCGGCCGCTTTCGCGAATTCTTCTATTGGTATCCAAGACTTTTTATCGCAAGACACAGACTGCGTTTGAGACTTGCGAGGGTCTGAGGCATGAAGCATTTCATCGTAAGCGAGTGGTCCGTTTATTTGCTGATTATTTGACGAAAGAAAGAATGGAAAGGGACCGTTATAGTTTCCTACGATGCTGTTGTCGGATTCATCTTTGAGTTTTGCAAAATCAATGTCGTCAACAAGCGGTGCATGGCTTACGGCTCCGTGTGCAGCGGGCTGGGGCTTCTGACTCGGTGTCAAAGGAGCACGAGGTTGGTTTGCTGGCGGGGTGCTAACACCAGAAGACTTCGAACGCCGCGACACAGGAGTGATACTCGGCGCCAGACTAGGTGCACCACTCGGTGTGAGACTGACGGGCTCATGCGGAGTAGAAGAAATAGAGCTCGCTCTTCTTATTCCGCTTTCATTAGGTAGGTCAGCACCGTATTCTGGGTCAGGCTCAGTCTCTCCGGTTAAGACTTTTACCACATGACGAATATCGCCAGGTAATAACGCCGGACGAATGAGTGGCATTACTTGAAGGAGCTGTTCTTGAAGCTCGCGGGCAGAGGTTGTGCGATTGGCACGGTCCGGCTCGAGAGCGCGTAAGGTGATTTCATCAAGCTCGGGAGGAATTTTCGGGTTGTGTTTAGATGGCGGTTCTCTTTCACCCTCGCAAATTGCCAACATTGTCTCGAAATCAGGCCGTCCACCAAATAGTCGTCGTTGCGTCAAGCATTCCCACAACACAACTCCCGCTGAAAACACATCTGCCCTCGGGTCCAGAGCTTCACCGTGAAGTTGCTCTGGCGGCATATAAGATATTTTTCCTTTGAGCTGTCCCACTCTTGTCTCAGAAATTTTTCCAACGGCCTTAGCGATACCGAAGTCAGCTAATTTCACATCACCATTTTTTGAAATGAAAACGTTTGAAGGTGTTACATCACGATGGATCACCATCGTATTTTTTCCTTCGTTGTCGGTGAGCTCATGAGCATGAGCAAGTCCGCCACAAACTTGAGAAATAGTATGCACAGTAAACCAAACCGGAATTCGAATAAGTCGTCGCGCCGCATTTCGCAGAATGCCTCTAAGGTCTATTCCGGGAACATACTCCATAGCGATAAACAGTTCGCCAGACTCAGTTTGCCCGAGTTCTGAGACCTGAACGATATTGTGATGAAGAAGTTGGGCAGCAATCTGCGCTTCATTTACAAACATCTTCACGAAGCGCTCATTACGGGCCAGGTGAGGTAGAATCCGTTTGATGACGAGGATTTTTTCGAATCCGGCAACTCCAGGCAGCTTTGCCTTGAAGACCTCTGCCATTCCGCCTTCTCCGATCTTCTCAAGGAGTTCGAAACGGTCGTATCGACGAGGGAACGTTTCGATGGGATCTTGGCCCGGTGGTACCACTGAAAAAAGCGTAGCTTGCCCTAGATGCTAACGCCAGATCCTCGGCTGATTTATCAACAAAAGTGATAAGGGCTCAACTTTCCATTTGGTCTGTGTAAGGATTGGCAGTTCGGCGCGGGGTTTAAGGACGGAACGAGGGTGAAATGCGCCGAGCTGCCGCGGCACAAATCAGCATAATCTATGCCAAAAAAAACTATATGTAATTACAAGCACTTATATCTATGTGTAAATCTCTGAACTCGGACAAATGTGCGAAAATGCCAGTGAATTCATTGACCGTGCGTACGTTAACACCCAGTGCTGGCAAAAGAAGAACGCTACAAAATGATTATTGGGAGGACTAGGATGGATGACGCAGTCACTCGCCTTTGCTAGCTTTGCGCCACTGTGACCGATAATTTGAAGCGACTGCAAGAACTCAACCGACAAGCGGAAATGGGTGGCGGCGAAAAACGTGTGGCCAAGCAACATGAACAAGGAAAATTGACCGCGAGAGAGCGAATCGAATTACTTGTAGACCCCGGAACCTTTGTTGAGATTGATAAACTCAGAACTCATCGCTGTCTTGATTTTGGAATGGAGAAAAAGAAGATCCCTGGAGATGGTGTCGTAACCGGTTACGGAAATGTGGAAGGTCGACAAATCTTTCTCTTCGCACAAGACTTTACTGTTTTTGGTGGGTCACTCTCTGAGACCTACGCCCAAAAGATTTGTAAAATAATGGATATGGCCATGAAAGTTGGCGCCCCGGTGATTGGTTTGAATGACTCCGGAGGTGCACGCATTCAGGAGGGCGTCGCGTCACTAGGAGGTTATGCAGATATCTTTTTGCGTAACACAATGGCGTCAGGTGTTGTCCCTCAGATTAGTGCAATCCTAGGACCGTGTGCAGGCGGCGCCGTTTACTCACCGGCGATCACAGACTTTATCGTGATGTCTAAAGAAACGAGTTTCATGTTCGTGACCGGTCCCGATGTCATTAAGACAGTCACTCATGAAGATGTGACGAAAGATGAACTAGGTGGCGCTACAACACATAGTTCAACGAGCGGTGTTGCACATTTTGCTGTAGAAAACGAGAGTCAGGCTATTTCAACAGTTCGAGCGTTGCTTTCCTTTCTTCCGCAAAATAACGCCGAGGAGCCCCCGGTTGTTCCAAGTGATGATGATCCAAATCGGCGTGACGAACAGCTTAAAGAGGTGATTCCTCTTGACCCGAGCAAGCCATACGATATGCGCGATATAATCACTCGCGTAGTTGATGAAGGTTACTTCTTCGAAGTTCATCGCAATTACGCAGAGAATATCGTCGTTGGCTTTGCCCGACTCAACGGCAAGACAGTAGGCATCGTTGGAAATCAGCCTCTCGTTCTTGCTGGCTGCCTAGACATTAATGCTTCAACGAAAGCAGGACGATTTGTAAGATTTTGTGACTGCTTCAATATTCCGCTCGTTACTCTTGTAGACGTACCTGGCTTTTTGCCCGGACTGAAACAGGAACACGGGGGTATCATTACGAACGGAGCGAAACTACTTTTTGCTTACGCAGAAGCGACCGTACCAAAAATTACTGTAATTACTCGAAAAGCGTACGGTGGGGCTTATGATGTGATGGCATCAAAGCACATTCGTGCTGATATCAACTTTGCTTTTCCGAACAGCGAGATTGCGGTAATGGGCCCCGATGGCGCGGTGAATATTATATTTAGGGAAGAGCTTTCGAAGGCCGAAGACCCTGTGGCAAGAAAAGCTGAACTTGTTGCCGACTATCGAGAGAAATTTGCAAGTCCGTTCAAAGCTGCAGAGCTAGGCTATATCGACGAAATTATTGAGCCAAAAGACTTGAGACCTAGACTCATTCGCTCTTTAGAGCTTCTAAAGAACAAAAGACAAAGCCTTCCACCAAAGAAGCATGGCAATATTCCTCTTTAGTTGCGCCTTATTGGAATTGCAGTGTTGACTCGTGACGGTGTGAAACATCGATTTTGAAGTCGACCAGAGTGTCGAAGCCCATTTCCACTGGAACTTCAATAATTCGGGCGTAACTGCGTTCGAAGTAAATTGGGAACTGCATTCCTGATGTCACGTTTTCTTCCCGGGCAAATGCTTCAAGAAGTCGGCTTATAATTTCGATACGTTGACTTTGCTCCGTCGCTACACATCTAATTTCGGTACTCGCGCCTACAATACGAACCAATATTCTTGAGCCGGTAATGTTTCGGGCTGCGTTCCAAAGCAGCACGACTTTTTGTGGTTCAGCAAGCGAGCTCTGAAAACCAGACCGCAAGTTGGCTGGGGTGTCGATTTCCGCATTTTTCCCTGGCAACAGTTCGTAGGGAACGTGCAACAATGCTTCTCCGCTAATAGGAAACATTGATAATCCAAGGTTTGGGTTACCTTCCACGGTAAACAATAAATACGACAAAGTTTCCGGTTCAGTCGTTGAGAAATTCAGTAGGTCTGCTGGAATGATAGGTGGCAAAATTTGGTACGAACCGCCTAAAAATTGGGCCACAAACGCGGTATCATTTCCTTTGAATCCCGTCGCTTCAAAACCATTACCGACACCTATTCGCCCAATATCAGCGGGTGAGCTTGTACCAACAAGCTGTTCAGTGCTTAACAGATCACAGCTAAAGTCTGTTGCTACAAAGGAAGGAGCGACAGTCGCGCTCTGTACAATAGTAGCGTTCTCAATATTTTGCACCTGAACGTCTATATTGCTATCGGTTACGGTGTTGCCTTGTTGATAGATCGTTCGTTGGGTGACCGATAGTGTGGCTTGATGAGTCGGTTTGCGTCCGATTGGAATAATGACGCCTGCGTCATCTGAGAACATTGCTCCATCAATAGGTCCCGCATCAAGAGGACTATTCGCAGTCGGCGTTTCTTTTCCGGTTGGCTCTCCGAAATCGTTCACACTAAGTGTAACGGGAGCACAAATATTCAATGAGGGAACACAGTAGGTTCCGTCATCACAAGCACTACAAAACCCATTTTCACAAAATGGACGTGCGCTGTTTACACATTCACTCGCATTTTCACATCGAACAAATCTTTCTGACCCCGCATTGCATGCAGTAATGCATTCTCCACCGTAGCAAACGGTTCCATTAGGACAGGATACGTCTCTAGTTGGTCGAGTTTCATCGATATTCTCGGTGCTGCAAACCTCTGACTTACAGCTAAAATCCACCCAGAGGACAGCGACAAAAAAAAGGCGGAATGTAGTGGTTCTTGCAAGCAGCATTATTTTGTCCATTCTCCTTCGCCAAACTTTCTTGAAGAAGAACCGAATATGATGACGTTGTCGATATCATACACGAAGCGTAGTTCAGCACCAACGCCGAGGCTGGTTGGCCTTGCATTGGGCGCAACAATTACGGCCCCCCATGCAGCGAGTTCGAATACATCAAAAAGTTGAGACCGAATACCAGCGTAAGTCGCTACTTCATTTCGTCTTGGCCCAATGATAAGGGCTGCTCCTTTAGATTCGACGAAGACGCTTAGCAGTTCTCCAAAAGGATGATAGCCGACACCTACGCCGTAACTCAAAGTGGAGAATGCTGTACTTGTATTTCCGTCCACAATGGGGACCAAATATTCGAACTGGAATTGTCCGCCTAATTGAAGTGGTCCGACCAAAATAGAGGTTGCTACCGAAGCACCTACAGCGTGTTTTTCAAACAGAAACGCTGAGGTTTCCGTAAACTGAGCCGCGAGTATAAATTCTTCAGCGGACAGAGTCGTTGGCGAAACGTTTTGGCCATGACTGGCCGGTATTGCCCAAAGAACACTTGCTACAACCAGCGGGCGACTTCCAGCAAGCTCTGGAAGATTAAGACGATACTTTGCTTTCACTTGTGGATTGCCAATTGTTGTAATTTGTTTAGTCCTCGGGAGATCAACGTTCACAACAGCCAGAGGTAAAGTAAAACTAAAGCCGACATCATTGGTCAGCGGAATTTCTAGCTCGGAATACATCGTCGGCACTACGGCCGATTCTGTCGTAGTTACTTCTTGATAATTGACGCTCACTGCTGCGCTTAGGGATATATTTGCATCTTCCAGTCTCAGAAAGCGAGGATGAGAGGGAATGCGCTTCTCTCTATTTCGAAAGTCTACGTTCGATTCTAGTGTTACCGCGGCGGAGGAGTCAGCAGTGCTTACTACATCCTGAGAGGGGGTAATGGCCGAAGGTTTATTAGAAACTTTGGCGGTGTTTTCAGGTTTAAGTCGGGTGACGGAGCGTGTTGGTCGCTTTAGGGTCACGGAGGTTGAACGATTAGCGAGTGGCTGAACAATGTCGCTTTTTTCCGCACTCACTGAACGCTCAACTACGCTTTCTTGTGAAGCAATAACTGGGTCTGTCTCCGCTGTAGCCAAGGCCTCCCGTTTCGAAGACGTGATCCTCGAAAGATTGATCGATTTACGTAAAATATGTTCGATTTGTACTTTCGATTTATCAAGTGAGCTCAAATACGATTTCGCAATCTGCGAAATCTCTTTATCGCCGACCTTTGACGCGGCAATCAAATGACGATGAGCTATCCACATGCGACGTTTCCATTGGCTGAATTTAGTCGCTCCTTTAATCACGACATCCTGATTATCGATGATTGCAGGAAGAGGGACGTTTTCTGCTAGAGATAGTCCTCGCACTCCGCGTTGAGATAGTGCAGCCATATATTGCGCAGCGAGTTGCCGATAAACTCTAAAGGCTCTGAAATCAGTGAGGAGTCGATCGGCGTTAAAGATGGGACGTCGAACATGGACAAGATGTTTTACGTCAAAAGAAACAGTCGCACCTCCAAAACCTTTTCGGCGAACGAGGCTTAGGCGAAAAGAAGCACTACCGTTTTTCTTTCGCTCAGGACTGACAGCAATTGAATAGCGAAACTCCACTATAACTTTGCCCTTAGGGCCAGGCTCAAAAGAAACTCGGTCAATGTGCTTTCCGAGAATGATCCCATTGTCAGTTTCGATGCCGCCAATGATTCCTTCGTAGTCTATAGAGCGTCCCGGCAAAACTTTACGATTTACGGTTTTTCGAACTACAATGAAGGCAGTATCGCCTCGCTCAATACGAAGGTTACGTTTATTTTTATAGGTTCTACCTACTCGATATTCGATCGCCGCTCGCTCATTCGGTTTCAAATCGTCGATTTCGTCGGCTAGGCTCGTGCCAGGGATTGAGAATAGCGGCAATACGACAAACAAAATAAGAGTCGCCGCTCGGAGAATATCCACAAGAAGAACTTATCAGTCCAATCTGTAAGTCACAACACTGACGACTCACTACGTTGGGATTCCGATATTCTTGCCTCTAAATTTCTCAGGTGATAGCGCCAAGGTAATGAAGCTTTCATTGTATACGAACAAATTGTTGGCGGCTCCGGTAGATTTGCTCGCAGTGGGGGTTTTTTCAGACGAGCCGGACCGTGGAATTGCATTCTCTCAACTAAATCGCGCGCTCTCAGGTGGTCTTGATAAAGCCTGCCGAGATGAGAAATTCGAAGGAAAGCTAGGGCAAACTGTCATATACAATGTGCAAGAGGAACTGAGCGCCAAACGAATTTGCGTTTTTGGGTATGGTTCACGGGCTGACTATGGCTTGCAACGAGCGCGTCGCTTTGCTGCTACCGTGGCGGGAGTGGCTCGGAAAACAGGTGCAGACTCATGTGGGCTCACGCTTACTATTACGGAAGTACCTGCTGATCCAGAAAGAGTCTATTCTGCGATGCAAGGTCTGGCTGAAGGGGTAATTCATGGTAGTTACCAATTCACAAAATACAAATCGACCAAAGAAAGTTCACCGAGACTTAAGGAAGCAAAAATTGCGTTTTCTGCCGATGATGTTCGTGGAATGAATGGAGCAATGCTGCGGGATGCGCTCGCCAAGGGTAGAATTATTGCTGAATCTGCAAACACTACACGAGACCTAGTGAACGAACCTGCAAATTACTTGTTCCCAGCAAAATTAGGTGAATTCGCGAAATCTCTGGCAAAGAAATTTGATCTCGAGATCAAGCAACTAAATCCTCGCGACCTAGAGAAGCAGGGAATGAATCTACTTTTGGGGGTAGGCGGCGGGAGTTCAAAAGAGCCCAAACTTATTCATTTAGTCTATAAGCCAGAAAAGAAATTATCCAAAAGCGCACCGGTCATCGCTTTGGTGGGTAAGGGACTTACTTATGACTCCGGAGGCCTATCTCTCAAGCCAACGGATAGCATGGTCAATATGAAGAATGATATGGGAGGCGCTGCAGTAGTTCTTGGCGCGATGCAGGCGATAGCCGGTCTTCAGCCTGAATGCGTGGTTCACGGGATTATTCCTGCAGCGGAAAATATGCCTGACGGAAACTCTATCAGGCCAGGCGATGTCATTCGCTCCAAGGCTGGATTGACCGTCGAAGTTATGAATACAGATGCAGAAGGCCGATTGGTATTGGCAGACGCGATTGCCTACGCTTTAGAACAGAAACCAACAGATATTATAGACTTTGCTACGCTTACGGGTGCGTGTCTCGTTGCTTTAGGGCCATCAACGGCTGGGGCCTATGCAAGTTCTGAGAGCATGGCTAATGACATTCAAAGTGCATGGAAAAAAACGGGCGAAAAATTTTGGCCAATGCCGTTAGATGCTGATCTAAAAGAACAGCTCAAGAGCGAGATTGCTGACATCAAAAACCTCGGAGAAAGATGGGGTGGCTCAATTACAGCCGCACTCTTTTTACAAGCCTTCGTTGGAGAAAGCTTTCCACGTTGGGCTCACTTCGATATTGCTGGACCGGTTATGCATGCGACTGAGCAACTGTTTCAGGCAAAGGGGGCAACTGGTTTCGGAGTAGCCACTTGTGTCGAATATATTCTTCAGCGAGTGCGCGCTAATTCTTAGCCCGTTAGATTCCAGCTAGTTTGACATACCTACTACAATGAGGGCAGCAACCCCAGTTCCGACGAGCAATCCGAGAAAGAGACCAATCGCGAAAATAAGGACTTTAGCTCGAGAATTATTTGAAGCCGTAGAAGGCCTTTGAGTTTCGTCTTCTATGAGCTCAGGTGTAGGCAGATTTGACTCATTACTTTCTGCAGAAATGGGGCGTCGCCAGCCGGTAACCGATTCTGGTAGGTCAACGCTCATCGTTTCATCGCTGGTACCGGGCTGCAATGAATCGGTACCATCTTCGCTGTATCCTCGGTGAGCTGGAGTAAACGAATATTCGCCGGTGATAGAACCTCTTCGGCTTGGTCGCTCATCGAAGTCTTCCGCTAGTGATTCGCCTCTTTGCTTTAGCGATAATGGGATTGGCTTTAGCGAATCGCTACTTGTCTCTTTCGCCATCGCTTCAAGAGTCGAGCGATCAGTGACGGCCGAGCCAGGTCTTCTTCGTTTGGAAAGGTCACGAAGCGAGTGCTCTGCACTAGAAGGTGCACGAGGTATAGGTGGAATGAGTCCTGATGGAATAGGTGTTGGCTCGGTATCTGACTTATTTGAAAACTTCGAGATTGGCCGTGGATCAACGCCTGCCCCACGGAGAAAACTATCTTCGTGCGTCGGATCAAGAGCAAATTCCGGAATTGGCGTAAGCGCCTCGAAGGGCTCCATATCTGCCATTCCTGCGAGCTCGCGCTCAATTTCGGCGGGAAGAGTAAAGACGTCAGAGCTTCCTTCACCTCCGAGCAGGCGGTCCAGCTCCGACAAGGTTTGATCGAGATCGGGTGACTTGAATGCCGGAGGAAAGATAGACATCGAAATGTTATCCAGGTCCACATCTGCATCTACTTCAGGAGCATCTCGATCTCCTTTGAATTGATCTCTAAGGTAGTTTCCGAGATGAGTATGAGAAATTGGACCGCCCATGCTGTTCAATTCACGGCTCATCGCGATGTTTAGGTCTTCTGCAGTTCGGTATCGCTCGTTCGGGTCCTTGGAGAGCGCCTTTTTGATGATAGTGTGCACGGACGGCGGGACCTGCGGTAGGTCCGTAGCGAAATTTGGTAATTCGTTTTTTGCTACTGCCGACAGAGTATCTTGAACTTTTTTACGAGCGAATAACGGCCTTTTTTTAAGAAGTTCATACAGGACAAGTCCAACCCCATAAATATCGACTCGATTATTGACTCTTTTACCTGCGAGAACTTCTGGAGCAACGTATCTCGGCTTCCCTTTCAATACGCCGGTCCTAAGCCCTCCGTCTCGAGAGGTCACGTTTGCGATTCCAAAATCCGTTATCTTTACTTCGCCAAAAAAGGAAATGAGTATATTACTCGGGGTTATATCTTGATGGACAATACCCAGTCCTTTCCCACGTTCGTCCTTAAGCCGATGAATAAAGGCTAGACCCCGAAGAACCTCAGAAATAATTGTGAGAGCAACAACGGGAGATATTTCAATATTTTCCGCGCGAGACCGACGTATCAATTGATCAAGATTTCGGCCGCGAATATAGGCCATCGCTAGGTAGGGAACCGATTCAATGACTGGCTGGTCGAAAACCTGAACGATGTTTGGATGCTCGATGCGCGACATGAGCTCGGCCTCGATATCGAACATGGCACGGTGGTCTTCGCGTTCTGCATCTTCGCGAAGCCTTTTCAGAACCACCAGTTTTTCAAATCCATTTTTTCCTATGACTTTAGCGAGTGCGATCTCACCCATTCCGCCACGATTAACGATACGAAGAATCTCGTAATTCGCGCGAGAGTGAGAGTCGGATCGAGCGGCTTCCATAAGTACTTTACTGAGCTACCTTTATTGAGGTGCCTCAGCGACAGACTGCATTGTATCAACCTTTCGCCGGGCTTCCAGTATTGTACAGTCGATTTTACGGTGAGTTTCTACGTGAAACCCCATTTCACGTAATTTGTCCTGAAATTCTGGCCAATGAGGCCGATTGGGGTCGGCAATGAGTGCATTTCCGAGTGGTCCCAGTAATCTGTCGATCGCCATTGCGACGGGCTCTATTTGTTTGGGTTCGTACAATACATCAGCTCCGACTATGGTTTTGTAAGAAGAACCAGGCGTAGCACTTGATCTCCAGTCCCAAGTCTGGGTCACAATTTCTGCATTATTTGCGAAGGCATTTTGCTGAGCAAAAGAACAGGCATCTTCTTCATAATCTGTTGCGAGGATCTCGTGTCCCAAACGCGCAATCACAATGGACACCAACCCAAGTCCGCAACCTAGTTCTATAGCCGGGGAACTTACCTTTGATGGATGCTCTATAAGATGATGACAAAGTTCGATCGAAACGGGCCACAGAGTGGCCCAGTAGGGCAGCCTCTCGTCGGGACCAAAATCTTCGGGACCCCACTTATCAACAAGAGCGTTGATATCTTTAATTTGATGAATCAACAGATGGTGTTGATGACCAAGAACAAGTTCTTTTTGGTCCACGTCATATTTCCTTTTGAGCTCTTGCCAGATGTGTGAGCTTTCGTTTTTTACCGCTTCTGTCATACGGAAAGGTTCCGATAAAAACGGCTTTTATCCGCGAGAGAAGCGAATAATCGAGGCAGTGGTCTCCGAATCGTCAGTCGGATCTTTGTTGTCTTCTTCCCACGCCGAAGGTTCGTTTAGGGGACACCGTCGACACGAAAAGCCTTGCCAACGAATACTCGCAACGAATTCTAAACAGCGGTGATATCCAGGGCACTCGAGTTGCCTTGTTTTTGGAACTTCCTCGAAATCGAGACTGGCGAACGGAATAGGTCGTGCGTTCACTGGCAGTACAGATAAATTGATGATTTGTGCACGCGGTGCATTCGACCTCGAAGGAGCGAGCGCTTCGTTACATTGCGTCAAGTAGCCTTTATTTTTGTCGCGCTCCACGTTCAGAGAATATCATACGAAGACTGTCATATGCCGTATTTTGAAATAAAAAACTTCGCTTGATTGTCTACATCACGCCGTAAACCAACTTGAAAAATTTCTTCTCTACTTGACATAAAAAAAAGACAATTCTTCAGACTAATTTTTTATCGGCACTCTTGACTAATTCTTGAGAAGCCTCGATTCTTCGTAATTTAATTTCTCAGCTGTTTGCATCTAAGGCACGAGAGGACGGGCAAGGCGCTGAGACACAATATTGAGGGCAGGTTGAGCTCTCGGGTCAGGGTGAGAGACTAGCGCTCTCGATAATGCCAATACTTCTTGAGGTGGAGGTGGGGGTAGCGCAGTTAGAGCGCACATGAGCGACGGAATGATTCGAGTATCATCTAGCTTTGAAAGACATTCGATGAGCTCAAGTCTTAGTTCATCAAGGCCTGGCCGGTTTGTGTCACGATGGCTTCGAGGATTTGCGGTGAGTAAGCTTGCCAATTGCGGCCCTCCATTTTGGTCCGCCGCAAGGATTGGAATAATTGAGCGCTGGATTCGTGCATCAGGATTCACTCTGAGAAGAGCAACGCTTTGGCTGATCGACTGTGGGTAGTATTCTGATAGCACTCGAAAACCGAAACCTCTCAGTCGTCCGTCGTGCTTCCGATTATTTGAGAATAAGGCTATTTTTTCGTGTAGGCTTGCATCGCTAATTTGTTTAGCGACTTGGCGGGCGACGACGGCGATGCCTCTGTGACTGTGCTCAAAATGAGCTTTTATTTCAGGGAGAAGCCACGCGGGCGCGAGACGACCTAATGCGCGAAGTGCCTTAATTTGAGCTGAATGATTGGATTTACTGAGAACTTCTAGGGATGTTCGAATTTCCTCTGAGCGTGTCGACTCCGCCTTGTCTCGATGCTGGTTTCGATATGACTTAGCGTGCTCTGGCAACTCTTTTGGATAAAGTGCACCTCTCCAAGACGGTAATTTCTTTCCAAGACACAGTGCGCGCCCTAGCGGGGATGCAAATTTTTTCTCTTCTTCCGAAATAGTGCCTCTAAATTGGTCTATGTTTATTTGCGCGAGGTCAAAGGGGGTTTTTATGTTCTCGATTTGTTTCGCGGCTCTCTCAACTTCTTGCGCAGGAAGACCCTGCTTTTCCGCAAGACCTCGTAACATTGTGACTGCTGAATTGATGACCTGTCGTTTGTCTCCGTCGGGCTCAAGAGCACGAATAGATTGGACAGGTGGACCTTCATCTGTGTCGTCCGCGAAGACAGCGCCGTGAAGAGCACCTTTGTAACTTTTTTCACCGTGTGCGTCGAAAGTGATTCTAGGATTGGGTCCGGCATCCAAGTCCTGCAACAGTTGGATCTCATTTTCTAGACAATCGTTCAGGATATTTTGGGGCCGAAAGTCTTCGTCCACGAAGTCATTTCCATGATGAAGTTCAATCGATCCGTCTCGCCCGAGTCCGATAGATCTTTCCGCCGACCAAATCGGTCGCCCGTCTCTAGCAATTCCGATGACAAGAAATTCTACGAAACGATTGGATGTGAGCGTGGCTTGAACGACGTAAGGTTTTAGACCTGCGAACTGGGGTTGAAAAACTTTTGACAGTCCCTCTTTGCTGACTGCTTGACCAAACAGTCTTTCGAGAACAATCGCAATTTCGTGAGGAAATTGAATACCTTGGCTGAGATACTCTCTGAAATCACGTCTTCTGTTTACCCTATATAAGGTCATTTCGTGGTGTCCTCCGACCGATGCGGTTATGCTTGTACCATGAAAGTGAAGCAGGCGCTGCGTAATTGGAGAAGTGCCTATCACAATTTTCTAGAAAAGGAACTGTGGTCGCCGCAGGTGTATGCAGAGGCTCGGGATCCAATGCGACAATCAATGATTGTTGTTGCACGAACCTTGTATTTGGTCATTTCTGGTTTTTCACGAGAGAAACTAAGGCTTCGTGCCGCCGCACTGACATACATGACGCTCTTGTCGCTTGTGCCTGCGTTGGCCGTTGTCTTTGCTGTTTTTGCAGGCTTTGAGAGTCTTGCCTCGGCACGCGAGCAACTGAAGCTTTTTGTCGTGTCTTCAATATCTGTTGCTCACCAAGAAACCGTAGGTAGCTATCTCGATCAGTTCATCGGGCAGGTGGGAGCTTTGGGTGGCGTAAGCGTAATTATTCTTCTGTTTACGACAGTGTCTCTCATTGCGAATATTGAGAAGTCTTTCAACGACATTTGGGGTCTTAAGCAATCACGCTCTTGGGTGCAAAGGTTTCAGGCGTATTGGCCGTTGCTCACTCTTGCACCATTTCTTTTGGGGGTCTCACTCGCACTTTCCGCGAAGATTGAATCTAGCGAAACGTATGCCGAAGTAATTTCACTTGTGCCTATCCTCGGTCTCGTAGGTTGGTTAATGCCATTGGCACTCACCTGGTCAGGCTTCACGCTTATGTATCTTGTGATTCCAAATACACGAGTACCATTTCAGTTTGCTGTACTTGGCGGTGTTGTCGCGGGGAGTATTCATGAAATCGCCAAGGGATTGTTTGCTCTGTATGCAAGCAAAGCCATTACGTATTCGGCAATTTACGGGTCGTTTGGAGTCATTCCGCTTTTGATTATCGGTGTATATGTGAATTGGCTCGTAGCTCTCACTGGCGGATTACTGACTTACGCTTCCCAAAATGCTCTAACTTACGAGCCACAGGACGATACGTACGAGCGAATATCTTCAGGCATGCGCGAAAAAATAGCGCTGAAGATGCTGATGGCTATCTTCATTCGGTTTGAAAACGGGCTTGGTCCAACAAGCACAACTGAACTTCTCAGTACAATTGGTGGTCCGCCTCGAGCAAAGCGGAAAATTCTCGATGAACTCAATCAAGCGGCGATCATTATCGCAACGGATGAGGCATTCACTCCGGGTCAGGCAGCGCACAATGTGACAATTGCTCAAATACTTAGAGTTGTTCGCGAAAGCGGCGGCTCTGATATAAATCTCGATAGTCCAGACCCGCGGATTGTATCGGCCCTCGAATTGCTTGATGTGAGTCACGAGGAGCAAATGGCGAAACTATCGAAGACCTCACTTGCTCAGCTCATTGCTCAAGTCGATTCGAAGAGTCTTATGGAAAGCACTGTGAGTGCACATGAGCCCACTACGGCGTAGTAGAGTTTAGGTTTGTCGCGCGTTTTATCGAATTACAACTGCGGCAGGCTGCGAGTACTGCCCCGAAGGCCGATGAAGTGTCACTTGCTGTGGCGGTGCTCCGAATAAATTTCGCTTTCGGATTGTCGCTGTTTGTTTCTGTGACGTTGAGCCTTGGGATTGCCCAAATGTAGAAAGTTGTCCGTGGCCTGATGCGCTTTTTTGTACGCTGGTCCGTGCCTGTATTTGCGCGGATTGCACAGACTGACTTTGCTTCGATTGCTGTAAGCCGAAGTTTTGGGCAGCAATGCTATGGCTTACCCCAATGACGTTGCGAGCCAATCGCGCTGCATCTTGTTCAAGCTCAATCGCGTCATCAATCTTTTGATTGTTTTCTTTTCTAACAGCAGGAGGGGAACTCAGTCCCGTCGCAAGCCCCTGCTCCGTAGAGCCTTGATTTAACAGACTGTTTTTCTCATGACTTGCAAGAGAAACACCCTGTTTGGCTTGTGCGATAGAAACCATTTCACGACCTTTATCGGATAGTGGCCTCAGAAGTTGCGGAAAATTTTTAACCGTTTGATTCTTTCTAACATGTACCTCGCTATCACCGTCCTCAGCACGGTTATTGCTCAGCCGAGCTTGCTTCGTGATCCAACGACCGTCTCTGATTCTTACGCGCTGGAATCCAACCCAGCTGCCTTGGCGTTCATGCGCGGCAGTGAGTTTCGCGTCCTGAGCGAAACGCCCTTTTCAAGCCACTTGGCGAACCAAACAACCTTACGAGGTGCCGTCATATGGCCATCGGCATTTGCGCTCGCAGCGAGTTCCTCGTGGCTCAGAGACTCGGATGGAGGCGTGTCACTCTATAACGGCGTCGGTTCTGGACTGAGGTTAGGTCAGGGGGCCTTGGGTGTCTCCTGGTTAGACGGACCACAGGGGGCGACTTGGCGATTGGGATACAGTCTTCGCCCCGAAAGGTGGTTTTCTGCGTCATTCGTAGCCGCTTTTCCACCCGTCGACGGGGCATCGGAAATATACGATATCGGTCTTGGATTGAGACCGTTTGCGTCTGAGTTCTTCACTGTTGCTAGTAGATGGAGATACAGCTCTGATCAGGGAATTCTCAGCGATAGTGAGCTTCCGGATTTAGAGACAAGAATAGAGTTTCGACCGATCGATGGTTTGTCTCTTGCGGCCACCTCTGACCTGAACTTAAATCTTTTCGTTGAACTTGGGATCGGGTTCGATGTGCTGAGTATGAGCTCGGGCTTACGCGTTGACGGGGATTCTTCCAAAGAAGCGTGGCTGGTTGATGTTGCCATTACTGAAACGGAGCACTCAATGGGCTCAGGTGAATCAACCGTAATCGTCGCAGAAGTGAGCGGTGCCTTGAAGGAGAGAAAGAACGGCTCTTTCTTCGGACGCTCAGCGTACCGACGTGCGTTAGCGACAATTTTAGAAGATGCGCTTTCTTCATCTCAAGCCGCTGGGTTGTTTTTGAAAATTGGTCAAGTAGAAAGCGGATGGGCATCTGCGGCGAGTCTTCGTACGACCTTATCGCGAATCAAGAAATCCAAGAAGAGCATTAATTGCTACTTATACGATGCATCCGACATTAGTTATTTCATCGCATCCGCATGTGACAAGATTTGGGCTCCAAGGTCGTTACTTTTCGCTGTGGACGGTCTGACTGCGGAATCATCATATTTTGCTGATTCTTTGAGCCAAGCCGGGATTGAGGTGAGAGTTGCGCGAGCAGGAGAATATAAGACCGCTCCCGAACAATTTACACGTACGGGAATGAGCCCGGAGCAAAAAGAAACGATATCTCAGATTCTCGACGCGATTTATGGTGACCTCAAACAAGCAATTTCTGCGGGACGCGGCTTGGATGAATCGACAGTTGAAGAATTGATCGAAAACGGAACGCATACCGCTACGAAGGCCTTACAAGTGGGACTTGTAGATAAGCTCATATACGCGGACGAAACGCAGGATGCGCTGAATAAACAATATGGACGTTCTATGAAATTTACGAAACTCGAAGACCTTGCTGCGCAGTCTTCGGACGAATGGGGCAGTCCAGAACGGATTGCTGTAATCAACGTGAACCACCAAATTACCTCAGGTGCCTCAAAGCGAACTCCATTTGGGGCTGTTAGTGGAGCGAGCACGATAATTAAGGCCATCGAAAAAGCTCGTACCGACTCGTCGATCCGAGCCGTTGTTTTGAGAATAGATAGTCCTGGTGGCGATGCTTTCGCGTCTGACCTTATCGCTCGTTCTGTGAGTCAACTTGCTAAGGTCAAGCCTGTGGTTGCGAGTTTCGCAGATGTCGCTGCGAGCGGTGGATATTATGTGGCAAGCCCAGCGAAAATGATCTTTGCGGAGCCTTTGACGATCACCGGTTCGATCGGCGCCTTTTCTTTGGATATCTCTCTAGAAAAGTTGAGACGCTCGCTGGGTGTAAACGTTGATCAAGTTCAACGAGGAAGTCCATCACAGCGAAGTTCGGTCCTAATAGAGCCCAGCGTCGAAGAAAGAAAACGGGCTGAAAAAGAGATTTCTGCCATTTACGAGCAATTTATTCAGGTCGTTGCCCGTGGACGTAAAATGAAGCCTTCCGCGGTGAAAAAAGTCGCTGGGGGACGAGTATGGACAGGGCGCGCAGCCAAAGAGCGAGGGCTAGTCGATCGACTTGGAGGATTCAATGATGCCGTTCAAGCCGCCTACGAAATGTCGGGGATCCCACAGGATCGACCCTTTTCTTTGGTGACTTTAACCGATCGGGGTCAAAGTTTTGTAGAGCTTCTCCAGGGAAATGTCATGGCCAATGAGGAGGCTGTACTTGAAGGAGTGCTTCGTGCTTTTTCGTTAAATCCTTGGTCACGAATCTTGAAGTCTGGCCCAACAAGGAGGATCATGGCGCAGCTACCGTATGATCTTCGAATTCGCTAATAATAAACGCTGCAGAGCAGAGGATAGACAGTAAGTGTCGAAGAAGATTCTGATCGTGGACGACGAAGTCCCCATCCAACAGATGTTGAGCGACCTTTTCACGGATGCGGGATATGAGGTCACCGTTGCGTCTGATGGAGAAGAAGCGATTCGCTTATTCAATGTTGACCCACCTGACTTTGCCATCATCGACTTTTTGTTGAGAAAGAAAAATGGATTCGATGTCGCACGCGCGGTTCGCCAAAATCCACTTGTTGCAGAATGTCCGCTGATCATAATGAGTGGCGTTTTCAAAAATCCCAAGACTGCAGTCGAAGCTCGTGAAGACTATGGTGCTATTGCTTTTCTCGATAAGCCTTTTGATCTCGAACATATTAAGTCATTAGTTCGCGGAGCTTTAGATGGTGATGCAGCGCTCAAGAGTGTCGACTCAGCTACTTTCGAACTAAAACTTTCAGGTGAGTATGAAAGCGAGGAAAGTAATGAGTTTAGTATGCCCGCGCCAGAGAACCTGTCAGGTTCTGGTGAAGTCGAAAGGCCTTTTTCGCTCATCGAGAATAAAGGTATCCTGGGTGACTTCCCGGTCGCGCTTTTACTTTCGATGATTCGATACGATCGACTAACAGGCATCTTGGATCTTACCGGAGACGGAATTCATCGGCGTGTCTACGTCATTGATGGCTCGCCTGTGTTTATGCAATCCAATGCCGAAGGAGAAAATGTAGGCGTCCTACTGTACAATCGTGGCCGTATAAATCAGCCAGATTACGAGCGCTGCGTTGCATACATGGACTCCAAGTCGATAACTATGCAGCGCGCACTTCTCGAGCTGCGGCTCGCTACAGAAAAAGAGCTTGCGACCGCGTACAAGCTTCTCGCACAGCAATTACTACCGGCCTCGATCGGTATGGCGAACGGAGAATATCGTTGGCGTGAGACGGATGCGTTTATTGGAAGAGTCCCGGAAGGAAAATTCGAGCCCGCAAATATCTTATTCTCTGGGGTGCGTGATTACGTTTCTCCGACGCAAATAATAAATTTTTTTCAAGGTCGCGAAGACGTTCCGTTAGTCAAGTCTTCAGAGTACGCTGCGCTGTTGCCGTTTTTTCGTAGAGTTTTTTCTGGAGGCCGTATCGGGTCCAAAATCGATGGGAAAACGACGTATCGGACCCTACTAAGGAATGCTGGAGATTCAGCACCGGCAGTCAATTCGCAACTATTCGCACTTGCTACGAGCGGTATGATTTTATTTCCAGAGGTCAGCGAAGATAACTTTATGGACGTTGTTGTAAATGAAGCTGCGTCCGAAGTTGCAGCGCTTAGAGATGGAGGTTTACAGCAGGAACCTGCGACAGATGATATTTCTCTTTCTGAAGTCGAAAACCAAATTGATTACACAGACCAAGAAAATGCAGCACGTTCGAAGATCCTTGGCATGGCTGAAAAGGTCATGAGTCAAAGTTTCTTTCAAATTTTTGGGCTTAGCGACAACCAAGAGGTCGCCGCTGAAGACCTAAGAGACAAATATTACGCACTGACAAAAAAGTGGCATAGTGATGCCTTTTCCGGACTAAGGTTAGGACCTGAAGAAGAGGTTCAAAAAGAAATTTTCCATCGAATTTCCGAAGCCTATGACACCCTTTCTGACCAATCAAAACGCCAAGAATATTCTGTTTACCTCGACCGTAAAAAGAAAGGACTACCCACTGACGTCGAAACAGTCATGGAAGCTGAAAAGACATTCGATGAAGCTTTAGAGGCTCTTAAACGCAAAAACCTCGATACAGCAAAAGGCTTACTCGACCGCGCGATTGCCATGAACAAAGGCGAAGCAATATATCAGGTGTACGCTGGCTGGGTACTGTTTTTGGCCAATGGAAAGTCGAAAGAGGCGTCTCGACAGGCGATTCCGGTTATTAAACAAGCCATCGAGCTCCAGGAAAAGCTACCCAAAGCGTATGAGTTTCTCGGACGTATCCATGAAATACTTGGCGAGACGAAGACGGCAAAGTCGATGTACAAACGATGTCTTGAGCACGAACCAAACAATATCGAGGTTGCGAGAGCGATTCGGCTCATCAATACACGCGCGGAAAAAGCGAAAAAGAGTGGCGGGCTAATTTCTAAATTCTTATCAAAAAAGTAGGCTTACTCTTCTTCGTCTTTGATTGTGATGGTTCCGCCTTTGAGCGGCCTGAAAATAGGGCGTCTAATCTTCTTCTTTTTCTGCTTTGAGTTTGAAGCAGCGAAATCGACATACTCAGGTGATGCGTTAAATTTAGACACCATGTTACGTTTTCGTGCTCTCGGCTCGAATTTTGCGATCTCTGCGATAGAACCATCAAACTGGTCGACTTGCTTCGTGATCGCTTGGACAATGCGCAATACATCTGATTCAGCAGTGAGTAATTCAAGGTCGAAGTTCACTTGCTCGATAGCTTTGATTTTCGCGTTCTCGACATTCAAAACATAGGTGAACACTTTGAACTTATCCGCATCTTTCACCATAGCGCCAAATACGAGCCATTTCGCCTGCGCATTTTTCGCGGCTTTTATGGCGTTTTGAACGATTGCTTTAGGTAATTGGTTTTTGGCAATTGCGTCTGCAACGACACCGACATCGTCGCCGCCAGATGTGTCTTTGTACTTGGCAAGGACTTCGGTTTGTTTCTTTGCTTCAACGGTGACAACCGTTGAGTAGGGAACCACGCCCTTGATGCGAGCGACGACTAAATGCTTTCCTGGGACCACTTTTTCAAGGACGATTGGTGCAACGCCGGTTTCGCGTCCATCGATTTCAATCGTCGCGCCAGGAAGAATGCTTTGCACGAGTATGGAGCCTCGTTTTTCACGTACAGCTTGATCCGCGGCAGCCTTGAATTGTTTTTGATACACTCTCGAATAAACCGCGTCGTCTAGGTCGTAGGTCGGGGCAATTCGAGCAGCTTCGTCGATTAGCTTGCTCGCAATCTCGTCATTCCCTGATAGTAAATGGGTTCGCGCGAGCTCGTGCAAAGCGTTGAGATAAAGTTTTGCGTTCCCTTTTGGAAGCGCACCTGCATTTTGCTCTAGCTCTTTGACTGCATTGCTTCGGTGCTCAACAGCCGAGTTGATGACCCGATTCGTTTCCGAGTCTTGAGCCTGCTTTTGGGCTGATTCAAATCCTTGCAGACTGGGTGATTGCGCATCCTCTGTTGCGACAGCGCCCTTGATTACGGTGAGGCCTGAAACTGTCCCGAGTTCTTTTTGAAGCAAGTTTGTCGCCGTATCCAGTTTGTCCTGCGGAACCGTTCGGAAGATTGCTTGATAGGGCAAACTCAGTATGGCTGTTTTAGTCTCCGCGGCGTCGCTCGCAGCGGTGTCTCCTTCTTGGCTCAATGCACTTGTGGCGAAAGGTGTGGTGCATAGTAGGGTGCTAGCGAACAATAACGTATTAGAAATTCGGTAATATTTCATTTTATGCCTTCGTATTGGATGATCCTTATGCATTAGACGTCAACGATTGTCGAATCACGCTTTTTGCATAAGTGCTCAATCGATCTTTTGTACCAGAGGTAAGATATTCTACTACCTTAGCTGCGGGCTCAAAGTGAATAAGTATCTCTTCGTTCGATTGAACAAAATAGCGGCCCTCCCAATTGTCTTCGTCTTCCCATTGGCTCAATCGAGCGTGGTACTTCACTGTTTCCGTGAGATAGGAGGTTAGGTAACGTACTGAATTTGCACGCATAATAGCAGTTTTAGTCGTTTGGTGAAAAATCGATTCAAAGATGGATTCGAGTTGCTCAAGGTTTTCAATATTAGGTTTACCGATGGGTTTTGCAAATACATTTGCTACGATTGCACTCAGTATTTTCGCCGCTTCACTCTCTTTTTCAGGGTAAGGTTGCTGGTCGAGCTCTTCTTCGAGTCTCCCAAGTCGCTCGTTTACATCACCAGATCGTAGATAACGAAGCGACCATTTTGATAGACGAACCCGCTTTTTGGAATTTTGTAGCATTTTACCAAAAAATCCAGCGTCGGGTTTAACCGCATTATCTTGGTTGACCCGTTCCAGTCCTAGCCTCGTCAGAATGGATTGGATTTCCTTGGGAATCTCGCAGCGGCTTACGATACTCGAAATGGCGTAAAGTTGGGGCGAGTCGAGGAGGGCCGGATCCGTCATAAGCTCGACTTGGTGTTCGAACAGACGGTTCTGTAGAGATGCCTGAAACTCAGCAGGATCTTGGTGATGCGACCGAATAAGTTCGGCGGTCAATTCTACGTGATCACCTCGAAAATCTATAAGATGTGAATCTTTTAACTGCACGCGGACACCAGAAGCCTAACATCAAAAGCAGCCAAGCTGGGAAATGGATGAGTAATCGAATGACCAGCGGTTCTTCCCAGCGCCCAGTGATGGAATGCTGATAGCTAGCAAAATGGCAAAGAGGAGCAATCAAAATGAGCCATGCGACGCCCCACTGAATTCGCAAAGCAAAGGGTACAAATGGAATCAGCCACGTGACATACCAGGGGTGAAACGTTGGGCTAAACAGAATTGCGAGCGTCATCAATTCGCCAGTTTGCTCTACGACAGAGGTTGAGTCTCTGCGCGACTTCAATCGATAGACAAGTATAACTCCGAAAATAAACGCTGTGATCAATCGAGCAAACTGATGTCGAGTTATAGTAAAGACTCCTATTCTGCCGTAGTCGCCACTGAGAAGGCTTTCTGCGGCCATAAGAATTAGGCCAAAAACGCCATCGAACGAGCGCCATCTCGTTGCGTATTCATTTAGTCCTCGCCCCTCGGCCATCGTCAGCGCAAAATATGGGACTGCAAAGGCAATAAGAATGACTAAAGGCCACAGACTCTTCTTCGGGGAATGTCTGAGGCTTACCAACAAGCCAATTGCTCCATTAAGTTTCGCGAGTATTGCCAACACCCACCCAAAGTGACCGAGTAAATAACGCGATTGAATAAACCCAAAAGCACCAAGACATAAACCGAATATAGCGATGCCGTCCGCATGTCCTTCTCGATTAAGTTCGAATAAAGAGAGCGGGCAGAGAGCTAAGATTAGGGGCCATCGAAGAGCCGACCATCTGTTTTGCCCTAAGGAATGCTTCGCAAGATAAATAAGTAGATAACCACAGACCTCAATCACTAAAAAAGTCAGCTTGAGCAACAATAGGTCAGTTTGAGCATTCCACGGTATTTCTACTGCTCTTGCCGCGCTGGAAATTCCGCCCACTAGAGCAAAGCAAAACATCGACAACGGTGGATAAATTGTCGCGATCTCCGGATGGTTAATCTTGTGAAATGATGCATCGAGCAAAGTCGATGAAACCGTCCCAGCAGCATCGGCAGGTGCTGTCGTGAAAGGGAATTGCCATCCCATCTCCCAAACAACTTTTCCTTCGTAAACGTATCGAAAGACATCCTCGGAGAATACCGGAGGCACGCAAACAGCGAATATTTTAAGTGAAAACGCTATAGCAAGGAGGATCCCCCATTTAGTCTTTTCGGTTTGCAGCCGAAGAATCTGGCTGCAAACAGCAAGATAGCTCACACCGCAGACCAGCGCAGTCACGGCGAAAGACAGAAAATCGTGCGAGATAATCCCCCATAAGATTAGAAACAAAGAGGAAATCGTGAAAATGAGCAGAGCCAAAACGTCGTTTATTCTGGTCGCAAATTTGACAGCATTTTCGGTTCTTGCCATTGATGAATAGGCCTCATTATGCGCAGATACTCCATTTTTTTCAGTAATACCGCAATAATCAGTCTTTGTCTGACCCATGGGATGCCGCTTTATGCTGCGCAGATCACCGGGGAAGTGAAAGCCGCAAATCAACCGATTGTTTCCAAGACTCTCGGCTACACACGAACACGAGTCGTGGGAATGTCGACCAAGCTGAAGACGATGAAAGAGGATTTAGCACTCTATTTAGAAGTGAAAAATTCTCTGCCGTTGAAAGCTTCGGCGGAACGCAGATTGGTGCGTATCCACGGCCAGTCTTTCAAGCCGGAAATGACAGCCTGCGTTTTTGATGAGGTTTTGAGCTTTCTAAACGAGGATCGTCGAGCAGTGACCGTGACGGTTGGTAACCAAGTGGTCGGCACGGTCGAGCCTCGTGAAGAATTATCTTTCAAGTGCACAACAAAAGGACTTGCCGAACTGCGCCTCAAAGAACACGCGCACGCTCGTGGTTCGTTATTTGTGGGGACAACTGGAGTCGCTACTAAGCCCGATGAAACAGGCCGATTCATCATGACGGCACCCGAAGGAACTTACGTACTCAACGTCATCAATTCTACAGGGGTCATTCAAACTACCGACGTAGAAGTAGCTGCTGAAGACATCGAGCTCGGTCTCCTCGGCGCAGAACAAACGGTAGACGACATTGAAAGCCCAGAGGAAGCCACTACCGAAGAGGCCGCTTCTGGAGATGAAACGCCACCAGGACCGCAAATAGTCACGCCAACGGCACCACCACCTCCTACTCAGCCAACAGTAAACGCAAACTTGCCGAAACCTGCGCCAAGCAAGGCGCTACCGAAGCCAGCGCCAGCAGTGGCTCCGAAGCCCCCGCCCGCAGCGATACCAAAGCCTGCACCAGCGGCTCCAGCGGCTGTAAAGTTTGCAGTTCCCAAGCAGCCTAAGCCCCAGCCTGCTCCGAAGGTCGCACCTCCGCCTCCGCCAGCTCCTAAGCCGGCTGCAAAGCCTGCGCCTAAACCTGCACCGAAACCTGCGCCTAAGCCTGCACCGAAGCCAGCACCCGCAGAAGAAGAAGACTCACTTGATGACTTCTTTGACATGGAGGAATAAATCATGGGTTTTTGGATTAGACACTGTTTACTTATCGCTTTTTGCATCATTCTTCCTTCTGGCTTGATGCTCTATCAAGACACGCAAGCTTCACTTGAACGTGCAGCGGAAGCAGGCGAGCAAAGCGCGAAGACTGTTCCAAGTGCCGTGCTTTCAGAACTCCGACTTGAGGCACATAATCAGGTCAACAAGGCGCTTGCCGTAGCGCAAAAAGTGGTCGATGAAGGCTGGCTGGCTGATACCTCTGACCCCGCTCGTATGCCATCAGCGATTCGCAATATCAAAGATTTGCTTGCTGCGAGCGCTCCCAAACGAGGCTTTGCGTGGATGGTCGATGCGCAAGGAAATGTGCTTGCAAGAAACGACCAAAATGGAATGGACGAAAATCCTGAAAATATCGCAGGCCATCCTTTATTCCGGGAAACGCAGTCCGGTTATGCTCTCGATGGACTATGGTCTGAGGGGCCTCTGACCTATTTCACTGGCGCAGTCCCTCTCAATCTAAACGGTGCCGCTAGTGGGGCTATTTTTATTGCTACACCGATCGACGAAGCTCTGACTCGTAGAGTTGCTTCGAAAGTGCGCGGCGTATCCTTGACGACGATCCTCGACGGTAAAATTATCGCTACAACACTTCCGAGCCAAACGGTTGCAACCGAGGTTACCTCAAAAGCAAAACCTGTCGCGCCTTTATTGGCCGGGAAACTGGTTACGCCGATTCCTTCAGGAAAACTTCCTTTTACTCCGCTCTTTATTGATCGCTATGCTACCGGCCTGGCGTACGCGTCGATAGCGGTCCTTGGACCAGCAGGCGGTAGGATGAAATGGATAGCCTCGGTCGAGGCCGCAAAGCCATTGCGAAATCTCGCTGAACGTCAAGAGATGCTAATTGGTCTATTTGTCGCCGCATTATTACTCGCTCTTCTGTTTGGTATCGAGTTACAGAAATCATATGTATCGCCAATTGGCTTGCTCGTGGAACATCTTTCTTCTGTCCAGCAGCGGCGTGGAACTATACGAGATCTTGAGGAATTTCGAGTCCGAAAACCGTTCAGGAGACTTGTTAAGCTTATAAATATGACGGTCAAAAAACTCCCGAGTACAAATAAAAGCTCAGGTGTTTTTCCCAACGATCAGTCGAGTATTGCACCGGGACCAGGACAGGCGCTTGACGCTAGCCAACCGTTGTCCGGCTTGGGGTCGCCGCTAAACCTCTCTGGGAATGGTAGCGCATCTGGTTTGCCGTCCGCCGCACCACCGCCCATCGCAGACCTTTCTTCTGGAAATGAAGGCCTACCATCGGCTTCACCTCTTGGTGATCCAGGTTTGCCTACTGCTTCGCCTCTGTCTAGTCTGGGTGATCCAGGTCTGCCTTCGGCTTCTCCTTTGTCTAGTTTAGGTGATCCAGGATTGCCTTCAGCGTCTCCTTTGGGTGACCCAGGACTGCCTCCGGCTTCTCCTTTATCTAGTTTAGGTGACCCAGGTTTGCCTCCTGCTTCGCCGTCTATGAGTGCGTCAGCTGAAGAAGAAGTTGATGACACTCCGATGGCGCTTGGAGGCTCCACCGGTCAGACTCGATCGGCGTCCGAAATCCGTGGATTGTCGGCGGATGCACTATCCGGCATGTCTTCACCGCCTTCTGCCGCTGATTCTTTTCCTCCGCCACCTGTCGCGGCCTCAGATGAGGCCGAATCCCCTCTCGGAGCGATCGGAGCAATGGAAGATGAGTCACCTGAGTCTCCTTATGAATCCACCGCCATCGCCAAAGTAGATGATGACCTCTTGCAGGAAAGTCGAAATCGGACGTCCACCGGACATAGTCTCGAAGCTTTGGAAGAGGAAGAGTCACCGACTTCTGCGGCAGAATCAACCATGATCGCCCAAGTGCCTCAAGAGTTATTGCAGGCTACAGCGAATGACCCTGCAGTCGTAGCTCCACCAGCTGAGCTTGAGTCGAATGAAGAAGAAATGACTCCTGAGATGAAACACTTTCAAGAGACATACGATGCGTTCATTGAACTAAGAAAGCAGTGTGGTGAACCTGTTGCAGACTTATCTTTCCAAAGATTTGAGAAGAAACTGGTGAAAAACAGAGACGGTCTGAAATCGAAATACGGCTGTCAGTCTGTCCGCTTTCAAGTCTATGAAAAGAACGGGAAAGCGGCTCTCAAAGCAACCCCAATCAGAGGCTAGTAGATCCTCACTGCGGCATAAATTAGTTGAGGATCTTACTCGGCGGCATCGCCGGGCCGCTAATATCAATTTCACCGTGAACCATTTCAAATTTTCTGATGGAATCTTGAAGTGCTAACAACAAACGTTTGGTGTGCTTTGCGCTGCTTATCATGCGTGAGCGAACTTTTGCCTTCGCACCGCCGGGCTGAACATAAATGAAGTCTAGCGTGAACTCGTTCTCTGAATGATTGACCATTGCCATGTTTATATACATGCCTTGAGCAGTTTCAGGGTCGAGCTCAACAGGAATTTGACGTGAGTTTTGGGCATCTGATTTATCTTGGCTCATCTTGATTTCTCCAGTTTTCTAATTTTTTTGTTTGTTTGATCGGCTTTCTTTTTTTGGCCGGCCTGTTGATAAGTGTGGGCAAGCAATTTGAGTACCTGCACATTTTTCGGGGCCAGATTTACTGCGGCTTCCATAGTTGAAGTCGCCGAAGAGTAGTCTTTTAACTCCACCAATATACCTGCAAAAAGAATCAAACTTTTTATATCTTTGGGATTCTGTGAAGTGATTTTTTCTAAAATTGCCTTCGCTTGACTCAGTTTTCCTATTTTTTGGAGTGCTTGGGCTTGTCGCCGTTGCGCGCTAACTTCATTAGGCGAAATTACTGAAGCTCGCTTGAATGCGTCACTCGCTTCGTCAAATTTCTCTGCGCGAAATAAGGTTTCGCCGTACGTGTATTGTGCGGCAAAAGATTTCGGGTTCAGGTCAATCGCTTGCTTTGAAAACCGTAGCCCTAAATCGTAATTCCCCAGAAGTAGGTACGCATATGCGACATCTGCTTTCAGATCCGCGCCGGGAGGTTTCACGAGTTCGTTGGCAGATAACAACGCTGATAGCGCCTTATCCGTTTGATTCTTTTCCAGATAAATCAATCCGATAGAGTGGTGTAGCGCACCCGGGTTTTTCGCTCGGGTAAGACCTTTGTTATATACCTCGATTGCTTTTCCGCTGTGTCCTGATACGTCCAGTAAACTGCCCAATAACAAATATGCCTCGGTGAGCGTGGCGTCTGCTTGAATCGCTTCTTGAGATTTTTCGAGTGCTCCCGACAAGTTACCTTCCGAAGCGAGTTTCTTACTGGCTTTCAACAGCCTAACTGCCGGACTAGAGGGTGAGTTAGTTCTTCGTAGCGCACGAGGACCCACTCCCTTAATTCTAGGTTTGGTGACCGTCTTTTTAGTCGGTGTTTCTTTGGTTGAGGCCTTTTGAGATGTCTGGGAACCAGCACAACCGAAAGCAATTACGAGAAAAGAGGAGAGAATTACAGAATATTTCAATGCACTAGCGACACTAAACAATGCGTCTTCAGACTTGCAAGAGTGAAATGCTCACGCAAGCGGGAGTTCGATCACGAACATCGCGCCATTGTTTGTTGTCGTCTTCTCTAGTCGAATTTGCCCGCGATGCTGAAGGACAATCTTCTTTACAATGGCTAGCCCTAGACCCGTGCCTTCACTCTTGGTCGTGAAATATGGTTCAAAGATGCGACCTTGATTTTCTGGTGGGACGCCGGGCCCATTATCGTCAAAACGTAAACAAACCAGGCCTTTGGCTTCATCAACTGAAACTCTGATATCAATTTTCGCTTCACCCTTGCCGGCCGCCTGTATCGCATTCGTAACGAGGTTAGCTAAGACACGGCGCATGAGAACGCGATCTAGCCCGACTGAAATCGGCACCTCCGGAATTTCTGTATTTATCTCGGCCTGTCCCTCGAAGTCGTTATATGCATCGAGAAACTCGTGGATGAATTTTTTGAGGTCCAGAGTTTCAGGTGAAACTTCGGGTAGGCGGGCAAACTGCGAAAATTCGTTCACAAGGCGAGTGAGAGCACCTATCTCATCATGCACAATGTCTACGGAGTCATCTACAATTCGTTGAAAAGCCGGGTCGAGATCTTCAGGTGTTCTTCGCTTAAGTTCTTGCATTGCCAACTGAATTGGCGTCAAAGGGTTCTTGATCTCGTGAGCTAACCTTCTGGCCAAGTCCTGCCAGCCAGAAACTTTTTCGAGATAAACAATTCGATCTCGTCCAGAAGCAATTTCTGCAACCATCTTGTTGAACGCCTCAGTGAGGTCAGTAATTTCGTCGTTACCTCGAAGAGGGATTTGAATATCAAGCTGTCCTTTACCTACTTTTTCCGTGGCATCCGCCATTCGAGTGATACGTTTGGTAACTCTTCTAGCGAGAGTGTATCCACCGGCGAGTGCAACGAGCAGAACGAACAATGTGATCGTAGCGAATCGAGCGAGGTTGGTGAGCTGTTCCTCTCTCCCAATCGCTAACGCACGGTCGTAATCTTCAAACGTTTCTTGAAGTGACTCTCTCTGCTGCTGATATTTTACAGGCAATAGGTAGACGAGATGTAAGTACGGCGATTCTCCAAGCCCCAGAGGTTCTTTCCAAATTTTCTCTGAAAAGGAGTCACTTAGGCGTTCTTCGGGCCCATTCACCGTAAAGAGGATATTACCTGAGTGGTCGAAGACATCGATTCTTCGAAGGCTTCGATTTTCCTCGAGTATGGATTCC
This sequence comes from Myxococcota bacterium, assembly GCA_036337945.1. Lineage (GTDB taxonomy): Bacteria > Myxococcota > Kuafuiibacteriia > Kuafuiibacteriales > Kuafuiibacteriaceae > JAYZDF01. The sequence continues at coordinate 68,093 of JAYZDF010000028.1, forward strand.
AAACGATAAATCGCGTCGTCTTTGGCGCCTCGGGCTATGGCGTCGCGAAGAATGTTATCCTTGGAAACCACCTGCGACTGGGCGCTAAACTCATTCTTTTTTGCGGAGATAAAATCCTTGTAGAATGTCCACGCAGTCTCAAATTGACCCTTTACCTGCCGATGAAGAATCAAAGGTGGCTCGACTAGAAGCGAGTTTGCAAGGCCGAGCCAAATCATAAAAGGAACAAGACCTGTAAGCAGCATTGCTACGAGAATTCTTTTCTCGAATTTCGAAAGTCTCCGTCTCATTGTTCAAACACCGGTCGACGCAATTCGTCGGTCAGAAATACAAATGTATCGTCTGGATAAGTTTGTTTCACCCCAAACAAAACGTCAAAGAAGCTCCGAGTGGAGCTTCTTCGCTGCGTATTAGGATTTGACATAAACCTTCTTGCCCGCCGCCTTTCTTCTTCGGAAACAGGGTTTAGTTTAAGCGTTACTCTTAGGCGGTATCCCAGGGCCGCTCTCAACAAATGCTTATGGGCGAGGGGAATGTTTTTCAATTGTCCACAAAGCTTTATGCTCTCTGCGATCAAACGCTGATTCTGAAACAGTCTTCGTTGAGTTCCATCTCTGATGAGGATTTGTAATTGCTCATCCCATACGTCTTTTTTGAAGGTGCATTTGCGAATGATGGTTCGAATCGAGCCAAAGCTGTCTTGAAGTTCAATTTGGATGTGGGCTTTTCTCACTAATCCGTTCTTAATCTGATTCTGAAAGCTTGTAGTGAAGGCTTCACTAATATCGAAGGACACATGAGCCATATCATCCTTTGCTGCAAAAGTCGCTTTTAGCAGTTCCGCATCATCATCGGCCATCGCCGGTCTCATTCCAAATGAAAAGACACAACATAGAATGCTTATAAACTGTGCTTCTCTTTTCACCAGATGAGATCCGAAATATATGCGACCGAAAGGACGAAACGGCCGATCGTTGTATCAAACTTAATCCCTACATCAGCAGCTAAAGGCATTTGACGACGGATTCCTCGACCTTCTTTATCCTCTTGATACTCATCAAGCGACGCCGACACTCCCGCATCAATCGACGCGTAGATAAATGATTGGAGTAAGAAATCTCCCCCACCGAAGAAAGGGACATAGTATGTGAAGCGCAGATGGGCGAGGAGATCGTCGTAATCAGTATCGCGACTAAAGTTTAGCCCGATTTGACGAGGAAGTGAGGCCCGGCCACTGATGAAAGCGAGGTGGTCGCGGAGAAAAAACTGATTAAAGAAGGGAGTCGTTCCTTGAATAATACCACCCTGAAAGGAGGTAACGAGGCTCTGTCCCGAAACCGTATTGAACGCTCGTTCGAACTGCAATTGATACTTAGTAAACTCGTAGTTGGATCCGAGCAGACGTGTTCCCGTCTCGATAGAAAGGAGTAAATGGCTTCCTAAAAGTGGTACGAAGCTATCGTCTCTTGTATCGAATTCATAAGTGAGTCCAAAACTAGCGAGCACAGAGTCATCAAACAAGATGGATGGCGCGCTACGTAATGCAGCGGGGTCTAAGTTAGGCAGTCTCTCCGTCTGTATCGCTTCGAATCTATAATTAAAGAGTACTCGTTGAGCTGCTCCCGTACTCAAACCGAACCCAAACTGGGTTCCGTACCTAGAGTATTTCATTGGTATGGGTGCGATGATATTATCGCCGAGCTGCTCTTCTCCTTCTGCGTAAATAGCTGAGACCGCAAGCTGGAGCGGTGTTCCTGACAGATCAGGTAAAAATACATCGAGTTCTGCTGCTTTTCTATTGTCTCCCAGAACAAATCCAAATCCCGTTCCTACTCCTTCTCCGAGAAAATTTGATTCATATAGGCTCAGCCCTCCAAAAGCATTTTCCACTTCTGAGGTTCCATAGTAGAGACCACTGATCATCATGGTGTTTCGTTCTTCAACCTCAACGACTAAGATTACGCGCCCTCTACGACTTCCCCGACGCAAACTAAATTCTACGGAGCGAAAATATCCCGTTGCGAGAAGCCGTAAGCGTCCTGCCTCAATCACATCATCGACGAGAACTTCGTCAGCTCGAATCCCAATTCGCCTGAGAATCACGTCGACTGTCGTTTTTTCATTACCGATGATTTCAATAGTCTCTAAAATAACGGTGTCAGAACCGGCGATCGGTGGAGCTGTTAAGTCTGAATCAGGTTCTGGATTTTCTATGCCCTCTAAGAGCAGCACTGATGGACTATCCGTAGTAGCGGTTGATGTTGCAGCGACGTTAGGTTGCGCGAACGCTGTATGAGATAACAAGGACAGGAGAAGGGCCGTGGTTTTTAGCGCAAGGTGCACGATATGTACCTCTTAGAACGACAGCTGAAAGCCTATCGTAGCGAATGCCTGCATGAGACTTCCCTCAACGGCGAAACTTGCCGAACTGGCTTTTTCCGCGGTTGCTCCTATTCCTCGAAGCCCCGTTGAAAATGTTAAGCCAAGTACGTCTGATAAACCATAGACAAAGCCTAACCTAATTCGTCCAGCTACTTGGGTCGTTTTACGTGCGGCGATTCGGGTGATATCTTGATCGATGGTGGTTGTATCAAAACGAAGTTCTCCCCCTGCTGCCGCAAGAAATGAAACTGGACCCGCCTTCAAATATAAATATTCGAATTCCAAAGGCAGACTCAGGGAGTAAATTTGGTTATCGACTACTAAGGTTTGGTCATTACCAAAATTTATCAGTCCTTCACTCACCGACCTCGCAATTTCAAGTCCGCCAATGACTGACAGTTTTCGATCGAGAACAGGCAGTGCTCCACCCAAGCTGACTCTTGCACCAAAGTTAACGACTGGAGCAAAAAGGAACCCGGAACCAAAGCTGGTGTCTAGTTTGAGCCCTACAGGTCGATACTGAAAGGTCGCTTTTGGGTCGGTTTTGCTTATCGGTGAAGGGTCGCTCATGTCTGCCCGAATCGCTGGAGGCGGACCTTCTAACTCCAAATCAATGCTGCGCTGAACCAGTTCGGGAGGGTCGCCATGCACAATATTCAGAGAGGGAAGCTCTGTTATTATCGTCACTTCTTCGCCAGTTTCGCCTGGAATATTCGACGGTACAACAATTCGGTATTCTCCGGCATCAATTCGTTGAACCGGAAGGTCTGGCCCGTCTTCAATTCTTGCAATGGGTGCTGGGTGGTCTGATTTACCCCCGAGAGGGTCGAACACTTTGGCAATGATTGCGCCTCGTTCAGATTTTTCAGCGAAAGACGATTCAACTTTTAGTTGCGCAGCATGGCTCGATTTGAACTCGATGGTTCCTATAGGGGCACGGTCCGCCAATACCGTATATGTTTGTGGTCTATTTGGGCGTTGAAAACTAAAGGCACGTATTCTTTCAGAGACCTCTAGCACCTTGAGTTTCGAGTTCTTAATTCCTTCAATCTCAATTTCCGGCCAATACGGTTCGTCTCCAAAAGGAGAAGGTGGAATAGCGACTAAGACCGTCGGGCCTGTCCCGCCGTCAGCGATATCTTGTCCGGGAATCGCTACTGCGAGCCCATCAGGAACGATGCCGGTAGGCACCGTAATGGGTACTTCTCGTCTCCGTCTTCCTCGAATTCGGAAAGCACGAATAGGCTTTCCATACTCAATGACTCCTGAGCTTGACGTAAAGCCATCGGCAGGAGCTGTTACCGGCGGAGGGTTGTTTCGCGTCCCCTCTAAAATAAACCGGCTCCCTCTTGGGATTTCTGCCTTGAATTGGACTTGTGCGTATGTGGATACGCCGGATACTTGAGCTGCGAATCCACGTTTTCCTGCCGCGACAGCTAGAACAATGAAATGGCTTGGCTCTGTGGAAGGCATATTCAGAGGTGGAGTTAGACTCGCTCCGGCGAAAAGTTCATTGGGTGACCCTTGTATATAGCCAGGGAAGCTCAGTTCACCATGGGACGAGAAAACTTTAAGATCTTTGACGTCTTGGCTGACAGCGCTTGCACTTAGATTTATTCGTTTGGGTCGAGACGCATCGATCGAGGTGTCGCTTACTGCGAGCGTCAGATTCGGAGCATTGGGGACATCAAGCTTGAACCCTAAGGCCTGATTCATCGTTTCCCCACCGGAGAATGTTAGCTCGACTTCGAGTGTTTCTTCTGTTCTTCGGGAAGAGGAGGGGGGCTGATACAAAAAGACGACACGATTGTTAGAGACGATCTTTGTGTTGGTTGCACGGCCTAACGTTGCTCGTACTTTTGCGCGCCGTAGTTTTTGTTTCTTCTGCGATTTACGTACGAGCAGTTCAAGAGGAATTTGACTTTCCTCGCCTGCGACTAAGAAGCCTGCTCCTGGTTGAAGCAGAGTTATAGAGAAATCCTCCGCGAGTGCACGGCTCGAAAAGAGTACTAAGAGTGAACATAGTACTGTCTGAAATAATCTGCTCATACTTAGCGCCGCAACACCACTCGATACGCTTCGTGGTGAAAGTCGCTTCGTGCTTCCACGACTACCGATTTGCCTATAAACTCTTCGACTTTACTGAGCGTGTCGCTTTCCTCTTCGGCCAGGATTGCCGCGATTTCCGGATTCGCGAGTACCATTACGTGTCCGTCTTTGTTTGCTTGCCTTGAAACCTCTCGGAAGATTTCGTGAGCAATAGTACTTCGAGAGCGAATTCGCCCACGCCCCTCGCAATAAGGGCAGGGCTCTGTGAGTCGCCGCCCCAGAGATTCTCTCACTCTTTTTCGAGTCATTTCGATGACCCCAAGTCCACTGATGGGTAGAACGTGGGTTTTTGCTCGATCTCGCTTCAGTTCATCAACAAATGCGTTGTACACACGTTCGCGATCGTCAGCTGACTCCATATCGATGAAGTCAATTACGATTATTCCACCAATATTGCGAAGTCGGAGCTGAGTAACAATTTCTTTCACAGCTTCAAGATTCGTTCTTAGAATCGTGGCTTCTAGATTTTGCTTACCTACAAAGCCACCGGTGTTTACGTCAATTGCGGTCAAGGCTTCGGCTTGGTCGATAACGATTGAGGCACCGCTTTTCATGCCGACCTTACGCTGTAAGGCTCGTTCGATTTCACCTTCAACGCTGTAGTGCTCAAAAAGGCCAACTTTCGATTGAGAAAGAGAGACACGCTCTAATAGGTCGGGCGAAAATTTCGATAAGAAATCACTTACTCTTTCCAGTTCTTTGGCGTTATCGATAATCAGTTTATCAACATCATGGGTAAATAGGTCACGCGTTGCCCGCAAGACGAGATCAAGATCCGCCTGAAGTAAAGTTGGTGCGTGTCTGTTCTCCGTGTCTTGACCGACTTCCTTCCACATTGTTTCGAGAAAGAGCATGTCTTCGCGGAGCTTTTCTCCGCTAAGGCTAGCACCCTCGGTTCGGACAATGTAACCACTACTATCAGTTCGTAGTTCTTCGACCAATTCTCGGAGTCTCTTCCGTTCGCTCTCCTCTGTGATGCGCTTAGACACACCGACGTGATCGGTATTAGGCATATACACAAGATAACGACCCGGGATTGAAATATATGTTGTGATGCGAGCGCCCTTCGACCCGATTGGGTCTTTGCTAACCTGGCATACAATTTCGTCGCCTTCTTTAATGAGCGTATCTATGCTCGCAGGTTCTCTGTGCGTTTCTTGTTCTCGGGCTTCTGCTTTAGCATGTTCGATGATGTCGGCTTCTTGGGCCAACTTTTCATCTTCGACGCCGTGCGGCTGCTCTTCCGGGAGACTGGAGTCGATCGGTTTGGGAATTTTACTGGTTTTCTCAAGAGGTCGAATATCGTCCGCGTATAAAAAGGCAGCTCTTTGGAGTCCGATGTCGACAAAGGCTGCTTGCATCCCCGGTAGAACACGCGTGACTCGTCCCTTGTATATATTACCGACCAGACCCAGTTCGTGATTTCTTTCGACGTAAACTTCGGAAACAACCCCGTCTTCCAGGAGCGCTACCCGGGTCTCACCGAAGCTACGATTGATAAGTATTGTTGCCGTCATTGGCGTCGCAAAAACTAGCACGAGCTGAAGTCCCTAGCCATTAAACGAACACGCGGAAGGGTGTATTTACCCATGGTGACTACAGATTGTTGCTTTTAGAGGGTTTGTTCTAGGAGGGAGATGGCCGTGAAACGGGATTAGATCTTTTCGGTGAGTTCAGGCATTACCTTGAAAAGGTCCTGAACGAGTCCGTAATCGGCAACTTGGAAGATTGGTGCTTCGGGATCCTTATTGATCGCCACAATCACCTTGCTGCTCTTCATACCGGCGACATGCTGGATAGCTCCAGAGATTCCAACCGCGAAATAAAGCTCAGGTGCGACAACTTTACCGGTCTGCCCAACTTGCATATCGTTTGGTACCCAGCCGGCATCAACAACCGCGCGACTTGCACCGATCGCGGCATTGAGTTTATCAGCCATGGGCTCGACGAGATTTGGAAAGTTCTCTGCTTCCTTGAGTCCGCGTCCGCCAGAAATGACGACGCGAGCGTCGCTCAAAGCTGGCCGTTCAGAGACAACCGCATCAAATTTTACATAACGAGTTCTCAGTTCTCCAAGCTCAACTGTAAGCGCATTGACTGCACCTACTGCATCAAGAGCCTGGGCTGCTTCAAATTCTGTAGGGCGAGTAGTGAAGCACTTGATGTCAGTGGCTACCTCAACAGTAGCAATCACGTTTCCTGCGAGCATTTCGCGAGTCACGGTTAGGCTTGAGTCGTCTACAAATCCAAGGACGTCCGATGCAACGCCTGCGTTAAGTAGAGCGCCTACGCGAGGAAGAACGTCTTTGCCATGGAAGGTTGCGGCCATACACACCACAGCTGCACCTGCCGCGGTCGCTGCCTGGGCAATAACCTTAGCATACGCCTCAGCAACGGGGCCGGCAGCAAAGGATTCATGTTCCGCGGTATGGACGGCGGCCACATATTTGCTCATTTCTTCGGCGGCAGCGCTTACGCCGCTTCCAATCACCAGAGCTTGAACATTTCCGCCGGTTCGTTTCGCAGCTTCGCGGGCAAACGTGAGAGAGGTAAGGGTAGCTTTCTTGACGGCACCATCCTGCAGTTCGGTAACAACTAATACATTGGTCATTCTATTTTCCTCCTAAAGAACCTTGGCTTCGTTTCGTAGTTTCTCAAGCAATTCATCAACGCTTTCGACGGTCATACCAGCGCTTCGTGCTTTGGGTTCTGCGTATGAAATTTCGCGAACTTTCGGAGCCAGGTCGACACCGAGGCTATCCGCCGCAATTTCCTTAATTTCTTTCTTTTTGGCCTTCATGATTCCCGGAAGCGAGGTGTATCTCGGGTGATTCAGTCGAAGGTCTGTGGTGATGAGTGCAGGAAGGGTTAACTCGAGGGTTTCGAGTCCCCCATCAACCTCACGAACCACCTCTGCTTTACCATCGGCAATGATGACACCGGGTTTTTGCGCCTTTTCTTCCGGCGATTCAAGCCCAGCGAGTTTCGAAGCAAAAGTTGCTTGTGGCCATCCTAAATAACCGGCAAGGAGCTGCCCGCATTGGTTGGCGTCGTTATCGGTCGCTTGTTTGCCCATGAGGATGACGTCGGGTTTTTCCTCTTCTACAACCTTAACCAAAACGCGCGCAACTGCATCGGGGTCAAGGTTCGCGTCGGTCGTTACAAGTATTCCCCGGTTTCCACCCATTGCGAGTCCTTGGCGGATTTGATGAGTGGCATCTTTATTACCAACGCTGACAACTACGACTTCGCCGCCGTGAGCTTTGGCAAGTCTAAGTGCTTCCTCTATAGCGATTTCATCGAAGGGATTGGCAAGAAAGTTCATGCCTTCGGTAATGAGTGCGGTGCCATCTGCGGCGATCTTTACTCGTTGTTCGTAATCTGTAACCCGTTTTACGGTGACAAGAATCTTCATATATTGAACTCCGTTGTTAAGTGAATTTTATACCCTGCACTAATGACGCGCCGTATCTCATGTCAACCGTTGCCGCGACTTGTTGCACGTGATAGCGCCGAATAGAGCAAAAAATGGCGACAGCACACATCATCGCAATCGCGAACCAAAAAGGCGGCGTGGGAAAAACGACTACAGCGGTCAATCTTGCTGCTGCGTTGGCTGCCGAAGACCGTCGAGTTTTATTGGTTGATATTGACCAGCAAGGCAATGCTTCAAGCGGAGTAGGATCCCCCAAAAATGAGGTGGAGCTCTCTACTTATCATGCCTTGATGAATGAGGTGCCTCTCTCTCAAATCATTCGACCAACGGAAATTGATAGCCTTTTCCTTGCTCCATCTAATCGCGACCTCATTGGAATTGAGCACGACTTGGCGGCTCTTGAACAAAGCCAAATGCGTCTTCGTGAGGTTCTTGAACCCATCCTTGGAGATTACGATTATATTTTCTTGGATTGCCCGCCCGCCTTGGACCTGCTCACCGTAAATGCTCTGGTCGCCGCTCATGGCGTCCTCGTTCCAGTTCAATGCCAATTTTATGCAATGGAAGGCCTAGCGGACCTCTTGGGTACGGTTGAAAACGTTCGTGCGTCTTTGAATCAAGAACTGGCCCTAGAAGGTATCGTTTTCACTATGTTCGACCAAAGGACGAATATCTCCCGACAGGTTGTCGCTGACATTAGAAGTTATTTCCCGGACGCGACTTTCGAAACGGTCATTCCTCAAAATGTTCGTCTTCAAGAAGCGCCCTCATTTGGTCAGCCCGTCATTATCTATGATGTAGCTAGCCGAGGCTCGCAAAGTTATATCGCTTTGGCCCGTGAATTAGAATCACGGCGTCAACCTCAGGATCAGCCTCTCCAAGAAGTCGAAAGAAATAGCTAAACAAATCTCAGCTTAGTCCGCTATCGTTCGTCGTTTATCCCCTTATTGCCAAAAATGCGACGCCCGGTCCCAAAACTGGGTACAATTGAATCGCTCATGTCGGATGTATCGGAAGAACTACCGGTGCGTTTTGGTCCTTTTTTGCTTCTTCGGAGTTTGGGTTCCGGGGGTATGGGAACGGCCTATCTCGCAAGTCATCCCAACTGGGATGGCTATTTGGTGGTGAAGCGTCTTCACGCGCAATTTATGAATGATGAGATCGTCTTCAAGCGTTTCATTCACGAAGCTAAAATCGCTACCTTCGTTCGACATGCCAATGTGACTCCGGTTGTTGCGATGGGCACAGTCGGCAAGGAGCCATTTTTTGCCACTGAATATGTCTTTGGAATTCCTCTGTCTGTTTTACTCGAGCGAATCGAACAGAAGAAATCAGAAGCAATGCCCTATAAACTGATTCTGAGAATGAGCATTGCGCTTTGTAATGGACTCGCGGCGATTCACGAAGCGCTGGATGTAGAAACCGGACGCCCGCTTGAACTCATTCACCGGGACATCGGTACACGAAATATTCTTTTAGGTTTTGATGGAAGTCCGCGGATCATCGACCTTGGATTAGGCAAATCTGTTTTTTCTGATTGGCAAACGACGGCAGGCTTCTTTGCGGGCTCTCCGGACTATATGCCGCCTGAACAGGCGCTGGGTCACAGTGTCGATAAGCGAGGAGATTTGTATGCCTTGGCGGTAACAATTTGGGAGCTGCTCGTTGGACGCAAACGAATTCGTGAAGCAACAGTGGCCCTCCGAATTGCTCGAGCAATTGAAGCGCAGCCCGAGCAACTCCGTCGTTATCGCCCGGAGGTGTCATTAGACTTTGAGAAGTGTCTGCAAAATTGTATGCAACCTTCCGCGGAAGCTAGACCCTACGACGTTACTGTCCTTCGACAAGAATTGGAGAAAGAGCTTATCCGATTGAATAAATCTCCGACACGAGAGGAAATAAAGCAGTGGCTCGATTCGTCGTGTGCCATTATTCTCGCGAAAGAACGTCGACTACTTGAACAAATTGAAAAGCACAAACTGGCCCACAGGAATCGTGACGAAGACACCCATAATACTCACTATTTAGTCGCTCAGCCGATCATCTTTCTGCCTAATCACGCTGCGAAACAAGAGTCAGAACTCGTTAAGCCGAGTCCTTGGCTGAAGATTACTACGAATGCGTCTTTTGGCCTCCAACGAATAGTGCGTTGGTGGAGGCAGAGTTCAAAGCAGAGTCGAATCTTATTACTTGGTATTTTGTCTGTAATTTTCTCGCTCTGCATAATGGTTGCTGTCGTCAAAACAAAAAGGATACAAGCCGTTAATGTCAGCCAAATCAAAGGACGGGAAGTATCCGAGCCGCGGCAGGTTCCAGCGATAAAAAATGCTAAATCGAACTCGGCTAAAACGGAAAAAAGAAAGAGGGCTCAGCGAAGAAAGAAAAAAAAGGCGCAGAGGCTTTCGCGTCGATTATCGGGTTCGCAGCTTATCGAAAGAAGAAGCGGCCTCGTGCGTCGAATAAGAACTCTTCGAAGTCGGAGCTTTGATGTCGAATGGCAGAAAAAACTGACGAAGCTAAGTGGGAAAGTTTCATCTTCCGAATCTGTCGAATCTCTTTCACAAATCGATATAGAACTTCTAAGAATGGAAGCGGAGATATTGAGGTAACCGTGGACCGACAAACGTTTGCACTCGTATCAACATTCGCTTTAGTTCTTTGGCGTTACTGGCTATGGAAAAAGTCAAAATTTAATGCCATCGCTCGGCGTCAGTCTGGGCAGGTCGAGCTTGCAGCAAATCAGGTCGTAAAACAGCCGATAATCGCAGGCTTTGTGTGCTTGCTGATCGTTGGTGAGGTTTTGTATAAACCACCGTCGATAGACCCTGAGTCGATCATTGCGGTTTATCTAGGATTGGCCTTACTCGCTCTCGGTTTGGCTGTATCCATACGAGATGTCCAAAGTTTTCGTGCTGAATGGACACAATCTATATTTCTTTCGTCGCAAGCCGATGAAAACCCGGGTGCCAGCCGTGACCCAATTTCGATGCAGCCTTGGAAGCCACTTTGGCCTATGAGGCTTGAACTGGTTGGCCTGGCCTTGCTCTGCGGTTCAGTTATTGCTGCGCTGACGGCCTGGCTTTTTTGCTCTGCTCACGGCAGAGCTGTGTTTACCGCCCTTGAAGAAGCGAGGGGAAGCCAAGAAATCTCGTAAAGGCTTCTGTTGACGAAATCTACCTACCTGGTAGAACCCAAGTTATGCCAGAACAGACTTACTCAATTGTCCTGCTGCCCGGTGACGGGATTGGCGTCGAAGTGGCTGAACAAGCCAAGCGAGTTCTTGACCATGTCAGTGCTCAAACGGGGGTTCAATTCGCAGTTGAAGAAATACCTTGCGGCGGAAAATACTTCCTTGAACATGGACGCGATTGGCCTGAAGGAAGTGAATTAAAGTGTAAGGAAGCTGACCTCATTCTACTCGGTGCGGTTGGCTGGCCGTCTCCTGACAAGCCAGGCCCAGTCACTATGCCAGACGGAAAAATGGCGGGCTACTCGGCGGTAATTGGGAATCGACTAAATCTCGATCTATTTGCAAATGTCCGCCCAGTTAAACTCTACGAAGGAGTTCAGCAGCGAGTTTGCGGAGAATTCAAGCAGGTTTGGTCGGCAGGCCAGGTCGACATGGTCTTCTTTAGAGAAAACACAGAAGGACTCTATGCGGGCATGGGAGGTACGCTGGCGCCAGGCGGACGTGAGATCGTTGCTACCGATACTCGAGTCATCACTCGTGCTGCTACCGAGCGCATCGTACGTCTTGCCTTCGAGACAGCCAAAGGAAGAAACGGCGCGCCAAAAGATGGAAAGAGTCGTGTCACCTGCATTGTGAAGAATAATGTGATGGATGGTTGTCGACTCTTTACAAAAGTTTTCACTGAAATCGGCGAGGAATATCCCGAAATCGAAAAAGATATAGCAATTATTGATGCATTCACCCAGTGGCTTATCAATCAACCTGACCACTACGATGTTTGCGTTACGAGCAATATGTTTGGCGACATTGTCACAGACTTAGCCTCTGTTCTGCAGGGAGGTATGGGCATGGCCGTAGGATGCAACGTAGGCGATAATCACGGAATGTTTGAACCTATACACGGCTCTGCACCAACCCATGCGCCTGATGAGGCGAACCCGATTGCGATGATCCAAGCAACATCTGAAGGACTGCGGTGGCTGGGCAAGAGAAAGAATGATTCAAGTTTGATTGCTTCAGGTGATGCCATCGAAGCTGCTGTCAGCAAAGTACTGCGCGAGCGTGTAACACTTACATACGATCTCATAGGCCATGAGAAAGCTGCTAAGATGTCTGAAGTTACAACAGCAATCCTTGAGGCAATGTAGTTTTAGCGGCGCTGTTGTTATGGATTTGCAGCAATGGTTTGCTTACGAAGCAGCCTTCCCGCTGCGAGTCGTTCTTTGAGAAGAGGTCTCATATCCTCGAGGTCTTGTCGTGATTTTACAGGAAAGAACCGCCCACGTGTTCCTTCTCGAGGAACTCTTAGATAATTGACGTTTATAACCTGTTGGCCATTTTCGTAGATTCCACTAACTTCACACGTTATGGACTCGATTTGTAAAACGTCGCTTCCATTTACATTTTTTTCGACTATATGACGCGGCAAGGTCAGGGGTCGATCGATATCTTGTAATGTAAAGATGAAGTTATTCGTCGAGAAGTCGGGCAGTAGTCCACGGTCAAAATCAGCGGGAAAACGAAAGCCTTCTAAAAGTTGACTTCGGCCGTCAGCCAAGGCTGGAGCTCCACCTTTGTCCCAAACTCCCTGAGAGTTTTTTCGGCGCTCGGTGAGTTCTGCAGTCATCGAGCAACCAGATGCAATGTGATTACCGATGATGGCTGGTTCAATTGTTGCGCCGAGATTGTCAACGTTCGAAAAAAGTATGTATTTACATCCTCGGTTTCTCAAAGCAGTCATGACACCAGAAGCACGTAACCCCGCAAAAAAGTCTCCATGACCGGGAGAATGATAACTTGGTGTGCCGTTGTCATCGAGATAAAGTGTTCCATCCGGATTCATGCGTAGAGAAATGGATTGCTCGTAAGAATAGATATCGTCTTCAGAAAGCCCAAAAAAATTGTTGTCCTGAAAGTGTCTCAGCGTTGCTTCTTTTGTGGCAAAACTGTTCATCATTACGAAAGGGATTGTAGCTCTTAAATCATCCTGAGAATGACGGACATCTTCTGCCTTGAGTTGTAAAAAGCTTTTCTGTTCGAAAACCTCTACGGTTCCTTTCACCACATTCCCAAAACGAGTTGCCATTCCACCGTTGAGGACAAATAATGCTACGTTGCCGTTTCTTAGTGCCTCAAGTCCGAGCTTCGTATGTTCGATATTATTCCAGTCAATCGCTTTGGCAGAGTTTTCTGCAGCAATTTCTCCTTCGAAAATCGACGAGTGTGATGATAGCGTTCCCGCTTTAATTTTCTCGGAGATTTCTACAAACTGCTCTTCGTCAAATCGGTATTTGCGAAGGAAATCTTCGTCTATTCCAGGGTATTTACGAAAATCAGTCATCAGTGTATCTCGCTCCCAAAAAATTCGGTCAACCGAGCGTGGATTTGGTCTCGGATGTTACGAAATGATATCAGCTTTTCCTCGTCTGTTCCTTCGACATCTGCCGGATCAGAAAATGGCCAATGATGATGCTCGGCGTGGCCCAGGAAAACTGGACATACTTCTTCCGCACACAAAGTAATGACTATTCCAATTGTATCAGGCGATATCGACTCGACCGACTTTGAGAAATGCTCTTCGGTAGAGATTCCGAGCTCTTCGAGCGCTTTAGCCGCAAATGGATTCACGTGTGTAGCCTTGGAGCCAGCACTTTGGATTTGTCGTTGAGGGAGAAGTTTCTTCGCGATGCCCTCAGCCATTTGGCTACGTGCAGATTTCACGAAGCAGAGAAACAAAATACCTTTACTCATAGCAGGGCTTCTATCCTTCAACGCTATGGGTTGCAACGCCGCATTTGAAAAAGACGGTGACAATACTATGGCGCTGCGACTCTGATTTTATCGAAGCTTTCAACAATTTGATCTATTTTTCTTCCACAGGTTGTCATCAGGTGTTCAAGTTCTTTACCGAAATTCGGTCGAATGCCCAGGGCCTTCAATGGGGGCAGGTCACGGGCAATGTTTATGAAGGAATCGGTGTCTATTGGATTCTCTTGTCCCGCTACAACGAGTCGGTAAAGATCTCGAGTTCTTCTCAGTTCATCGTATCCAACTGAAATAAAGCGGAGGGATGCGCGCTGCTCCTCGGTCAAGAAACCCGGTAGCTGAATAATGTCACCTAGACTAATATTTGCTTTTCCTGCCATAGCCCCAAGCGCGAGGCGAAGAAGTTGAATCTCTCGCAAGCCTCCGTACCCGTTTTTTAGGTTGATTGGGATTGGCAAAGCGGTTCGCCTTTCTAGAAGTTCGTTGAGTATATCGAGAACGAAACATTCTCTGCTGGGACCTAATACGTAGTCGACAACTTTGTCGGAAAACTTTTTCTGAAGAGCCAAATCGCCAAGAATGAATCGCGATTCTAATATTTCAGCTTCATCTACAAAGGTTTGCTCTGTCCTGTTCTCGAGATGCCTTTTTAGTTCATCGAGTTCAATGACATAAGAGTTGAACTCGTGGCTCTGTCGGTTATGAGGTATAACTCCACGCCTTAAAATCGTGGCTTCTAATTTCTGGATAACTTTAGAGAAAAACTTTCTCATTCCAGCATCGGCATGACTCGTGATTGCAAAATAATCAAAATCTGCACCGAAGCCTTGATTACGCCCGTACCCGCCGGTGGCATAAAGGGCAAAACCGGTGCCAGGTCGTATACGCTCAAAAAGAGGCGATTTAGCCTGCGTCTCCCGAAAACAGATTTTGAATGTAGAGCGAATATAGTCATCAAATGCTTTTATATAACGTTCGTCACGAGTGGCGGGTGCTCCGTCGAGAATTGCGTTTAGAGAGTGCGTAATGATTGAAATATCGAACGCGTCACCAATCAATTTGAGTTGTTTTCTTGATGAGAACTCGTGAGCGGCTTGCGAGCGTAATTTTTTCGCCAACTTCTTAGCTCTTTCTGGGTCACCAAGTCTCTCAAAATAATTGGGTGTCCGGTCTTCTATTCTGTTTTTCAGTCGGTTAACTCGGTTCGCGTGGTGATGAACCAATACAATGACCGAGCGCAATTTGCGGACAATACGCTCCCCGCGTGAACCCTTTTCTACTTCCTCTATAGAGTTTGCGAGCGCAGAAAGTTGAGACGCAGAAAAAAGTTCACCGGTCCGAATGAGAACGCCCATTTCGGTCTCAGAGTCGAGATTATAAAGGAAATCGCCTAGTTTAGCGTCTTTCTGCTGGGTGAACTGCAATAAAGCATGCCAAAAAAGCTCCTTTTGTAAGTCTGTGGTGTCATCTCCGACTTCGCGACGACGTTCAGCAAGCATGATAAGAAACTCGAACACCGCGGTAGAGTTAAAACTCATCATAGAAATAAATTCATACGCGAGATGATTCTTTTTTGATTCCTCGATTTCGTTCCATGCATTCAAGAATTTGTCGCTTAGTTCTTGATTGTTTCTCAGACTGCTTACGACTTCATCCCAGAAAACTCCTCTCCGAAATTTTTGAAGCAATTCGATGAAAAGAATCGCAAAGTTACGTGGTGTGTTTTCCTCCAGATTCGCATGGGTGATTGTCTTTTGGAATGTCGACACGCGACCCAGGTGTCTTTTGATATTCTGAGTTAATTCAAGTCCAGCCTGATTATTTCGAGTTCTTAGTTCCGTATAATAAGACCAAAGCCGTTCTTCCGCCGATTTTCGAGCTGATCTTCGAAGCCCCAACAGGCTCGCGACGCGTCTTGCGGGCGCTAAAATGGCGGGGTCGTATAGGTCAATTTCATCAGACTTGATGACATACAAAAACACTAGAGACCGAAGAACTTCGTTTTGAACAAATGTTCGTTTCAATGTGAGATAAACATCTCGTTGATTTGGATTGCGTCTGACGAGATTATCAAGAGCTTCCGGAGGGTAAGGAGTGTGTATGCCGTGTATGACCCGAAGAGATGCGATGATTAGTCTAGAAGGGATATAAATTTCTTGTTTTGGTGCGAAATTCTCTGAACCACTCTCCTTCTTGAGAAAGTGAGTGAGCTCTTGTGCAGCTGTTCTAAGAAAGCCTTCATGAAGCAACGGGTCACCAATTTGAGCAAAAAACCTGGTCGTGATGCGGTCCGTGAAGCGTTGTGCAAGAAGAGGAGAACCACATAAAAACTGCGCTCCAAGAAGCTGCATAACAACGACTACATTACTAAAAGGGTCTTCGATAATTTCCTCGTATTCTTCGATGAGTCCGCCCGCTCTAGGATTGACTAATTGCTCGGCGAGAAAGAACTGAATTTTAGAGGCAAAACGTAAGAACGTCTTTGTTATTGATGCAAATCCTGCTGCGAATTGTTCTCTGGCTTCTACCGACGCAACTACGATTGCAAGGTCGACATCTTCGTGATCTGTCAGCGCACCTACATTAAAAATCGCGTAATCTTCGTTTCTCAGTCCTGGTGCGCTTGCAGAAATCGTTGTTTCTAGTAGCGCCGTTATCCAGGCACGACGTTCTCGAACGGAACGTGTATGAATACGAGAACAGAGTTCAGCTCGATGTTGAGCGGTTCGACTAAAACTCTCACGTAGAAGTGTTCGGGAAATTTCTGCCTGCTGTCTGAGGTGATGATGAGCGAAATAACTTCCGAATAAAGATTGCCTTGGGGCGCGATGAATCCGTGCGAACTTATCTATTGCTCGCATAGCGGCAATTGGACTTGATGGAGCTTTGCCGAGAGGTGCTGTGCCTTCAGTCCATTCTGATGCTTGTAAAAGCAGGTCCCTATATTTGTAACTAGCTAAAACATATCGGTTAGTATGATTCGCGAATCGATCAATTTCTCGGCCTAGTTTTCCAAAGTATGGATCTAGAGATAGAGGTCCCGACTTTTTCAAGGCTATTACATCGTGCTCAATTCAGATGAGAGATTCAAGTTATTGTTATGTACAAGATGCAACTAAACACTGCATAGGCTGATAAATGAGAGGTGTCGTCCGGACTTTCCATTGTCTCTTCGATAAGAAAAGTACTTTTCAGGCTCCGAATACGTGCATCCTCCCACTAAATCGATGGAGGCTTCCTCCACTCCCGCCGAGAGGAGTTGCAGTACGATGAATGCGCGTAAGTCGAACAGGAACTTCCCGTTCTGCTTTTCGCGTATGGGTATCTTTTCCTTGGGGAGACTTTTTTTCGCCGCATCTATAACTTCTGCTCCAACCTCGAAATGAGCGAAGCCTATACACGGCCCGATAGCGATCTTGATTGAGTCGAGATTTGCACCCATCGTAATAAGTCTTTTGAGGGTTTTTTGTGCAATGCCCATAACGGCCCCTCTCCAACCAGCGTGGACGGAAGCAATCATGTTCGCGCGGCACTGATCGCTAGAGGAAACATGAGCAAAAAGCACCGGTGCGCAGTCGGCGGTACGAACGCCAATTGGATTATTCGGGGTGGTGGAAATGATTGCATCTGCATCAATCGATCGGTTGAGTTGCCCCTGCTGAGTAATGATTTTGTCCCCATGCACCTGACGAACTTCAAAGATTTCGTTCTCTAGTCCGGCCTTTGCCCTAAGGCGGGCAAGATTTTCAGTAACCAGCTTTGTGTCGTCCTTGGTATTGAATCCGAGGTTGAGTGATTCATAGGCTCCTGTAGAGGCGCCTCCGTCTCTAAGAGAGAATCCGTGCTTGATGCCACTTACGCGGCTTAGAAGTTCACTTTGCTCGTACATTAGGATTCTGGTGTCACATCCCGAAGTCTCTGAATAAGGTCATCCATATCGTCGGGGATAGGTGCTTCAAAGGATATTTTGCGATGACTGGTAGGATGACGAAAACTGAGCCGGTGCGAGTGAAGCGCAGGGCGCTGAAAGTCTTTTAGTATTGGACTAAGCCTCGGGTCTTTGCTGTTGCGCTTCGCACCGTATACTGGATCTCCAATCAGAGGATGTCCATGGTCATGAAAGTGTACACGAATTTGGTGGGTACGGCCTGTTTCGAGTTGAATCTCTACTAGGCTGCATCCAAGAAACGTCTCGAGAATTTCGTAGTGCGTGACGGCTGTTTTGCCTTGAGAAACTTTTGAAGAGAATCTTTTGCGGTCGTGAGGATGTCGTCCGTATAGAGATTCTATCGTTCCTTCCCAATATTTAGGTATTCCGCGAATGACCGCGAAATACTTTTTTGTCACTTTTCGGTTCTGAAAGAGCGAAACGAGTTCTGTCTGGGTCCGATAATTTTTTGCGACGACCATGACACCGCTCGTGTCTTTATCAAGTCGATGAACAATGCCTGGTCGTATTTCTTCGTTCGGTACTTCGAAATCAGGAACATGGTGGGCAAGAGCGTTGACTAAGGTTCCATCTCGGTGCCCAGGAGCGGGATGCACAACTAAATTGATAGGTTTATTGACGACGAGAAGATCCTCATCTTGATAGAGAATTTCAACTGGAATGTCTTGAGCAACGATTTCAATGAACTCTGGCTCTGGCTTTACATAGCTTACGGTATCTCCAAGCTTTACTTGGGTTCGACGTCCTTTTGCTGGCGTTTTTTGATTGATGAGGACGGCATCTCGAGTGATTTGTTTTTGTACTTGTGTTCTAGTGGTGTCTTCTAAAACGGAGCTTAAAAATTTATCGATACGCTGGTCGTGGTGCTCAGCAGTGACTATAAATTGTAAGGGGTCTTCTTGCTCAGCGCTCATTCTTCTCAGGTCGTAAAGGGTACCTCGTGAAGAGGCGCAACGAATCGATTACCAGATTGGTGAATTTACTTCGCGGTTTTTATAAACCAGGATGTCGACAATGGCCCGATAGTAATAATTTGAGCTATCAAAGAGCTCGGGAGTCACTCGCTTTTTATATAGGCTCAGCCCCTTCGAGATCACTCCGTCGAGACGGTCGAAAAGGTCGTCCTTGGTGATGCCTTCAACAATCTCTTCTTTATTGTAGAGCTCAATGTCGCTAGCGATGGCCCGAGCGAGTCGGTTTGCCGCTTCTGGTGTATCAATCAGTGCCAATATGACGTCTCCTGACTGCTATTCTTGTCCCCAATTGAAAAGTCGTCAAGCTTTCTACCGGTAACTGCGTCTATCTTCTTCGCTTCGCATGTCCCACCAGCTTTGCCAGCGGGCGATGTATGACTTTGCAGCGACTTCGCGGTCCAGACCTATCTCTTGAGCTAAACACCGAACAAATCCGAGTACATATATCCTTGCATTGGGGAGGTCTTCATATCGCTCTTCCTCGACGGCCATGAGACTGGGGACTCCGATTCTTGTAATATTTGAGATGGATCTTAGTGATATACCCTTGTGTTCTCGGTATTCTCGCAGCACATCTCCCGTGTACATCGTGTTTTCATCAATCAAGGGTCCGTGCCCACTGAGTGCTGATTCGGCAGCGTGGGTGTCTGTGTTCATGTCAGCCGCTGCGAGCGGCGCGGATACTTCACCTTCGTCTCCATTTTCGACTGCTTCAGGTGGTTCAACGGACTCACCTGTTGCGTCCGCTTGAATGGTCTCGGCTGGTTCTGAGTTTTCGGGTTCTGGTTCTTCCGACGAATCCTCATTTTCGGTCTCTTCGGTCCTCAGGGACTCGTCTTGAGATTTAGTTTTGTTCTCTGAAGTATGCTTCCTTGACCTTCGGTGCTGTCGATTTCGTCTTCGGTTCACACTTCACTCATAATCTGTGCGAACGATGCTCGCTAGTGCTAAACGTGAAAGTTGCTAAAAAAGCGCTTAATCAGGCTCTGAATCGAGCCATTCAGGTCGATTTGTGATGTTGAGAAAGGGCTTCCAGGCTTCATAATACATGGGTAGACGCTGGGCCGCGGCCAAGAATGGGTTCCAGGCGGGAGCTTTCGGCTGTTTGAGAAGTTTCATCTTAGCTTCTGCGGGTGTCCTACCGCCTTTGCGCAGGTTACATTTGATGCAGCTGCACACAATATTCTCCCAGGTGGGAAGCCCGCCTTTTGATTTCGGAATGACGTGGTCCAGATTAAGTTCACTCCTTTGTTTTTTTACCCCGCAGTACTGACAGGTGAGGTTGTCACGAAGATAGATGTTTTGCCGAGAGAAACGAATCCTTTTTTGCGGCATCTTATCGAAGACCTGAAGTATGATCACTCTTGGTACTACAAAAGTTTGATTTATCGTTCGAACGACTTGGTCTTTACCTATTTTCGCTTTGATGCGTGACCATGCTGCTAGGTCAAACGTTTGGTACTCACCGTTGATGGCCTTCGCAAGTCCCTGGTAAAGCAACCCAAACGCTCGACGGGCATTTGTGACATTTACGGGCTGGTAAAACTTGTTGAGGACCAATACATTCGAGCTAAGAACATCCACCTGCATGTACTATACAAAGAAAAACAAATTTCAGGTGACAGCAATGCTACATTCACAAGCTTTCTTTCAGAATCTCTACTAACATCGAAAACGAACTATTCGGAATTGACCGGAGGTCGAGGGTGACTTTGTCGTCGACTGTTCTTGCAATCAATGCAGGTCGCGTTGTTCTTAGTCGTCCCGATAGGACTTCTGCTGAGTGCGATGGACTACTCAGCGTGACCAAAAATGTAGGCAACCGAACGCGGGGAAGGGAGCCCCCTCCAACGACCGAGTCACCTTTTTCTACATTGACAGACAGGTCACTAAAGGTACGTGAAAGTAGGGCTTGTAGCTCATGCGCACGTTCTTCTATTGTTGTCGCAGATGCGCTGAGGTCACGTATGACGGGGATCTCACGTTCTTTCCCATCTCGATATAGCATCAGAGTTGCTTCGAGCGCCGCCAATCCAAGCTTGTCCATTCGCAGCGCGCGCGCCAAGGGATGAGAACGAACCTTAGTTACGAGTTCTTCACTTCCGGCGATGATTCCCGATTGAGGACCGCCGAGTAGCTTGTCACCGCTAAACATGACCAGGTCAGCGCCTTGTCCTAAGACGTCTTGCGGTCGTGGTTCATCGCGAAGTTGTTTGCTTGCTTCTCCAAAAATTTCATACTCCGCGATCAGGCCTGAACCTACATCAACGAGAAGTGGAATGTTGTGTTTCTTAGCGAGCTCACTTAGCGCTGCAACACCGGGGTGTGCGGTAAATCCTAAAATTGCGAAGTTCGATCGATGGACAACCAAAATGGCTGCCGTATTTTCGGTAATCGCATCTTCGTAGTCACGAATGTGCACACGATTGGTTGTGCCGACTTCTTTCATGAGAGCGCCTGACTCAGTCATAATATCAGGCACTCGGAAGCCACCTCCGATTTCCACAAGTTCTCCGCGAGCAATGATGACTTCTTTCGACTTACAGATTGCAGCGAGACTCACGAACACAGCACCGGCACAATTGTTGAGTGCAATTGCTTTCGGTGTGCCAAGTAATTGTGTGAGCAAGCCCTCAACATGGTCATGCCTGCTGCCTCGTTTGCCCGTTTTCAAGCTGAATTCAAGAGACGAGTAGCCATAACTCACATGTGCAACCGCTTTTTGAGCTGATTCTGCGAGAGGTGCTCTGCCTAAATTTGTGTGGATGACCACGCCTGTAGCGTTGATGACATCCCTGAGTGAAAGAAGTTTCAGTTCGTTAATCCAACTGTGGACAGAATGAGCCGAAATATCTGGTCTTGAACGCCCTGCAAGGATTTCAGACCGTGCAAAGTCAATAGATTTACGGATAGCGTCTGTGACAAGAACACGTCCGTGCTCCTCGATGAGGGCTTGAAATTCCGAGTCGTTGACGAGTTTTCCGACAGCGGGCAGTTTGGACAGTTCTTCGCGAGACACCAACACTACGTTAACACGGGTTTTTCAGTTTCTCTAGCTTGTTTATTCAAGGGCCCTAGGACTGGAAAACGCATTTTTTGCTGGACCCTAGGGTGAGTATTGACGCAAATGCACGGCTATGAACCACGAGGAATGGGCCGATGGTAATCCTTTTACACATTTCCAGAAGCTTTTTGCCGAGGCATCAAAAAGTGAGGCTTTTGATCCAACACGAGCTGCCTTGGCTACTGTCGATGCGAAGGGACAGCCGTCTGTGCGATTTGTCTTAGTTCGTGGGATGTATGAGGATTCATTTGTCTTCTACACTGACTATCGTAGTAAGAAATCGAAACATTTGGGCGAAAATCCCCTCGCTGCATTGACATGGCATTGGTCCAGCACCGGGGTTCAAATCCGTGTTGAAGGAAAAGCAGAAAGAGCAGAGGACGCAGTATCCGACGAATATTTTGCGGGTCGTCACCGAGGCAGTCAACTGGGTGCTTGGTCATCGTTTCAAAGCCAAATCCTGTCTTCTAGGTCCGAACTGGGTGAATCACTAGCGGCCCACGAAGCGAAATTTAGAGAAAAAAAAGTCACTCGGCCTCCGCACTGGGGAGGTTATCGGCTACGTCCGACCTTGATTGAGTTTTGGTTCGACCGACCCGATCGTTTGCATGATCGTTTTGAATATACCTTCAAAGACGGCAAATGGAGGACCGTACGCCTAAGTCCGTGAACGTGCGCTCTTCTGCGAAGTTTCGATTAGATTTTTGTTTCAAATTGCTTGCGAACGGGCTCTGAAACGAATTTTTCGTAGGAGCCACCATTCAGAGCGATCTCTTTGATGAGAGAACTCGAGACAAACACGTGCTCTTGGTTTGCCATGAGAAATGATGTTTCAATTTCAGAGTTAAGATCTCGATTGGCGAGCGCTAGTTGGAATTCTAGCTCAAAGTCCGTCAGCATGCGTAGGCCACGTAAGATGATCCCAGCGCCGATACTGCGCGTATAATCAACGAGGAGTCCCTCAAATGACTGCACTTCAACGTTTGGGAGATGTGCCAAAGTTTCCTTCGTCATTTCGAGCCGTTCGTCCGCTGTGAACATTGGAGATTTGTTCACATTGATCCCGATCGCTACGGTAACTTTCTCGTAGAGCTTTGCTGCCCGTTCCACAATCGCGGTATGCCCCAGGGTAATAGGGTCAAAGCTGCCGGCGTATACAGCATGACGATAATTCGGTTCTTTCACAGCTATTCCTCTTAGCATTGTGGAGGCTCGTGTGCTAGCACAGCGATATGGGACTCGCTGAACGTCGTACTGAGCTCAGTCAATACCGAGAACGCCTTGAGACATTACGGGGGCATCTTTGACGTAGAAGGGAAATCAACCCGGTTTGAGGCTCTTCAGGTGGAAACGACAAAGCCCGGGTTTTGGGACAATCAAGACTACGCAAAAAAAATAGAGAAAGAGCGTGGTCAGCTCGAAACCCTATTGAACGACTTCAACGCCCAGGTCAGTCGACTCGAAGATATTGAAATTCTTATAGAACTAGGACTTGAAGCGAGCGACGAAAGCGTCGAGACAGAAGTTTCTGACCTCCTTACAAAAACCGCAGAAGCTCTGTCTTCGATGGAGTTTTTGCGCATGATGTCCGGGACGCACGATTCATCCGACGCCATCATTGAAATTCACTCGGGTGCGGGAGGTACAGATGCTCAAGATTGGGCTGAAATGCTGCTGCGCATGTATACCCGATGGATCGAACGAAACGGATTCTCGATCGAACTCGTTGACACGCAACCGGGCGAAGAGGCTGGCGTTAGCCGGGTGACCTTGATTGCAAGAGGACCTCATGCCTATGGATGGTTGCGCGCCGAGTCTGGTGTGCATCGACTCGTTCGTATTTCACCATTTGATACAGCTGCTCGTCGTCATACCGCGTTTGCGGCTGTTTTTGTTTTCCCGGAACTTGATGACGATGTTGATGTCGACATCGATTGGGAAAAAGACGTTCGAGAAGATCGTTTTCATGCAAGTGGTGCAGGCGGCCAACACGTCAATAAAACTGAATCAGCAATTAGACTGACTCATCTTGAAACGGGGATTGTCGTTTCTTGTCAGTCTGAAAGAAGTCAGCATAAGAACCGAGCCACGGCCCGGAAGATTCTTGGTGCGAGACTTTACGATTTACGATTGAAGCAACAGCAGGAAGCGCACGCCAAAATCGGAAGTGAAAAATTGAAAATTGAATGGGGTTCTCAGATTCGTTCTTATGTTGTTCATCCGTATCGTTTAGTGAAGGACCATCGAACTGATGTTGAACATGGCAACCCTGACGCCGTTTTTGACGGAGACCTGACAAAATTTATGGAAGCGTTCTTGCTTGCCCAAGAGGCGAAATAAGTCTTGCTAAGTGTTTTGGGCAAAGAATCCCTGAAAGCTCTTTAGCTCGCCAGGATAAGCCTCTCGACCTAGCTTTTCAAATTGTCCACGAACGCTGCGTTTGTTATCTCGGTAGGCCTGCTTGGGTAAGTTTGAGAGCTCTTTTGCTCGCGTTATTGCTCGCGCTACGACATTTTCTGGGTCCGTTAGCTCGTGAATAATCCCAACATCCTTCGCCTCTTGAGGACTGAATAAATCACCGCAAGTAAGGATGGAATGATGATATGCGGGCGATATTTGGCATCGCACAAATTCGGTGACGAAGATTGGTAAACTAAGACCAAGAGCAGTTTCATTCAGTCCAAGCTTGAACTTTCCGTCGACTGCGATTCTCTCATCCGTAGCCAATAGTGTGACCGTCCCACCTGCCACTGCGTGACCGGTACAGGCGGAAACAACAGGTCTCGGAAAAACAAAGAGGCGCAGCATGACTTCGCCGAAGCGTTGAAGTACCGAGAAAAGCGCGTCGGGCTCCAGATTGGGCAAATTCTTAAGGTCCAGCCCTCCTGAAAAGAAGCCTTTTCTTCCGGCGAGTACGACGCCCATCTCTTCCGCTTCGGCGCGATCCAGCCCTTCAGTAACGGCCGATAAGAACGCGTCATTGATTGCGTTGGCTTTCCCATCGTCAAGGTGGATGACACAAACACCTTCGGAATTGTCTATTCGTACATTCGACATATAGCTTCCGTATCACGCTCGAACCTCTAAAGCCACATGCCGGGAATCACTGTTTCTTTGTAAGTACCCGAAATAATTGAGTTTAGATTCTTTCTCAATGTCGTAAGTCAGGTATAGCCAAGCGATTAGTTTGATGGTATTCCGCGAACAGATGAACCGGTTTCTTTCACTTGGCTTCATAACGGCTATGTTTGTCAGCGCGCCTGCAGTGGCGCAGGATTCTACGGCCACGTCCTCGACGTCTTCCGTTAAGAACGTCAATGATAGCGATGATGTGTGGTCGTCCAATTACGACAGTCTTGACCACGTTATGGTCCTCGACCAACTGAATACTGAATCTGATGAACTCCAGAAGAAGATTGGTCTTTTGCGCGGTCGAGTAGATCTCCTCCGCGAGTCTGTGATTATGGGGGCCATTTCTCCTAGTCGCACCACGATTAGTCACAAGAACGACATGGGCGACTCATTCGAAATTCAGTCGATTGAGTACCGGCTTGACGGCGAAACTATCTATACCAAGGCCGGTAAAGGCGAAGCTATCGATCTTCCCAAAGAGCTGAAGATACTCGATGGTGTGTTGGCCCCAGGCGAACACATCTTTGAAACGCGAGTTCTGGTAAGCGGGACTGGTCGGGGATACTATTCTTATTTTCGAGGCTACCGATTTCGGTTGGCTTCGAAATACCGATTGAATGTAGCTGAAGGTCGACTAACAGATCTCACTGTTTCCCTTTATGCTCGCCCAGATATGTCGCTCAAGCCGAAAGATCGTCTCGCGGTCAAGTATCAGGTTGACGTTGGCGTCAATGATGCCAAGTAATCATTGAGACCCCTCTATTATGCCTCAAGACGCTCGCTCTGAGTACAAGCGCCGAAGTGATATCCACGATACGCTCGTAAAAAAACTATCGGGCAAAGCAGATACTATCGGAAACATACGACTTGTCTTTGCGCTTATCGCGCTGGTCATGGTTCTTCTTCCACTTCTAATTAGAAGCTCTTGGCCCTGGTGGTGCCTTCTGCCTTTGTCTGTTGTTTTTCTAGTCATTGGGAAGCTTCATGATTCTGCCCTTGAGTCATTACATAGCGCCCAAGCGGCTCTTCGTTATGTGCAAGATGAGCTCAAGCGGCTCGACGAAGAATGGCGAGAGTTCGACGCGGACGGCGAAGATCACAAACCTCTTGATCTTACCCAAGCACAGTTTGCGGCGGACATTGACCTCTATGGTTCTCACTCCTTATACCAACTTCTTAATCGAACCCGTACGCATCATGGGGGCCGAGCCTTGTCAGCTTGGATTGATGAGCCGGCATCCTCTTCTGAAATCGTTTCGAGACAATCCAGCGTGGCGTGTCTGAGAGATAACGTTGACTTCAGAGAGGCGTTGTCTGTGGCGGCCTCTGGCGAAGGAGGTACAATTCTCGAAAGCGAATTCTTGGTTGAGTGGGCCAATAATCCAGATTTTTTACCGAATTCCAACGTCCTTAGGTTGCTTGGCTATCTCTTTCCCGTCACTTTGTTTATTTGTTTGGGCGTCTACGTGGCCATGGGCATTTGGGGACCCCTATTTATTGCGGCATCTGCTCAGCTTTTATTCCTCATGTTCATGCGCAAACCGTTAGCAAAACGGTCGCTGCTTATATCCGGGCCCGACCGCATTCTCCATCGGTTTAAGAACCTCATTGAGACTTTTGAGCGATACCAGTTTGAAGACTCACGCCTTTCAGAACTCCAAGAAAAACTCCGCGGTGATAAAGAATCAGCGGCTGAGCAGGTCCGTAGGTTGAGTCAGATTGCTCAGAAGTTAGAGGCTCGACACAATGTGTTCTTCTCTTTGATCGTTGCGCCTGCCCTTCTTTGGGAGCTTCATTGGGTCCTTCGCTCTGAGCAGTGGCAACGGGAAACAGGTCCTCATATCAAAGAATGGTTTCAGGTCATTGGAGAGCTAGAGGCACTGTCTTCTCTTGCAGCTTTCGCTTATGAGCGACCCGAATACTGCTTCCCAGAGTTTGTATCTGAACCGGGCGTGTTTGAGCTCACTTCGATGACGCATCCACTTCTCAAACGAGACGAAGCGGTGGATAACTCTGTGGCCTTAGGTGGGGCAGGTTCTGTTCTGCTGCTCAGTGGTTCAAATATGAGCGGTAAGAGCACCTTTCTCCGTTCACTCGCTATCAACCAGGTGCTTGCACGCATGGGAGCACCCGTAGCCGCGAAGAACATGCGAACCAGTGAGTATTTTTTGGCGACTTCTATTCGCGTGAGTGATTCTCTGGCGCGCGGTGCTTCTCATTTTTACGCAGAGCTAGAGCGTATCAAGTATGCGCTAGACCAAGGGGCTGAACACAAGGGTGCACTTTTGTATCTCCTTGATGAGATGCTTCATGGCACGAACAGTAAAGAGAGATATATCGGCGCGGTCTCTGTGATTCGTTGGCTGAGTAAAGTGGGAGCCGTCGGTGTAGTTACCACACATGATTTGGCCCTCGCAGACGTCGAAGATCTCCTTAGTCCCGGCCTCGTCACGAACATGCACTTCGGAGATGATGTTGAAGGCGATGAAATTCAGTTTGATTATACGCTCAAAGATGGACCTGTCGTCACCACTAACGCAATTCGTCTGATGAAAGCCGTAGGCATTCAGGTTGAGATGGTCGAGGCTCGTAATCAAGAGGTGTGAAATCCTTTCACACTATGACTCTTCACCGATAATTTGGATTCGACTCGTCTGTAATCCCAGATTCATAGTTTGGCCCAAAACATGCTATTGGTCTTGTAGTGACACGCCACTGGCTATTTTGTTTTCTCTTCGTAGCGTTCTATTCCTCCGGATGCGTGTCGATGCGGGCTTTTCCTCCAAAGCAGTCGTTCGGTAAGTCAAGCGCTGGTTCTCGGCTTCCGGGAATCCGAGTAACCTCTTTTCGCTTCAAAACGCGAGACTTGCCTATACCGAAGGAACCTCGAAGAAAGAGCGAATACACCGCAAAGCTCGAACGCCGATGGGCTCGGCAGTTCGTGAAAGCGTTTCGGGCTGAGCTACTTCAGGAATCTCGTGTCATGACGAGCACCCTTGCGGCGGAGGTCTTGGCGATGCCTAAACTTGAATTTCGCATCGAGCTCATTGCGTCTCATAGTGATCACGCTACAGGAATCCTCGACTTGATTTATTTCCAGCCTTTCGGTCCTTCTTGGGGATTGCTCAGTGCCAGAGTGAAAGTATGGGCTGAACTTGGTGGGCGGGTACTTCTCGTATCCGATGAAGAAATCAATGAAGAATTTAGTCATATTCTGCATTGGTATTGGCGAAAGAGAGATGATTTTAGAGAAAAATCGAAAGTACAAAAGCTCTACCAGACGTTATTGACGAAGAGCATCAAGAATATCCTCCCTCTGGTTCCTGACTTTATTTGCGTCATGCAAGGACAGACGCCTCATCCTCGCCGCGCATTAACAGAAGAAGAATTGTTTTCATTACGTGCTGACTTCGATGCAGCGGTCGCGCGATTGCTTGCCGTCAAAATTGTCCCAAACTCAGAGTTCGTTCCTCAGAAAGGAATGAGAGTAATTCAATCGTTACCACCAGATGAGACCTCAGATTCCTTAGTAGCGAGATATTTTGGTGCGCTCGGAGGTTTAGAAGTTGCTCAACGCGAAGGTGTTGCTCGAGTCACTTCTCGGGCTCGTAACTCCAGTGGACAGGTTGAAACGTTAGGGACGGGAGAGGCACGTTCTCGAGGTTATCGTGTGGCATTCTATCAACCGCCGACAAAGACCGGTTACTTCTTTCCGCCGTCGTTTGGGTTCTTATCGCAAACGATAACCATCTCCGGATTTGATGAGGATATTCCAAAAACAAGCGTTCAGAATAGCGAGGATATTCCAGGGATTATTACCGACCCCAGTACTGGTGATATCTCAGCTTTGATACTTGATCCCATATCATACGGTCTTGAGCTGAAATCGTTGTATTTCGGGCAAGGTCTCGGCCTTGATTTAGTGATGGGTGACGAAGATGTTCGATATTTTATTTCATGGCAGGCTGCTCTGAATTTGTTTGAAGCAAGACACACAAGTGTCCAAATAAGTACTTCGCGTGAAGAGGGCTATTCGCTTCAGTTTGCGAAATCGATAAACGGTTCAGGCCAGTTTGGAGTCTATTTTCCGGCGTGGCATCTGGCTATCCGACTTCTCGGTGAATTCGAATTTTATCGAGACTTTAATTTTCCAGAACCTGTCGATTTCCAAGGTCGCGCACGATTTAATTTTGAAAAAAATGTATTTGAGCGAGAGAGAATTTTCGTTGATGGCGCGTCTCTTTTGCAATTGAACGGTCAGTTGTCTGCCGTTTATGTATTTTGAGGTCTTAGATGAAATCCAATCTCCGTTTAGTGTTTGCGATAGGTTTTGTAAGTATCATGGCCTGTGCGGAAGCCGCAGATGAACCTGTAATCCAAAACAGTTCATTTAGAATCGTAAATCAAAGTCAGTACCAAATACGAGAATTAAGGCTGCATACCAATGAGTCATATCTGGATAGTCGTAACGTACTGGTCGAGCCTTTGGAGATAGACGAGGAATACATTTTTTACGGTGTTGGGGAGTGGTACGTCACGGTCTTCCGAGAGAAATATCGGGATGGCCCGTTGATTGCGATAAGCACGGCGAATCCGATCGACCTTATGTCTGGACAAGGAATTAAACTTCTCGTGTTTGATGAATCGTTTCGCACCGCTGAAGATGAATGGCTGAATCCGGGGGAGCCTTGGAACAGTGGATCTCGTCAAACTCCTGATGCGAGCGGGACGTCTACACCAACGCAAGATAGTGGGAGCGCAGGCATGGATGCTTCGCAGAAATTTATGGACGCGGGCACGAGCACGACCTCTATTGAAGACGCTGGTTGAGACGCGATTCGAACGTCTCCAGTGACCTCACATTTTTTCGTGTGATTGAGTTACCACTTTATTTCGAAGGACTTGGTGCCGGATTTTGTGATCACCACATCTACCGTTTTCCTGCCCAGCTTCTCGTGCCATAATTCGAGCTTCTGCTTTCCTACAGGAAGACCTTCAAGGCTAAATTCTCCTGTTGGAGAAGTGACAGCTGCGATTTCGTTTTTGAAAACGGCAACCCAGGCTTTCATCCAATCGTGGACGTCGCAGTGTATGCTGTAAAATCCTGGCTTTGAGAACCGCTTCTTCACAGTCTGGTTCTTTGTAGGCAATGCAACATTGAACTTAGATTTCTTGCCGAGAAGTGCCTGAGTGGTATGTAAAAATCGGTCTTTGTTTCTGATTTTTAGTTTTTGATCGGTGTGTAAGACCAAAACATGTGGTTCATATCGACACCGATAGTTGTCTAAGAGAACACTTTCTTTTTCACTCTTCTTTTTTCTCTTGGAGCCCGCAATCCATATGACAGCGGAAGACAACCCCTTGGTTTTGGTATCTACCACCAGCGACTCGTCAACCAGGTCTTGCAAACCGCAAATGCTGGTGTCAGTGGTCGGCGTTATTTTGGAGGGTTTGTCGGCGGAGCCAGTGAAAATCACTCGTCCTTTCATCACTCCATCGCTGGCGAGTGATGACTTAGCGTCAGTGAGACACGCTACCGTGACGAAAGCGATAAAGAGTCGAGTATTTTTCATGAGACTTGCTGACAGTTGCTACTTCTTAGCCTTTACGGTGACTTTGTGTTCACTCCAAAACTGCGAAGCGTGAGTAGGCGCTTCAACAGCACGGAGGGTGACCACTTTATCAGAACGTTTCACAACGTCTCCGTCCTTATTGAATTCGCGTTTGTCTGGTAACGCGATATAGAATGTGACTTCGGGTTTAGACATTACCGGGTGCAAGTAGACGCGGTTAATTTCGACTCCGTCAGCCTCCAGAGAAATCCAGCGAACATGATGCTCAACCCATGAAGGGTGTTGTTTTTTGTGACCGATTGAAATTGTTACGGGGAACCACTCTCCGGCTTGGACCTTTTTCGGGGCTTTGATCTTCGGGGTGTGCTTCGCGTCCTTAGTCGCTCCCTTAACTGTTTCAAAATCTGGCGTGATTTTCTCGACATCTTGCTCGGCCATAGCCGGTGCCGCAAAAGCGACGATGCTAAAGAGACTTAGTGCGGTCAGTATATTTTTCATAATTTCTCCAAGCCGTAGGTGTATGACGACAACACCTAGCGTTTATTCAATCTACAGGTGAGTTAACACGATGTTGTGCTTCTCGCCAGCGCTGGATGCCAAGAACTCTCTTTAGTCAGGGAAAGTATAGGTAAAAAAAAAACGGCGGGGCACCTCTGGTTGAGATGGCCCGCCGCAAGAGCTTGCTCTGCTAAATTATCAACGACTGGTATCAGCCGTCTTCTCCGCCTTCTCCTTCCTTTTTGGCTGGGCCAACAGAAAGTACAGCGTAATTGATCGCTGTGTAGCCAGCTTCAGCTGAAGCCATCATCACTTTGCGAACCAATTTGAATTCAACGTCTTTGTCAGCGTTGATGATAATTTGGCCTTTGAATTGAGCACCGGGGTGCATCATTTCGTCGACTTTACGCATTTCTTGGAGTTTGTCCGTCAGTTGTGGAACGCGAAGGTCTTCATCCTTGATGATATCGTCTGAATCACCAACCTTAAAACCTTCGACCGCCACGGTTTTCGCCGAGATTTGGATAATTGGAGCACGCTCCAACATCTTCGTCGTCGATGCTTTCGGAAGCTTAATATCTTTCGAAATCGTGACTAACTCACCCGTCGCTGAAAAGTTCATGATCAAGAATACAACCAACAGAACGAACATATCGATCAACGGAGTCAATAGAATGTCCGCGGCTTTGGTGTGCTTCTTGCCGCCTTTCGAGAGCGCCTTAAAGTCTTTCAGCCAAGGAGCAAAAGGTTTTTTTCCTGGTTTCTTAATAGGCATCCTTCTTTCTCCTTATGTGTCCACGCCCGCGACAGAAATCCCGTCCAACTCGTGTTTCAGGCACTCATCCATGACCTTAATAAGTTCGTCGTAACGAACTTTGTCTTCGGCTGTGACCTGAACATCTTTGTTTTCAGGATGTTCTGCTCGAACTTGCTTCAATGTTTCACCGAGAGTAACCACATCGAATTCTTCACCTTTGGTCTCAATTTCCTTGATGACCGTCCCACCCTTCTTGGTAACTGTGTAGCCAGATGGCTTAATCAGAACCGTCAGGTTGAGTTTCTCCTCTTCTTGAGGAGGTGGTGTTGAATCTTCAGATGGCATGTTCGGCGATTGCTTCACGTCGATTTTGGCAATCTGTGTCCAAACCGCTGTGATCAAGAGAAACGAGATCATAGCGCTCATCAAATCGATGAACGGAACGAGATTGATATCAAAATCGATCGGTTTCTTGCCTCCGCCCCCTGAGGGGGGTGGGGCGCCGCCACCACCAGCCATTGATTATTCCTCGCGAGCTGTACCGAGCGTAGACAAGTCGAGCTTGTCACGGTTGGTTACGATTAGGTTCAATACTGATACAGATGCTTCGTTGATGTCATCGCTGAGCTTCTGAGTTTTACCTTGAAGAACCGCGAATGCGATCAGAGCCAAAATAGCGGTACCCAGACCGAACGCAGTACAGTTCATAACCTCTGAAATACCTTTCGCGAGAAGAGTCGCCTTTTCAGAGGGGTCACCAGTCGCAACCGCCGCGAAGCAGTTGATCAGACCAACAATGGTTCCGAGAAGACCGAGCAACATAGCTACGTTCGCGAGCATCGCGAGGTATGGAGTACGTTTTTCAACGCGAGGTACTTCGCGAAGAGAAGCTTCGTCCATAGCCGCCTGAACTTCAGCGTCTGACTTGTTTACTTTGACGAGGCCAGATTTGATGATGTTCGATAGAGGGGTAGGGGTTTGGCTGCATAGTGCAAGTGCTTTACCGACGTTGCCTGCCAAAATGTATTTACGCATTGCTTGAACGAAAGCGTCCTTTTCGATGGTCGCTTTGAAATACAGGAAGTGAATTCTCTCAACTGCAACTGCAATAATGAATACAGATGAAATGGCGATCAGGTACATCCCGAAACCGCCCTCCTGAAATGCGTGTGCTATTGATTCAAACATTGTTTTTTCTCCTTGGGTCCTTATTTGTTTGTAAGGGGTCTTTGCTATAACGACTGAGTCGTTGATTAGGTTTGATGCGAAAAACGTAGGTATCCTACGCCCCGCAGTTTTAACTGTGAGGTTGGGCCGCTAAGACTTTAGCGGAGCCGAAATTGAGAAAGGCCAGGTCGGCCGAAGCCAAGAGTCTATCCAGTCTACGACCCCGGCTTAGGCCAGGGCCTTGGAATATTCCAGGTTCTTTCTCATGCAAGTAATGACGCTCTCTGAGCGCGTTGCTTTCGAAGTCCGGTGCTTGACGCGGTGCTTCGAGTTCGAAGCTCTCTTTACGCAATATCGCTAGAGATTGTTCAAAGCGTGGAATTGCGTTCGTCAGTGCGGGCTTTTTGTGCGCGACACGGCGCACCTGTGTGACTTCAGCTTTGGCTTCTGCCGCATGTGCTTCGGGAGCATCCGCCCCGGCAACTGCTGCGAGTGCACTCACCGCTAGAGCGGTCATGGCCAGTTTAGATCCACTCAGATGAGAGGATCGCGTACCTGCACCGGACCTGCGACTACCGACCAATGGTTTGACCAAAGGTTCTATGAGTGCTGACGAAATCAACGTGCTCCTTCTAACTTATTTTCAATCAGAATACCCATACGAATATGGGGGGACTGGTGTTTCCACTAGTCTAGGGTGCGTCGATGAGGACGATTCCGTTGCTGAGTGGCTTCGAGAGCCAATAGCGATAGGTTGATATTACGGGGTTACCAGTAGACTCTACAAGAACTTGATCCGTGTAGAAACCGAACGTTCCTTGGTAAGGGTCTTCATTTCCTCGAAGCGTGACCACGGACCAAGCGCCAGACAACGGAAGCCGTGCGTACTGAAGTTCCCCGGTGGAGCCATTTTGAAACGCAATTCGAATCGTTCCTGCTTGGTCCACAACGATAGAAGTGTCACCGCCCAGCAGATCACCGCCGGGTGTAATTGAGCTTGACGCTACCCGACTAACCTCTTCCGAACCGATGACATTGCCAGCTGGGTCTACCCGTATGTAGCGGACGGACCGCTCGCTGTGGTTCATGTACGAGATATGGGTTGAGTCGTCGGTCCCGACAAATAAAGAGGGAAATCGTCCCTCATCTTGATTGGAGGTGTTAGCAATCACTTCATTGGTCAGGTTTGCCGTAGCCAAGTCGGTGCCTTCAAGAACAGCCATTTTGAGCAGACCGTCAACGCTATCGTAGTAAGCGATGTTCATAGTGCCATCAGTCAAGAGGCCTGCACTCGGCCATAAACCAATTGCGGTAGGAATGTCTGTGACCGGTTCAATGGTCTCCGTGATGACACACAGTCCGTTTAGACACGCTTCGTTTGACTCCGTGCAGCGGTTTTCACAAACGCTACTTTCCGACGGAACGAAACACACCCGGTCAGCCGCGCGGCAAACCTCATCAGCATTGCATCGAACATCACAACCAAAGCGCGTCAGGTTCGTGTCCTCGATTGTTCTAATCGTCCAATCTTCTGTTCTTTCCGGGGAAATGTTTGATGCGATCGCGAGCCGCAGTGACGAATATTTCGTTGGTCCCCGCTTTTCTCTGAGACTGAGGTAGCTCACGCGGGGTTTACCGTCTGCACTCATGATTAGGTTTGCGTGAACGCCTGCAGTACCAACGTCATCAATGACGTGAATGAGCCATCCTGAGGAGGTTCCTATCGCGTATTTCAATCGGCCGAAGGTGCGATCGTGATAAACAATGTGTGGTTGGCCCTGCGCATCGATTTCGATATCTGTGTAGAGGCCAACATCATCCGCCGGCTCACTATATCCACCGCGAGGTCCATCAACATCTCCTGTAACGGCAGATGTTGAGCTTGGGACACCGTCCACGAATTCCCAGTCAATTGTGATTCCGTCTTGCCGTAAGATACCGAACATCAGATCGCCGTAATCGACGTTATAGGCCGAGAAAAAGGTGTTTGTGCCTTTATTGGCCATAGCAGAGTATAGCCCGATATCACCTAAGGGCAGTGCAGGGAACTTCACACACTCACAGGTTTCGCCAAGGACTTCACATGCGCCGGTATCCCATGCGCCCGTCGAGGTCACAGACACAAATTGCCCGCGAGGACAGGTCAGCTCGCCGCATTGCGTCGGTAAGGCCTGACACATGTCGGTAGGAAGACAGCAGCCCTGTCCAGATGGACAACCGCCTTGACAGGGCTCTCCGCAAAGGCACCGTCCATCAACGCATCGGATAAGCGTATCTGATTGGCATTGAACCTTACCCACGCATTCCGAGTTTTCTTGGCACCGTTCAAAAAAGCATTCGTTGTAACCGTCACCATCGTTATCTCCGCAAACTTGTTCGGGGTTGGAGCAGGGGCGGTCTTCGTCACACTCGTCTCGAGATACACACAGCCCTGTTGAGGTGCAAAATTCACGTGGGCCGCACTCGCTATCGTCTATGCAACGAAGAGTCATCATTGGAGGCTCGTCATCTTTCGATAATGTTTCGTCGTCGCACCCCAGGACAGAAAAAGCACTCACGACAACAAGCATTAAAGAAAATATATTTGTTGAGCGGCCTGAAAGATACGCTTGGGCAAGACGATCCTCGGCTTCGCGAGAGACTTTATTTCTTGAAGCATGAGAGTCCGATTGGACGAGCAGAGGGCTATCAGGGGACATCTTGAAAACCGACTTCATGGGTATACACTGAAATACTCTAAGCGTCTCGAACAAGCAAACGATAACCTCAAAGGCATCCAAAATATCCGATTGTATGGAAACCAGGTCGTCCTACCTTGACGCGACCTCCGTTCGCTGGCCAGATCAACGCACCCAATATGGAGCCACGAGTTTTTGACAAGTTTTTGGTTGCAGCCATCAAAGCTGGCGCGTCGGATGTCCACTTGAAATGCGACGTTCAACCAAGCTTGAGAGTGAACGGCGTACTCAAAGAAGTGACCAAATTGGAAGCAATTT
Source organism: Myxococcota bacterium (assembly GCA_036337945.1). Lineage (GTDB taxonomy): Bacteria > Myxococcota > Kuafuiibacteriia > Kuafuiibacteriales > Kuafuiibacteriaceae > JAYZDF01. The sequence continues at coordinate 104,086 of JAYZDF010000028.1, forward strand.
CTTCGGGCAGCATGGAGACTCTTGTTCGCCACATAGTTGAACAACGCCAGCCAGATACACGCTTTGATCGTCTTACCGAACTCGACACATCCTACGAAGTTGAAGGCGTCGGCCGGTTTCGCGTCAATATTATGCGGACCAAGGGAAAATTTGGCATTGTCCTTCGAATTGTTCCAAGCGTCATTCCTACGCTCGATGGATTAGGTCTGCCTTCCGTCTTGAAGAATTTCGCGAATGAAGAACGTGGGTGCGTTTTAGTTACGGGCGTTACTGGTTCCGGTAAATCGACGACGCTCGCAGCGATTATCAATGAGATTAATTGCAATTTACGGAAACACATCGTGACGATTGAAGACCCGATTGAATTCATGCACACGGATCAGCTCTCTCGTCTCACCCAGCGCGAGGTAGGAACGGATACGGATTCCTTTGGTACGGCACTGAGGTCGGCTCTAAGACAAGATCCAGACGTGATTCTTGTGGGTGAGATGCGCGACAGGGAAACGATCGACACCGCGCTAAAGGCCGCAGAAACGGGACATCTTGTTTTTTCAACAGTGCACACGACGGATGCAGCTCGAACAATCGGAAGAATTTTGGATGCATTTCCACTTGATGCCCAAGACGCTGTTCGAATTCGTCTTGCAGAAAATCTGAAGGGGACGATTTCGCAACGACTCTTACGAAGGTCAGACGGTGTGGGTCGAGTGGTTGCGATGGAAATTATGGTCTGCACGCTTTCGGTAGCGGAGATGATTAAAGACCCGAGTCGTACACCTGAGATAAAGGATTATATCGAGAAAGGGCGAGAGCATTATGGCTCTCAGTCTTTTGACCAGCATCTCATTCAGCTTTACGAAAGTGAAATCATTACCTACGAATCGGCGAAGGCTGCTGCCAGTAATCCATCTGACTTCGAACGAGCTCTATACGTAAATTAGTCGGAAGCACTAGCGCTTTATTCCAGGTGCGGTGTTAAACGCTAGAAACATAAAGAGCGAAGTCACTAATTGATTGTAACATCGAGCTCAAACACACCTGATCTTGATGCAAGAAAACTATCTACGATGAGAAAGTACGTCGCAGGCTGCATGCCAGTATTTTGATAGCTAATCGTCTCAGGATTGCCGTTATCTTCTCCGGTCAAACATGTCGTCGCAGACTGAGCGCAGTCGCTGATTAGGTACAAGGCTGCATCCCAGGTCGTTCCGGAAACGCCGGAGTCCAAACTGGCAGTGAGTGTTTCATTGGGGTCTAACTCGATTCGGAAGACGGCATCAGGCCCGCTTTGCGACCAATTTGTGCAGCTGTTTGTAGCGTTGGTTTTTCCGTAGTCGGCGCTATAGCCTACGGTTGTTCCCCTAAATTGGCTCGTTCCTTTGGGAACAACGTATGCATCGTCGCAAGTGTCTCCACGGTTAATGTCCGCAGTCAGAACGCCACTCCCCGAAGAATTTGCCGCAAAACTATCCAGGACTAGATAGTAGGTTCCCGCTTGCTGAATAATCGGCTGAATTCTTTCATTTTGCCCAAGTCCTCTGTCGGAACCTTCAACACAATTTGCATCCAAGGAACTACAGGATGAAACGAGATACATCGCTGGGTCATAAGCAGTAGAAGGTGCGAGCTCAACAGCCAGTTGTTCATAGGGCTGAAGGTCGACTTGATATACGCGGTCCAAGCCATTTGACGAGAACCCAGTGCACATCGAGTTATTGGGTAGGTTGTAGTCGTTCATATAATTCGCTGTGGTAAAGAATTCACCATTGCCCGTAATGTTAAGCGGTGCAGCATTCGAACAGCTGTCCGCAACATAGATATTAATATCGAGGTTATGCGTGCCCGTTGATCCACTCAGCGCTCCGTCAACGACAAAGAAGTGGTCACTACTTTGTTCGGCGACGAATCGAATTGTCTCGGGCGCGCCGCTCAGTCCTTGGTCTGCTCCGGTCACACAGCTGGTAGCGAGATTACTGCAATCGGTAACTACGTAAAGGGACCCATCAAGGCTCATTGGAAATTCTACGTTTGCCGTCACGACCGTGCCAGCGCTTAGGTTACTTTTGTAAACATAGTCGGGGGCAATTTGAGGATAGCCTGCGCAACTGCGAGGAGGTTCGTAATCATTGACGGCACCCACGGTGGTCCCTTGGTAGTTTCCGCCAGAGGCAGCAACCGAGATCGCGCTAGCACAAGTATCGCCGTTCGCGCCACTGCTGACTGTAATAGTGATATCTTGATTGGTCGAGCCAGCAACATTTGTTGCTTGCAAGCGATATGTTGTGGTTGCCATGGGTGTAACAGATGTTTGGCCATCCACGGGCTGATTGCCTATGCCATTATCGATACTTACCGTGTCTGCGTCTGTTGTTTGCCAAGATAGAACGACGGATTGACCGGGCGTAATCATTGTTGCGCTGGCGCGAAAGCTATCGATATGGGGCGCATCAGGTGAGTTCACTTGTATAGTGATGGTGCGAGTTGACTGTCCTCCCGCTCCAGCTGCGGTCATGGTGTAGGTCGTGGTCGCCATAGGGCTGACGACAACGGAGCCTGTGGTTGCTTTACGGCCGATACCGTTATCGAAGGTGACCTCGGTTGTGTTTGTTGTTTGCCAGGAGATGGTCGTGGACTCTCCAGCAGTAATCGTCTCTGGGTTTGCAGTAAGCGAAATGATCGTTGGACCGTTTTGCTGAACAACGACTGTTACCTGGGCCGTTTTTGATTGAGAGCGACGATATGCGGTGAGCGTGTAAGTCGTTGTTTCATTCGGATTGATTTCGACCGTTCCTGTAGCGGCCAGATTGACTCCGACGTTATTGTTGATCGAAACACTATCCGAGTTCGTCGTTTGCCAGCTTAGTGTTGCGGGTTGACCCGGGGAAACGGTCATGGGGCTCACGGTAAAAGACCTGATAATCGGTTCTTCCGAAGCGACAACCGTTACCGTCAATTCCTGCATGGTCATTTCGGTATCCGACATCGCGATGAGCCGATAGGTCGTGGTGGTTTGTGGTGAAACAATCTGACTCCCGGAAACTGTCGTCTCGCCAACGTCTGGAGCGATGACGACGCGGGTCGTGTTGCTGGTTGCCCATTGGAGCGTAACGGATTCTCCTTCGGTCACCTCTGTCGGTGTTGCGGAAAATTGGTTGATAACCGGAGTGCCGCTGATGACCTCGATTTTGAGGGATTTTGTAGTAGACCCATTCACCGTGTCTATGCGGAGTGTGTAAGTGGTTGAGACGATCGGTTGAACGTTCACCGAACCTTGGGGACTTCGAATACCTACGTAGGGCTCAATGGAAACACTGGTGACACCTTCCGTTTGCCAGCTTATCGTCGTGGCTTCACCGAGACGAATGACTGAGGGCTTGGCTTCAAAGGAAATGATGGCTGCATTTGCCGGATCGTTCAGATTTGCATCCGGGAGAGTGTTGCAGCCGATCAAAAGGAGAGCGGAGTTCGCAGCCACAACAGAGAAGATATTTCGTGCTTTTTCAGCACCCATACCTACAAGCATACCTTATGTGACGTCAGATGGGGATTAAGTATCCCTGGATAATCGATTACCCCTAGTTTGGATTCAGGTGAACCAGTCCCTGCTCAAGATGAATCACTCGGTTGTTAAATTGTTGGATGAGCCCTAGGTCGTGAGTAGCTACAAACAGGGTTGTGCCGCGGGCATGAGCGCGCGCAAGCAGTTCCATGATCGCAGCAGTGGTTTCCGCGTCCAGATTCCCGGTCGGTTCGTCCGCGAGCAAAAGAGGGGGATCATTGACGAGCGCGCGGGCCACGGCCACGCGTTGTTGCTCACCGCCGGAAAGCGCTTTGGGTAGGGAATGTTGTTTGTGAAATAGACCTATACTTTTCAGCATTTTATAGACGCGGGTTCGTACCTCATCATCGTCTCGCCCGAGCACTCGTAAAGTATATGCAATGTTCTCGAACACTGTACGGCTTTGAATCAGTTTGAAATCCTGGAAAACAACCCCAACTTGTCGTCTTAATTCAGGGATTTCTCGCTTATTCATTTTTGCGATATTGACGTTGTTAACGAAAACTTGGCCTGAAGTTGGCAGCTCCGCCGCAAAAATAATTTTTAGTAGCGTTGATTTGCCTGCGCCTGACGCCCCCGTGAGAAACACGAACTCGCCTTTTTCGATGCGAAGACTAACATCTCGCAAGGCGGGTCTATCACTGTCCTCGTACGTTTTGGTTACATGAAACGTCTCGATCATCGCGAATGCCCCGAAGCCTACACGCCCTGGGGCTGGTTCGCTATGGGTATTCTAAAAGTAAACATCAGGGATTTCACGGAATGCATGTTTTTACTCGCGATTTCGTCACTATCCTCGGTCATTGACTTGACCCTATTTCAGTTGTTTCCTATCCAAGCGTTAGACAAGGACATCCTTGGAGGAATTATGTTTCGTAAAATTGCTAATCAAATCAAAGCCACTCAGCCTGCAACAGAAGTTGAGGCACACTGCGACGGCCCTTGTGGTGTATATGACCCTGCCTCAATCCGCATTGCTGCTGAAGCTGCTGTATCGATGACTAAGAAAATCATCGCGTTGACACCGCCCACAGATGGTGACGCTGCTGCATGGGCTGCGTACAATAATACGCTCAGCCGCTACGTTGCAATCAAGGAAGAGCAAGCGCATTTGGCCAAAACTGAGCTACTTGTTCTCTGGACGGACTATTTCAAGCCGCCTCACCTAGAACAATATCCAGATCTACACACCACATTCTGGAAAGCTGCAAAGCTCTGCTCTTCGGTGAAGGTAGAAATAAGCGCTCAGCACGCAGACGAACTTATGGAAGCGGTAAAAAACATCCACGAGATTTTCTGGGCCACCAAAGGCCGCGACATCGCTTGGTATACCGCTAGCTAACAAGCACTCGCGAAGCGGTGGAGCAGACTCACGATTCACCTGTAAAGCCGCTTTCTTTCCACTCTTTTATCCTCTGGTTACTACGCAAACGGATTCGTTTTCGCGTACGAGGCCCCTCTATGCTTCCGACCTTAGTAGACGGCCAGGAGATATTGATTCATCCATATCGCCCATCTGATCATGAGGTGAAGGTTGGAGACGTTGTACTTATTCAGCACCCCATTCAAAGCGCCGTTCAGATGGTCAAGAGAATTAGTTCAATTGACGACGAAGATACGTTCACTGTAAGGGGCGACAACGCAGACGAAAGTACAGACAGCCGTCAATTTGGTCGCATTCGAAAACGACATATACTTGGCATCGTTGACTGCTCTTTTCCTTAGCGTGGAAATTAGAAAATGACGCAAACTAGTCTACAAATATTGCTCTGGACCGCGGTAAGCATTGGATTTGTCCACACGCTTATTGGTTTCGATCACTCTCTTCCTTTTGTGGCCTTGAGTCGTTCACGAAACTGGAGCTTTCGAAAAACGATGGGGCTGACGGCTCTGTGCGGAACGGGACACGTCTTATCCTCCGTCATTCTCGGCTTTGTCGGAATTGGATTAGGCGTCGCCCTAGAAAAGCTCGAATGGATCGAAGGATTTCGGGGTGAAATAACTTCTTATTTGATTATAGGCTTTGGTCTCGCATACGGAACTTGGGCGTTGGTCAAGCGCAGCCGTGGTCATACGCATACGCACCTCCATACTCATGATGATGGAGTTACGCACGAGCATCCTCATGATCATCACGGAGCTCATGTTCATCCACATGTAGAACGTGCCAGTTCTGGCAAACTGACTTCCTGGAGCCTTTTCATCATTTTTGTATTTGGTCCATGTGAGGCACTGATTCCTATGCTTATGGCTCCAGCTGCAGAACATAATTGGTTATGGGTTGGTTTAGTAACGGCGGCCTTTGGGCTTACAACTGTTGCAACGATGCTTGGTGTTGTAGCCGTTGGGTACTACGGACTCAAATTCGGCCGTTTACGCGGTCTAGAGTCGTGGGCAGATGTTGCAGCTGGCTTTGCGATTGCAAGCAGCGGTGCGGCAATCCAAATTTTTGGTATTTAGATTTTTTTACGGGTTGTGACTCAGACTCGTAGCACGTTACTCCGTTCGACGTCTTCTTGTCGCGACCACTAAGCCGAGAAGTACAATCAACAATCCAACACTCGTTGTCGAATCATCACGAGTCGAGACAGCGCAGCTACATCCTTCGTCTTCTGGCGTTGTTCGGGTGCGCCGACGGGTCGCGCTACTGTTACCACCGGTCGTAGATGTTCCTGCGTCTGCGGCAGGCTCGCCTCCACCGTCCGGGACATTCATGATTCCGCTATCTGAGAATCCAACGTCAACAAAACCAGCATCGACGCCAGGAATATCATTGAGGGTAGTGGCTGACACAACTTCACTTGGGAGGCTTTCGTTGTCGGCAGTATCTACGGCTGTGACTCTAAAGAAGTATTCCGTGGATTCCATCAGGTTATCAGCGCTGTAAGCATTCGAAGCGACTGTGGTTGTTCTTGAAAGATTCATCTCATCGAAACCTTGCTCGATAATATAATGAGCGAGGCCCACGTTATCGCTAGACGCCGTCCAGCTGATAACAATTTGTGAACTCGAAACTGCGGTAGCATTCACGTCAGTGGGTTGCGTGGGCGCTTCCGTATCGTCATTGATATATTGAATCTGTGCATCGTAAATCGGAGATTCGTTACCTGCTGCATCTCGATATCGTGCGAATACAATCTTGGTTCCGTATGACGCATCTCCGCCTGTCACAGCAGATGTTATATCCCAACCAACTTTACTCGTAGAGAAGGTCTCCCACGTCGACCAGGTCGTAGCGTTGTTCGAAAACTGCATGTCAGCGACGCCACTCCCGCTCGTTTCGTCTTGAGCCGAGCAATTCAAGTTAACCAAGTTGGTGTTTGTGGACATGGCCCCACCATTAATATTCAGTGAGCCGACAGGAGGGATGGTATCTGGCGGGACATAATCAATCGAAGCGCTGGCGACGATTGATACATTTCCACTTCCATCGCGAAACCGAACATATGCAGTCTTTGTTCCGGCCTGTGTGTTCCCTCCTGATGGTACATCGCCGAGGTTCCATCCCGTACGATTCGAAGCATAACTTTCCCACGCAGTCCATACCGAGCCATTATTCGAAAACTGCATATCAGACACTCCACTGCCTCCGACGTTATCACTGGCGAGAAGGCCCAAATTGACAATGAGTGTTGAGGTTGTCGCTGCTCCGCCGTTTATGGAAATGGATCCGGAAGGTGGTGTCATATCTGCGACGACATATTCGATGGTATCATTCGAACTTTGAGATATGTTTCCTGCTACATCTCTAAAACGTGCGTACACGGTTTTTGTGCCAGGTTGAGAATTACCGCCGAGTGTCGAGAGCGTTAAGTCAAATCCAGAATACGAAGTCGTGTAAGTATTCCAAACTGACCAGGCGGAACCATTGAGCGAGAACTGGGCATCGGCAACGCCGCTTCCGCCCAGGTTGTCGGTCGCCGCAACGTTGAGCGTGACGATAGGGTTCGTAGTCGAAAGTGCTCCACTATTAATAGAAACGGTACCGGTCGGTGGAGTCGTATCGGAAACTTGAAATGTTATCGTGTCGGAGTAGCTTGTGGAAACGTTTCCAGCCACGTCAACGAATTGAGCGTATACGGTTTTTGTTCCTTGTTGTGAGTCTCCACCGAATGCGGTGGCTGTCATATCCCAGCCGGGACGAGTTGCTACGTAGGCTTGCCAGGTCGACCAAATAGAGCCGTCATTTGAGAAACGCATACGATCGACCCCACTTCCGCCCATATTGTCGGTCGCGCTCAGGTTCAAGCTCACTACGGCTGCGGAGGTTTGTGACGCACCTGCGTTGATTTGGATGCTTCCAGTTGGTGCGGTCATATCTGGCGTTTGATACACGATAGCATCCGTAAACGATTGAGAGGCATTTCCTGAATTATCTCTAAATTGGGCGTACACCGTCTTTGTTCCTGGGGTTGAATTTCCTCCATTCGCGCTGAGGTTCCAAGGTGAGCTCGGTCCGTAGACTTGCCAGTTTGTCCAAGTTGTACCGTTGTTCGAAAAGCGCATAGCTGAAACGCCACTTCCGCCAACGTTGTCGGTCGCACTCAGATTCAAGGTGACATTAAGATCAGAGGTCGTGCTTGCACCGCTGTCGATGACGACCGTTCCGGTTGGAGGCGTCGTGTCCGCTTCTCCAACTGAAATGTCGTCAAGTGCAATGCCATCGGTTGTGATCGGGTTGTTGTCATACTGTGTAAATTTTATGAAAAACCGAGATGTCGCGGATAAATTACTGTTATTGGCAATGACCTGACTAAGATCGACAGTTCGCGTTGAATACGTGGACGTGAGGTTTGTGAGTGATGAGACGCTTACCCAATTAATTCCGTCATCTGATACAGCGACGCCGTCTCCGTTGGCCGAACCGGTAAATGAAATAGGTAGTGCGTTGGACTCGTCGCTGAACTCTTTGCCCTGAAATATGATTTCGACGTTCGACGACATTGTGAGATCTACACACAAAATCAATTCATTCAGTGCATAACCAGAGGTGGAATCCATAAGGACATGATACGGCGATGAAGAAGGAGTATTTGAACTACTGACCCGTATTCTTCCGTTGAGAGTAGAGTTGGTCACCCAAGAGCTACCCAGGCTTGTGCTACTGAATGAATCACTAAATGGTAGGGTGGCCGCGGTGGGCAGTAAGTAGGTTGTGTTGTCGGAATTTACAGAAGATATATTTCCGGCTCCATCGCGATAGCGCACATAGACGCTTTTCGCGCCAGAACTATTGGTTCCTCCGGTGGCCGGGTCTGAGATGTCCCAGCCCGTATATGTGGTTGCGTAAGGAACCCAAGGCCCAAAAGTCATGCCGTCGTTCGAAAAGGACATTTCGGTCACGCCAGAACCCGCGTTCGACAGTCCACCGCTGTCTGTCGCGCTTAAGCTGAGATTCACCAGCGGTGATAATACGGTTTCCGAAAATATCGTAATGGTTCCTGACGGAGGGCTGATGTCCGTCAACTGTCCAGACGCACTCACAGAGTAGCTTCCATTGGAGAAGGCTGCGGTCGATGATACGACGACCCAATACACACCATTCGCCGCGACCGGTACCGTGACCTCGGAATCTGTAGACATCCCCGAATCATTGTTTGAGCCAAGTAATGTGCAGCCGCCGCCGCCGATATCGTAGACGTAAAGAGTTGTATCGAAGGCAGTCGAGTTCGCATTGACGGTTACAGTACCGGGCTGTCCATAGGAGTTCAGTGCCATTCCCGTCATGAACCGATTGGCATAACCGTCAAATACGTATTGGTCGAGTTCACAGTTTGTATTTCGGCAGAGGTTGGTTCGATTCAACGTTCCAGCAACGGTAAGTACTGAGTTGCTGGTTGTGATGTCACAGATTGTCGCTGGGGGTTGGTAGTTGACGTTTGCTGTACTCACTTGAGAAAAATTGCCGCGCCCGTCGTCATATTGTGCGTATACGGGTTTGGTACCGGTCGCGGTCGTGCCGCCATATCTCGCGTCACTCAAATCCCATAGAGTTCGCGTGGTGGAATAGGCTTCCCAAGGCGACCAAGTGACGCCATCATTTGAGAATCGCATATTCGCCACAGGGAATCCGGTGTCGTCTATTGCGTCGCTATTGAGGGTGACAGCGAGAACAGTCGTGTTTGAGCTTGAAAAGGAGACCGTCCCTGTAGGAGCTGTCATATCGTTGGCGAACGAACGGACCTTGACATCGTCATAGGCAATGCCATCGGTGGGGATTGAGGCATTGTCGTATTGCGTAAATTTGATCCGATAGTCTGGCCCAAAGCTCAGGCCATGAGTCTGATTCACAGTATCTAAACTGGCGGTCAAAGTTTGAAAACTGCTGGACAAGATTGGTCCGAGATCAAGTACTCGATACCAGTTCGTCCCATCGGTAGACACTGCAACACCGTCACCGTTGGCTGACCCGCTATACGTCACGGGTAATGTATTCGTCTCGTCACCAAAGTCTCGCGCTTGAAAGGTGAGCCAAACATCTGTTTCACCGCTGAGGTCCAGATAAAGGATGAGTTCGTTCAGTGCGTAGCCAGAACTTGTATCCATGAGAACGCTATACGAGCCGTCAGCAGGATAGGTTGTTTGGACGCGGATTCGGCCGTTGGTTGACGAGTTTCCACGCCACCAGTTTTCGAGTCCGCCGGATTCGAAGCTGTCTGTGAAAGGTAACACTGCATAGGAAACCGGAGGGGCATACAGAATTGTAGCGGTCACCGTATCTGAAACATTCTGGGCGTTATCCTGAATGCGGTAATATACCGTTCTGGACCCTGTTACTGTGTTGCCACCGTACATGGCGTCTGTAATGTCCCAAGAGACATCGTAGCTACCCATGGTCGGGTTATAAGCTTGCCAAGGGGTCCAGGTCGTACCATCGTTGGAAAAGCTAATCCCGCTGACTCCGCTGTCGGCGTCAGTCGCAGTTACAGTCAATGTGACTGCCGCTGAATTTGTCTGCGCCGCGCCCGCATTAATAAGAAGTGTGCCAGTGGGCGGTGTGAGTTCAGGAAGGTTCTCTGCAATGATCAAGTTATCGATAAGGATGCCGTCGCTATCCATGGTGTAGTCATCGTATTGAGAAAAGCGAATGTAGAAATCTTGAGAGAAGGATAGGTTCGCTCCAGCTGCGGCCCCGGCCACGATCGCCGCATCAATATCGATATTGAAGAATTCATAAGTATTCGTGAGCGTGGTGAAGTCGACAATCCGATACCAATTCGTATTATCGCTCGAAATGGCGACGCCTTCTCCGTTGCGTCGTCCGGTGAATGTTAGTGGTAGCTGATCGTCTTCGTCAGAACTTTCTCGCGCCCAAAACCGAAGGGACACGTTGGAGGCACCAGAAAGATCCACGTTGAGAACTGCCTCGTTGTAGGAGTTACTGGTGTCTGCAACCGCGTCATCCATGACGAGATGTCTGTTCCCTTGCTGCGGTTGGTAAAGATTCAGTAGACGGACTCTTCCTGTGTTCGACGAATAGGTCGTCCAATCCATGCTTAGGGCTGTCGCCTCAAAATCTTCTACGAAAGGTAGGGGCGCACCCATTCCCCTCGCTTGAGTTTGAAACTCTAATGCTTGCTCGCCGCACGCGACGCTAAAAGTGAGGCTAAGTCCCAGTATTAATCCCGTACGGAATATTGGCAGATTTCCTTGTCCCTGTATTCCCATAGGCGAGGAGTTTCGAGGGTGCGGGAATTTTCGTCAAGAAGAGGCTTACAATGTGAGTGCCGGCACACAACATTCACTCAGTAAAATCCGAAGCTTGTCGTGGCCGAAACCCGATAATCTCAGACTAGTGTTACAAATCAGGGACTTACACCATGCGTCCGTGATATAATGCTGTTGTGCTCGCGAAGATTGTCATTCTGACTTTGTTCGTTGCTCAATCGGAAATCCCGCTCGAAGGCACCCAGCCGGGGGATTTATTGATTCCTCCTGAACCATCGAGTCGCTGTGGTTGTCATTTTGACTTTGAAGAAAACGTTCGAAGTGAGCCCGGTCAGTCCTATTCGGCGACTGCGATGGCTCTGTCTGCTTTGGATCCCTTGTTTCAAGCGGCGCTGGATGTCGCTCATAAAGATTCTCCGGGCCTGAGTCCAACCTGCCTTAGATGTCATGCACCTGCGGGTTGGCTAGCAGGTCGCTCCCAGCCTGGTGATGGGAGCAGTCTCGAAGCCGAAGATTTTGAAGGCGTAACCTGTGATGTGTGCCACCGGATGGTCAAACCTGACACTGGTACGACGCATATTGGGGATGGCCAATATACAATTTCAGATTCCCCAGACAAAAGAGGGTCGAGAGGAACTCCGCCGGTTACAGGTCACGGAACTCGCCGCTCCGAATATGTGAAGTCCAGTGAAACCTGCGGGGTGTGTCACAGCTTATTTAATCCTCTAGAGCGGGCGCACGACGCTCAAGGAAATGATCTCGGATTCGAATTTTACGAACAGAGAACCTATGAAGAGTGGCGCGACTCAAAGTTCGTGAATGAGAAAAGCTGCATTGACTGTCACATGGCTCGGGTCGAGGGCTATTCTTGTCGCGAGAAGCTCAACAAGTACGATGATCTTGCTCATCACTCCATCATCGGCGGAAACTACTTTGTTGGAAAGGCGGTCGCTCTTTTGTATCCAAATATGGACCTCAGCGCTCAGGCGGAACATACTAAACAACTCGTCCGACAAAAGTTGAAGACCGCCGCAAAACTTGAGATTGTCGAATCTTCTAATCCCGCGTATGTACCGGTCGTTGAGTCAGGCGACGAGTTTCCCATCACGATTCGCCTGACCAATCTCACCGGGCATAAGCTTCCAACTGGCTATCCAGAAGGCCGAAGAGTGTTCTTGCAGGTGTCACTCAAGCTCGAAGGCTCATCCCCGATTATTGTTTCTGGTCATTGGGACCGAGAGTCCGGCGACATTGTGCCAGACGAGCAGCTACGCACGTACGAAACAACCCATGGCAAAGTGGGTGAGGGCCGAACTCAACATTTGGCTCTCGCGAATCAGATTTTGACAGATACTCGTATACCTCCTGAAGGATTCAGGCCTTCTGAACCAGATATGGTTCCAGTAGGACGGGATTACGGTGAGGCTCCTTACCGACATTACGACGAATATACATATCAGGTCCCCATTCCCGGCGGAATTCGTGAAACGTTGACGGCATCAATTGCGATCACGGCTTTTCATCAAGTGACCTCAGGCGAATACGTTAACTTCTTGTTGGAATCGCTGGGCGAAGACAATGTTCGTGCTCGAAAGCTCAAGACCGCGTACTTAGCGCTTGGAAAGGTTCCGCCCGAACCGATAGCCTCAGTCGTTCAGGCTATCGAAGTTATCAAACGTGCTCCGGTTACAGTTGACGCCAGTGTCTCAGCAGATTCAGGCGCCGCAGAGTTTACACCGATAGACGAAGATGAACTGTCCGGAAATTGTTCATGCCGAACCGCTGCATTCACCATAGATGAAGAACATTCTTCTTACGCTTGGTTAGGATTGTTCGTCTTTTTGCTCTTTTTCCGATACCGTCGCCGATGATGACTGGAAAAGTATTCAAGGTTCTCCTCGTTCTCTTTTTTGTCTACGCTTGCGTGGTTCAGCTCAATGATATGGACGCTATTGTTTGGATTGCTATGTATGCATTGGCTGCGGGCATGACTTTGACGTCCATGTTCTACGTGTATCCTGCGATACTTCCCGGAATATTTGCCCTGATTAGTCTCGGTTGGGCAACTGTGCTGTTTCCTGGAAGTATGGAAGTCAACTTCTCTATGGACAAAGAAGTACCGCGTGAATTCATGGGACTCGTCATTGTCGGTTTGGTGATGTCCGGACTGTCATATTTTCATGCAAAAGCTCGAAATGCTCAGTCGCATATTCCTAACTGAGCCTGCTAGTACCCGGTTTTCTTTCTGTTGTTACCTGAGCGAGAAGGCGCCTAAATAGGCTCCTACAGAAGCTGCCAATGCACCAATGAGTGCACCCATTAACGCAAGTTTCCAAGCAGGCTGAAACAAAATAGCTTTCTCTAGCTGTTCGTATTGTCGCTTCGCGGAACTTTTCTCTACTGAAAGCGACACCTTTTGTGCAATTTCTTCGTCAGTTTCACTCTGTATATGTTCTGTCAGTAGCGAAGCAAAAACAGGTGCTTGAATGGCGTCCGCCTCGCGAACTTCAGAGGTTTGGATGGCGACTCCGGAACGAGAGTGACCCATGATTTCGTCACAAACGGATGGCCTAGGCGGAGGGGGCGGCCGTGGTCTGAAGTAAGATGGTCTTTTCACTGATTCGGCCAACGGCTTTTGCTTGCGCCCATTGAGAATTTTCTGAGAAGACTTTCTTAGCGTTCCTCTCCAGCTGGTCGGCGTCTTCGCGGTCACATTCGATTCACTTGGGACATCATGCTCTTCAGGGAATAGCTTACGCATGAATTCACCTAGTTCTGCTCTTGTCACGGGTCCACCTTGAAGATGAATAAAGGATTCGAGTGCTTCTGCGAAAGATACACCATCTGCAAAACGATCTCGCGGTGACAGGGCGAGGGCGCGATTGAGTATGAAAGCAAGTTTCGGGTGGTCATCGACATCCTCAAGTATTCTGCCTACTAAGTCGAGCCTGTCCTCGCTAACGATTTGCAGAAGAGTCTCCGATAAATTCTCTCCAACAAATAGAGGTCGGCCTAGAATCATTTCACTCAGTACAACGCCTGCGGAGTATAAATCACTACGCGGAGTGCAGTCCCCTGTTCGAATTGTCTCGGGGGCTGTATATCGCGCCTTACCTCGAATTGATCTCGGTCCAGTTATCCGAGGCGTGTCAGCGAATTTTGCAATACCGAAGTCGGTCACTTTCACCTCGCCAAAATAACTAATGAGAATGTTTCCTGGACTGATGTCTCGATGAACAATGCCCAAATGTTTTCCAGCATCATTCGTTGCTCGGTGAGCGTAATGAAGTCCGCGCAGCATCTGCGCAAGGATATGTGCAGATAATCGAAGTGGAAGTTCAACTTCCATCTCCTCAGCTTTCTGAATGACTTGATGTATGTTTCGGCCGCGGATGTACTCCATGGCCAAATAGGGAACACCATCGATTTCTGGTACGTCGAAAACTTGCACAATGTTTGGATGCTCAAGCGAGGCCATCAGTCTGGCCTCTCGTTCAAAAAGCCGGTTGCTCACCTCGTCCTGCTGAAGTTCCGGTAAGATCCCTTTTAGAACCAATTTTCTGGAGAAGCCTTGAGAGCCCCGAACGCGCACGAGCAGAATTTCCCCCATCCCGCCTCTGTGGATGGAGCCAAGTACTTCGTATCGCCCGAGCGCGGTTTTACTGCACTGCGTCATGATAAGCCTACCAAACGATCGCTCCCGGCTCACTTATCGGGTACCACGAAACACTGTTGCGTCTATTGTCGTGTAATGTAGGTAAATAGCCTTCAATAAAGGGCTTTTTGTTCTGTAAAAAAGGTTATTCTTCGGCCTGAGCAGGATTAGAAAACTGTAATTCGTAGAGATTATAGTACATGCCTTTGCTCGCCATCAGCTCCGCGTGCGTACCTGACTCGATCAGCTCGCCCTGAGAAACAACAAGAATCCGGTCCACAAGTCTGATCGTCGATAACCGGTGGGCGATGATAATTGCGGTTCGACCTTCGATGAGATTCTCGAGACCTGACTGGACCAGACTCTCGGTTTCAGGGTCGACTGCACTGGTGGCCTCATCGAGAATGAGGATATTCGGGTTTCGTGCCATTGCTCGTGCGAAGGCGATAAGCTGCCTTTCTCCGGCACTCAGTTTGCTGCCTCGCTCACCGACTCTCGCATTTCGTCCTTCGCCCTGTCTTGCGATGACTTCCCGAGCTAGCGTCCTGTCGATCGCTGTTTCAATTTCGGCTGCCCCAAGTTTTTCATCACCAAGCGTAATATTATCGATGATACTTGAATCAAAGAGATACGGATCCTGAAGAACAACCGCCATTCGTGAGCGGAGGTCATATAGAGAAAATTTTCGAATATCATCATCTGCAATTCGAATCGTTCCTTGTTGAGGGTCGTACATTCTTGAAAGTAATTTTACGAGTGTCGATTTTCCCGAGCCAGTGGGACCAACGATTGCAATCTTCTCACCAGTTCTAATTTCAAAGCTCAAATTCCGAATAATAGGTTCATCGTCACGGTATCGAAATTCCACATTCTCAAATTGAATTTCGACATCTGTATCCGACGTTTTTTTGGGCCGAGTCTCCGCGCTTTCAACGATGCTAATTTTTTGGTCTAAGAGATCTAAGCATCTTTCCGCAGAAGCCATTGCTGACTGCATGACTGTATACTTGGTCGATAATTCAGTGATGGGCTGAAAAAATCTCCGTAGATATTCTACAAACGCTACAAAAATCCCCACTCGAATTCCGTCGGTTTCCAAAAGAAGCACACCCAGAAGTAAAGTAAGAGCAATCGCGAACGTTGAGACTCCCTCCACGATCGCATAGGTCAGAGCATCGAAGCGAATCGCTCGAAAGTTAGCATTCCGATAACCTTGGTTGATCTCCCCGAAATCAGTTTCAAATTGTTTCTCTTGCTGAAAAGATTGGATGAGGTTCACGCCCATGATCGACTCATTAAGAAAGGCATTAAGCTTGGATAATCGACTCCTGACATCTCGAAACGCTTCACGAGCATAAACTCGAAAATACATCACGATAATGACAATGACGGGCAAGACAGAAAACGCAAACAACGTGAGTTTGGTATCAAGGCTCAACATCATGATGATGATCCCAGTCAGAGTGAAAATGTCTCCGATGATACTGATCGCACCCGTCGAAAACATCTCTGACAGTGCCTCAACATCATTCGTCACCCGGGTAAGAAGTCGCCCGAGTGGATTGCTTTCGACATAAGAAACATCAACCCGTTGTAACTTCTCAAACAGCGTTTTTCTTAGATCGCGCGTGACTCTTTGACCGAGCAATTGCGTCAGATATACCTGCGCAAATCGAACGAAAAATTCGAGAACGAGTGCGCCAATCAAGAATAAGACCAACGCCATAAAACCTTCTTGTTTTTGCGGCACAAAGTATTCGTCCACAGCAATTTTTCCAATGTAAGGTGGAATCAAATTTACTCCTGCGGAAATTGGAAAACTAAAAAGCGCAATAACGAATAAGAATCTATGAGGGACAACAAATGGCCAGAGCCGCTTCAGAATTTCACCGTCGTAAGCCTTCCCAAAGGTCACTTCTGGCGTATACTCCTTTACTTTTTGGGGCTTTGACTGACTCACTTCGTCTCCCCCATGACGTTGTTTGCCTCTAGCTGTTCTCGTTTGCGCTGGTGCTCATATAGTTGAGCATAAGTCCCGGATAGCTGTAGAAGTTCTTTCTCTGTTCCTTGCTCCACTATTTTCCCATCCTCAAGAACAAGAATGCGGTCGGCCATACTTGCGGCGGTCAACCGGTGGGTGACCAAAATTGTGGTTTGTTTTTTTGAGCCGGTAATACCTTTGAGAATCGTTGCTTCTGTTTCATTATCAACGGCCGAGAGGGTGTCGTCTAATACAAGAATCGGAGCGCTATTCATGAGTGCACGAGCTAACGTCGTACGTTGTCGCTGACCACCGGAAAGAGTGACACCTCTTTCTCCTACTAACGTATCCAGACCGTTTGAAAAGGCAGAAAGATCTTGATGAAGTCCGGCACGTTCGACTGTTAGATCAACCTGCTCATCTTTCGCTTCGTGCTGTGAAAACCGAATATTGTCGCGAATTGACCTTGAAAATAAGAACGCTTCTTGAGGTGCGTAGGCAAATTGCTTTCGGATGATATCGATATCGTATTGATTGTAATCAATGCCCCGAAAAAATATTTTATCCTTAGCAACCGGAAGAAGTCGGGTCAGAATTTTGATGAATGTCGATTTACCGGAACCGGTGCGACCAACGACGACTACGAACTCTCCTTCTTTGATGCTTACGTCGATGTCTTGAAGTGCATTATGTTCTTGGTTCGGGTATGCGAAGCTCAAGTTTCGTAATTCAAGAAACACATCCTCATTCGTTTTGATTTCATTCTCGCCGCCGTTTTGCATATCTGGTGAAGTCATGAAGATTTCATTGATTCGTTCCATAGCGGCCATCCCGCGCTGCCACAGAGCAATCATCCAACCGAGAGCAATCGTCGGCCAAATAAGAATATTGAGATAGGCACCAAACTCGACAAATTCGCCGACTGTCATTTGACCAGAAATGACCCGTTGCCCGCCCAAATAGAGAAGAATCACACTGCCAAAGGAACCGAATAGCCCCATGACTGGGAACAACACTCCGCGAATTTTCGCGAGGTGAACGTTCGCTTCAAAGTATTCCGTGTTTTTTTTCTCGAATCGCTCAATTTCGAATTCTTCTCTTTGGTATGTGCGAATCGTGGAAACGCCACCGAGGTTTTCTTGCACCCGATCAGAGAGCTTTCCGAGTCGATCTTGAGTGAGACGACTGAGCTCATAGATTCGACGGCCCATCCATCTGCCAGAAAGCAGTAATAACGGAAGACTCAAAAGCGAAAGCGCGGCCAGTTCAAAATCACTCCATAGGAG
>JAYZDF010000029.1:0-85598 GCA_036337945.1 Myxococcota bacterium
AGCGATTGTAATTCGGTCGGACCAGAAATACGATTCGAGAGCCAAGGCGATCTCCCCGTGTTTTTTTGTCTTTTCAGCAGCACCTAAACGTCTAAGGACACTTGAATGCAGGGTACGAGAGCTGAATGTGTAACGAAGAGAATGTTCGTCTAATTCCTCAACGAGAACGCCGTGCCGGACAAGCTCGTCCATCCAGTCAAAAAAAGCATCTCCTCGCGTCTCCGACAATGCTGTCACGTATGAACCAGGAACCATGAAGCCCAACAATGCTATAGTCTTGAGTAAGCTGATGGCTTCCTCGGTAAGATCGAACTGGGCAAGATCTGCACGGACTCGTTTTACAGAGGACTCTGTCGTGTCGTTAGAGAAAAAACTTTTGACCGAGCTATCCGTTTCTTTCGCATCGATCGGCTCACCGTTGAAACTCCACTTCCCGCGAGTTCGAACCAATGTCTGGCTACGAACGTAGTCGTGAATAGTCTCTTGAACCAAGCCGGGCACGCCACTTGTTTCCTGAAGTACCTGTTGAACGAGAAGATTAGACGGCTCCTTTACCCCAGTCATCGTTGAAATAATTTCAGATACATCATCAGGAGCGAGGGGGTTCAGCTTGATCCGCTCCATTAGCTTTTTCCTCTTAAGCCTCCTCAGGAGCACGCCGACCGCATTTTTTGTTTTTTCGCTCTTCTCGTAGGTCAGGATGATAGAAAATGGGCAAACAGTCTCTCCTGAAACGCCGCCGGGACGATCGGTGAGTAATGTTCGAGCCGTATCCCAAATCAGTTCAAGGCTCAGACTATCAACATTGTGAATGTCTTCAACAACCAATACGACTGACCGCGTGAGCGCCAACCTTCCAATGATACCAATGATAGTCTTGTGTAATCGTATCTTACGTTGCCGCCCTTCCAAATGAGAGACGTCTTGTTTGGAACCAAGAGACGCCAGACGTGGAGAAATCGAGCGAACTACGCCAACGTCTGGACCGAGTATTTTCGCCGCCACATCTGGCTGTGTCTGGCTTGCAATCGTTGCAATACCATCAAGTATTGGTTCTATCGCATCGTAAGCTTGCGCTTTATCGTGTGCTGTTCCGACCAAAACATGCGTTCTCCGACGAATTCGAAGTCTCATTTCGGTTAGCAGCCGTGTCTTGCCCATTCCATTCGAACCTTCCAAGACGATCAAGCGCCCCCGACCTGCACTCGCGTCAGATGCTACACCCTGTAGCTCGTCAAGCACGTTTTCTCGGCCAACAAATCGAGGAACAAATAGTAGCCCTGGCATCTCGACACTCTGGTCCGGCAGCGAGGTTGGACGAGACCGAGTATCGGTCAACCAGGCCAATGCATCCGTCGCGGTTCTCGGCCTCTCAATAGGATCTTTTTCGAGAAGAGCGTGTGCTAAGCCCGCCAATTCCGCCGGCGCTTTTGGTTCGAGATGCCGAACTAACTGCGGTGGAGTGTTCACATGGTGATGCAGGGCCGCAGCCGGAGGTTCTACAGGGAAAGGAAACTTGTCAGTAAGCAATTCGAAAAGAATCACCCCTAGCGCATACAAATCGGAGCGACCATCGATGTCGCTTGTCGTGACCACCTCGGGTGCCATATAGGCGAAGGTACCAATTAAACCTGACTCTTCATGTGAATTATGGCGGACTCGCGCGACGCCAAAGTCCATCAATTTCACATCGCCGTTTTGGTTCACCATGATATTCTCTGGTTTGAGGTCACGGTGCACAATTCGGCGGGCATGAATATGCGAGAGCGCTTGCAAAATCGCTTTCGTGCAACGAACTATCTCCTCAAAACGTGGCTTACCTTTCGCAAATTGTTCGAGATGCGCGCGGATGTTCGTTCCCTGAATGAATTCCATCGCAATGAATGCGACATTATCCTCGAGGCCAGCGTCAAAGACCCTGACAATATTCTTGTGCCGTAATCGGGCGAGAGCACGGAACTCTCGCTTGAAGCGAAGTAGCCCCTGATTAGCTTCGGCAGCATGTGGTAGGAGGACTTTTAGAGCGACCCTTTGATTTGTTCTGGTGTCACGAGCGTCGTAAACGACACCCATTCCTCCCGAACCTACGCGCTCAACAAGGCGATACCGCCCTATAGACTTTGGTTTATTCATGCTCTCTTGGCGGAACCTTAGTTACACACGCCTCAAGCATAGCAGAAATGATTACTTCTTATTAGAGTCCGACTTAGAGGACGCACCGGCAGAAATCGTAGCCTCTTCCACACTCTCGGCTTGGCCACCTGAAAGTCGACTAATGATTTTGTTTTTCGTGGGACCGTCTGAGGCTTCAGCAGTAACACCCGCTTCACTGCGCAGCTCCTCTACCCGGTTCGTCGCCATAAACGCTTCCAACTCAATTTCTCTCAGTCGAGCCATGGTGTCTGCGTGGCCTAATCCCATTTGCTGAAGTGGCAAATCATCTTCGATGCTTTGCCCCTCCTTCATCCTTAGAAGCCGCTCTTCGGCCGGATCTAGTAGGTTTTGGACGGTCTTTTTAGGTTGCGTATTCTTCACTGATGCTCCGCTCTTATACATTGTGTTCTTGAACGATTTTGTCGTTCGTCTTGAGAAAAGTTAGCCAAGCCCACCTGGTCCGTCAAATTCTTGCCCGAGAAGTTCCAAATTCAGCCTTTCTTGAATCTCTTTTTTGACAAACTGCCATCTACTAATCCGTCGCGCAACGGAATCCTAAGGAGTTCGAAGCGTCC
This sequence comes from Myxococcota bacterium, assembly GCA_036337945.1. Classification (GTDB taxonomy): domain Bacteria; phylum Myxococcota; class Kuafuiibacteriia; order Kuafuiibacteriales; family Kuafuiibacteriaceae; genus JAYZDF01. The sequence goes on from JAYZDF010000029.1 coordinate 2,730, forward strand.
GTAGGTCGCTTTGGACGACGCACTGTCACTCGAACACTGAATGCGAGATCGTTGAAGCTTCCTCCTCGGATGGTTCTATCGCGACCCCTTTTTGGACCTTTTGGAGATGTCAATTCTGTCGAGGTCCGATAATAGGTCGGATCATAGAAATCTGCCACCCATTCCGATACGTTACCTGACATATTTAACGCACCAAATGGGCTTGCATAACTAACAAAGCTTTCGACCGGAGCCGTGTGCTCAAAACCATCCCGGGATCCTCGTGCATTTGCTGCTTTCTTATTAAACGCTCCGCGCCACGTCCATTTTCGCAAATCTTTGCCTCGCGCAGCGTACTCCCATTCCGCTTCCGTAGGTAAACGACCCTTTTTCCACTCGCAGAACCGCTTTGCGTCAAACCAAGTCACGCCTACGACAGGAAAATTGGGTCGACCGAATATTTTATCGTTGGCGCTCAATGAGGGATCACACACCCGTGCATTTACACATTCCTCGTATTGGCGGTTACTCACTTCCATACGCCCTATTTTGAAGCTTTCAAGCGTGATCTGGTTTTCAGGATATTCGTCGGGATCGCCGTTTAGATCCCCGCGTGTGAATGTTCCCGCAGGAATCGTTAGAAATTGCATCGAAACTTTTGAGTCCGACATCCCGTTTTCGCCGTTTATTACGTGCTGATAACAGGAAGTTGAGGCCAAACCCGTAATAAAAATGAAAAACCCTGAGCCAAATCGAGACCGAAGAGCTTCTATACACCGCATCGTCACCATGTACCTATGGGACATCTTGTGCTCGCCTCGGTCAATAGTCCGATAAACCTAAACGTGTTCAATGTTCAAATGCCCATGTGAAACTTTACGCCATACAAATCAATTTTGCGGCTTTCTTGATCACCGCAACGATGACTTTTCTTACGGGATGCTCGTCAGACGTAAGTGACCTCGAGCCGACACCAAAAACCATCGCGTGCACAACCGACGATGACTGTCCAGACGATAGCCATTGTAGCCAGATGCAGTGCACGCCTGGAAGCGGAAATGAATGCGAAGCCGACTCAGACTGCGGAGTGAATCAGTATTGTAAAGTCATCACCGACTGTGGCGCGACTCGGTGTCATGGAAATACTTGTGAAACACAAGTGGAGTGCAAGTTCAGTTCTGACTGCCCAGATGGCCAACTCTGTTCCGACTTTGTATGTGTTGATGCTCCAGCCTGCCAGGACGACGAAGACTGCCCTGATGGCTCATTCTGCAACGAAGAAATGCAATGCGAAGCAAAGAGTGAAGGAAAGTGTGAGGAAGATACCGATTGCCCAAATCCTACAGATATTTGTCAGGAGGGAGAATGCATCGAACGAATTACCTGTAAGGACTCCTCTGATTGTCCTTCCGAGTTGAGATGCCAAAGTGGAGTTTGTAGAAATCCATGCGAATCAGACGACGACTGTGGAGGTCCAAGATTCACCTGTAATATGAACGGTGAATGCCTTGCACGATGCTTTAATGACCGGACCTGCGAAGCCGGCTACATTTGTGAAGATAATGTATGCCTACCTCAAGAATGCGAAAGTAATGAAGATTGTGATGCAACCGCATCAGAGGAATGCGTTGGTATAGAAGAAGGTCACGGCAGATGTGAATTTGTTCAAAGATGCATGGACGACAGCGAATGCCCCGATAATTTTTCCTGTGAAGAAACACGTTGTCGTAGACTGCCTCGCTGCCTGGGCGACCGGGACTGCGGTCCTGACCGATACTGCGATGATGGGCATTGCCAAAAATCAACGGCCTGCACCGTGGGAAGTTGCCCGAGTGGCGAAATCTGTATCGCAGAACGATGTGTCCCTGATATTTGCCGAAGCATCGATGATTGCGCGACCCCGGGTGAAATCTGCATTTCGGGCCAATGCCAAGTCCCTCCTGCGCCATCTTTTGTCACAGAGATAAGAATCGTAACCCCTTCTGGAGTTGTGAGACCTCAAGGCACTTACCAATTTACAGCGATTGCTCTCAATCAAGCTGGCAACGTGGTGCCAGGCGTCGACTTCGATTGGACTTCTACGTCTACGCGGGTTGCAACCATAGACGTGAGCGGGCTCGCGACGGGACAAAATCGAGCAGGAGAAACACAGATCATCGCTCGAGCCTCAACCGGGGTCATGAGTCTAAGCTCAACTCCGGTTACTCTCGTCAATCTGGGGGCTCGTGAAATGGGAACTCAATTGAGAGTGACTGTAGTCGATATTTCATCCGGTAACGTACTCACTAATATTCCTTTGACGATCAATGATGGGACACAAACCTTCACTGTAACCACCGACAATCAGGGCAAAGCATCACTCGCATCAAGTCAAACGACAGCAAGCACCTTTACAATCTCGGCGTGGTCACCTACCCACAACTACACAACGATCGATGGCATCAGCTCTAACGATGTCATTCTTCCTCTAAGGACTCTCACCTCACCTCAACGTGCGGGCGGACTAAAAGGGGCCATTGACCTATCGATGGTCAATACAACTGGCGACCTTGCTTACTCCATTTCCGGCGCGTCCTTCCCAACCCCACTCTTTACCTACGATCCGGGCGACCTCTTCGGACGTGAAGTACATCAAGTCGATGTTATGAACTTCAAGATTCCTGTGGGTGCCTCTGCGACCCTCAGTGCGACTGTGTTTGGCCAAAGCTTCAATCTAAAGGACACCTACTACACACAAGCGACACAGGGCCAAAGGGCGGCGTGGAGCTTCGGAGGACGCGTCGATTTTGACTTCTTGGGAGGATTTGCCTCAGAAAACTTGCTCGCGAGTATACTTCCTCGCTTCCAACAGTTTGACCATGATGTCCGCCCTTCTATTCGAGTTGTTTCTGTTCCAAAGGTCACTGATACCGCCGATGTTGATAATGACGACGATACAAATGAAGTCGTACCAGACTTCGCCAATTTTCCTGATGTAGGGCTGACACCAAACGTTGAGCAAACACTTCGCTACTTCCTGGAAACTGATAATGTCCGACTACCTTTCGTTACCGGTGGCAATGCCGATACGCTCTTGATCGTTACCGGTAGTTTACTGCCTGGAATTGGTTTTGTACCTCTTGGGTTAGACGGCCTCACCGACGATTCAGGAAACGGTGTCGTCCCTTCATTCACAGCGAAATTAGCACCGCCTCACTCGGGGCTAGAGCAAGGACAATTCGCTGTTTTGGCAACAGCATTTAGAAACGACAATAATCCAATTCCTCAACCTGGCTCTACTCGGATTTTTGTCGGGAACAGCTTACCGAGGTCAGTTGACTTTAGAACCGGCTGGATTGATGCGCCGCTTGGAGCCGAATTCAACCGAGGGAATCGTAACCTCACATTGGCCGCACCTCTGGGCAGTGACTTGTTGCACTTCACCATTCAACACTCAGAAGGCGCGTGGGACTATTACACTGCTCCATTTTCGCAAGCCAAAGCACTACCGGCGATTCCCATGGGTGTGGTTGATCGCACTCAGAGTGCCACAATTAGCGTGAGCGCTATCGACCTGGCGGCATCAAGTAATGTGTCTAGCCTTTTCGACGTTTCTAGTGGAGGGGTCGAGTCCTTGGACCGAATAACCGAACGCGTCTCCAAAGCGAAAGTCTCAATCCGCTAAAGATTCACAAGATGAGTCACTCTCGCGCTCGTCACCACAAACTCCTCAGCATCGACAGTCAGCTTTTCTGAACGAAGTTCGACGCCAAACGGACCTTCATTGTTCTTCAATCTGAAACGAGTCTCGAATCCTTCCTCGGTTTCTTCAATCTCAACTTCTTTGAAACCAACATATCTTTTCACAAACGGGTCGATCGCCTTATAGATTGATTCCTTCAAGGAGAAGCGCGACACAACAAATTCGAGTCTCATGTCACTCGCAAGCGTGTTCAGGGTCGTCAGCTCCGTATCCGTGAGAATCATATTCTCAATTGACTGCTGCCTGAGTGATAACGCTTCAACATCAATACCGAGCCTCATTGAGCTCTTGCTACGAGCAACAAGTGATATCGCAATATTATTTTTGTGCGTAAGTGTTCCGGTCAGACCCGTTGGCAGGACGGGAGCGCCACGTTCATCATTCAGAATGGGCCTAGCGCTTTCATCAAATGCCTCACATGCTTGAGCCAGTGCCAAGCGCCCCCCCACCCAAGTAGCTCGTCGGGACAGCTTGAACTTGGAAAGCACTTGAGCCTCCTGCGGATGAAGGCGAGCGATGTCTCTTTCACTCGGCTCAGCGTCGGGGATTTTGATAGCGCATACCGTGCCAAACTCATGCGCTTTCACGAAAAGCGTTTGAAAGGTCAAGATTCAAGCCTTCTCAGCACTCCATCCACGAAACGTGGATCAATACGCTGGCGTTCACCATGCGGCGCGAGTTCTTCTGCAAGCGCGATAAAACCTTCTTCGATTTGTTGACGCCATACACCTTCAAAGTAGGTCAGCGCTTTCGTGATGCGCTCCTGAGGGAACTTTAAGTCTTTCACTAGCTGAGTAATCCGGACTAATTCATCACTGGTAAAAGGCTCAAATCGGTCATCGTCAAACGCCATTATGCGAGTCGCCAACGTCATCACCAAAACGAGTAGGCTCTGTTCACCGGCAGGAGGTAAAACGTCCTCCTCATCAATGACCGATACATCGATTGCACGCGCGTCGTCCCAAAGCTGAACAAGCTGCAGCGCACGCTCGTAGTCTACTATCATTGGTCTTCGACCCTGCGATGCCTCCCACAATGCTCGATCATCCTCCCGTAGGAGTCTTGGTTCAATTCGAGCGAGTCTTCGTTTTACACCTAGCGCGCTCGTGTAACCAATCCGAAACAGTGTCTTTAGATCAAGTCGCTCGAGTCGCTCTTGAGCCAACTGGTCTCGAGAGGGACCGTGATTATCATAAGTCACTGCCAGCTCGAGATAATGCCGAATGAGCACCAAACAGTCCCTTACAGCATCAAGGTTATTGATCGCCACTCGTTCGGCCACTAAGACAGCGTTCGCCAGGGGAACCAACTCAGCTTCTATTGCCCTCACCAATACGGGGTCGGCGATCGATCGCATGAGCTCCACAAAGTATCCATCGGACACATTCTTTGCGTGAAATGCCGGCAGTCGCATTGCGCCAGAGTTTCTTTCAGGGTGCTCTGCCCTTGTGAGTAATTCATCGATGTTTACGCGAGAAAAAGCTTCTATTGCTCTTTCAAACGGGGGAAAGCCTAGGTCTTCAAGTCGTGCATTTCGAAATCTGAAGCCCTCTTCTTCGAAATGCGAACTCAGACCCGATTCGGCTAGGCGCAAGGCACTTGAGATAAATTCAAAATCCTCGTCTCTATAAAGGTCGTCTATAAGCTGAAGGATAGCTTTCCGGTCCTCTTCGTCGAGGTTTTCTCCAGGGCCTTCATATTCAGTTTTTTCGTCAACACTTCTGGCAGCAATGAAGAATCTGCTATCCGGTGTTTTTACAATTGGCGCAATGTCAGGACTGGGGTTTTGAACCCACGCGGGCGGGTCCTCGACATCATCTTCTGTAACCATCGCTATGTGAAGCCGCCTACGCAACAGCAGAGCCAACGCTTCAGGATCCATACTTCTAGCTGCTCTCTGAAGTGCAGGAAGTCCTGCTTCCCGGAATGCTTCAAACCAGACAAACAGGTCGGCGATTTCGAATTCATCGCGATTCCACACGTCGACATCGACCAGGGTCTTAATTTGGTCTTCCTCAATAACGGCCAAATAGGGAATTGAATCGGCGGGCCCTAAGCCTTTCATCGTATAGTAAACTTCGAGTGGACTAAGAGAGCGGATCGCCGAATCTGCATCCTCGCGGTTTAGCAACTCATGACTTCGACTTCTACTCGTAGATGATCGGGTAAGCATATCCCAGGGAGATAGCTTCACCACTTTTTCTTCAGACATGCCCAGAGCGAATCTATCGGCAGCATATACATGTCAAGCAACGCTCGCTTATCGGTGAAAAACTCTCGCACCGATCAGAGGATAGCCCGGTGCTTTTAGCGGTGATTTCGGGTTTCTGGGCTCAAAAATAACATTAGGAGCCAGACGTAGCGGTGTTAGAGCTGGCAAGGTTCGCTGCGGAACTCCATACAGTCGCTCATATACTCGTTGGCGGCCTAACACCTTTCGAACGTAGGTTTTTGTCTCCTTTACAGGAATTTCCTCCACCATCTCATCCGGAGACGGCGTGAGCCCTACCCCTACAGTTCTTCTCTTTTGACCAGCGACCTTCCTGACTCGGTTCATCATCCAGCTGCTCACAGCACCCGGCCCCGCATTATAGGCCGCGAGCGCGAGGACCTCGCTTCCTCCATAAAGATTCAGCAATGACTTTAGATATGAGGCTCCTAAGCGAACATTGAAAAGCGGGTCCTTAACGAGCCTTTGGGCAGAGACTCTCCTGATTCCAAGCTTCCGAGCTACCGCCTTAGCCGTTGGCAGTATCAATTGAGCGAGACCATACGCATTCTGTGATGAAACAGCCGTCGATCTGAAATTACTTTCGGTGCGCACCAATGCGAAAAGCAGCGACGTTCGTACACCAAATTCTTTAGCAGCCCGCCTAATTTCGGTCTCAAACTTCAGAGGGTGTGCCTGACGCGCCGCCGTGGCCACGACCGCTTGCCCCAGAGTAGCAGGATATTCTCTCGCAAATTCTTCGCGAACGTATCGAGCCTGAAGGCGAAGGTTGAGGGCCTCATAGAATTTCGCCATCGTCTCAAGTGTCGCAGCGGAGAGTCGCTTTCGCTTACTACGGGCTTTTTGTTCAAACAAGGTCAGCGCTTTACGAGCACGAGCTCGTAAACCAAGCCGAATAAATTCCTCTACTCTCACAAGTTCTTGTGGGATCTCATTTTCTCGAGCAGAGACTTTCGCTGATATTGTGCTTGAGAAAGTACCAACCGGACGAGAAGGTTCGACTTGAATGAGTAGATCGGATGCTAGACTGGCATAAAAACTGAGTGGCCGTTCCGTCACAAGTCGGGAAAAATGTACTTTTGCATCATCAATCATTCCTAAACTGGCTTCCGTACGACCTAGCCAATACAGGGAAGCTGCGTGCATTTCCTCAGGAAGAGCGAGCTTCGTAAGGCTCGAAAAGAAAGGCCTAGCCTCATCATACTTACCCTGGCGAAAGCGGACCCATGCGAGCCCCCAGAGACATTTAGAACGAAAAACTGTCGCCGGATTCTTGAGTAACAAATCCCGATATCGTTTTTCTGCTTCTTCGTGCTTTCTGTTTGCCAACAAAACCTCACCTGCTAAAAACAAAGCCTCTTCCGACTCGGGTAGTTCAGGGAAACGGTCCGCCACTGTTGCAAACAACTTCGCTGCCGAGCTCACCTGACCGAGCAATTTATGGCAACGGCCCTGTGCCAGCCCAGCTAAAGCCCGAACCTTGGTCGCAGTCACTGGCGCCAAATTTTGCGCCCGCATATAGTGCCCTATCGCATTGCGATAAGCGCCGCTCATCTCCGCCAAGCGACCCCTGGCATAGGCAATTTCAGCCGTCAGTGATGTCTGGAGTCGCTGTTTAGCACTCGTTTCTTCAACTAACCTGAATGCTTTCCCCAGACGCTGATCCTTTTCGATGATTTTTGCTAACTTCAAGACAACTTCAATCTCAGGCTTTGACAATAAAGGTTTACCATCCAGTTTGAGTTGTGGAATCCTTTGAAGCGATCGAACAGATAATGAACCTCGTGGTCGCTCTCGCCACAATTCGCGATAAAGTTTCATTGCACCATACGGGTCGCCTGTTCGATATCTGGCTTCTGCTAGATAATATTTTAGTTCACGGGAACTAAGGTTCCCGCTGCGCAAGTATTCTTCAAGCCATGGTCTTAGTTTTGCGAATGCTGTTGATTCGTAAAGGGCCCGACCACGAAAGATATTACTCGCTCCTCCTCTAGGTCCTAAAGGGTCCACCTGAGCAAATATTTTCGCCGCTTCTAATTTACTGCCCCAGCGATACAAAGACAGGGCACGATAATACAGGTGATCGTCTCTCAACACTGGATAGGTTTTTAGCAAGGACCCGAAGACCTCACTCGCTTCTTCATAATCACCATTCTGTAGCAGAGCTAATCCAAGCAAATAATTCGCTTGCTCCGCGGCCTGAGACTTATCTTTTTTCGCTAGGGCTGCTTTGAGACGCTTGATTGCACCTTGTGTATTTCCTGTGACCAACATCCGCTGCGCGACCTCAAATGGAGTCTGTCGAAAATACTTTTGCTTCACATCCTGTGCAAAAAGCTCTGCTGGTTGCAAAAGAAAACTCGCGGCAAAAACAAGAGTGATCGTTTTAGAAAGCTTTTGCTTCCACACTCGAAGCATTAGACCAGATGGTGTCATCATTTCATGCTGTTTAATGCCGCTTCGTAGGTCTTGTTAAGGGCGTCTTTCCTGTTCAGCAGTTTTTCGATTTGTTTCGAAACGTGTTCTTTTCGTACCCAATAGGTATCTAGAACACCTACTCTGGCTCGCATCACACCGTCTTTGAAACCAGCCAGCATTCGTTCAAGAGCATCTTTCGAGATTTTCTTTCCGAGAGTGTTCACCTCCCTCTCGAGTGTTCGGATCTCGATGGTCGCCCTTTCATTTTTTTCCCGGATTTGCCGAACTTTGCCAGCAATTTTGCTTTGCACTCGGTTTTCCATATCATCCAGTTTTTTCATCTCGGCCACAGTGATTGCAGCCCAATCCTTGAGGCGACGCTCAAGACTCAAACTATACTCCAGCTCTTTTTGATGCGAACCTTGCGACTTTGCAAAGGACTGTTCACTGTCTCCAAGATGCTTTCTCAAGTCCATTGACATGTCCGCAGCATGCCCTTGAAGGTGCTGAATGTCGCGTAAAAGGATCCTGAAGTGCTGCCGACGGATAACGATATCTGGAAATACGTCACCATCTTCCAAACGCAATTCAACCTGCCGTATCGCTTCGTCGAAAACCTTCACTGTCTCAGCCGCCGATTTTGTCACAGAGTTCAAGCGATAAAGCTGACTAATATCCGCGTCCCATAAATCACCAAAAAAGATTGGCGGACCCGGAGAAGCGTGGTCACCGTCAACGACAGCATTTCGCTCCATAGAACCAAAAAGGAACTGCATTGGGTCTTTGATGTTTTCGATGGTTTCGCGCGCGATTCGTTCTAGCCGAAGCATCTCGCTTTCAAGGTTTTCGTACTCCTCGACCGAATCAACATATTGGCCCAAATGAGCCAACAGTGACGCCTGTAATACAACGAGGTCAATACTTCGCTTCCCGCCGACACCAAGTTCTTTCGCGCATTCGATATTGAGTAAAGCGCCTCGCTTTCGTTTTCGCTCCAAATTGAGGAACGCCATTTCATAGCAAACCTGGCCATACAGGTCCGACTCGACCGTCACCGTTTTATAGGCTTTGGCCGCCTCTGCTAAAGCGCCTCTTTCGTAACGAAGTCGGCCTGTAGCAAGGCTCGCCAACTCCCGTACACTTTGCTCCATCTTTTGCGTGCTTTCCGCGGTCGCATACGCCGGAATCGGCCACTTCATGATAGCTTGGAACCAACGTTCCGCATTTTGAAGGTCGCCGCTTTCTATGAAACTAACACCCACAAGATAGGCAGCTCGAGAGCCATACGGGCTTGAAGAAGAAATTTTAGACAACATAGTTCGAGCCTGCTTATGCTCTCCGTTCTTCGTCAAAGCGTAGGCGATCTCGTAAATCGACGAATCATCTAGTCCTTCAGTCCCATCTCGTTTTGCTTGCTTCCTGCGCTTCGACCAAAGTTCAAAAGTGCTAAGTCTTTGGCTCAACAACTCGGTTCGTCTGGCACCGCGAAACCAACGAGCTCCGGCTTCCGCCATTTGCTCTGGACTGCCGCCCAGTCTGAGCGCCTCTTCCGCATAAGTCATCGCACCAATATGCTTATCCGAAGTCTCGAGTAGCTCGGAGGCCATGAGAAGCGCATCTACATATTGAGGGAGGGTTTTAAATTCATCCTCGTTGAGGCGTGACATCAAGATTGATAATGCACGCTTCGGATTGTTCATCGACTTTTCAATACCCGCCGTTCCTAGGGCCCGTCGGTACTCTTCGGGAGAAGTCTTACGCTCTACATTGATCGGGCGCGAGCGAAGATAAGCAAGCGTCTTGTAAATACGGCGTGCCGAGCTGTCCAACTCGTTAAGAGGCAAACTCACATCATGCGCAGAAGCATCTCTGCTCGCATGAAATGAAAACAGGCAACATAACAAAAATGCAGCGAGCAGAAATTTTGGACGAAAAGAATTCAAAGCATCCTCGAGAAGACCTGAAAGTACCTTACCAACTAATTCGAAGCTTACCCTTATTCGCGGTGAAAGCGAATAAAGACTGAATACGACTTTCAACAAATTCGAAGACGCACGGGTTAACACCTAATCATCTAAAGCATTATAAACTATAGAAAATTTTGTCGTGGGGTTTGACGCGACATCAGGTTTTTCGATAAATCATGACTGAACAAATGGATAACTCATTCCAAGACGTCGATCTCAGCGACGAAGCACAGCGTCTGTATCTCAGCTACGCACTCAGTGTCATTACCTCACGCGCATTACCAGATGTCCGAGATGGGCTGAAACCTGTCCAACGCCGAATCTTGTACGCAATGCAAAACAGTCTCCGGCTCAATCCGGATTCTAAGCCGAAAAAATGTGCACGCATCGTTGGTGACGTGATGGGGCAATTCCATCCTCACGGGGACTCCGCAATCTACGAAGCCCTCGTCAGAATGGCACAAGATTGGGTTCTCCGTTCACCTCTCGTTTTTGGGTATGGGAATTTTGGTTCTCTAGACGGCGACTCTGCCGCAGCCATGCGATATACGGAAGCCAAACTTCAAAAGCTCGCTATGGAGCTCTTGATAGAGATCCCGAAAAACACCGTTGAGTTCCGTCCAAATTACGACGGAACAAGATTCGAGCCCGTTGTACTCCCAGCCCGTTTCCCAAACTTACTTGTCAATGGTTCACAGGGCATCGCCGTTGGAATGGCAACCAGCATACCTCCACATAATCTCGGAGAAGTAATCACAGCCTGCATCTCGCTGATAGACGATAATAGTCTGTCCGTCCGCCAACTTTTGAAACATGTCAGAGGTCCCGATTTCCCAACGGGTGGCGAGTTACTATGCAACACAGATGATCTCGATAAAATTTATTCTCAGGGACAAGGTTCTGTTCCAGTGCGTGCGGAATGGAAACCCGACGAAAAGAAAAACCAGATCATCATCACATCGGTGCCGTACGGTCCTGAAAAACGGACTCTTATCGAAAAAATTGCGGACGTCATCATTCAAAAGAAACTTCAAGCGCTTGTTGATGTTCGAGACGAATCCACTGACAAAGTACGTATCGTCCTGACTTATAAGAAGGGGGCCAATCCAGAACTGATCATGGCGTACCTCTTCAAAAATACACCTCTTCAGTCAAACATCCAGATGAACCTAACTTGCCTCGTTCCAAGTGGAACCGGAGGCGTTCCCGGGCCTCAGAGACTGAGCCTAAAGGAGATTTTACAGCAGTTTCTAGATTACCGCTTCGAGGTTGTCACAAGGCGGCTACAATTCGACCTCGATAAGATTAACGCTCGGCTTCATATTCTCGACGGTTTCCTCACAGTCTTCGATGCACTGGACGAAATCATCCGAATCATTCGTAAAAGCGATGGTAAAGCTGATGCCGCGGCCAAGATCATGAAGCGGTTCAAATTGGACGAGGACCAGACTGATGCGATACTTGAGCTCAAACTCTACCGTCTCGCTAAACTCGAAATTCTCGTTATTCAGGAAGAAGCCGATAAAAAGAGAGCCGAAGCAAAACGGCTGAACGCATTACTCAAAAGCCCTGCAAAACGATGGAAACTGATAAAGACTGAACTCACCGAAATCTACGATGAGTACGCGGACGTGAGGAGAACTCGAATTGTTCGTAGCCAAGCGAAAGAGCCAGAGTTCACAGCGGAAGACTTCATCGTAGATGGCGATGCGACAGTAATTGTTACGTCTCAAGGTTGGGTCAAGAGACAACAAACCGTCAAAGACCTGAGCACAACACGCATCCGTGAAGGCGACAGCGTCTTGGCGTGTGAAGCAGGTTCTCTAAAATCATCCATTGCCTTCTTCTCTAGTCAAGGTTCTTGTTACGTTGGGCGCATTGCCGACATTACTCAGACCACTGGATACGGAGATCCAATCCAAAAGATGTTCAAACTATCCGATGGCGAAAAACTTGCGGGTGCTCTTGCGTTTGACCCGCGACTCTTAGAAGTTCCGCCTCCCACTGAGGGCGTCGAAGAGCCTGAAGGTCCCTATGCTGTCGCCATCACCCGCAAGGGAATGGCGCTGCGGTTTTCATTACGAAACCACCGAGATCCGTCCACCCGCAACGGTCGCAAGTTTGCCCGGCTAAAGCCTGATGATGAAGTCATCGCCGTCTTGCCCTGCGATGGTCTGCAATACGTCATGGCCGCAGCAGATGACGGACACGCCATTGCAGTTGCAATCGAAGACATCCCGCTGCTTAGCGGAGCGGGGAAAGGCAACATGCTTATAAAGCTTGCTCCTGATGCCAATTTGATCGGTGCGATTGGAGGGGCATCAGTGCGAGACGCGAAACTCGTAATGTACACCCCAGGCGGGCGAAAACACGAACGAGGAGTCGAGGCGCTTCTTACAACGCGAGGTGGTCGAGGCAAAGCCGTTGTGAAGAGAAACGGTTTTGACGCAATGGACATTCCGGTCCCAGAAATCCCTGTTTTGGAGAGCGAATAATCAATGGCAACCAAAAAGAATAATTATTCAGCAAACGACATCCGAGTTCTTGAAGGTCTTGAACCCGTAAGGCTCAGACCAGGTATGTATATTGGTGGCACCGACAGCCATGGCTACCATCACTTACTTCGAGAGATTTTAGACAACTCTATCGACGAAGTTATCAACGGACACGCCACGTGGATTGAAGTTAACCTCGATGATGACTACCGGGGTGTCACAATTTCAGACAATGGCCGCGGTATCCCCGTCGAAACAATGAAAAAATACAAGAAGCCTGCTGTTGAAGTCATCCTGACTACGCTCCACGCGGGTGGAAAATTCGACGGCAAGAATTACGATGTTTCAGGTGGTCTGCACGGTGTTGGTAGCTCCGTGGTGAATGCCCTTTCCGAGGACATGACGGTTCATATCTTCAGAAACGGCTTCGAATGGAAGCAGCAATATTCCAAAGGGAAAGTGAAGACCAAGCTAAAGAAGATGTCGAAAACTCGAAAGCACGGGACAAGCATTCATTTCCGTCCTGACCCTTCGGTCTTCGGCATGGTCGCACGCTTTGACCCTAAAAAAGTCAAAGAACTTCTCGACGCCAAAGCTTACCTCCAAAGTAATCTCACAATTCACTATCAAGATCCACGGGCTGGAGAAGACCTGACATTTCATCACCCTGGCGGACTCGAAGAATACTTACCTCACATCTTGGTCGACAAGAACAAACAGCAAGTTCACGAAGGCCATTTCTTTTTGGACCGGGAAGATTACCCACGAACGCAAATCATCATGTCTTGGACGACTGGGACAGATGAAACCATCCGCAGCTACGCCAACGGTGTTAGGACAACCGACGGTGGTTCGCACGAAAATGGTCTGAAACAAGCAATCGTCAAAGCCATTCGTAGCTACATGGATGCCAAAAAACGAAAACCGAAGGGGGTGACTGTGACGGCTGATGACATCCGTGAGGGGCTCGTTGCGATCTTGTCGGTGTACATCAAAGAGCCGCAGTTTCAGGGCCAAACGAAAGGAAGACTTAACAACCCAGAGGCTCAGGCCTTGGTCGAAGGTGCCATACGCCCTACCCTTGAGGATTGGTTGCTTCACAACGGTTCTGTCGCAGATGCAATATGCGATCGAATCGAACTGGCCGCACGTGCAAGGACGGCATCAAGAGATGCTGCCAAAGACGTAAAACGTAAGAGCGCGGTCTCTCATCGTCTGAACCTGCCGGGCAAACTTGCAGACTGCTCGAGCACAAATCCCAGTCAGTCAGAACTCTTTATCGTAGAGGGCGACTCCGCGGGTGGCTCGGCGAAGCAGGCAAGAGATAGAAAAACACAAGCCATCTTGCCCTTGCGTGGAAAGGTTCTCAATACAGAACAAGCATCCCTCAAAAAAGTAATGGACAACAAAGAACTGAGTAATATCGTATCGGCCCTCGGCTGCGGTATCGGACCAAAGTTTGATAAGTCAAAACTAAGGTATGATCGTGTTTTCTTACTGATGGATGCGGACTCAGACGGCCACCACATTACTACGCTGCTTCTCACTTTTTTCTATAAGCACATGCCTGACCTGATCAGAGACGGACATATCTTCTTGGCACAGCCGCCTCTATTTCGCATCGACGCTGGGAAAGATACGCACTGGGCGCTCACAGAGGAAGATCGAGATGAGATCATTGGAGGCCTTGCAAAGAACGTGAAACCTGAGATCAGCCGCTTCAAAGGCCTTGGCGAAATGCCTGCGGAAGACTTGAAGGCAACGACGCTTGATAAAAATCGCCGCAAAGCTTTGCGCGTCCACCTCGACGCCGAGACGGCCACCACCATTCAACACCTTATGGGTAAAGACGCGTCAAAACGCTACACTTTCATTATGGAGAACGCGGAATATACGTCTGCTGAAGAACTCGATATCTAATCCTAGGGCTGGGTTAGACATAACTCGGGCCGATAAAGCGCTTCGGGCTGCATGTTTGCGTCAAATCGCGCCTTTGGAGAATTGTCGGGCTCCCAGATAATTTCGCCCACGTTCCATACTTCACCCGGACTTAAGCTCAGCATTAAGTCGGCGCTATCAATGCTCTCGATGAGTTGCCCCTCGGAATAGACTTCAACCGTCAATGAGGTCGTGCCTCCTAGTGACTTGCTATCGCAGAAATGCGCGAATACGCCGTATCGCCCTTCTTGTGGTTCATTCAAGCTGGTTATCTCAGGACCCATGGAACTCACGGCATCAATATCCAATCGCGGGTCGTCGAACTTACTCGTTACATCCGACCAATTCGGTCCACGATTGGCCCAGGAGCAGTCTGTTCCAGTTGATGTTCCGATTTGGCCGGAGCCATAGTCTCCTATCCTTCCTCCTGGCGAGACGAAGTGGAGATCAACATCTGTTTCTAAATTCCAACGAAGAAGAACTTGAAGATCTCGGGGCGCAACACGGATTCTGCTTTCTGGAGTATCAAGACTCGGAATACCTCGTTCGTCGCTCGCTATCAGACGCAACACGTATGATCCAACATCGGTGACTTCAAAATCTCCTGTGGCTCGTTTACGAACTTGAATGTCATCACCATTATGAAACACAAGACCTGCTCTATCTGCGGGGGCTTCAACAATTTCCCAGCGAAAACTAGCTATCGTGTCCCCTTCTGGGTCAAAGCTTTCTCGACCATCCAGACCTACTCGTTGCCCCACGCCAAGTGAGAAACGCCGGCCTTTATCCTCTCCATCACAACCTATTTGCCCAAATACGGTTTGGCATCCCCACGCAATCGCTCTCGGGGCAAGATTAGCTTTGGCAAATACGGGAACTTCTATGCGGGGCTCCATCTCATCATTCGAGATAATTTCGATCGTCCCCGAGTCAGAGAAGCGGTCAGCGGGGTGGTAAGAAATCACAACCGTCGTCGATGTTCGGGCTGCCAACATAATTGCCGACGCAACTACGTTTTCCGCGCGAAGGTCGGTTGATGTGGACGTCCAGGTGACTGATTCGATCGTAAGCAGATCTTCACCCACATTCGAAATCACGATATCTCGTTCACGTCCGGCGCCCTCATCCACTGTGCCAAAGTCTAGACTTCTGGGCTCAACACTTATCCGGCGGAATCCACCAATACCATCCATTGGAATATCAATTTGCTTCTCTTCTGGATCATTTGTCCGAATCGTGAGCACTCCGGTGTACGGCTTTCGAGTTTCTAATGGCGTGAAGACCACATCAACTTCAATCGACTGGTTAGGTCCCACATCGGCGGGGTACTGACCGCTTGTGAAAACATCAGCACCTTCAGATACAGAAATGCTCTCGAAAGAAAGGACACCTGCGCCTTTGTTTGCAACGTTCAGTTTGAGAACATTGGGCTCAGCAATGATCGCTTGCCCAAATGCCAATCTGCGGGGCGTAACTTCGATCTGAGGCTGTAATGCGAGAATCTCTTCGTCAGCACAACCAGAGGAATGAACAGCAATGATGAGGCTAAACAGGAAGCGGTCAAACACTCGCACCTGCCTATTTAGACACGTTGAGCTCTTTACGTGAACTAGAACCCTAGACAAAACGCCGAGGCAGTAGTCAAAGAACCTACTTATAATCAAATGTAAGCAAACTAGATATAGGTGGCACCCTTCTTGACAGCACATCTGATAGGAGACAGTATGCTTACACCAAGCCCAAACGGGGTATATAAACCCACACGAACGAGTTTCGGGCAAAACAGACAATAAAAAGGGATTATAAAATGGCGAATACTGACAAACGAAAGCAATCACTCTATTTCCCCGAGGAAATGCTCAAAGAAATTCAGGATGAAGCGAATCGACAAGATCGCTCATTATCGTGGATTGTTCAGCAGGCCTGGCGAATCGCTCGCTCTGAAATTATGCGCTTCCCATCTGTAAATGACGTACTAGAAGCCGGCCAGAACAAAAACGACGGCTAGCGCCGTATCAAAGCTACCAAATTCAAATCTAATTTTTTTCGGGATAACCTCGGTCATATGACCAGGCGATGGACTCGTGAGGCCTACTCGTCATGCGTCCCGCCTTCTAACCGCATAGAACCGTCTGCACTGGACTTTCCGCACCACAGATATTCTTACCGCGACTTGTGTTTACGAGCTTGAGACAGCGTTACTAATTTCCTGCCAACTTAATCTCACCGACGTGCTCGAAAGGTAGGGTCGCGAAATCGAGTTCAAGCTCGCCGGTAACTTTGTAGTTGATGAGCTTAGAGGACAGGAGCTCTTTCACTTCCTTTTTGCCGTAACTGCTTTCATCGAGAACCGTCGTCAGTTCGTACTCTTTAGCACCTGATCCGACCACTCGAATGCCGATCGCAGCCTGTTCCGACTTAATCTCTTTGCCGTTCAGTTCGAGGGTGTACTCGACCCCACCGATTGATACAGCAAATACGTTTTCATTGATGAGTCGCAAGAATAGGGAAACATCGATGCCCGCTTTTCCATAGCGAGCGGCTTGAGCGTCATGCACCACGAATTTTGGAATAGAGGGTGTAGCAACCTCACTTTGTCGACTAAAGTTAACTTTCGAACCGTCTTCGAGAGTGATGACTCCACTCAAGACAATGGGAAGGGTCCCCCGCTCAATCGCTGCCAAGTATGCTTTCGTTTCCTCTGGGAAAGGTATTTCTTGTCGAAAAGAGATCTCATGCTGTGCTCCTGGACCGAGCTGCTTCTTTGGCGTCATTGCGCCGGTAAGAACGCCTGCGATTTCTTTTGTATCGATACTGTAGTTGACTGCTTCGATCGACACTGGCGCGGACATTGGATTTTGTACGTTGAGGATGACTTCAACAGCTGTCTTACGTAGGCTGACTGCGACAGGCATAACCCGTTCAACCTCAATATTGACCGTTGAAGCCACTTTCGGTTTTTGTGGACCTGCGCAGGCAATAGCGCTGCCAAGTAGACAAAGTGTTAGTCCTTTTAATTTCATGGATATAATTCCTTTTTCCTTATTCACAGTTCTTGAGTTCTCTACATTGCGTTTCGGTACATTCGCCATCTGCGGTACCTACACAGGCATCACAGATCTGATACGTTTGTCCTGAAGTGTCAGTAAATTTTGTATAGCCATAGCCCGGAACCAGCGTAAAGCGAGCGATCGCTGAGCCTCTTTGGCTGCTCAGCTCTATTGCTGTCTTAGTCATTCCATCATGGGTTACTGCAGTGGCATCCGTATTAATGACTGTCCATTGGTGGTCTTCCGCCATTCCATCTTTCGGTGTGGCATTGGTCTTGAATATCGACTCAGCAAATTCCACAGCCATCATATCCGCACCATATTGGAACTTGCCGACGAGTGGGAGCGGGTCCTCTGTGTATGAGCGAATTTCCGCCATTGTTCCTCGGCCATCTTGCTCTCTCGCAATTCGCAACTCAGCTGGAGTCGAAACGTCGAAGTATTCCTCTCGCGCAGCATCACCGCTATCTGACAGCCATTCCCGTTCGTAAAGTGAGCGACCTGCTATCGCAGTTGTGTTCGGACCGCTGACGCTCATGTTTAGGTAAGTCCGAGTTCCACTTCGGCGATACCTCCAACAATTTCCATCTACGAGGCCCATGAATTGCCGAATCTCGTCACCACTCGGTATCATTTCTTCCGGTGGTGCTGGGGGATCGCAAGCGAGAATGAAAACGCTCGCTAAGGTGAAAATCCTGTATACTTCCTTCATTGAGCCGGACTCTAGTGGAAATGTTCTGTAATGTGCAATGCTCTCTTCATTTGACAGGCTAAGTTCCTGCAGGCACAGCTAGTTTGTTCATGGTCGATGAGCAGAAAACAGCAAATGAAGAAGCGAGCGACGCGTGCAACGCGCAGGGCATCGCCGCTGCAGAGCGAAAGTGGTACAGTCAGGCGATCGAGTGCTTCGAAAAAGCTATCGAGCTCGACCCAAAATCAGCCCATGCCCATGACAACCTAGCATCAGTATACGGCGAACTCGGGCAGCTCGAACAAGCGATGAATCACTATCTTCAAGCCCTCAAAATCGACGGAGATAATCCTACCGCCCATTACAATTTGGCATGCTTTCTTGCGACATACGGAGAAACATTGGCCGTCGAGCAATTCCAGACGACGCTCGAACTGCAACCCGACTACCCAGATGCTCACGTGAACCTTGGTTTATGTCTCGTCGACAAAGGCGAACATGAAGCAGCTCTGGATGCCTTCAAGAACGCTTATGCCCTCAATCCAGACGATATGGAGTGCCTTCAAGAACTGGCCGCAACGCTTATTGATTTGGGTGAATATGCCGAAGCGATCAGACACTTAAAGGCAGTCGTTAAAGCAAGTCCTAGTGACGTTGACGCATGGATAGACCTTGGAGTCGCACAATCCGAACAGGGTTTTTATGCGGAGGCCGAGACCGCCTTTCTTCAAGCCAAACAAAACGGTCCTGATGATATTCTGGCGCTTTATCACCTTGCCGCCCTCTACGCAGCTTGGGAAAGGCAAGAAGAAGCGATCGAAGAACTAAAGATCGCAGGAACGCTCGATCCTCTTCAGGTTCTTGAATGGGCAGAATCAGATCGAGTCTTCGACGAGATTCGTTCGACCCAACAATATGTTGCGTGGAGACACTCACTTCAACCTTCTGCACGAACCTAATGCAGCGCATACCTCTGCCTGGTAAAAACCCTTGTCAAAGTGCGTCGATACATGTCAGAATCGACGCGTAATGACCCAAATATGCTCCTTCTGGCGCCGGTCTGAGTTTAGCGCCCTACATATTGTGGTATTAAATCGCAGCAACCCCAACAGAGTGTTGCAAACGTAATTTGTGAAAGGTACACGAGCGTCTCCGAATGAAAATCAAGCGACTAGAAATCCATGGCTTTAAGAGCTTCGCCGACAGAACCGTTCTGAATTTTGGCGAAGGGATCACAGGCGTTCTTGGCCCGAATGGATGCGGCAAATCGAATATCGTTGATGCACTGCGTTGGTGCATGGGCGAACAATCCGCAAAGCACCTAAGGGGTGGCGCGATGGACGACGTCATTTTCGCTGGGTCGGAATCCAGAGGCCCTATGGGAATGGCAGAGGTTACTATCGCATTTAAAAACGATGGCACGAACTGCCCTCCGGAGTACAAGGAGCTGTCGGAAATTAGCATTACCCGTCAACTTTTCCGTGATGGCACGTCTAACTACATGGTCAATAAGCTCCCGGCACGCCTTCGAGATATCAATGAATTGTTTCTAGGAACAGGTATCGGTCGGAATTCATACGCGATCATCGAGCAGGGACGAATTGGTCTGGTTGTAACATCGAAGCCAGACGACCGGCGCGCACTCATTGAGGATGCCGCAGGTATCTCGAAATATAAACTCAGGCGACGGCAAGCAGAACGTAAACTTGATGCTACTCACCAAAATCTTCTTCGCGTCACAGACATTATTACCGAACTCAAGAAGCGGATAGGAACGCTAGAGCGACAAGCAAAAAAAGCCGAAAAATACAAAGCCATCAAGACAGAGCTTCGAGAACTTGAGCTGTGCGCGGCAGTACATCGCCATCTTGAGCTATCGTCACTTTCAGGACTTTCTCGGATCATCGTAAATGACAAGAAACAAGAGATAGGTGATCAAGAAGAGTATATTCTCAGCGAGGAACTTCGCATCGATGAGGCCAAAGATAAGCTCGCCGAGGAAGAAGAAGAGCTCCGAGCGACAGAATCACGGCTTCGTGAACTAGAGCAGAGCTTGGCCGTCGGAGAAAAAAACGTAGAGCACCTCGAGCGAGAACTTACCGGTCTCGAAGCACGACTTGTGGAAGCCAAGGCGGAACGTTCTTCTCTGGAAAATCAGGTCATAGATGCCAGAACCGAACGAGAAGAACTGTCTGAAGTCGCAGACAAACTCGAGAACAGCGAAGGTAACGAAGCGCAGGAACTTGAGCAAAAAGTGGATGAGCTTGCCGCTCTAGAAAAGGAAATCAGCGATCTCGATTCAAATCTCGAAGCCCAAAAGCACCAATTGATCAGGTGTCTTACCGAGATTGCTCAAAACGAGAAAGACCTCGAAAACAATATTTCAAAGCTCAGAAGCTTCGACGAGCGCTTAGAAAAACTATCGGCAGAGAAATCCGAATTGAGTAAATTATCGCTCGACGTCTCGAAAGATCTCGAAACGACCACCAAAAAACTAGACCAAAACCGGCAGCTTATTTTTTCAATTGATGGTCAAAAAGAAGCACAACAAGCGCAGCTGCATAAAGATCAGACTGATTACGCGGAGAACGAAAAAGAACTTCGCGCGCAGCTCGAAGAAATGATGGACCACCGCTCGCGGTTGAACTCACTTCAGACCATTCGAGCAAATTACGAAGGGTGCGCAGACGGCGTTCGCGCGGTCATGCAGCGTAGACAAGAAGAAACGGAAGTTGAGAAACTTCACGGCCTAGTTGCCGATGTACTCACAACCGAACAGCGGTTCGAGACCGCAATCGAAGCGGTTCTTGGAGAGCGACTTCAGTACGTTATTGTTGATACGCAGTCGGATGGCGTCGAATCCATCGGTTATCTTCGGGAGGCCAGCCAAGGCCGCTCAAGCTTTATTCCTCTCGACCTTCGAGAGGACCACGTATCCTGGGCGCCTCGCAATTCGAGTCGACCACCTGGTGAATCGATAAGTGACCGCCCTCCCCCTGAGGAAATACAACAAGCAGCGCTTGAAGCACAGGCCGCTCTGCTCGAAAAGCCGAAGACAGATGTAGCGACAAGCATTCCTTCTTTACTGCCTCACCCCGAAGCCATTTGGGATGAGGAAATCGACATATGGCCCAACCTAGAAGCCGATGGAGTCTGCGGGAAGATGGTCGACCTTGTAGAGGCCAAACCTGGATTTGAACAAGTGGCGCGAGTACTACTGGGAGATGTTGTTATTGTCGACGATCTCGAGAGCGCGCAAAACCTATGGCTGAGTAACGGACACAGAAAAACACTAGTAACACTCGATGGGATTGTCCTTGATCCCGTAGGAGTAATCACTGGCGGCTCGACCGACGGTATCTCCACGGGAATGATGGCACAAAAGCGAGAAATCGAAGAACTCGTCGCTCGAATCCAAGAGCTGGAGACCGGAACGAGTATAAGACAGACTAAACAAGCAAAGCTTAAATCGAAAATAAGCAAAACCGAAGCTTCGTTGAAGCAGCTATCTCGAACTAAGCATGAAGAAGAACTCGCATTCGTTAGGCTCGAAAAAGATCAAAAGCTTCACCGTGACGCACTAGATATGCACAAGCGTTCTGTTGAGAAAATTCAAGACGAACGAGACGGCATAGAATCGAAACGAAAAGAATGCGCAGAAGAGCTAGAGCTCGCCAACTCAAGGGCTGAAACACTAGCGGAAGCCCGGCAGGATGCAGAAACAAAAATTCAGTCTGCGACCGACGAGTTCGCGAAGTCGAAAACTCGTGCACAACTACTTGCAGATCTCGTAACGGAACTGAAAGTCACCGTTGCAGCGAATACTGAAAAACGTGAAAACTCACGACGAAGCGTAAGCAGGATTGATGCCCTCATCCGAGAACTTTCGGCGCGCATAGAAAGGCTCGGCAGCAACGTGGAGTCAGGAAAATCAGAAGCTGAAACTCTAAAAGAGACCATCAAAGAGGCCTATTCACAGGGAACCGAAACAACAGGCCTCGCCGAAACGCAAAAAGAAAAATACGAACTCTCTGCGAAAGCGTACAAGGAACATTCCGCCAAAGTCCGCGAAGAAGAAAACGAAATCCGAACGAAACGTTCCGCGATCGACACGCTGAAAGATGCAATGAACGACGCAAACATTAAGTTACGTGAGTACGAAGTTTCGCTGGAAGCACTCCACGATCAAATCTTTGACCGTTACCAATTAGAGGTAATGGATATAGTCCACGATTATCATCTATCTCCTCGGCAAAGCGAAGAAGCGCAAAAGCATCGCGAAGAACTCCGGAAAAAGATTGAAAAAATGGGCGAAATCAATCTTACGGCAATTCGAGAATTTGAAGAAGTCAAAGAGCGCTACGATTTCTTGTATGCGCAGGAACAAGACTTACAAGATGCGATATCTCAACTTAGAGCCGCGATTAAGAAAATTGACGTCACGAGCAAAGACCGGTTCCTCAAGGCGTTCGATTTGGTTAAAGAAAAGTTTGAGCTTGTTTTCCCACGGCTGTTCAACGGAGGAAGAGCAACACTTCTCATCACGGACCCGAGTAATCCACTAGAATCCGGGATTGAGATGATGGCCCAACCACCAGGTAAGAAACTACAAACTGTAAATCTTCTGTCTGGTGGAGAAAAAGCGTTAACTGCTATTTCTCTAATCTTCAGTATCTTCCTGATCAAACCAACACCGTTCTGCTTATTGGACGAGGTTGACGCGCCACTTGATGACGCGAATGTGGGGCGATACAACGAGATGGTCAAAGATATGGCTCAGCTGTCCCAATTTATTTTGATCACGCACAACAAGCGTACAATGGAAATTCCTGATCGGCTCTACGGTGTAACGATGGAAGAACCTGGAATTTCTAAGCTTGTTGGTGTCGACCTCAAGCGCAAACAAAAACCAGCCGTAAAGGCGGCGTCATAGTCGATAGTTTTAGAGGTAGTTTTCTAACTCCTTCTTGTATTTGTTCATTACTCTCCTGAAATTCGAGCGGTCCAGACCGGCCTTGCGAGCAGCCTCAGAGATATTCCCCCCTGCCCCCCTCAATAAACCACTGACATATTCTAATTCGAAACGTCGAACTGCTTTCTTTTTAGCGTCTGCAAAATTCAGCCCCAAATCAACTCCATGGCCAGAAGGAGGCGGCGGCGGGATTGACATCGCGACGGAGTTTCCTGTTTGTTCACGGAATGACGTGGACAAGTCTTGCAGTTTCACAGAAGAGCCTTTCGCGAGAACAACAGCGGCCTCAATGACATTTTCAAGCTCGCGAACATTACCAGGCCAATCGTATTCAACAAATGCAGTCATGACCTCGGATTCAAAGTCATGTAGTTCCTTTGAAGACCGTTCACTATATTTGGCGAGAAAATGCTTCGCTAACAGAGGAATATCTGACTTCCTCTTTCTCAATGGAGGCAACTGTAGAGGTATGACATTTAGTCGGTAATACAGGTCATTTCTAAAAGAGCCATCTTCCACAGACGACAATAAATCAACATTTGTTGCAGCAATCACTCGCACATCAACTTTCCGTGGAGCGCTCTCTCCTACTCTGGTAATTTCTGCTTCTTGCAAAACGCGAAGTAAGCGAATCTGGGCCGATGACGTCATCTCGCCGATTTCGTCCAGAAATATGGTGCCGCCGTTAGCTGCTTCGAAATGTCCTATTCGAGTTTGATTCGCACCCGTAAAAGCGCCCTTCACATGACCAAAGAGTTCAGACTCCAATAGCGCCTCGGGAATAGCGCCACAATGAACAGGAATCATTGGCCCTTCATTCCGCTGACTTCTTCGATGTATTGCCCGAGCGATGAGTTCTTTACCTGTTCCTGATTCTCCTTGAATCAGAACAGATGCGTCAGAAGGTGCAACGCTCTCAATAATATCAAAAACCTGGTTCATTGCTGACGAACGACCTATGAGGTCTTCGAACTTTTCAGACATTGCAACGTGGCGTTCTAAGAAGTCATTTCGAAGACGAAGATTGTAGCGGTCAAGCGAGTTACGAACCGAGTTTTCTACATAGGCGTCGCTTTCGAAAGGACGTTTGAGCCAGGTGAAAGGAGGTTTACGAGACGAAGTGCCACCACCATCTAGCGAAGATGAGAGCATAATAACTTCGGCTTGAGGTGACACTTCATCAAAATATCGACACAACATCTGACCGTTCATCGATTCTAAATCCTCGGAAAATATGGCCAACTGAAAATCACTCGCTGCAGCTCTTCCTATCGCCTCCGAAGCGCTTTGGCATTTCACAGCATCGCAATTAGCCTTTTCAACAATCTCTGTGAGCCGGTTCAATTCCGTCAAATCATTACTGACAATTAGAGCGCGGTGTTTTTTCGCGACTGCATTCACGAAAAACGAGGGACGCGGAGCATTAGACACGGGCCTCCTCCAGATCAGCTAAGCGGAACTTACCGGTTGCCTCGCCAACTGGAAGTTCGATTATGAAACGAGTTCCCTCTCCGACTTCTGACTCTACCGATATCTTCCCTCGATGCTTCGTCACAATCTGATGGCAAATCGACAATCCTAGACCACTCCCTAATTTATTCTCACTTTTGGTCGTAAAGAATGGTTCAAACAAATGTCTTAGATTCTGTTTACTGATTCCTGAACCATTATCCTGAATTATGACCGTAACAAACGAGCGGTTCGTCTCGTCATTTTTCGAACCCTCACGAATCTTGATTTGAATAAGTCCCTCTGATTTCGGAAGCGAGTGATATGCGTTTTGTAATAAATTGCGAAAAAGTTGATGGAGGAGCGCAACATCACCCCGTATGGGAGTGAGATTCTCATCGATCTCACAATCTATCTGTGCAGTGGTGCCATAATCGCGAATAAAAATACGAACGACTTCTTCTACGATTTCATCCACCTGAATAGATTCTTTGTGAAGTTTCGCAGAACCATGAACGAAAGAACGAAGAGAATCGATAATGCGGCGACATCGATCAGCACTCACCTCAATGTCATGCAGCACCTCAAGACCATCGTCGTTATCTACCAACTCTTCACGAAGTGATTCCGTCAGGAGCTTGATCGATGCCAGCGGGGAATTGACCTCGTGAGCCACTCCACCGACAAACAAGCCTAAAGAAGCAAGCTTCTCGCTTTGGTGTAATTTCGCCTCTAGTTCTCTTTCCTCGGTAACATCGCGGTAATAACAGACGAAACTGTCTTTCTCGACATACCTTTCATCGGGATCACTGATAGGCATCGGATATGACCAAACATGAAGCATTCTGTTATGTCTGGCTTCAATATCTACACCCCGCGCAGAGCTATCTCCCTGCGTCATTGGGCACTTTTCACATGGTTCAGAAGTTCCCGCGACTAACTCAAAGCATTTCTTGCCGGGAACCTGACTTACAGGAAGTTGCGAATGATCTGCATAAGCCAAGTTGGCCCGAAGCACCTCGTGTTCGGAGGAAATAATCGCTACAGGATCAACAATGGCATCAAAGGTTCTTTCCCAGACGACCTTCGCATTGAGTAATTGTTGCGTTCGATGGGCGATCTTTGCGTCCACCGAGTGACTCATGTTTTCTAGTTGCTGAGCCTGGGAATGAGCTAATTTGCGAAGTTCTATGTTTTCGCGACGTAATTCAAAACGCTGAAACGCTGCTAATAGTTGTTCGTTCAGGTCGTGCCTCGTCCAAGGCGTATTCAAAATTCCGTACGTCGGTTCGAAGGCAGACAGAGTGGGCAAGTCTGACGCGCTGCACATCAGCAGACCCTGCGTGGTCGGCCAGTCGTTATGAACGACCTCTAAAAACTCAATGCCACTCTCGTGCCCTAGGTCAAGGCCGCAAAGAACCACACCAATGCTCTGAAGCTCTAGTAGTTCTTTCGCGGTTCGAGCGGAATCTGTGACTATCATCTCGAACTTGCGCTGATTAAGATCAGATTCCAAGGATCGTAAGACCTTTTTATCTCGATGAACAACTAGCAAGCTCGCCGCAGGTAAAGCATTCAACGACTCGAAAGGTTTGGATTTTCGTTCTAAGTTGCCCAAGCGGGTCTAAATGTACCCACCCAAGAGATTTTTCGCACCCCCTAGGTTAACTCCTCTCCGACAACTCACACATGCCCCATGCCGGACAAATATGGTAGTTGAACAGTTGATGCGGAGGAGCGGGACAGCGTTAACGGTCGCATATACGTGGCTTACTACATGCTTCATTGCCACCCACAGCTTCGCTTATGGTGTTCCGGACAGCGCAGGGAAACCCAACACTCAAGAGCGGATTTTACTCGTGCTCACTAACCAAATTAGACAATCACCGCACGACTGGCCAGATTGGGATACCAGCTTATCCCCGGACACCTCTCTTGTTCCTCTCACTGAACAATCTAACCTGTTCGACGCTGCGAGGTATCACGCAGATGATATGGCCGACCATAACCATTTCGCTCACGAAAGCTCCGACGGGACTCCATTTTCCTCGAGAATCCAAAGGTACTTCCAAGGCGCGTCGGGTGAAAACATCTACAAGAGCACAAATATAGACCCCTACGCAGCAATGACAGCGTGGATGAACTCAGAAGGTCACCGCATCAATATTCTACGACCTGAATGGCGTCTACTCGGGACGGGCTATGCGCTAGAGGGCCGTTTTCATTATTACGTCCAAAATTTTGGTCGCTCGGGAGGCATGACTACGCCACTCATTCCCGCCGCCGTCGCTTACTCCCTCGACTCAGGTACAATTCGAGTTCTTGCTAATTATTACGACGAAACCAAAAATGACCCTGTAAAATTAGAGGTCAGCGTGGGAGCTCGCTGTATTGAGCTTACGAACGCTACTGGCGCAAAAGGCAACCGTACGTACCAGAGCGACCAGACAACGCCTAATACCTGTGCGGAAGTGGTATTTCACGCGACAAGCGCGAGCGGAGCAATTTTTCGATATCCATCGTCTGGCGCACTACTGGTCGGCAATGATTGCGATAAAGAGTTTCAAGTCACTGCTCCGGCTGCGGATGCTTGTCTCACTTCCGCCAGCGGTTCCTCTGCGACTTACATTGATGCAGAAGCCGGAGGTTGCCGAAATTTCGCAGCAGACCTAACCAGGCTAGACACCTTTCTGGTAATTCTTGGACCGCTTATTTTGATTCGACGTCGCCGGCGCTAAACGGTTTCATTCATTGTACACTTGACCCGCTCGCTCATCTCAGCGATGCCTCGAATCGGATTCAATATGGCAAACACTGATGTAGGCGCAATCGTATTTGGAGTACTCGCAGCAGGCTTCATGCTGCTGATGATTCTGGCACTGCGAAAGGTACTCAATAAGGGCGATTCTGCGAAGGCTATAGATGCAGAGTCATCTTCACCCGCTATAGAGGATGGCCTGAGTGAGGAAGAATCTACAGACGAAATAGAGCAAGACGACGAGCCCTCTTTGGAAGCTGCAAAGCCCCAGCTCGAAGAACATACTGAGACGGATGCAGAAGAAACGTTAGAGTCTTCGCAAGAAGCAATGAATCGCGGTCTTGAAAAGACGCGTAAGGGCTTCATGAGTCGGCTCAAAGGCGCATTATTTGGCGGTAAAGCCATCGATGACGACCTTATTGATGAACTTGAAGAAATTCTCGTGACCTCAGATCTTGGGATTCACACGACCCAGAAGCTACTAGAGGGTGTACGTAACGAGCTCTCAAAGGCCGAACTCGCCGATGCCGACCTTATCCAAAATCACCTAAAGGAGAAAATACGCGAAATATTGGGTGAAAAAGCTCCTGAATTTAAGCATTCCGACGGCCCAACGGTCGTCATGGTGATCGGTGTCAATGGCGTAGGTAAAACAACCACGATTGGGAAAGTTGCGGCCCGTATGAATCGTGGTGGGTCAAAACTCATCCTTGCCGCCGGAGATACGTTTCGAGCGGCAGCCGTTGAGCAACTCGGTATATGGGCAGAAAGAAGTAATTCAAAGCTTGTACGTGGCCCAGATAATTCGGATCCAAGTGCTGTGATGTTCGAGGCCGTTCAAGCCGCGCAAGCAGACAAAGTTGACTATTGTATCGCAGACACCGCTGGCCGGCTCCACACGAAGATTAACTTGATGGAAGAACTCAAGAAGGTGCGTCGTGTCATGGGGAAAGCGATGGACGGTGCTCCCCACGAGACGATTCTCGTCATTGATGCGACCACCGGGCAAAACGGGATCGCACAGGCCAAAAAGTTCTCAGAAGCGGTGCCCATCGACTCGATTGCACTGACAAAACTCGATGGGACAGCTAAGGGCGGAGTCGTCGTCGCCATCTGCGACGCCCTTGGGATTCCAGTCCGCT
The DNA here is from genome assembly GCA_036337945.1 of Myxococcota bacterium. Classification (GTDB taxonomy): domain Bacteria; phylum Myxococcota; class Kuafuiibacteriia; order Kuafuiibacteriales; family Kuafuiibacteriaceae; genus JAYZDF01. The sequence goes on from JAYZDF010000029.1 coordinate 31,561, forward strand.
ATGTTGGCGTAGGTGAAGGCATCGACGACCTTCGTGACTTCGACCCAGATGAATTCGTCAATGCGCTTTTCTCTAACGAATAACCTCGATTTAATCAGACTGGCATTGACGGCCCCCAAGTGACTTCGTAAAGTGCGGTTGGAATGGTTGGTTCTCCACAGATTAGCGAGAAAAAGAGTCGAGACAAAAGGAACGTAAAAGTTGAGCTATATGGCCAACGGTTCTCAATTCGTACAGACGATGACGAGGAATACATTCAGAAGCTGTCGAACCACATCAATCGGAAAATGCAGGAGATACGCAACGCAACAGGCCGCGTGGAAACCAGTCAAATTGCGCTACTCGCTCTCCTTGAAATGAGCGATACATTATTTCGAGAGCGAGCGAAGGTAGAGCAGCTGCGGGGAGAAGTAATGACAAAATCCAACACTCTGCTGCAGGCGATAGACGAAATATCTAACACTCTTGAACTTACCGAAGATGCCGCGGTAGCGGTTGCTTCAGCCGGAATTACTGGCAGAACCAATAAAAAATAGCGCCAAGGATGTCTTCAGAAGCCATTGGTTTTATTGGGTAACGGCCTGTGCCTGCCAACGTTTTTTAAATCAACCATTGATTCGCTTCAAAGTCGGATGCATACTTTAGGTCCCTGCTGGGTATCGATCACGGTCCTACATTGGGAACCGTAGAGACTTTATAGGGAGAGGTTCCTTCCGACGCCGCACGGACTACCCATGAGGTAGAGGTAGGTTGCCGGGATCACTTCGCCCACCTGCTGAGCGCAGGTTCCTCGTAGTATCAGTGCGGTACTTAGGCAGGGGTTATTTCTTCATGGCTCAACCAGATGTCGAGAAAGCCGCATTTCGGACTCATGCTCGCAATCAACGAGTGGCCATTTCAAAAGAGCAGAGAAAGGTCGCCAGCGAGCTCGCCTGCAAACATCTCATGAGGTCGAACCTCTGGGCCTCAATTAGCTCGATCGCTCTATATGCGGCATATGGAAGCGAGATCGACCCCCTCCCCCTCGAACAAGAGGCGACAAGCAGCGGTAAACGAATATTCTACCCTCGCGTGACTGGCGACAAACTTGAGTTTGCTGAGTCAAACTATAGCGATTTGACGAAGGGCTTTGCCGCAATTTTTGAGCCGACTGGGCCGCCTGTCGCATTACGCGACATTGACCTGGTAATCGTGCCCGGACTTGCTTTTGGTCCTCAAGGACAAAGGCTAGGTTCAGGTCGTGGTTTTTATGACCGAAGTCTCAATGGTGATGTTCTGACAATTGGAATGGCATTTCACCAGCAAATCAGTAGTCAAGTTCCTACTCTTCCACATGACGTGCGAATGCAAGGAATCCTCACTGACAAGGGATTCACACTTGAGCCTTCAATCAAAGCAGATAGCGGGCTACACTCCGAGTAGCCGGGATAAATGATGCAGTCACTCAGTCATGAAAATGGGAAAGAATCCGCGATAACTCTTATTGGCGTAGCCCCTGAATCGAAAAACATGAGTCGACTCAGTGATCAGTTAGACGCACAGGCATTTCTCCCTGATCACGCCTCACTTCTTGCCGCTTGCAATAACAGCTCAAAGCCCATCGTGATGGTGCTCCCGGCCCACAAGCCTTGGCTTATCCTGAAAGCCGCAAGGCATCCCAACGTTTTGCGTCTTGTCGTTTTTTACACCCACCAATCCAGCCCATCACGAATCAAACAAGCCCTTACCCGAGCCGCCTTCGCCCTCGTCGACCAGACTATCGTTTGGAGCATCGACGAGATCACCTCGGCCGTTAGATCTGGCGCGGACCCTGATCGGATTATTTCCGCGCAACAAACAAACATTGTAGCGCATATACTCGACGAACAGCCCAGGCGTGCTCAGTCTGAAGCCGCCGCAAGCTTTGGTCTCGACGTCGCTGAAATGACTGGCACCATCCGATTACTCGAAAAGCTTTCCCCAGACAAAGGTGTAAACGTCATCAATTATCACCGAATCCTTCCTCCCGACGAACACCGAAGATACACGCGACCGCAGCAAGCCCTAGCCTCTCCCATATTCGAAATCCAACTCGAAGAATTCGCTAATAGGGATGGTTTCGTCGACCTTGAAAATGTCAGAGATCGAAGCGCCGAGGGCAGCACAGGAATAACATTCGATGATGGTTACGAAGATAACTTTCGTGTCGCATTACCAGCGCTAAAAAAATGGTCTGTTCCAGCCTGGATTTTCGTCGTAACAGGCCAAGTCGGTAACGCTAACTCGTTATGGTGGGATTACATAGGAGACGCACTTTTCGCGCTATGGGAGCAGAAGTCTGCGGAGCTCGAGCACCCGTCTCTACCCATACAATGTGGAGAGCTTTTGAAAACGCGTTCGACCTTACAGGCCCGCAGACTCATTTCCGAAATTCTAACTGAACTTAACGCCACAAACGAGCACACCAGAAAAGACGTTTCAGATGTTTTGCGAAAGCTGTCAGGCCACAGCGAGCAGTCCACGATGCTCTCGTGGGAACAGGTTAAGGAGATGCACGCCTCTGGGATTCAGTTCGGGTCACATACGAGAAATCACGTCTGCCTCGACGAACTTTCCAGCAAAACGGCGAAGGAAGAAGTCCGAAGTGGGCAAGAAGACCTTGAGAAAGTTTTAGGGGACCGTGCCAAAAAGAGCGTTGCCTTACCACGTGGAAAACTCGGGCCTTTCACCGAAGAGACACTAAGGGAAGAAGGTTTCGAATCAGTGATGACAACAATTGCAGGTGTAAATAGAAGCTCTGATAAATCACTGTTCGTTCTAAGGCGTGATGGAAAAATGCTCACTCTGCGCGGACGTCATCATCCTGCAAAAATGCGACTTGAATTATCTGGATGGCTCGACCGTGCGCGGCAACTGCTTCGCTAGGATACTGTTCGTTTACCTATCGAGTACAAAAGTAACAGGCACAGGAATCCACATCCCTACAACCGCACCGTCTTGTATAGCGGGCCTAAATCGCCAGTTTTTCTTCGCGTGCCGGACGGCGCTTTCGTCGCAGCCGTACCCAATCCCCTTGAGGATCTTCACTTTTTCAACGCGTCCGCTGGCCCCCACGTAAACTCGCAGCATCACACGCCCTTCGATATCGTTTTTGCGGGCCTCTTCCGGATACGGGGGCACACGATCGAATTCGGACGTTATGAACTCTGGCGGGCTGTCTTCAAGATCGCCTCTCCCGGGCCCTTTTCCATTACCCGATGCAGGAGCGACTCTCTCCGTCGTTTTACTCCCCGGCGCCAAAGTATCGTCGGTTGGATCAGCGAACATATTTCCGCCACCGTCAATCGCTCTCGCGGCCACGCCACCCCCCATGACGGTTGAGGACATGTCGACCGAAAAGCCCATCGGTGGAGGTTGTGGCTTTGGCGGTGGAGGCTCATTACTAGGCGCCGGCTCTGCTTTTGGTTGTGCCTTGTTTTTCCTGACTGGCACACGTGGTTTTTTCTTTTTGACTTGAGCCGTCTTTACCTTGGGTTTGGGTTTGGGTTTTGGCTTAGGAGGCTCAGCAGGTTTTGGAGGGTCCGGTGCCTTCTTGACTACTGGTTTTGGAGGCTTGGGTTTCGTGTTCACAATTTTCATGCGAACCTTCTTTGGACGAGGTACTTTTTCGCGTGCCTCAATATCATTGGCCATAAGCAAGATAACGCCATGCAGAAGGACACTCGCGAGTGTTGCAATGCCTATAGACTTCAAACCTACTCCGCTTTCTCTGGGGTTGCTTCGTCGATTTCTTCTGACGCTGGATCACTAAAATCAGCTTGTGTATTTAACGCAAATTTCGTGATTCCTTCCGTCTTTATTAAGTCGATCAGACCCACAACACGTTCGTGTTTCACGGAGCCATCAGCTGCAATAATCGCTTCTAGGTCCTCGAGCGTATCTTTTTTCTCACGAATGAACTCTTTGAGAGCTGCTTCATCAACTTTCTTGTTGTTCAAATAGATATCGCCTTGTTTCGTAATCACCAAGGCAAGTTGTGATTGGGCAGTCTCTTCCGCAGAAGCCGCCCTGGGTAGGTCAACCTTGATCGCTGGCGTGACAATGTAGCTTGCCGTCATCATAAAGATGATCAGCAGAACCAGAACAATATCTACAAGCGGCGTGATGTTGATGCCGGTGATCGCATCTTCATCGTCGTCTTGAACCCCAGCCATTTCTAGTCGCCTCGCTTACACAGCGTATCCAGTCGTGCTGTAAGTGTGCGCTGAAGTCCGTCAGTACTCGAGATGAAGCCTTTGACCTGCGCTTTGAAAAAATTGAATGCAACGACAGCAGGTAAAGCCACGGCCAACCCAACGGCCGTAGCAACCAGGGCCTCGGAAATGCCAGCCATTACCGCAGAGGCGCCGCCAGCCGCTTGCGATGGGTCAGACAAAGATAGATCTTGGAATGCCTTGATAATACCAAGAACAGTTCCAAGAAGTCCGATAAACGGCGCGTTATTACCAAGAGTTCCGAGAAATACCAGCCGGGACTCATACCTCGCTTTTTGCCGACCCAGTTCTGCTGACATCATTTCGCGAACGGCGTCAGGGCCCAAAGAAAGATGTTTGAGGCCAGTCGCAACCACTTGCGTCTCCATTCGATCCTGTTCTGACAACCAGGATGTCGCGTCTTCTATATGCCCGTCATCTAGCCGTTGACCGAGTTCAGCACCAACTTCTCTAACTTCCAATTTACGAGAGAAATAGAAGTATAGCCGCTCAAGCATGATCGCAATTGACACGATACTCAGGATGACGAGTAGCCATAAAACCCATTCCGCACCTAAGAGCGCGAAAGCATTCATCGAACGTTCAAGCATGGTTGGATACTCGCACCGACTGCAGCAAATACGTCAAGGCCGACTTGGTAATAATTGCAGGTATTTTCGAGTGACTCTGTAACCCGAGGTGTGTGGGTTTACGCGGCGTCTTCGGACGGACGCTTGTTGGGGTTGATGGGAATGATGACGACACTCTCTTGTTCCTCAGGTTCTTCATACCGAGACTCTTCGTCATACGACGACGGAATAGGCTCCCGATAGACGGGAATCTCAAGATGTATACGAGGCCGTGATGATTCTCGCTCGCGTTGCTCTTCCTCGCGCCTAATTGCATCTATTATGTAAGCATCTAGCATCTTTTCGTCCTCTACTTCGGCAAAACACCTAATAAGCACCACGGAAATTCGTTATGTCCTATATCGGTCCGCTTTCGTTTTTTGGTGACTCTTTTTCATCTCTCACTCAAAAAACGTCCCATTGACCCAATAAATTCCACCCGTCGGAGTGCTGTGACCAACTTCACATCAAGAGCGAAAAGTTCGCCCTCTATATTACTAGTCGGCCGTAGCCACGAAACTGTGACCTAAAATCGGTAAAGGCACCAATTTTTGTCCGTCAAACAAATTTCTCGCCGGTTTACCCTTTTCGGGACGAGCGAGACATAGAGTGCCCTGAAATTTTCAATCATATGTCTCAACATGCGGTTTTTTTTGATTTTCTTTGGGTTAGCCCATAGCGAAGGAACAAAAATCGAGGTACGAGAACATCAATATGTCCCAAGGTGTGAAGCTCAGAGCCTACCAATTTCTCGATAGCCTGCAACCACAACTCACGTCGCATATTTGCACAACTTGCCGTGGGTATTTTCCGGTTCCAGGAATGGCGTCCCTATTCGTAGAGATCGCGCCGGGAATGGCCATCCATCGCCTGATCGACCGTGCCCTCAAAGCCACGGACGTTCAGCCTGCTACCTTGATCGTGGAACGAGCGTTTGGGATGTTGGAGATTCATCACAACGATAAGGGCCAGGTCTTAGCTGCGGGCGCGGCAATCCTTGACCAACTGGGGGTATCCGAGACAGACCGCGTGAAGCCGCGCGTTGTATCGAATACCATTATTCGCTCTATCGAGCCTTACCATGCCATGATTGTTGATAAAATTCGTTTTGGTTCGATGATCAGCCCGGGTGAATCGTTGTTAGTGATGGAGACACAACCCGCAGCATACGTTGCCTTCGCAGCGAACGAAGCTGAGAAAGCCGCGAATGTTACCCTCGTCGACGTAACACCATATGGTGCGTTCGGGCGACTTTACCTAGCTGGAGACGAAGCAGAAATCGACTCCGCTGCACAAGCCGCAGAAGCTGCCATTGCAAGCATCAGCGGAATAGAACAATAACCCAAATTTAAACTGTAACGATAAGAAGGAAGAACGATGTCGGAAGCACTCGGAATGATCGAAACAAAAGGTTTCGTAGGAATGGTTGAAGCCTCAGATGCCATGGTTAAAGCAGCCAAGGTCGAACTCGTAGGTTATGAGAAGATTGGTGGAGGTTTCGTAACCTCAATCGTACGTGGCGATGTTGCAGCGGTGAAAGCAGCCGTAGAGGCAGGCGCGCGAGGCGCTGAACGCGTTGGCGAATTAGTGAGTGTTCATGTCATTCCACGCCCACACGCAAATATCGATGCCGCATTGCCGCTAGGTCGAGCACCTGCCGCATCAGGAAAAGGCAAGTAGAACGTGCTCCTTGGCAAGGTCATTGGGACCGTCGTTGCCAGCAAGAAAGAACCTGAAATCGAAGGGCTAAAACTGCTCGTAGTGAAAGGTTCAGAGCTGGACGGACAAGCCAGCGGTCCAATTGTTGTTGCGGTAGATGCCGTTGGTGCAGGCGTAGGCGAACTCGTTTTGTACGCAGCGGGCTCTTCGGCGCGTCAGACAATTCAAACCAAAGACAAGCCCGTGGACCATGTCGTCATGGCGATTGTCGACCAAGTCGAGGTCGAAGGTTCACTGCTGTATAACAAAGATAACTAATCAAAGCGGGTCCCACTAAATGGTTCAGATAGATGACGCAAAAATTGAAGAGATCGTGGGTAGGGTCGTCGATCGACTTGTAGGAAGTACTCCACCTTCTTCGTCGTCGGAGCCTTACTGTGCACCGGCTCCCCCAAAATATGATCCAGGACCTGCTATTCATACCTCGGGTCTATCCGGTGTTTTCGGTGATCTTGACTCTGCGGTTGCTGCCGCTCACCGGGCGCACGCCGCCCTCGAAGCCTCTAGCTTAGAGCTACGGTTTAAAATCATCGAGGCTTTCCGGGATTGCGGTCGTCGAGAGGTCGCTAACCTCGCCCGAATGGCGGTTGAAGAGACCGGTCTTGGAAGATACGACGACAAGATAAATAAGAATCTGCTCGTTATTAATAAGACACCCGGGCCAGAGATTCTAAAGCCTGTTGCCGTATCCGGCGACAACGGCCTCATGCTTACTGAACGTGCTGCATATGGCGTTATTGGCGCTATCACGCCGACGACCAACCCTACCGAGACGATCATTTGCAACGGCATTGGTATGTTATCGGGTGGTAATGCGGTGGTCTTCAACGTTCACCCAGGCGCGAAAAACGTTTGTAACTACCTCGTCGACAAGATCAACAAAGCAAGTGTTGCTGCTGGCGGGCCTGACAATCTAATTTGTAGCATTGGAGAGCCAACTATTCAGTCAGCGCAAGCCCTCATGACGCACGCAGGTATCCGACTATTGGTGGTTACTGGCGGACCTGGAGTCGTGAAAGCCGCCATGAAGTCAGGCAAACGAACTATTGCCGGAGGACCTGGCAATCCGCCCGTTGTAGTGGACGAGACGGCTGATATTCTTCGAGCAGCAAAAGGTATTGTCTCGGGCGGTAGCCTCGACAACTGCATTGTCTGTACGGCAGAAAAAGAGATTTTGGCCGTTGCTGAGATTGCTGACCTCCTAAAAAGGCAGATTTGTGAAAATGGTGGCTACGAAGTCAAAGGTCCGAACATCAGCAAGCTGCAGCGACTGGTTGTCGCTGAGGATGGCCTCCACCCGAACAAAGAATGGGTGGGTAAGGACGCCTCGAAGATTCTATCGGCGATCGGCATTACGCCGCCTAGTGGTGTGAGAACCATAATCGTAGAGGGCGATGAACAAAGTCCCTTCGTGCAAGGAGAGTTACTCATGCCTGTGCTGGGCTTTGTTCGTGTCCCCAGTGCAGAAGAAGGCATAGCTATGGCCAAACGCGTCGAACATGGCTTTGGACATACTGCCGCGATGTACTCAACCAACATCAATAATCTTCACGCAATGGCTCGTTCCATCAATACCTCGATTTTCACAAAGAACGCGCCAACTTATGCCGGTCTTGGACTTGGAGGCGAAGGCTATACCTCCTTTACGATCGCCTCTCCGACCGGTGAAGGCCTCACTAATCCAATCCATTTCACACGCGAAAGACGATGCACACTAGTCGACTCATTCCGTATCATTTAGCCTTCACCCTCCTCGTTTTTTCTGGTGTTGCCTGCAGCAGTGACCGATACGTCGGCTCCCTGGGCAAGTCAGGTATGTACGCAAACCGTGGTTATGGCGTTGTTATACAACTCAACGATCGTGACCTACTGAGTCGGTGGGAATATATCGACCCGCACAAGATCGACATCTACAAGGAATCCGTTCGCCCTAGCCTCACCCAAGAAACGATAGATCTAAATGGTGATGGCACTCTTCATCACGACGAAGTTGTCGTGCAGTGGAAACCAAACTTCAGACTCGTTCATAAAGATGTCGCAACTTCTCGCATTGATCTTGGGGTAGATATTCTCGGGGGGCGAAATAAAGCTGCAGATTTTGGTGCCTATGTTCGAGCTACCGTGAAGAATGAATTTGGTGTCGAAACCAGCAAAGGAGATTGGAAGGCTTTACGGCTGGGCCCGGACTTTAGGGCGTACTCAACCCGGCTCAAAGAAGATGGCCTATTACTCGCAGCCATCGATCAAGGTAACTTTTCTGCGGAAGAAGGCGCTGTGCGCCGACAAATTGTATGGGCTCGGCTGAAGTCATTAGAACTTACAGAGCAAGAAGAAAAGGATTTTGGATCATTTTTGCGCTCGCTGCTCCTGAATTCTAAGGCGGGAAGGCAAACAACCTGGGAGAAATATTGATTCAGTCTACGCCACTAATGGTCGACGGTGATGCCATCGCCGTTTTTGAAATAGCGTCAATTGCCCGTGGCGTTGTTGTATTGGATCAAATGGCAAAGCGTGCCTTCACTGAAATCATATCGTCTAAAACCGTCTCCCCTGGCAAATATCTCATTATTTTGACCGGGTCTGTTGCGGAAATAGAGGAAGCAAGTTTTGCCGCGCTTGAATCGATGCAAGATGATCACATCGACCATATTATCCTACGAGACCCTCACCCTCTTTTGCGAACAACCTTCGCAAATAAACTCGAACCCAACTTCCGAGAGTCTGTTTCGATATGCGAATTTTTTACACTGAGTAGCACGATTCACGCGCTCGACGTAATTCTGAAGAGCTCCGGCGTTGAAGTTATTGAGTTACGTCTGGGCGCAGGGCTAGATGGTAAAGGAATCTTTACCGTAACAGGCTCTTTGGATACGATTGAAGCCGCATGTGACTTAGTAGAAAGTAATATTGACCATACGAAGATTCATCGCATTGAGAAGATTGCCCAAATCCACGAAGACCTGCCCAAGCATTTACTTGGCGCCGAGCTTCCCGCTTCGCGCGGCACACCGTCTAAATAGCGGAAACGGTTTTTCCGTGCACAAAAACTAAAAATGCCATCGATGGGCGTCGACTTCCTTCTCGCATCGCAAAGTGAATAGCATCTAGACTCCAACCCAACGCGGCCATCTCATTGAGTTTCTCCTCAATGGTATCATCCGTTACGGTAGAGAGCTCGATAACCTTATAAGATGGATTGTCTTTCGTATCAGTCGTTGTCACAGCTGCCCCCTACTTTATCGAGAAGAGCTTCAATCAGCAATTCAAGCTCTGGATTGGCTGGACAGACCAGGGAATTGAGCCCCAGTTTTTCGGCATGCTCTCTCGTATTTTGACCGATAACTCCTACAGTTCGATAGCTCAAATATCCAAGGGCCGTGTCATGAGAACGGAAGAAAGAGTCCAATGTTCGCCCAGAAAAAAACAGCACATCCGTTATCGCCGGATCTGGCAGAGCGTCATGTCTGCACATCTCAATGGAGTAGATGGCTAATGTACTGACCGTTACTCCTTGCTCTATGAGTGGCGACACAAAAGAAGCCTTCGCCTGTTTTGCTTGAGGGCAAAACACTCGCAATTCCTTCATGTCTGCCTCAGCCCTAGAGAACCAATCAAGGATGCCTTCTCCATCAAACCGGTCCGGCACAAAGATGTCTCGCTCTTGCAACCATTGCCGTGCGGCGGCAGCCGTACGTCCGCCCACTGCGAGTATTTTCACGTGTTGAGGAGGTACCACATGCTCAGTCTTCATATAGCGAACCGTGTTCGCAGAAGTGAGCACTAAATAATCAAAATCTTCCCAAGAAGGCCATGTAACGGAAATCCGACGTGTCTGTATGTACGGAATGACTTCAACTTCGGCTCCGTGTGCTTCCAAAAGTCGTGTGACTGCTATGGACTGTTCTCTTTGTCGAGTAACAAGAACTTTTCTGCCTACTAAACTCATTTGTCTTTCAGCGAGGCCAACACATTGTCTGCGCCTTGTTCTAAAACAATATTCGCAACAGAAATCCCAACTGAGAGTGCATCACTGACTGGTCCTTTTGACTCGGCACGGTAAATTGTTTTTCCATCTAAACTCGCAACGAGTCCTTTGAGATGAATCTCTGAACCGTCCACTGTGGCATGGCCCGCGATAGGAACTTGGCAGCCTCCTTCCAGCTTAGCCAAAAAGCCACGTTCACACTCAGCGCATGCCCGAGTGTCACGGTCATCTAACGCCGACACAATTGCGTTGGTATCGTCATCGTCGATTCTTGTTTCAACAGCGAGAATTCCTTGTCCGACTGCGGGCAAACACATCTCTTGACTGATAATTTCGGAAACAAATTCTTCCATGCGCAACCGCTTTAGCCCCGCATACGCGAGAATGGTCCCATGCATGTTTTCTTCCTTCATCCGTCGGATTCTTGTTTGCACATTGCCTCGGATTGGAACAATCTCTAAATCCGGTCGGTGGTGGAGGAATTGCGCAGCTCGCCTCAAAGAAGATGTCCCTATCCGCGCTCCTTTTGGTAACGTTTCAAAGGTGAATCCTTGTGGTGAAACAAGCGCATCTCTCGGGTCCTCTCGCTTCGGGTAAGCTGTGATCACGAGACCGTCCGGCAAGGTCGTTGGGACGTCTTTCAAGGAATGAACTGCAACCTGAGCTCGACCATCAAGAAGAGCATTCTCAATCTCTTTTACGAAAAGGTCTTTACCGCCGACTTTAGACAGCGCCTTATCAAGTATTCGATCTCCTTTCGTGGTCATACCAAGCAATGACACTTCAAGACCAAGTTGAGCCTCTCTCATGAGCTGCGCAACGTGCTCTGCTTGCCAAAGCGCTAAAGGGCTCTCGCGAGTAGAAATACACTTCTTACTCAAGTTCCTGACTCCGATTTTTTGTTTATCGGTACAACCGTAGCCGCGGGTTCTTGCTCAACATCGATAGATTCTTCGGAATCAGAGCTATCAACGCTCAGATCGAATAGTTTCTGCGTAAAATCAACGAAAGGCCCAGGGTCGCCCTGCTCGCCAGCTGAACGCAGTTGCTTGAGCACTGGATGAAGAAGTTTATTTGTCACCGCATTGGCTGTTGCATCGAGTTTGGAACCAGATAGTACACCTCCGCGCCGAAGTTCCTCTTGAGCCAGTTTGAACGTTCGCTGTCGCAACGCTTTCACTGTCGGCACCACCAACTGTGCCCGGTTCCATTTCACAAACTCTTCTAGTTCAGCGGCAATAAGTTGCTCAGCAGCTAACGCTTCTTTCGCTCGGCTCGCGCGGTTATCACGGATAACATCTTGCAGATCATCTACATCGTACACGAAAACGTTTTCTAGTTCGTCTAACGCGGGATCGATATCGCGCGGCACAGCAATATCTACGAAAAGTATCGGACGGTATCTTCTGCGACGAACGACTCCGCTCATCATTCTCTTATCAACAATGTATTCAGGTGACGCGGTTGAAGAAATGACAATATCACAGTCCACCAATTGTTCGGCAATATCTGAGAGAGGATGTGCGTTACCGTCTACTTGAGCCGCCAACTCTTGCGCTCGCGCCAGTGAACGGTTGGCCACGCGAATTTCTTGAATACCCGAGTTTCGAAGGTGTTTCGCTGCAAGAACGGACATTTTCCCAGCACCGATGACCAAGACTTTTTTACCCGCTAAGCTATCAAAGATTTCTTTGCCAAGCTCAACCGCCGCAAAACTCATAGAAACAGCGTTCTCCGCGATTCCGGTTTCCGTACGAACTCGTTTGGCGACATAGAATGCCTTCTCGAAGATTTTGTTCAGTTTAGGCCCGACGGTTCCGGTATTTCGCGCAAGTTGGTAGGCTTCTTTCACCTGCCCCAAGATCTGGGGCTCACCGACTACCATCGAATCTAAAGATGACGACACTCTGAACAAATGACTGAATGCATCGGGGCCGTAGTGTGTGTATAGATGAGGAGCAAGATCTTCTTCTGCAAGTCCGGTCTCTTTCGATACTTGCCCCCAAATACGTTTCACACAATCTTGCGCTAGGTCCGAGCAACACACGTAGAGTTCGACTCGATTACAGGTAGAAATGATGATAATTTGCTCTAAGGATTCAAGCTCTGAGAAACGCCGAAGAGCAAGCTTCACCGGCGTGACCACTTTGGCCAAGGATTCTCGAACCTCTAAAGGCGCGGTGTGATGCGAAAGACCCGTGATAAAGAACCGAACCATTACACGACCTCCTGTCCGTGAACGGTTGTGCCAGTGACACCCAATCCGATAAAGGTCATCAAAATCGCAATTACGCAACAAATGGTCAACCAAGCCGCCTTGCGGCCTCTCCAACCGATGATCAGTCGTGCATAGAGCATCGCCGCGTACGTAACCCACACCGCCGCACTGACAACATTACGCGTGTCCCAGCTCCATAAGTCGCCGGACGTAACCTTCCCGTAGACCATTCCGGAGATGATACCCAAGGTCATGAGAGGGAAACCGAATTTGAACAACCAAACGTTGACTCGGTCGAGTGCCTCAAGTGCCGGCAGTTGAGTCATACCTGTATTCGAACCCCAGCCGTCTCCCGTCCGTCGGGTTCCCGGCTTACCTTTGGACTTCTTGCGTTTCCTCTTTCTAATGCGTCGCTCCTGAAGCAAATATACAGAGGCCGTAATTCCGGCGACGACAAACGCTGAATCTCCGAGTAAGGCCATCCCAATGTGCGCACTCAGCCAAATGGATTTTAGACTCTCAGGTGCTTCGGCAACGGACTTCAGGTTACTTGAAATAAGAACCATCAAACTTACAAGCGGCATAGCTAGCCACGCAACTTGCGGTACACCGCCCCGAAACGCCACGACGAGTGAGATTGAAAGCAGCAAAAAGCCAAATACCGATAGCGCATCGTGAGCATCTGCTAACGGAAAAGCGGATAGTTCGACCATCCGCCCCCCAACGGCAAGCGCGTGAAAGATGACCGAAGTAACAACCAACATCATCACTCGTTTCGCGCCCGAATCGGAAGGCCGCAAAATATGAAGAACTACCGCGAGTGTGCCTATCGCATACACAAGGGCGCTGAGCTGTAGTAAGGCAGTCGGCATAAGTATCGTTACATCAACAAAAGTGTCTCATGGGCCACAAATAGTGCAAACCCCTAATCCACAACTATTTTACCTCGATATGCTTCAAAGAGCGAAGAAGTAAAGACGTCGGAGGAATACTTTGGTACCCATCGGCTGTTCACGGTGTTGGACAGGAGGAACATTATGGCAAGTGAATCATTAGTCAATTTTGAAGAAAACAACTTCGACAGCGAAGTTCTCAACTCAGAGATCCCAGTACTCGTAGACTTTTGGGCTCCTTGGTGTGCACCGTGTCGCGCAATCGCTCCAAGCGTCGAGGCACTCGCAGACGAATATGCTGGGAAGGTCAAAGTTGGTAAGCTGAATATTGACGATAATCCTACTATTCCAGGAAAGTACGGCATTCGTAGTATCCCAACCCTTTTGGTATTCAAGGGTGGCGACGTGGTCGACCAACAGGTTGGCGGCGTTAACAAAGCAGCTATCGAAGGGATGATCAAAAAGGCACTCTAAAGTGTTTATTCTTGTATTTCTCGCAATCATTATCGGTTTTGTGCTGATCGCTCTCATCGGAGCAACGTCACCTCCTGTAGAGCACCCCGATTTTACATCCGGTGCTGACCACGCGAACCTATTCGACCTGAGCGCAGACCAGCTGGGCCGCATCGTAGGACTCCTAATCAGCAAGATGGGTCTTGAACTTGATCGTGCTTCAGGTGGAAGCGGCGGTGAGGTGGAAATATACGCAATTAACCCGACCCCGCTTACTGGTGGAAAGATACTTATCCACTGTCTTCCCGCACCGAGCGAAGATGGAAAAGTGAATGGATTACGCGTCGCCCAATTTATTCGTGCGACACGCAGCGCTTACGTATCGAAGGGGCTGCTTTTCACGACCGGTGATATTACGCCTGATGGACGACTTGAAGCAGAAGACAGCCCAGTCGAACTCTTCGACCGTATGCAGCTTGCTTCATTGATAGAGGAGCACATCGGCGAGCTTACGCCTGAGCTACTGTCCGAGCTGTAAAGTACCTTTATTCTGCTGGCGGCGGAGTTCCTAGTCCACACAGCTCACGCACATTTTCATGATACCTTTGCGCAGTCCCTGCAGCTAAATAGCTCCTGCATGCGAGCTTAGCATCGGGCTGCTGCATTGCCTCTAGCTTTGAGAGTGTACGAATGACCTGATACCAGCCATCGAGCTGCCCGAATTCGGCAGCCTTTTTGAAACATTTAATCGCAACGAGTTCTTCACCCAGTTTTTCCTTCAATTTGCCGTACTCCATCAGGACCTCAGCTTGAACATTGGTGGAATATCGAGTCATATTTTCGATGGCTTTTTCGAGAGACTTAAGGGCACCTTTCTCGTCGCTCATCGCGCGCATATAAACCGCTTGTTGGACCAAAGCGCGAACATGTTCGCTGCTACTTTTGACAAACTCTTCATGGAACTTAGCACCCTCGGGAGATTTTCGTTGAGCGAGCATTCGTCCTTTCACCACGAGCGCATCAATATTCGAAGGATTGCCTTTTAGTACGACCTCGAGGCGCTTTGATGCATCGTCATATTTCCTAGCCGCGATCTCTGCTTCGGCCACACCAATGAGAAACGCTGGGCGATTGGGCTCTAGTGATAGTGCTTGCTTGAGTGGCACAATCGCTTTTTCTGGCCTACCAAGCTTTAGAAGCCATTTTCCTTTGCCATATGGGAAGTCCGCGTTTTTTGGATCTTTTTCTACCGCGTCTTTGTATGCAATTTCCGCCGCAGCATCTTCACCCGCCGAGCGAAGGACTTCACTTCGAGCATACTCTGCTAGCGCTCTGTTCTGCTCTGACACGTCTTTTGGGTACTTACGCAGAAACTCTCGAAACGCTTTGATGTCCTGATCACTCTGAGCCAATTGTCCGCGCTGAAGTCGAACGAGCGCTCTTTCGATGCGCGCCGTGGGGTGGTCTCCACCGCCGGCCATTTTCAGCGCCTTTGTATAATGAAATTCAGCTTTACCTAATCGGCCTGCTCTAAAATATGCTCTCGCGCTAAGCACCCGGGCTCGGATGCTAGAAGGCTGGCGCTTCGTAACCTTTATCAAGTGCTTTACGGCACGTTCGTAATTACCAATTTCTAATTCGGCAAGGCCGAGGGTCATTTCAGCGATGGAGGCCTCTCCGCCCTGCTCTGTGACTTGCTTTAGGTAAGGCCTAAGCGATTCATAAGCTTCTTGACCACCCTTCACCCGGTCTTCGTTTCCGTACAGAAGACGCAATCCCTTTGCGGCTTGAGTATAAGAGACATTCGGCGCGTGCTTTTCAGCGGACGCTAGCGTTTGGTCCAATTCGTTTACACGGGCAAAATCACCGTGTTCGCCCCACAAGATAGCGTACACCCTAGCTAAGTGACCAAGCGTTAATGGGTGCTTCGAATCATATTCTTGAATAATGCGTTCATAGGTCTTTGCAGCAGACTGGTAACCTCGAAAAGTATCCTGCTTTTCCGCACGCTTGCCCTGAACCGTAAGCTTCGCAATTTCTTCGGTCCGATTTTTCTCATAAAACCGATACGCGACGATACCCCCGACCAGAATCAAACAAATGAAAACCAAAGCTACAGACAAAGCTGGGTTTCCTTTCTTTTCCCCCGTGTTAGCTACCTCATTTGCTAACGCCTCGAGTTCATCTTCTCCTTCTAGCTTTTGCCTTCCCATGGGCGCCACGCTGCCGTAGCCCGGAGGCGGCGTGGAAATGGAGGGCGGCCCGAAAGAAACATAGCGAGGGTCAGCAGGAGCAACAGAGCCTGAACCTGCAGCCGTTCCAGAACCTGGAAACGCAGGCGGAATCGAGCCTGGATATGCAACCGGATTAGGGATGCCAGAAGCAACATCTGGAACAGGTAGATGCGACGGTGTTCGCGACGGAAAAGCGGGAGGCTGAGTCGGCATGTTTGGCGACACAGCAGCGACCGGAGGCGCGATTTCGACTCCTCTCTCCCTCAAAGCCTCCAAGATCTTTTCGTCATTCGGCAGCTTTTCGTAGATAAGTTTTAGATCGGCGACAGCACCGGCTTCATCCCCACTTTGCTGCCTAATTTCTGAACGGGCCCAAAGGTACTGTGTTTCTCCGGGGGTTGAAGCAATGACTCCATCGAGGTGTTTAAGCGCGCGACTATATTTTTTCTGAGCACCATAAATCTTCGCGAGTAAAATCTGACCTGAAACTGAACCGGGCTGCGTCTTCAATCCTTTCTTGCAGACCACCATGGCCTCCATGTATCGACCAGCCTCCAGATAGGCTACGCACAAAGTTTCAAAGTCTCCAGACTTTGGATTTTGGGAAAAAGCGAGCTCCAAGTCTGCAATGGTAGAGGTGCCTCTTTTGGATCTGCGGCGCTCAGGAGTTGATGACGGTGCGCTGCTATTCGATGGATTCTCGGAATCTGACATATTTTACTTTCAGCCCAACTAACGCGTTAGTCGTACGTCTGAAATATCAGGACATGGATGGTTAGGTCAAAATCCCAGCGCTTAGAAATGACACCGATCTACACTTGTTTTTAGACCAACTCCTGCGAATACGCCCTACTCTCATCACGGCCTTGCGAGGATATAGAAGTTCTGTCAGACTTTGTTCCTAGAGGGCGATAGCTTATATTGTTCTCAAACCCAGGTAGTTTATGGCTGTTCGTCCAAAAGGTCCCGTTGATAGGACCGCAAATATGTCACCCGCTCAACTTGAGATATGTAAATCTGTCATTGATGCGACCGCAGTGATTACGAGCTCGATGGTTCAGGTCTCGAACGAGAAGAACCCTGCAAAAATTAGCGAAGCCTACAAAGTGATCTTTAAGTCCATTATGGAGACGGTGCGAAGCGCTGGATAACACTAGTATACCCTGAAGTATTCCTCGATTTTCCGAAGCTTCGCGGGACCGATACCGCGAATTGCTCTCAGCTCCGCTAATTTTCTGATCGCGGGGACCTCTTTTTCATTTCGCCAAGCAGCAAACCTTTTAGATATAGTTCTTCCGATGCCAGGAACGATGGCGAGGTCTTTTGCAGACGCTCTATTGATGTCCATACGATCCCCTAACAACAAACGTCGAACTTGAGGTTTCGCTACCATGGATTTCCGCAGCTGACGTACCTGCTGTAACTCACGCTCCAAGAGTTCAGACTGGAGCCTTGCCTCATTGTCATGAGATATAAGCGCGAATAATGAAGCCGTCAGTAAAAGCAGCGCGCTCGCCAGAAGTCTTCGAATTTCAATGGGACTCAACAAATTTACGCGCTCATGCAGTCTAGGAATCGAGCGGCGAAGTCCGCTACTCTGCCAGACGAGCGGAACTTCTTTCTGAGGGCGAAAGATGTAACTCGAAGGCACGATGCAAAGAGCGCACCGCGAGTTCCGCGTACTTGTCTTCAATGACAACGCTAATTTTGATTTCGGAAGTCGAGATCATCTGGATATTAATGCGTTCGTCCGCAAGAATCTGAAACATTCGTGTCGCCACGCCCGCATGGCTTCTCATGCCAATCCCGACTACAGACAGCTTAGCGATGGTGTCATCGTGCTCGACTCGTTCAATTCCGACCTCCGCTGCGAGTTTTTCCATCAGCTCCACGGCTCGAGACAGGTCAGAACGGGGCACCGTAAAGGTAAGATCAGTCTTCGTATCCTGTGATATGTTTTGAATAATCATATCAACAACAATTCCCGCATCTGACAGAGGCGTAAAACATTTCGTCGCGATGCCCGGGATATCTGGCACATTTCTAAGTGCGATTTTTGCTTCGTTTCGGTCACACGAAACGCCTGATACTAAAATGTGTTCCATATCTGAATCTTCCTCTGTTACTAATGTCCCTTGAGAGCGAGTGAAACTTGAACGAACCCGAAGTGGGACACCGTATTTCATTCCCATTTCGACACTTCTAATCTGTAAGACTTTGGCCCCGGCGGATGCCATCTCTAACATCTCCTCGTAGGCAATCTTTTCCAAGCAACTTGCATCTCTGCAAATTCGTGGGTCTGCCGTATAGACCCCATCGACGTCTGTATAGATATCACAAGCTCCCGACAATGCTGCGGCAATAGCGACGGCCGTCGTGTCTGAGCCACCTCTCCCTAAGGTCGTTACCTCTCCAGAGTCACTCGTACCCTGGAATCCTGCGGCAACAACCACCTCATCGTTCGCGAATGCTCTTTCAAAGGTCTCTGTATCGATACCTAGAATTCGAGCTCGAGTATGATCCTCTGTCGTCTTCATACCCATTTGAAAGCCCAACAGTGAACGAGCGGGGACACCGCTCTCATTCAGAATCATCGCTAGCATCGCGGCGGACACTTGTTCTCCGGTTGCAACCATACAATCCAGTTCTCTTGGAGTTGGCGCCTTAACCGCTTTGTGCGCGAGTTCGAGCAATCGATTCGTTTCCCCGGACATCGCACTGACCACGACGACAAGATTCTTACCGCTCGCTTTCTCATCTCGTATTATCTCGGCAACGTTTCGCATTCTATCAAGGTCACCAACCGAGGTTCCGCCAAACTTGAGAACTAATGTCGATAAATCACTCACCGTGCTGCAGCATAAACATCAAATGTTCCAAAGGGCTAGTGTAAGTGCCCTCATTTTCATTCCAGACATCCAGAGGTTCTTAGTCACCAAGCAAACGCTTGAGCGCGCCAATCTTTTTGCGGACCGCGGCTTCGTCCGCAGGTTTGCGAGCCAGCTCCAGATATTTTTCGTACGATTGCATAGCTTTTTTAGGTTGATTCAATCGACCATAGAACAAACCAAGCTGTTTATGCGCACAAGCGTTTTTAGGTTCCTTCGCGGAAAGCTTCAGAAGCGCTTTCACTCCTTCCTGGGGATAATTTAGGTGTTTCAGCGCTACGTCCTTACAAGACAGCGTTTTTTGCACTCTCTGAACCTTCTTGACCTCGCGTCGAGGCTTCTTATCGCCTCCTTGCTCCAAAGCTTGACGCCCGCGCTGAATAATCTTGGGCGAGAATTCTCGAGTTTCCATATCCCTCAAAAGAGACTTGGCCAACTTTCTCTCATTG
Organism: Myxococcota bacterium; assembly: GCA_036337945.1. Taxonomy (GTDB): domain Bacteria; phylum Myxococcota; class Kuafuiibacteriia; order Kuafuiibacteriales; family Kuafuiibacteriaceae; genus JAYZDF01. Next base: position 51,261 of record JAYZDF010000029.1, read on the forward strand.
AGCGCAACCGCGGCGCGAAGTTCTCCCAGCGTCGCTCTTTCTAAAACCTCCGGGCTCACACCTTTTGAAAGTCTCGCTCGAACAAACTGCTGTTTTGAGCGCTCAAAGTCGGCAACTGCCAAAGATTTTTCTGCCGCTTCGAGCCAGGATTTTGCGGTTCGAGGTGCAACTAATCTCGGGATCGCAGCCTTGCTGTTCGAGCCAGCAGGCCCATTAGAACCCTTTGCGACAGGTCTGACCAATTGAGGAGCAGGAGTGGTCGCTATTGGCGTTTCAGCCATCTGATTTGACAAACGTTTGCGGCCAATCAACAGCCCAATGGCAATGGCACAAAGAATAGCGCCCGCCATAATCGCAATCCGGTTCTGAAGCTTTCGATTCGGTGCAGGTCGAACACCCAGGTTTTTCGCATCAATTTTGATATTCGGTCGGGGTTTTTTGCGCCCGCCCCCTTTTGCCCCGGCACGGCGTTTCTCCTGTTTTCGCTCTTGGACACCAAAGGTCCGTCGCGCGACAGCAGCGCTCGGCAGAGCCGAATTTGGCTCCTCAGAGCTCGGCGCACTCGACCATTCGGCTTTTTGACCTTGCCCTGCCTGATTATTTTTACGAGTTCGAACAATTTCTGTGGCGTCAGAAACGAAACCGGTGGCCCTAACCTGTTCGGTTCGTTCCAAGGTACCAAAGTCGTCCGTCGACTCTTCGATCGATTCATTTTGACCGAGAAAGGCTTCAGACTCGCGAACTGTTTGCGCCCTAATACTGGCCTTCGGTTTCGTCAAAGACTCGGTGACTACAACTTGCTCGACCTGAGCGACGGCGTCACCAGCGGCCAGAGTTTCTTCCTCGGACATGGACCCATAGCGTTGAGAAGGAACAACAAGCGACGAGTTCCCTGGGGTAACGCTCTTACCTACCGACAAGTCTTGCAATGTCTGTTGATTCCGAATTTGTCGGGTCTGACGCTGTAACGCAGCATCAGGACGAGTTCCATCGGTTGGCTCTAAGTGACCAAACCGAACTTGTTGGGACGGATGAGTCGCTGTTGCAACCTCAGTCGCTGCGTTCTCCATCGCTGCTTGCAATGGCGCAGCAGGTGGCGCGGCGGCCACACCCGCCTTTGCGGGCTCTTTTCGTTCGAGACTGCCTGCAATCTCATCCAGCGCTTTCGCAATCGGCTCGGCCGACTCGAAACGATTGGCTGGGTCTTTTGCGAGCATTCTATCAAGAAGCTTCGACAAGTGTTTACCGGCAGATGTTTCTCGTTCCAACCTCCGATGCGCTTGCTTCGTAACGTTCGAGAGAATCTCCTTTACGGTCGAACCCAGAAATGGTCGCTCTCCGGTCAGCATAGTGTAAAGAAGCACACCGAGTGAGAACTGGTCCGCGCGTCCGTCGACTTCTCTCTGTTTTTCTTGCAGGCGTTCCGGCGCGAGATAGGACGGGGTGCCAAGAATATGACCGTGATTTGTCAGGCGTGTACTCTCAGACTGGGCAATTCCAAAATCGATAAGCACAGCCTGACCACCCTCGCGAACAAAAATATTTGAGGGCTTTATGTCTCGATGAATAATCCCGCCCTTGTGAGCAACGGCCAGTGCTTCGGCTACATCACGCGTGATACGGACCGCCGTCGCGTCCGCAAGCTGCTTCTTTCGTCTCATCAGGGAGGCCAATGATTCACCTTCCAGAAGCTCCATCACGTAGAAATAGATACAACCTGGACGGTAGATTTCTGCTCGGCTCATATTATCGGGCTCATGTCCGTAATCGAAGATTGTAATAATTGCGGGATGTCTAAGACGTCCGACAATTTTGGTCTCACGGAGAAAACGCTGAATTGTTTCTTCCCTAATTTCTGGCTCTGACACCAGGTCAGGTTCTAATGTCTTGATTGCAACGAATCGTTCAATGTGCGGGTCCCATGCCTCATAAACAACACCCATACCTCCATGGCCCAACTCACCAAGAACCAAGTAACGCCCTAGCTTTAGTCTCTTTTCGGAATCCTCGGATCGCCCGCGGATGCGTTCAGATATCATCGACGGCAGCTCTGATAGCTCTATCCCCAATCGACTTAGCCGCTCATTGGAGCCTTTTGAATGGTTAGCTGACCCGGTCACAGACATCATTATGGTAGGCCTACCCTATTCAAGGGTCAATGTATGATTACAGCTTCAGGCGAATCGCCTTGTGAAAGTTGGAGAATCGGGCGGGAAGTCGACCTGGTTGTTCTCCGTCAATATCTAATAAAACGTTAGCCTCATCTCTAAAGGGGATTGCCTGAATCATTTTTCCGCGAGAAGAACGCACGCTTTGCCAGTGAATCGCGCGCCCAGCGTATAAATCGGAGGTCTTGAGCACTTCTTTCATACCTGCTCGAATCTGAGTCACTACATCGAATTCGCCGTCGTCAATCTTCGCATTGGGAGCCATATGCATCCCACCGCCAAAATATTGCCCATTAGCTATCGCAACCGTGACAAGTGGTTCATCAACAAAGACTTCATCATCTACACTTACACGAACATGTTGGCGTCGGTATGAGGCGAGCGCGCGTAAAGTATTTATATAAAAGGAAATGCGTCCACCGAGAGCCTTTGACCCTTTGTTGATTTTATCTGCCACCACTCCAGAAAGACCAAAACTCGCAATATTAAGAAAAGCCTGTCCTTTTGGTTGTCCTCGGTGGTCGACAAATTCGACCCAACCGAGATCACATGGCTGCGTCTTCTCTCCAGCTAAATGGGCGACAGACCCAGGAATAGTCCCGGGTAAATCAAACAATCGTGCAAAGTCGCCACCGGTTCCTGATCGTACCGCACCAATAATTATATCGTCTTTGACAAGTCGAGGATTACTGCCGTCTTTCTCGCTTTCAAACAAGCCATTTACAACCTCGTTCATTGTGCCATCGCCACCTACAGACACAATCATTTCATAGCCGTCCATCACTGCTTGCTTTGACAAACGAGTCGCGTCGCCTGGGGCTTTCGTAAATGCGAAATCCCATTTCGTCAGAACTTTATTTAACGCTCGCTGTAGCTCCGGCCAATATCTTCCCGTCGCGCCACTTTGGCTCGCTGGATTAACAATTACGTAGGTAAAGTAACTCATCAGAAGTCTTCCGTGTGCGCCGCAAGTATTTCCATTGCGTCAATGACTTTCTCTTTCGGTGCAACTGAACGTAAGTGGGCAATACAGCGCGGACTGAAACTAGTTAGGCGGCTAGCATCAGACTGTCTGAGGGCAACAATCTTGGCCGAGGCCATCTCTCTTGCGGTATTCGGCCTTGTAATCGGTAGCAGACCTGCAGCGCCACAACAGTCATGCATATTTCCGGTCAGGTCGTTGAGTTCCCGAGGAATACTTCCCGTTGCCGAACTAATCAATGCATACTCCGTGCCTTTGCGCTGAAGACCATTTCGAGTGTGGCAGCACTCCGAAATAGCGAAATCTGCGAACTTTTTCGGAGAACCGGTATCCTCACGCCCCTCAATCAACTCGCCATGTAGAAACTCAGTCACGGTCGAAATTTTCGTATCCAGCGTAACACCCATTTCGGGATAACGTTCAACAAAGGCGTGAGCGCACGCCGAGTCATGAACTATCACCGAATCTTCCTCAGACAACTTGGCGGCAACGCGTGTCGCATGCTCACGAAAGCTGTCCACATCGCCCGCCCACAAAAGAGGCAAACCGCAGCATTGCGCAGAAAGCTCACTCACTTTTACAGATTGGAGTCCATATTTCGAAACGACTCGGGCAAAGGCGCTAACACTTTCGGGCTGTTCCGCAATCGCAGAGCAACCCGCAAAGTAGAGGCTTTTATTTTCGTCATCTCTGGACGTTGTCGACGGCAAAAGCGAATCCGCGTGGCCCATCAGTTCAGGAACTAGATCACGACCATATGGATTTCCGTTGATCGCAAACTTATCGCGTACTTCTACAACCTTCGGCGAAGCCAAGCCTGCATCTAATACCCGTGCTCGACCTAGGGTGAGAATCGCCGGAACATCGTTGCTGTGCAAACAGACATCTGAACACGCACCGCAATGTGTACACAAGAATGGAAGCTCGGCGTAATCCTCAATCTTCGACCAACCGCGTTTTACAAAACCGCTGGCATTCACGAGATTCCAGGGTGTCGAGGTTTCTCGCCCCTCTGATTCTGCTACGGGACAAGCCCAACGACAAAGCTTCGGGCATGTCATGCAAATGTCTATCTGCTGATCTTCTTGGTGAGAATCACCGCTTAGGATGGGCAAAGGACGCTTCACGACTGCCTTCCTTTGAACATTCCACCAGGGTCTATGCAAGAGGAAATTGTCGCACCAATATCCGCGTAAGAAAGGGAGCTCGATGAACTACTAAACTCATCATTCGCACTATACAGTCTTGTTCCTGATAACACCGAAGTTTTCTGTTCAAGCGCTAAATTCACCACGGATTGCCTCACGGGGCGGTCAGGAATCCTCACAACCAACGTCATACCCTGAGCGGTCATAAAATCTAACCAGGCCTCTTCGGCTCCCAACATCATAACATCCGTATACAGATTGTGGACCTGGTCCCATGACGACGCGAGTTCGACTACAGCATCAAACCGTCCACCGGTTACCGTAGATTCAGAAGTAATTATTTTCCGGCCTCCACACTCGGCAGCTAATGCCGCCATGTGATTTTTTCGAACGTGAATGAGCTGTTCATGCTGAGCGTGAAGTATATAGAGTGCATCCCAATTTTCTTCGTGGCGAAGGATTCGCGCCGCGCCAATCCCAAGTGGAGACTTAGAGACTCTACGGCCAAACCGGATTGCCTCCTCAGCGTCATTGAAGCGGTATCCCACGGGCTCTGTGAATCGAGGAAGTTCTACTACCCTTAGGACTGCTCGCGTCATCACACCCCATCTTCCTGCGCCGCCGATAAATGCACGGTCAAGTTCAGGCCCAACAGCAGAACGCGGGACGGGACGAGTCTCAACGACCGTGCCATCACACAACAGACCCCGCACAGCGACACAGACACCATCGAGATCTCCGAAGCCATTTGAACGACGTATAAAAGTATTGAATGCCAAGCCCGCTCCAATACTCCGGCCTAGGCAACGTGGATGAACATGCCCCAAGGTCAAACCTTGTTTGCGTAAGACTGCCTCAAGTTCATGAACAGCAATTCCCGCCTCAACCTCAACAAAGAGAGATTTCTTACTCAATCGGACGACACCATTTAAACCAGTCAAATCTAAATGCAAAGAACCCATGGGAGAGCGGAAACCAGTCTGATCACTACTTACGGTCACCTGTCGACGGTTCGCTTCCCGAAGCACGGCCGCAAGAGAATTTTCATCCGCTGCGCGAATTGAGGTTCGCCCTCCTTTCTTTATCACGTTGCTCGCACCAACCGCCGCCTGAATCTCCTCTGGCAACACGCGGCGAGTTTTTACTCGTGCATGAGAAGAATATGTGCGCCGAACTTTTTTCGCTTCTAGACCAAGCTTTCCGGGGTTCAATATCGCTTGAGGATCAAATCCGGCTTTGAGGGCCCGAAGCACAGTCATCCCGCCGCGGCCGTGTTCTTTTTCCATGGCGCTGCCCTTCAAAATGCCGATGCCGTGATGATGAGAGACTGTGCCGCCCGCATCATTCGCAGCAGGAAGTGCCGCTGCCCAAATACGATCGTAGCGCTCAAGAATTGTATTGGGATCACGAGGGTCCTCGGCTGCCCCAGCAAACGTAAAATAAATCGAACACCCATCTGGATATGCATGAGAGAAGTGAGCCATCACAAAAGCTTCTTTGCTTATTGCTCTACGAACCGATTGGTAGACAGGCAGTAGACGTTCCCAATTTGCCGCGACTTCCATCGTATCCGTGAACACGCCAGAAGCATATGCTTTTGATTGTTTGTACGAGACGTTGTGCCTGTTCGCCAACCAGTGTAAGCCTGGCGCCTCGCCCAGATCTTCTGCGCCCAACTCGGAACAAAGCGACATACCTATATCCATCTCAGACCGAATAAGACCAGACTGCCCCTCAAAGCCAAGAATCAACAAGCATTGCTCTGGCAAGGCATCGATTGCTCGATTCAATAAAAGGGGCGTCCCAACGACTGCGGAAACCGTCTTTCGAATCATCGCTTGCGCGAGCCGTCTGCCCAACCGGTTTTCCGCAAACTTTTCCGTCCGCAGGCGCGACTTGAGAATTTTTGAAAGATTTTCGAAGGAAAAAGCTTCTGAATTCTCGTCGCCTGCATCGCTTTTGCTGTGGCCTCTCCCGATAAAGGTATCTAGTGCGTCGTATAAGCGGACAACCGCCGGTTTCAGACCACTGCGAAGCATTCTCCGAATCGCAGTAATCCCTGCTTCAACGTTTGGAAAACGAAAGCCTCGAAATAGCCGAGACTCTGGGAACGGATGGATTCGCAAAGTTGCCGCTGTAATTGCTCCGAATACCCCCTCTGAGCCCATCATCAATGCGTTATAGTTCACGGACAAGCCTGCTCTCGGCGCACTTGTGAGTCTTCGAACTCGCCCCGGAGACGCGGTCTCAAGACCAAGAACCATGTCTTCGATTTTGCCGTAGAAGGTAGACGTCTGTCCGGCACTGCGTGCCGCGAGCCAGCCTCCAAGTGTAGAGCACACGATGGAGGATGGAAAATGACCGAGAGTGTAACCGCGCTGATTCAAGCGTCGCTCAAGTCGTTCACCTATGATGCCAGTTTCGACCTCAGCGCTAAGATTAATTTCATCTATTCGACGAATCGCTTTCATTCTCTTGAAGTCGATCGTAATTCCACCATCGACAGGACGTGCGCCACCACAAACGCCAGAGCCTGCTCCGTAGGGGACCACCGGAATCCCCAGCTCGGATGCAAGCAGTAAGATTTTGCTCACCTCTTCGGCCGTCTCAGGCCATACTATACAAGCAGGGGAAGCAGGGATCATGCCAGCTCTCATTTGGATCAGGTCACGTGGCCAACAATCACGCGAATATGCAAAACGGTCACTTTCCGATGCGGACACGGCGTGCGCTCCGACAATCCTTGCAAGCTTGACCAATAACGGTGGGCTCGCAGATGAAAATGGAAGATTAGTCATTTCCACCGTAAATAAAGCCCGAGACAAACTGAGAGTCCAGTGCCACCTATGCAGCGCGTCAAATATATGGCTTCCGGGCCCAAATGTACGGTCCTAGCCCGGTGGAATACCAAGGCCTCGGTTTGCAAATAGGAGCGTCTCTAGTAGAGCCATAGATGTGATATTTATTGACGGACAAGGCCTGACTATTGAGCAGGTTGCCGACGTGGCCTACCAAGAGGTGCTCGTTCAGCTCGATCCTTCAGCCGAAGCAAGAGTACGCCGTGCCCGCGCTTTAGTTGATTCCTATGCGAGGAGCGGTAACGCGGTCTATGGGATCAATACCGGGTTCGGATATCTCAAAAACGTCCGAATCGAGAATGACCAACTCGATATCCTGCAACTAAACCTAATTCGGAGTCATGCGGTCGGCGTTGGCGCACCCTTGAGCGAGGCCCAGACCCGGGCACTGATGGTTCTTCGGGCTAACGTTCTTGCTACAGGACGCTCAGGCGTACACTTGGAGACATTGACGCTCCTTCTAGATCTGCTCAATCACAAAATCCACCCCGTCATCCCCTGTAAAGGAAGTGTGGGTGCTTCTGGAGACCTTGCACCGCTAGCGCATCTCGCTCTTACTATGATCGGTGAAGGCACGGTCGTTTACAAAGGAAAGGAAGTACCCAGTATAGAAGCTCTGCAAGCTGAGAACCTGAGCCCGATTAGGCCGGGCCCTAAAGAAGGCCTGTGTTTAGTCAATGGAACGCAAGCCATGAGCGCTTTGGCCTGTCTCGCAATAATAGAAGCAGAAAATCTATGCTTGGAAGCGGACATAATAGGCGCAGCTAGTGTAGAAGGACGAAGAGGAACCGCAACCGCATTCGAGGCACTAATCCACAATAGCCGACCGCATCCAGGCCAACGCGAATCAGCCCGTCATCTCCGACAACTCCTAGACTCAAGCGAAATTGCACAGAGTCATGAAGATTGTGACAGCATTCAAGACCCTTACAGTCTTCGATGTATGCCTCAGGTTCATGGAGCTGTCCGAGACGTGATCCAAAACGTGAGACGAACGGTCGAAATCGAGATAAACTCCGCCACTGACAACCCCTTGGTTTTTGCAGAGGAGAATGAAGGAGACCGCCTTATTTCTGGTGGAAACTTCCACGGACAGCCGCTCGCATTTGCTATGGACTTTCTCGCGATCGCTGTCTCCGAGCTGGCCTCAATTTCAGAGCGTCGAGTCGAACAACTCATCGACCCAGCACTCAGTGGATTACCGGCGTTTCTGCTGGAGACATCGGGACTCAACTCAGGATTCATGATGGCTCAAGTCACCGCAGCAAGTCTCGTCAACGAGAATAAAGTTTTATGCACGCCGGCTTCCGTCGACTCTATACCAACTAGTGCAAACCAGGAAGACCACGTTTCAATGGGAATGACTTCCGCTCGAAAAGCGCTTGAAGTCATTGAAAATACCCGTTTCTGCCTAGCAATCGAAATGTTGTGCGCTTGCCAGGCAATCGACCTCATCAAATTGAAACCGGGTGTCGGGGTACAAGCAGCCTATGATACATTACGAAGCAAAGTGAAAGAACTACAAGAAGACCGCGTGCTTCACCAAGACATTGACGCTGCGACCGAACTACTCGCCCGTGGGGAAGTAAGAGCAGCGGTATCAAAGGCCCTGACAAATAAGTGAGATTTCTTCATGCATCAAGCCAATCATGCATTCAAAGTCGTCTATCGCTCGTTGCGAAAACTCAATGAAGACCACCAGTCACACATCACGCACGGCGGTATTCTCGTTCCCAAGCCCCGTGAGATACCAGCCGTAAACACAATCTGCCTTCTTCGCCTTGAACTCCCTAGCGGTGCGTATTTCGATTTCCCTTCCCGAGTAGTTCACCAGCTACCAGGTCAAGGTTTCATCGCCGCGTTCGAACCAGGCGCGTCAAACAGTCAGCATGCACTCGACGAGCTCATTCTTACAGAAGACTTCAAAGCAGCACTACGAAACGAAGCTAGCATTGAGCTCATAGACACAGAAGTTGAAAAGTTTGATCCTGAGGAAAGCAGTCGCAACTCCGCCGACGAACTTGGTGACGACACCTTAGATGATGACACCGACCAGAGAGTAACGGCGGCTCTCTCAGAGGAAATGACGGCGGCACAGGCAAACGCGAACGAGTCAGCAAAGATAGCCAATCCGGTCCCTGGTGAAACATTGATTGTATACGTCGTCAACTTTGCCACGCTCCTAGACTTCATTCCTCACACCGAAGACTACTCAACCAATTCAATCATTACACTCAACGTGCCCAATGAAACAGCAAAGCCAGGAACGGCGTCCGAAGTTCGCATTAATCTACCCGGCAAAAACACTTTTCAAATATTTGGTCGAATTAAGTCCGTTGAAGCGCACAAGGTAACCATCAATGTAAACTCCGATGACCCAAACTTTATCGGAGCCATACATTTTCCACGAACGATGCGTGGTCAAAAACGACTTGCGAGCGAACAAGAGGCGCATCGTGCGCCAATAAAAATCACTCGCATGCAAACAGAGATTGCCAGTAACGACGAAGAAAAAATGCCGTTACGTCGTCGACTCCAGCGAATGACAATGGATGACAAGATAAATCTCGCCCTGTCAGGCGATCGTGAAGCTCGAATGGCTTTAGCAACGGATGGCAACAAAGCCATTCATCATTACCTTTTGAAGAATGCCAAGATCTCTATGGATGAAATCGTAATGATGGCACGATTGGCTACTCTGAATCCTGATGTCCTGAAAAAAATCGCCGAAAATCCAGCCTACACGCAAAATCCTCAAGTCGTTAAGAACCTTGTCTTCAACCCTAAAACGCCTGCAAAAAATGCGGTTCGCCTCATTGATCGTTTGCCACGAAACGTTTTGAACATGATTGCCAAGCGCCCCAGTATGAATCGAGCTCTCGTCGCTGCAGCTCAGAAGAAACTTGGCCGCAAATAGAACAGACCTATTCTGCAAGAAGAGTAACGAGCCTAGTCTAGTTCTACAGGAGGAGCGGACTCAATGAAGACCTCACCAAGTTGTTTGTCATCCACTGGAGTTGGACATTGAGTCATAAGACATGTTCCGCGCTGGGTTTTTGGGAACGGAATCACATCGCGTAGTGAGGTAGCTCCAGAAAGAAGCATCGCAATCCGGTCCATCCCTGCAGCGATACCCGCATGCGGAGGTGCACCGTACGAAAGCGCATCGAGTAGGAAACCAAACTTTTCTCGCTTTTCCTCGTCAGAAATACCGAGCGCCTCGAAGACTTTGCGTTGGACATCAGCGTCATGAATACGCACTGAACCACCGGCAATTTCATTACCATTGAGGACCAGGTCGTAGGCTCGAGCTTTACAAGATGCGGGATCACTCACGAGACGATCAACATCCTCGTCGCGCGGACACGTAAACGGGTGATGGGCAGCTGCGTATGAGTCCGTCGCATCATCGTATTCAAAAACAGGGAATTCAGTTACCCAGAGAATCTCCCAGCGAGAGTTATCAATCAGATCAAACTTGCGTCCAAGCAAGAGACGAAGGTGATTCAATACAGTGTGAACAAGCTTCGGCGCACCGAATTGAAACAAAATCAAGTCACCTTCCTGACCACCAACTGCATCGTTTATCGCGCTTCGAAGGTCATCAGAGATAACTTTGGCGAACGGCGACTGAGTCCAATTACCCGCCTCACCTATTTTGGCACGTCCAAGGCCGCGGGCACCAACACTCTTGCCCTCTTTCTCGAGTTTATCCAAGTCGGAGCGGCTGAGTTTGTGCTCTTTTGGAACACGCATAGCCTTGATCATCCCTCCCGTTTCAAGTGTTTGGTTGAAGAAAGGAACGCCTCCGCCTTCGTGTTTGGCAATCAAGTCTGTCAGAACAGTGTGTTCTAGGCCGAAACGTAGATCAGGCTTATCGCTCCCGAAGCGACGCATCGCTTCATCGTATGTCATCACCGGAAACTTCTCGGGAAGATCAACGTCAATAACGTTCTTGAATACTCGGCGCATTACAGTTTCCATGACGAAATGCACGTCGTCCATGTCCGCGAATGCCAACTCTAAATCGATCTGGGTAAATTCGGGTTGTCGATCTTGCCGCAGGTCTTCATCACGAAAACATTTCGTAATCTGAAAATAGCGATCAAAACCAGAAATCATGAACAATTGCTTATAGAGCTGGGGGCTCTCGGCGAGCGCGTAAAAGGAGCCCGGCGTAAGTCTGGAGGGAACGATAAAGTTTCGAGCGCCGCCCGGGGTGTATTTCACCATGTACGGCGTCTCTAGCTCAAGAAAACCGAGCTCGTGCAAGGTTTGTCTCGCCGTCTGACTAATCTGTGAACGAATCAGAAAGTTGTTCTGAACTTTGGGGCGACGTAAATCTAGGTATCGGTATCTAAGTCGCTTCTCCTCAGAAGTATCAATTTCGTCGTCCACGAGGAACGGCGGAGTCAGACTCTGATTGAAGACTGTTATATAAGACGCTACCACTTCAATCTCACCCGTGGGTAGATTAGGATTCTTATTTTCGCCGCGAGAACGAACTTTACCGACTACTCCTACAACCCATTCTGACCGTAGTCGGTCAGCGATTTCGTGACATTTCGGGTCTATCGATTGGTCAAAAACAATCTGAGCAAGTCCTGTGCGATCACGTAAATCGATAAAGACGGCACCACCAAGGTCACGGTACGAGTGAACCCAACCCATCAGAACTACTTCGTCGTCTATGTTGGTTGCGCGAAGATCGCCACACATGTGGCTACGTTTAAGATCGCGAACCAGTTCAGGTCCTTCCATGTGAGGGACAGGACCGCGTTCTTCTACTTCTGTAGTTTCACTCATGACACCCTGCGCCTAACGCGACGGCTATGGTGGGTCAACGCAAGAAGAACACTCAGAAGCAGGGATTCTGCATATATCCAGAGCCAGCACGCATGGCATCCAGGGTTTTGTGATATATTCTTCAGGTGGGAAACATATGGTCAGTCTATGACAAGGATGGTCGCTTAGTGTTAGGAATCAGCGATGAACCTGGCATATTCAATTTCGCCAAACCTCCCGCTGACGAGGTAGACCCCGTCGAGTGCGAATTTGGAACCTTTCAGTGCTATGACGTTCGAGTAGAATCGCAATTTCTAAGCTTATTGGACTCTATGCATGACTTAGAAATGTTTTTTGAGGCCCTGCTTGATCAGGGGTACAACATCGTTGCAGGACAGCCCCGCCCCGGACACTTCGCGCGTTTATAGTTCAGAACGACGCTATTCTTTGCTGGCTTGTCTTTTTTTGTAGTCTGAAGGCCTAATCCCTCGACTAGCTACTTTCTTAACGGGTGCTTTTTTCTTAGAACCAGCGCGCGGGTGAGCCGATTTCTCAGCTTTTTGAGACTCTGATCTTCTGTTGTATTTCGTCTCCTCTCCGCGAGCCTTGAAGCGTTTCTTCTTCTCATTCTTTTTCTTATTCGCAGCAGGTTTGGGGTGAGAGAGTCTTTGCTCTCCTGGCAAAGCACCTTTGCGACGACGAGCAGTACCAAGTTTGCGCCCCTCCGCTGCCATTACATATTCGGGCTGCTTGGGGATAGAACGGGACATCCCAACCATTCTGTACAACGCTGTTAGCTCCGACGAGGTCAAATAACGATACTGACCAGGCCGAAGTTTGTCACAATCCACATGCGAAAAGCTCGTACGAACAACACGCAAAGGGCGATGCCCGATAGCCTCACACATCCGGCGAACCTGGCGCTTTTTACCTTCGGTAAGAATAACCTCAATCCATGATCGGCGAGGTAAAGTTTCAATCACATCGACGAGTGCCGGTTTGGTTTTGCCATCTTCAAGCTGAATTCCCTCTCGAAGACGATCTAAAGCTGTGGAGGATGGGATACCCCCCACCTTCACATAATAAGACTTCGGAACCTTATATCGAGGATGAAGCAGCCGATTTGCTAACTCACCGTCCGTGGTCATCAGTAAGACGCCCTCGGTCGGATAATCGAGGCGGCCTACAGGAACCAAACGAAACGGCTCGTTCTTTATTAAATCTGCCACAGTTTCTCGGCCTTGAGGGTCTGACATCGTCGTCATAACGTCTGCGGGTTTATTGAGAACGATTGTCACCTTGTCCTGAAACTCAGCAATGAGCTTGCCTCGAACCATGACTTGATCTGATTGCGGATCCACGAGCAAGCCAGCTTCTTCAACGACTCGACCATTTACTTTCACCTGACCCGCTTGAACAAGAGCATCTGCACCGCGCCGGGAAGAAACGCCGGCTCTAGCCAAAAATTTATTGATCCTAATTTGTTCTTGCTTGGCCACAGCTAGCTCGTCGCCTGTTCTCGCGCAGGTTCTTCTTCTGGACTATTAGAAGGTTCCTTGGCTGAATTTTCCTCCGACGAAGACTTCGGTTTTTCACCTGACTCTTTCGATTTGGCGTCAAGCATGGACGAGGTGCTTTGTCGCACAGAGTCGGCTTGTTTAAGGGCTTCGTCGAGCTCATCGAGATCTGGGTCGTGGTCGCGATCAACTAGGAATTCAACTTTTCCAGCTAAGTCTTGGAGTGTGTTCGTTGGTTCAGGTTCATACAGCTCATCGACCTGTTGCTGGTGGGCAGGGTCAAGCTCGTGATATTCTCTGAGGCTAGGTAAGGCAGAAAGTGACCGAAGCCCAAACAGTTCTAAGAACGCTCTAGTCGTGCCGTAAAGCAAAGGACGGCCAACTTCATCCTTCTTACCAAGAATTCTGACTAAGTCTCGCTCCAGAAGCGCTTTGAGTGTGCTTCCCACATCTACACCACGCACGTTCTCAATCTCGGGTTTTGTACAAGGCTGACGGTAAGCAATAATAGCCAATGTTTCGAGCGCAGCTTTGGTAAGACGTTGAGGCCTCATTGCCAATAATCTTCGAATATATTGCGCGTTCTCTGAAGTCGTCCGCATTTGAAGACCACCGGCAACTTCATCGACTCGAACACCTTGACCGATTTTTCGCTCAGCGTTGTCATAATTCGCTTTTAGAGATTCTATGGCCGCTCGAATCTTTTCCTCTTTGGTGTTCTTATCTTCACCTTGGATGACTTCGACAAGGCGCGCCACGGGTAAAGGTTCCGAGGACACGAGCAACATCGATTCAATGATTGAGCACAGTCTTGATTCATTCAAAGCCATAAACTTTTCCTATTTTCCCTATACGAAAGATTCAGATTCAACGTTCAAAAGATCATTGGGAGGGGTATTGCCCGTCAACACCAGGACGATATTTCCCGCAGCAGGTTCATCTTCTCCCTCAGAGCTCTCATCTGGTTCTTCAATCTCAATTTTTATAACCTTGGTTCTCGCCATTTCCAAAATAGCAATAAACGTCAAGACGATCATCTGCCGTGTTTTGACGTCTTTGAGCAGGTCCCAAAAGGTGAAGCGATTACCGTGTTTTTTACCGTAGGTAATCGCATGCAGGACACGGTCTGAAACCGTACCAGGGTCTGCATCTACCGAGTGCTGAAGCTCAGGCTCTAAGCGACTCAGGATTTCAGCCATTGTGTCTACAAGTTTGAATATATTCCCACTACGTAAGCCAGGGTCAAAATCCTCGTCGGTGCTGAGAAGCTCGGGAGTCCGAGCAAACACGTCACGGTTTAGCTGGTCTAAGTCGGCCAAGTCATCCGCCGCATCGCGATATTTTTGATATTCCAAAAGGCGCCTAACCAAATCGGCGCGGGGGTCACCCTGCTCTTCTTCTGTCTCTTCAACGGGAACACCTTCTTCTGGCGGAAGAAGCATCTTGGATTTGATATGAGCAAGTTCCGCCGCCATCACTAAAAACTCCGCCGCTACATCAATCGGAAGCGAGCTCAAATTTTCGATCATCTCGATATACTTTTCAGTGATGAAGGCGATTGGAATATCAAGAATTTCAATCTCGTGTTTCCGGATGAGAAACAGAAGCAAGTCGAGAGGTCCTGCGAAATCAGTCAATTCAACTTGAAATATTTCGTGGGTTGAAGCCTCTGCCAGTGTGTAGGCTTTCGGGATTCTAACCGGCGAACGTAGCTTGTCACCAAGGACCCGTTCGATCTCGCTGGCTTCCTCTTCGGGGCCCTTGTCTGCATCAGCAGCAGACTCGGGCGGCTCAGGAAGCTCTGAATTTTCTGTAGGTGAATTCACGAACTCGCCAGACGAACCATATGCAGGGAACTAAGGCAAGTGAGCAGTGCGTCCCTAGCCAAAAAGGCTGCGCATGCTGCTGAAAATGAATCCGATGAGGAGTGAGGAAGGCTTTGAAATTATGGTTCCTCCCAGCATGATCACGACCAAAAACGCCATGGGACCCGCTTTTTGAATGGAATCCAGAATACCGTCACCCCTCGGACCCATGACCCAAGCGAAAACTTTGGAGCCATCCAATGGTGGAACAGGAATGAGATTGAAGAAGAACAAGATCACATTTAACTGCACCATTTGCAATAAAAGCATATAAAACGGTGAGTTACTGCTCAAAGGTAACGCGAAGAATAGTGCTCCAGAAATGAAGGCCATGATGAAGTTCGCCAAGGGCCCCGCAAAAGCGATAATCGCCTCTCCGGCGCGAAGGGTGTATTTTCGAGTCAGTCTACTTGGAATATAAGGGACTGGCTTCCCCCAGCCAAAGACGCCTCCACCGACGAGGCTAAAAAAAATAGGCAAGGCAATGGTGCCCATAGGGTCGGCGTGAGCCAGAGGGTTGAGCGTCAGGCGACCTTCCCTAGCCGCGTGATCATCTCCCAATTTGTAGGCAGCGAGAGCATGTGCATATTCATGGACAGCGACTGACAAGAGTAGTGTGATCACAGTCAGGGCAATCCTTAGTATTGTATTCGATTCCATCAGTATCCCTATGAACGCGTTGAAGCATTGATCTGCTTCTTAGCTCCCATTCGGCGCCTTTACCCGCCAATTGTCAACCGAGCAAAAGAGCTTGTTGGAACGAACGGATGCCACCGTCTCGTTCCTATGGTATTCCGCAGCATATGGCGGAAAACCGGCTGACCTCACCTGCTAAACCATTGAACTTGGCGTATTCATTCCTTCACAAGCATATTGACGAGGGTCGATCCGATAAAACCGCCCTTTACGTCGACTACCCTGATGGCGCGACAGTCGCGATGACCTATGGGGAGCTGTCGAAGTATTCCGCCCAGATAGGTCACGAACTGCGAGCTCGAGGAATCGGGCTTGAGGACAGAGTCTTCATTATCCTAGATGATAACGAAGATTGGGCCGCGAGCTTCTTCGGCGCACTGGGAGTTGGCGCCACATGTATGTTCCTCAATACCAAAGTAACATCTGAAGAAATTGGTTTTTACCTCGAGGATAGTCGCGCAAAAGCGGTCATCACAAATGCAGCGGTTGCTGAGCGAATGCCGTCCAACTCCGGTCGCTTGAAAACAACGCTCATCATCGACAACGACGAAACCAAAGCCGCCATACGGCAACACTCGGATGAACCTGCTCTCGAAGCGACAACCGAAGAAGACTTTGCCATTTGGCTCTATTCGAGCGGTTCAACCGGCGCGCCAAAGGCGGCGGTTCATCGTGCCCGGGACTTCATCTATAACACCGAACGTTACGCCAAAGAGATTCTGGAGATGAAGGAATCGGATGTTACGCTTTCGGTGCCCAAGTTATTTTTTGGATACGCCACCGGAAGCAACCTAATGTTTCCATTTTATTTTGGAGGCTCAGCTATCCTATTCCCTGACCGCCCTACACCACCTCGGCTCTTCGACTTGATTGAAAAATATAAAGCAACGGTCTTGATCAATGTCCCTACAATGATTGCACAAATGGCTAATCTTTATGAGCAAGAGGACTTCAACGTTTCATCCTTGCGCTGCGTCACATCGGCCGGCGAAGCACTTCCGCCAGAACTTTATGAACGATGGATGAAAGGACCCGGAGTCGAAATTCTGGATGGTATCGGTAGCGCCGAAATGTTCCACGTTTTTATCAGTGCTCGTTTTGGAGAGGTTAAAAAAGGTAGCCTCGGTACTATAGTTCCAGGGTATGAAGCGAAAATCATGAACAGTGATGGACGAGAGTGCGAACCCGGCGAAGTTGGAACCTTGTGGATTGGAGGCGGAAGTTCAGCAGCCTTCTACTGGCAAAGAGCAGAAAAATCGAGAGATGTGCTTCAAGGCTACTGGGTAATCACGGGCGACCAGTTTGAGAAGGATCAAGACGGATACTACTTCTACCGAGGCAGGGCCGATGACCTCATGAAGATTGGTGGACGATGGCTCGCACCCCAAGAAATTGAGGATGCGCTCACTCGCCACGATGCCGTAGCAGAGGCAGGTGCCTCAAGCTACAAACACGAAGGCCTCCTCAAGCCTATGGCTTTCGTCATTCTTCGCGAAGGACACGAAGCCAGCGAAGACCTCGCCAAAACACTTTCAGACCATGTCGCCGCAACAACGAAGCCGTACAAAGCACCCCGTTTTATCGAATTCATCGCGGAATTACCAAGAGGTGACCGAGATAAACTCGACCGAAAAGCGCTCAAGACCAACGCCGCTGTCGCCGCGCAAGCGCGTGGTTTGGTCACGGAGTAATTATGAAACTCGCTGAACTCAATTTTACTCAAACGAAAGCTGTTCTTGAGGAAGGCGCAATCGCCCTTTGGCCGACAGGCTCCACAGAAGCGCACGGGCCGCACTTGCCGCTAAATACAGATGTGATCATTGCGGAGGAGACCTGTCATCGAAGCGTAGAAAAGCTCAAGTCAGAAACCGGCTATAACGTGCTAATTTTACCGCCTCTTGCCTTCACCGTGACCGATTTTGCGGGGCCATTTTCCGGGACACTTTCTATGCCAAGAGCGTCGACGGTCAATTATGTACGGGACGTGTTGCTCGCTACCGCCGGACAAGGTTTCAAGGCGGTTTGTATGGTCAACGCCCACCTTGAACCAGCCCACCGCTTCGCTTTACGCGATGCGGTAAAACAGGCAGAAGCTGAGGCCGCCTGTCCTCTCGGACTGGCGGATCCCGCAGACGCACGCTTCGCCCAAACGCTAACAGCTGAATTCGCCTCAGGAAGCTGCCACGCAGGACAGTACGAAACCTCACTGATTATGGCGGCTCGACCCGACCTGGTAGCTGAAGATGTGCGCCGAAAGCTCGCTGATAACCCCGTCGAACTCATTACGGAAATCAAAGCTGGCGCAACCAATTTTCTCGAAGCCGGAGCCGTCGACGCCTACTGCGGCTTCCCGAAAGAAGCGACCGTCGAAGAAGGAAATACAAGCTACGAGCGTCTTGCGGAAATCGTCACACAAGTCATCAAAGAACTACTTGACCAAAAACCAGTAAAATAATGGAGTCCAGGCATGAGCATTGAAGAAGCCGTCAAACAACAACTTAGTGAAACCGTAAAAGGCACAGACTTTGAAAAGTTAGGCGAGAAATACCAAGGTAAAGTTAGAGACGTTTACCAAACAGAGGATCAACTCATCATCGTCACGACCGATCGCGTAAGCGCATTCGATCACGTGCTGGGAACAATTCCTTTCAAGGGACAAATTCTCAACGCAATCGCCGCACATGGCTTCGAACAAACAAAAGACATTGCCCAAAACCACGTCGTATCGATTCCAGATCCCAACGTTCTTATCGCGAAGAAGGCCAAGCCTTACGCGGTCGAATTCATTATCCGAGGGTACATTACTGGCTCACTTTGGCGCGATTACCAATCCGGGAAAGCCGACGCTTACGGTATCGATTTCGGTGCCGGTCTTAAGAAAGACCAAGCATTTGCTTCTCCCATTATGACGCCGTCGACTAAGGCGGAACTAGGCATGCACGATGAACCGATCTCCAAAGCAGCCATCGTCGAACGCGGCTTGATGACTCAAGAACAACTGGACGAAGCAGAAGATATTGCTTTGAAGCTGTACGCACGCGGCGTTGAGCTGGCTGCGAAACAAGGTCTTATTCTCGTCGACACGAAGTATGAGATGGGGCTGGATGCCGATGGAAAATTGACCGTCATCGACGAAATTCACACACCCGACTCATCTCGGTTCTGGATCGCTGACCAATACGAGAGCCGATTTGCCGCCGGCGAATCTCAGGCTATGCTCGACAAAGAAAACCTGCGGCAGTGGCTCATCGAGACCCACGGTTTCTCTGGCGACGGGACTCCACCCGCCTTAGATGACGCAATCCGAACAGAACTTGCTTGTAAATACGCTGACTTATACCAGCGCTTGACCGGAACGGAATTTAGCCCTACCCTTGGAGACCCATCGGAGCGTATGCGCGCCAATCTCGCGAAAGCAAATCTTCTCTAGTTTCGATTGACACTGAACACAGTTTCAGTATACGGTTCATACATGGCGGTTCGAAGTGTTGCCAGCTTCCCCTTTAAGTACGAGCCACCGTTCCCTTGGCGCGGTCCGCGCCCAATTGTTGAGGCGACTCGTTTCGACCGAATGACCACGGTCACAATTGGGCGTAGGACTATCGCCGTCGACGCCGGCAATTGGCTCGTTCAGTCGGATGATGGCGAACTTACCACCCTCAGTGATTCCGTTTTTCGTCGTTGGTATCAGCCCGTCAGTAGTGAAGGAAAAAGAGCACTGAATCCCAATGACCCCTTCCCGAAAGGTCCGCGGCGCAAACGACGAAAGCGTCCAAAACACGATCGGCCATCCAGCGCTCAACGGACCTTGAAGCTTTAATATCGAAGCCTAAGTATGTTACAGCCTCGTTATGTGCGGACGATACGTAATTCATAGCGCACCCGAACAAGTAAGAAACGTCTTCGGTGTATCTGAGGCACCTCGGGTGAACGCCAATTACAATGTATCGGTCGGTCAAAGCTCTGCAATCGTGAGGCGCACTGCCGCTGGGTCGCGGGAAATCGCATACATGCGCTGGGGCCTCATTCCGCATTGGTCCAAAGACTCTCGAATCGCGTTTCAATGCTTCAACGCCCGAAGCGAAACGGTCGACCAAAAACCGGCCTTCCGTGACGCTTTTGAAAATAGTCGATGCCTCGTAATCAGCAACGGCTTCTACGAATGGGAAAAGACGAGTAAAAACGAAAAGACGCCCTACTTCTTTCATTTCAAAGACCAAAGATTATTCGCATATGCCGGCCTTTGGTCGAAAAACTTACAACTCGCCGCACCGATTGAAACCTTCAGTGTAGTCACCACCGAAGCCAACGAGCTACTCACTCGCTTCCATCCCCGAATGCCGGTCATCTTGAGAGAGGAGGACTTCGGCCTTTGGCTCGACCCAAAGATCAAAAACCGAGAAGCTCTAGAGCATTTGTTCAAGCCCTATATCTCTGAGGAGATGGCCGTCCATCAAGTCCACCCGCGAGTGAACTCAGTTAAGAACCAAGGCCCCGACTTGATGCAAGCCTATGAGCCTCCGCCACCGGTGCAAGGCAGTTTGTTTTAGGAGCAGAGACGTGATTGCTACTCAGCAGTTGCCAAAGCGCGGTCAATAATCTCATCGACGTTAGACAAGTGACGTCGGATATCAAAACATTGGTCCAGCTCTTCTTCGGTCACGTGCTGCATGAGTTCTTCGTCAGCAGCCAAGGCTTCTTTGAAAGAGATGCCTTCTTTCCAAACACGCATCGCGTTTCGCTGCACGATGACATACGCCGCCTGGCGTTCCATACCGCGTTCCGCGAGCACCAAGAGTAAGGGCTGAGAGAATACCAAGCCTTTCATCTTGTCGATGTTCTTCTGCATATTCTCAGGATACACGTTGAGACCCTCGACTAGCTTACGAACCCGGCGAAGCATAAAGACCGCCGTAATCGTTGAGTCCGGACCAATCACGCGCTCGACGGAGGAATGCGAAATATCGCGTTCGTGCCAAAGCGCGACGTTCTCCATAGACGCGTCGGCCCAAGAGCGCATCAAGCGCGCTAAGCCCGTGAGGTTTTCGCTCAAAATTGGATTCCGTTTGTGCGGCATCGCGCTTGAGCCTTTTTGACCCTTACGAAACGGCTCCTCGGCTTCGTAGACTTCCGTCCGCTGCAAATGCCGAATCTCGACGGCGAAACGTTCAATCGCCGCGCCCAAAAGTGCGAGGCTCGAGAAGAGTTGTGCGTGGCGGTCTCGAGGAACGACTTGGGTAGCCACTGGCTCAACTTTGAGGCCCATATCTTCCAAGGCTGCCGCCTCAATTTTAGGTGCTAAGTGCGCTGAAGTGCCGACTGCACCGGACAGCTTCCCGTATCGGATTTCTTCCAGGGCCGTGGCGATTCGTTTCTTGCTACGACCGAGCTCTGCATACCAAGAAGCCATGAACAGACCGAAGGTGATAGGTTCCGCGTGAATCCCATGGGTCCGGCCCATCATCGGCGTATGTCGATGTTCTTCGACGCGAACTTTTGCGGCCTCCATCAAAATGTCGACCTCTTTGAGAATAAGTTCTGTGGCTTCGACCAAGAGTAACGCGAAGGACGTATCCAAAACGTCAGACGAAGTCAGACCGTAGTGAATATGACGGGAGGCAGGTCCAGCTACTTCTTCGAACGCTGTCAAAAAAGCGATCACATCGTGGTGCGTGACTTTTTCGATTTCCAAAGCGCGATCGGCTAAACTTTGGAAGTCACAGCCTTCGGCTGCTTTTTCCAAAATAGCCAAGTCATCTTTAGGAATAAGGCCTTCAGCCTCAGTTGCGCGTGCGCACGCCATTTCAACCTTCAGCCAGGTACGCATACGGTGCGCATCTTGCCAGAGCGCACCAATGTCTTCGGGAGTATATCTAGGAATCATTTTGTTTACTTCGGATTAGCACAGCAGCGGAAGCCAAGCATCTCGCTACTATATTTCTTCTTTTTCTTTTTTCGAGCTGCACAGCGACTATCGTATCCCGGGCGGTCAGCCGCCCCACCCTTGACGACCATACCACTACCCCAGGAAGTAGAGGTCCATTCAGCCACATTTCCGGCCATATCAAGAACACCGTATCCTGAACGACAAGCCTTAAAACTTCCGCTCTTTTGAACGGTTCTGTCGTTTCCTTCCTCATCTTCGGTAGCGCATGAGTCAGAACTCCAAGCGTTACCGTAAGGGTAGCGAATATTTCTTGGGCCAGAGCATGCTTTTTCCCATTCTTCTTCGGTGCACAAACGTTTCCCTCGACGTTTACAGCTTCGCTCTGCTCGAGCGTAAGAAACGCGTGTTGTGGGCGTTCGCTTTTTGCCGTTTGGATATTCGTAATAGTCAACGCAGAACGCGGCGACATCTACTTGCTTGACGCCAAGGTCACCAAAGTTTCGCTCCGGATCATTGGCAGCTGAACCCTGACGGAATCTGCCCGCTTTAACCAAAACCATACCTCTAGGACACTCAGGGTCTTTATTTGCCGCCGCAATCGCAGCAGCTTTCTTGGCTTCTTCACGCTTTGCCCGTTCAGCCGCTCTTCGTTCTTCAGCTCTCTGACGTGCTTCTTCGTTGGCACGACGACGTTCTTCAGCTCGCTCTTTGGCCCGTTCCGTCCGCTCTCGCTGTTTCTCTGCGCGCTCTTCACGCAAAGCGGCTCGGCGTTCCTCTTGCAACCGTCTTTCCTCTGCTAGGCGTTCGGCAGCTTTTCGCTCACGTTCGCGGTTAGACTCGGCTCGTCGTCGCGCTTCTTCTTGCTTCGCTCGATTTTCAGCTTCAGTTTTTTCCCGCTCTCTGGCTGCAATTTCTGCACGTGCCGCCTCGTCAGCCTCGCGTTGCTTTTCCTCTTTGAGTTTGCGAGCAGCGACCGCCGCCGCTTCATCTCGAGCCCGGGATTCTGCCGCAGCAGCAGCCTTCGCTTCTTCCTCCGCTTTTCGCTTACGATCGGCTTCAGCAGCCGCAGCCTTTTGGGCTTCAAGCTCTGCTGCCGCCGCTTTTTCCGCGGCCTCTTGAGCCTTACGTGCTTTTATGTCTTCATCCTCAACGGATTTTCGCGCAACCGTTTCCTTTTTAGAGATCTGCTCGATCGTATTTGTCAGAGCGTCTATTTGCTTTTGATTTTGTTGCCATTGCAAAAAGAATATCAGGGCGAATAAGGCCAAAAAGCCACCAGCAATCACTATCAACGCGTTATTCTTTTGGGGTTGCTGAACCGGTGGTGGCGCAAACGACGGGGCAGGAATCGAACCGCTGGAGTTCGTATTTTCAAAGCCCATCGTCGGATTACGAATGGCGCTCATTCGGGGGCGCGTCGCCGGTCTAGCCTTTGGTTTACGCACTGGAGACGACATCCGCGGCCCTCCTTGGGGCTGAGGAGGAGGTGGTACTGCAGAAGGACGAGTTCTAGGTTTAGTCGTTGGTTTATCAGACATTACTTCGTCACGCTTTTCTAATAGTTCAGGCGGCATTTTCTCCGCTTCTGTCGGCCCCTCTGCCGGTCGCAACCGCTGCCTGCTCACCAGAGGGTTGTTGGGTTTTTCATCGCCAGTACTGTCTTCGCTGCCGGTTTCAATCACGTCATTAGGAAGACCGCTCGACCAGGCCTCGGTCGCTTCATCTTCGTCGTCTTGTTCATATTCGCTAGGTTCGACTAATGCATCATTAGCTTTGGACGTCTCGGGAGCTTCTTCTTCGTCGTCAATAATCTGCGGCGTGCCTGCTTGCTCTTCTTCGATATCTGCAAGTGACAAGACATTAGTGGCCTTAGGGTCCGCAATCAGTTCGATTTCAGACTCATTGAGTTCTTCAGGCTCTTCAACACTGTTTGCTGCTTCATTCGTTGATAGATCTGAAGAATCCTCCCCTTCCGCTAACGGAGGAATTTCTAAGCTACTCGCAACCACTTCCGCGCTCACGCTGCCCGTTGATGAGTCTTCAATCATTGCGTCATCAATGGACTCAAAACGCCCGGTGCCCGGTTCAGGTTCACCCTTCTTCGCAATAGGAGTATTGGATGCAAGCACTGCAGAGCTTCCGGGGGGCGGAGGCGGTTTTGGTTTAGGTGTAGTGCTCGCACCAGTTGGCACGCTGGAAGCCCCTCCACTTTCAACCACTTCCCGGAATGCGTTGTACATAGCACCGGCTGATTTGTAGCGGTCTTTTGGCGTACGAGCGATACAACGCTTAATGACCCTAGTTATATTTGCGTCGACACCATTGGAATTCAGACCATCCGACTTTCCATCTTCATAAACCTGACCAGTCAACATTTCCCAAACAATGACACCCAGGCTATACAGGTCGACGCGTTTATTTAAATCTCGCACTTCGAGACGTACTTCCGGTGCGTAGTAATTGAAATTTACCTTCCGAGCTTTTTGAATGGCTAAGAATGGTTTACGTGGTAACGCTTTCAAAACTCCAAAGTCCGTGATCTTCAGTAATTCGGGAAGAACAATGACATTGTCTGGTTTTAGGTTACCGTGAAATGTGAAGCGGTGAGCGTAGTCGAGCGCTTGGCAGAGTTGATTGAGGAGCGGTTCTACCTCTTCCACTGTGAAAAGTTGCTCTTTTGAGCGTCTCAGATCGATGATTTTTCGTAGCGGCAAACCATCGAGATATTGCATACTCGCAAAAACGCGATCACCGTCATGGCCTTCATCAAAAATCCGAACGATATTTTGGTGGCTAAGTTTTCGAGCTGTTTTTATCTCTTTGCTAAAAAGCTTTTTTTCATCTGCGGTTTGGACGAGTTTTGCGTTGATAACTTTGACCGCAACTTCGACATCAATCTCTTGATCGTGCGCTCGGTAAACAACACCTGCGCCTCCTGAACCGAGAATATCTTGAACTTCGTATCGGCCACCGATAACGTCGCCCACTTTATGGACAACACCAGACAGCCGACTACGCGTTTTTTGCCTTTCTCTCAATTCGTCGAGAGAGGGTAT
This sequence comes from Myxococcota bacterium, assembly GCA_036337945.1. Classification (GTDB taxonomy): domain Bacteria; phylum Myxococcota; class Kuafuiibacteriia; order Kuafuiibacteriales; family Kuafuiibacteriaceae; genus JAYZDF01. The sequence continues at coordinate 76,223 of JAYZDF010000029.1, forward strand.
GCTAGTGCTTGCACCACCTGCTAACTGCGCGCCGCATTTCCAGCATTTATCCGCGCCATCCTTGACTTGACTACCACATCGATAACAGAGCACTGATGTCATCCTCCGCCTAGCTTTTCCAACCTATCATTGCAAACTCAATGATTCCCGCGTTCTAGACGCGATACTGACTAACCTTCATTGAGATGGAAATCCATACGTCTTTCGACAGTTTACTTCCCGGTATGACCAAAACCGCCTTCACCTCTCTCTGTTTGCGCCAAAGAGGTGACGAGCTCGACCATAGCTTGCTCAACTTTTGCGATCACAAGCTGCGCAATTCGGTCCTCGACCTTTACTTCGTAAGGGTTTTTTCCATGATTAATGAGTAAGACTTTAACCTCGCCTCGATAGTCCGAGTCGATAGTCCCTGGCGCATTCAACACCGTCACCCCGTGCTTGAAAGCCAATCCTGACCGTGGACGCACCTGAGCTTCGAATCCGGGAGGGATCTCAATACTGAGTCCGGTTCCAACCGCGGCCCACGCGCCAGGGTCGAGCGTCAATGACTCTGCCGCATGAAGATCCATTCCAGCAGCTTCCTCACTTTGATAGCGAGGAAGCGGCAACAAAGGTCTACCTGGAAGAGGTTTGATCTTTATGGAAAGACTCAATCTGAGGCTTCCTCACCAAGCGCAGCTTTTCGTGAAAGTCTGATCTTCCCGTTACGATCAATGCTCAAGCATTTAACAAGAACCTCATCGCCTTCTCGGACCACGTCCTCGACATTGTCTACCCGCTTATCAGCCAGCTCTGAAATATGAACGAGGCCATCCGTACCTGGGAAGATTTCTACGAACGCACCGAAATCCATGATCTTACGTACGTTACCAAGATAAATCTTATCGACCTCTGGTTCTCTCGTAATATCTTTCACCATTCGAATCGCACGATCAGCGAGTTCTGGCTCATTGGAGGCAATGTTGACCGTACCATCGTCTTCTACATTGATAGCAACACCGGTCTTCGCAACGATGTCTTTGATCACTTTGCCACCAGGTCCGATAATATCTTTGATACGTTCGGGCTTAATCTTGAGAACCGTAATGCGAGGCGCCCAGCGAGAGAGGTCATCTCTTGGTTGGTCAATCACTTTGCCCATCTCTTTCAAAATATGCAGACGACCTGCTTTCGCTTGCTCTAGAGCACTCTCTAAGACTTCACGACTGACGCCTTCCATCTTAATGTCCATTTGAACAGCCGTGATACCATTTTCAGTTCCGCATACCTTGAAATCCATGTCACCAAGGTGATCTTCATCGCCAAGGATATCGGACAATATCGCAATGTCTTTCCCTTGTTCGATCAAACCCATAGCAATGCCCGCGGTGGGTGCCTTCAAAGGAACACCAGCATCGAGCATTGAAAGTGTCGCACCGCATACTGATGCCATGGACGAAGAGCCATTGGACTCCGTGATTTCTGAAACAATACGAATGGTGTACGGAAATTCCTCTGCTGAAGGGATTAAGGTGCTCACGGCACGTTCTGCCAAAGCGCCGTGTCCGATTTCTCTTCGGCCAGGAGATCTCAGGAACTTCACTTCACCTACTGAATAAGGAGGGAAGTTATAGTGGAGGAGGAAACGTTTGAAGGAACTACCTTGAAGGTCTTCAAGTTTTTGCTCATCCTGCTTCGTACCCAAAGTACAGGTAATGATACCTTGAGTCTCTCCACGCTGAAACAGCCCAGAACCATGTACACGAGGCAAGAAACCAACATGGCAAGAGATGTCACGAATTTCATCATGTTTACGACCATCGATACGTGTCTTTTCATCCACGATCATTTTTCGAACCATGTTGTATTTCAAATCACCAAAAGCTTCTTTAGCGAGACCTTGTTTGGCCGCCCAATCCTCTTCAGATAATTCTTCCGCAACTTTCTCCATGGTGGCTGATTTCACAGCATCAATTTGCGCATAACGCGCTAGTTTCTCGGGGATAGTTACTGCCGCTCGAAGGTCATCGCTTGCAATCTTAGCTACCAGTGCTTCGAGGTCCTCATCTTTCGGTTTCTCGGGCGCAACTCTTTTCTCAAGCCCCAACTCCGCTTGGACTTCTTCTTGGATATCCAAGAGAGGCTGACAACTCTCGTGGGCAAACAGAAGCGCGTCCACAATAATATTTTCTGCCAGTTGATGAGCACCACCCTCAACCATAGTGATGGCTTTACGGCTGCAAGAGACGAATAAATCTAGATCGGATTTTTCCGCCTCTTCAAAAGTTGGATTCGCAATCAACTGACCATCAACCCGGCCGACACGGACTGCCGCGATAGGTCCAGCGAAAGGAATATTAGACATCATCAATGCCATAGAAGTTCCATTCAAAGCACAAACGTCTGATGGATGATCGGGGTCATAGCTTAGAACGGTTGCGATAACCTGCGTTTCACATCGCCACATTTCCGGGAACAAGGGACGAATCGAGCGATCGAGTATTCGTGATGTCAATGTTTCGTGGTCACGTGGTCGCGCTTCTCGCTTAAAGAAGCCGCCAGGGATTTTACCTGCGGCATACGTTTTCTCGATATAGTCACAGGTTAAAGGTAAAAAGTTCACGCCTTCTCGCGCGCTCTTACCTGCGCATACTGTTACTAAGACAACGGAGTCACCAAAGGCGACGAGCACAGAGCCATCGGCTTGTTTCGCAACGTGTCCCATGTCGAAGAAGAATGTTTTTCCTCCGACCTCTATTTTCTTTTGTGTGTGTTTCATTTTTCTATCTCTCTTTCTTCCTATAGTTCTGAACAAAATTGTCTGTGACACATACGAATACGCATGCGCGTCTCACACGCTCAGCTAAGAATGGTCTTGAAACTGGTAGATTGAAGCGTCTCGACACCATCTAGGACGAACATTCGTCGGTGGATCGAGCAATGAGCTAAACGACAAAATCAGTTTCGGTTCGGATGGCTCGTCAGAAGACCAAAATAATCAAACCGCTCAGCCCATTGCGCGACCAACCGACAAAATTCAGTGGCTCGCTTGATGCAGTCATCATTGACCATTAGCCTCCTCAGGTCCAGTCCGAGTTAACCAAAACCATTCACTCCGCCCTGGTGCAAAGCACCTATACAAGCGGATATACTGAGTGGTTTTAGCTACTTACGGAGGCCTAAGGCGCCGATCAATTTTTTATATCGGTCGGTGTCCTCTCCGGCGAGGTACTTAAGTAGTCGACGACGTCGACCTACCATTTTGAGTAGGCCACGACGGCTGTGGTGATCTTTATGGTTTGACCCAAAATGAGATTGTAGTCCGTTAATACGTGCTGTGAGGAGCGCAATTTGTACTTCTGGGCTCCCAGTATCATTAGGTTTAGTTCCGTATTTTTCGATAATTTCCGCTTTTTCGGCTTGTCGTAATGCCATGTCTTGAATTTCCTTCGGTTCTATTCTTACTTTCTATTCTCGTTAGAGTGGTGGGACCCTAGTGTCCTGACCCGAGCCTGTCAATGAACTTGATCACCTGAATTGAATACACATGCATACCTCAAGAGCCCTAATCCGGGTTTCCACCTACTGATTACTGTAACTACGTAAGCCATCGCGCATAACCGGCCTTGAGGATTCGTTAGGCGAACCAGTTCCCCTGCCCCAATACTATTCATCGAGTCCTCCAAGATATGCTCTGGCATCAATGCTCGCCCAAATGAGACCTCGCTCTCTCCCTTAGAAGTAATTGCAACTTCCTTCACGTGTTCTACCGCCGATTCTATGGGTCTAAGATCCTCGGATGAAACCTCTTCCAAAGAAACGGCGTTCGCTACGGAGAACGAACCAACACTGGTTCGATGTAAACTCGTGAGATGCGCAGGAACACCAAGAGCATCCCCTATTTGAACAGCGAGACTTCGGATATAGGTGCCTTTGGATACTACGGTGTCTATATGGATGGTCGGCCAGTTATCCTGCCATAGACAAAGCGCTTTGACATGAACCACTCGGGTCGGTAACTCGACTTCTTCACCTTTCCTGGCCTTCTTATAAAGTCGCTGCCCGTCGACCTTTACCGCTGAGTAGGCTGGAACCTTTTGATGGATTTCGCCTGTCAACGAACTCAGAACCTCTGGCAACTTTTCCCGTAATTCCGGAGCAACTTCTTTGCTTTCGACGATCTCTCCTTCGGAGTCATAAGTCGTCGTAGATTGCCCGAGAAGCACAGTGCCGCGATAACTCTTTTCACTACTCTCCACGAACTGAGACAAGCGCGTAGCGTGTCCCACAGTGAGCACCATCAATCCTGTGGCAAGTGGATCCAACGTTCCTGTATGACCAATGCGGCGCTCCCCTATTTTCCGGCGAACTTGTTGCACAACATCGTGGCTACTCATCCCCTTCGGTTTATTTATCAGTATAATCCCGGAGAACTTGGGCGGGAGACGTTTTCTACCCATCGTAAGACTCGGTGTGTACCTCATCTTCCATCGAGACATCAGCGTCAGTTTCGCGACTCACTTCGTTTAGAAGCCGCTGAATTTTCGCACCTTCTACGATACTGCCATCAAGTTCAAACCGAACCTGAGGAGTATAACGCATCGTGAGTTCTCGTCCGACTTGTCGCTGTATTTCCTTGGAAGCAGAACTTAGACCCTGAATAACTTGTTCTTGTACTTCAGCGTCATCCGAAAACACAGACACGTAGGCAATCGCATGTTGAAGGTCAGGCGTCACTCTTACTTCCGTGACTGTTGTTAGGGCGAGAGACAAACGTGGCTCTTTGATACTTCCTTGAGTCAGAATTCCACTGATGATCTTCCTGATCACTTCACCCACCTTAGCTGGACGCGAGGATGGACCTTGATGTTGGTTATTTTTCGACCTTCTTCGACTCATGGATAGGCTCCTTCTTACAAATGGATTATTTCAAAACTTGATTCGAGAACTTCAGCTGTTCCCAGATTGTCTTCATGAATATGGTCTAAAACCTTGTCTAGAATCGAGTTAACTAAACCGTGCTCATTAGAAACTACAGAAATCCCAATCGTAGCTACGTTATGACGGTCGTTTTCCGCGACCTCGGCAACGGATACCTTAAACCGATTGCGCACTCTTTCGCAGCAACGGCGAACGACGCCCCGTTTCTCTTTGAGTGATTGCGCCATCGGAATCGAAAGGCGAACTTTCATGCAGCCGACGATCACAGCAACCTATAGACGAACTTCCTCACCACTTGCTACTGGTTCATCCAGCACGGCAGCGACTTCTTCCATCTCGAAGGATTCAATAATATCACCTTCTTTGAGGTCATTGAATTTCTCAACGCCCATACCGCATTCAAACCCTTCTTTGACTTCTTTGACATCGTCTTTGAAGCGCTTCAAACTCGACAATTTTCCGGTGTAAATCTCTTTACTATCTCGCAGGACGCGAATCTGTGATGACCGCGATACGATACCATCGACAATCGCACAACCAGCCACTGTGCCAACTTTTGGCACGCTGAAAGTCTGTCGAATTTCTGCACGACCCAGGTACTTCTCGCGAGTAACCGGCGACAACATACCCTGCATCGCCAGTTTTACTTCATCGACACATTCATAAATAACGCTGTAGGTCTTTATCTCAATTCCACCGAGCGCTCGTGCTGCTTTGATTGCCTTTGTATCTGGCCGAACGCCGAAACCTACCACGAGGGCCTCGGACGCTGATGCAAACTCAATATCGGATTCAACGATTGCGCCAACACCGCCAGAAATAACTCGAACACCCACTTTCTTAGTGCTGAGCGATTCCAAGCTGTTGCGCAGAGCTTCGACTGAACCTTGAACATCCGCCTTGATAATAATCTTGAGCTCTTTCTGTTCACCTGCGTTGAGTTTTGAGAACAAATCTTCCAAGGACACTTTGCTCTGCCTGGAGTTTTCTGATTCTCGCCGTAATTCCTCACGGTGAGCCGCGATCTTACGAGCGGCATCCAAGCTCTTGGCAACACGGAACTCATCTCCTGGAGCAGGTACGGCGTTGAGGCCAAGAATTTGGACAGGAACCGACGGACCGGCAGATTTCACACGCTCGCCTTTATCGTTGAGAAGCGCGCGAACCTTACCTATGGCCTCGCCAGCAATCACTGCATCCCCAACTTTGAGTGTCCCCTCTTGAACAAGGACCGTCGCCACTGAACCGCGGCCCTTGTGGACCTCACCTTCGACAACGTGCCCTGTCGCCGAGAGCGTCGGGTTCGCCTTCAATTCCATAATTTCAGATTGAAGCGCTATCTGCTCTAAAAGTTCATCGAGACCATCACCTGTTTTCGCAGAGATTTTTCGACTGAGAATATCGCCACCCCATTCTTCAACGAGGAGTCCGTGTGAAGAAAGCTGTTGTAAGACGCGATCAGGATTAGCCTCTGGTTTGTCCATCTTGTTGATTGCAACAATGATTGGAACATCTGCGCCCTTCGCATGTTCGATCGCCTCAAGTGTTTGAGGCATCACGCCATCGTCAGCCGCCACGACAAGGATAACGATCTCAGTAATATTTGCGCCGCGGGCACGCATCGCAGTAAACGCCTTGTGACCAGGAGTATCCAGAAATGTAATCAATCCTTTAGATGTGTTTACCTGGTAGCCAGCGATAGCCTGAGTAATACCGCCCGCTTCTCCGTCAGCTACGCGTGCATGACGAATTCTATCGAGCAGCGACGTCTTACCGTGGTCTACATGACCCATAACGGTAACAACCGGTGCTCTAAGGACGGCATCTGGGTCTTCTTTCGCCTTAGCTTCATCGAGGCTGACGCCTTCAAGCTTTTCTTCGACGTTGAAGACTTTCGACACGACCTCGTACTCGAATTCTATCGCAACCATGGCTGCAATATCGTGTTCGATGGGCTGGTTCATAGTCGCCATAACGCCCTGTTTCATGTGGAAGCGGATAATATCCGTTGCCTTCAGGCTCATTTGTCGAGCGAGTTCGGCCACAGTAATAGACTCACCGATCTCGATGGGTCTCTTTGCCACCGTGCTGACCGCTTCGACTCTCGCTTTCGTTTTCGCGCGTGTCTTAACTCGTCGTCGGTTGGGCGTAGGATAGTAAACCTGCCCTCTTCGGTGTTCGAGAAGATCCTTCGCACTCATCTCTTCCCGGCGCGTTTGACCTGCCCGACCAGACTTGTTACGTGCTGCTTCTTTACGAACATCAACCAATTCTCGCCGTTTTCCTGATGCATCTGTCCTGACAACCAGCTCTGTGACCGGAGAAGCAGGAACCTCTGTCTTACCCCATTCTTTGGGTGGCTCAGGTCGTTTCGCTGCCGCAAGTCGAGCTTGAAGTACCGCGGGGTCGATTCGCCGCACTACTTTTGTCGCTTTTTCTTCCTCCCGCTTCATCGTAACGGGCATTCGCGACGGTGAAGGTGGTGCAACTCGTGCCTCCTCTTTATCGTCACTACGCGTAAAATCAGACTCAGAGAGTCCTAATGCTTCAAGATCCATTTCAGGTTTTTGGTCTTCTTCGTCGATCTCTTCTTCACGACGACGTGTATCAGGACGCGCAACTCGAGCAACAGGTTTTTTCTCTTCCTCTTTGCGCTGGCCCCGAATAGTTGGAGCGGGTGATGCTTCTGAGGCTTCTTCTGCCGTTGAGTCTGCACTAACGGCGACCGATTGCTCTTCAGAATCATCGCTTGCAGCGATTTTCTCATCACCTGCACTTTCATTTTGCGGCGCTGCTCCTGATTCTACAGTTTGCTCGGAGGCTTCAACACTTGCCTCGGTCGAGGCTTCAATCGGTTGCTCTTCGGGCTGAGCTGATTCGACCGACGCGACCGCCGAAGAGCCCTGCTCTGGGCTGACTTGTCGTTCCCGTTGGCTTTCTGAGGTCGCTGGTTCAATCGCTTCAGCTTCGTCAGGAACAGAAACTGCTCCACGACGACGAATAATCGTATTTCCGCTCTTTCCTTTCGGTCGCCGACGAATCACGCCTGCTTTGAGCTTTTTCTCGTCAGTACTAGAGCGACGTTGCTCTTCCGCTTTCCTCAGCGCTTCTCGCACGTCTGCCTCGTCCACTGATGAGGAGTGGCTTTTTACCTCGAATCCGAGTTCTTGTAGCTTGACGATCAGATCCTTATTCTGGAATCCAAGCTCCTTCGCAATCTCATGTACGCGCTTCTTGGCCATACGTTGTTATCCCTTACGACCACCACTGCTGACTATAATGTCAGCAGAATGTAATCGATCAAGCCGCGTCACCTCGTTGAGAAATCGTCTACCGATTTTTGGATGCCATACAGCAACCACGGAGACTGTCTCTCTGCCGAGGGTTCTTCCCAGCACTTCTTTTGTCAATGCTCTGACCAATTCAACCTGGTCAGTGTTACTAATTAATTGTTGAATTTTATTTTCGCTTCGGGGGGCTATGTCATTCGTCGCCAAGACCGTCATGGGCCGATACTTCAAATTCTGAATAGCGCGACCGACAGCCTCGAAGCCAAAAGCCAACTTCCCAGTCCGCCGCCCGAGGCCGATCAGCTCACAAACTCGTGACGTCAAACGCTCTGAGGTTATCCGAAGAAGGTTCTCAATCTCATCTTCCGACATCGGGGCTGCCTTCCCTTTGAAGAGGCGATGGAGCGCTTTGGGCTGCAGTGCTCGACGAAACTCTGAGGGCGTCAAATATACACCGCGCCCCTTCAGGATATTTTGCAGATCAACGAGGATAGCACCCTGGTGATCTAGCTCCAGACGCAAGAGTACATCCTTCGGCCATTTTCGCCGAGTGAATGCACATTGACGGTTCGTATCCGTCATTTCGCCTTTTGCCACTGCCACCACTTTAATTCCTGCGTCCTCTAATTCGCCTACTCTGCGCTGCTCACCTTATCGAAGAGCGTAGATTACGCCTCTTGCGCGACCTCTTCCGCGGCCTCGGGTTCAGAATTTAGCAGTTCAGAAGGCTCATAACCTTCCTCTGGTCCTGCATCATCTGAAGAGACTGCGAGTTCTTCGCCCTTTCTCTCTTTTTCTAAGAAAATTTTACCCGCGTGGATGAGTTCATCTAGCCGTTCGTTCGTAATGCCCGCCTTTTCTGCAATTGCGATTAGGTTGGTCACGTCGACGAGGTCTTCCACAAACAGGATTCCCGCTTCGGCAAGTTTCGCAACAGTTTCTGAACCGACGCCTTTGACTCGAACAATTCTGTCTTCTTCCGGAAGAAGCGTCTGACGGTGCGCATACTCATCGAACATTTGTTTCGCCTGCTCACGAGCCACAGCTTCTTCACCCGCTTTTATTTGCGCGAACTCTTCTTTTTCGAGCTCAATCACGCGGGCAGCGTCCGTCTGGATAGCTTCGGCCTTTTCTGCGCCAATCCCGGGGATCGTCTCAAGGAAACT
>JAYZDF010000030.1:0-76742 GCA_036337945.1 Myxococcota bacterium
GGCGGTCGAGGTTGACGTTTTGCGCGCATAAATCAGATCAATATTGCTTGAATCCTGATACGCAACTGCTGGATTCCCATTTGCGTCAAATAGAAGAGATGCGTCTGCACCAACGAAACGTTTATTAGGTGAGGTTACCCCATCATCAATGAGCTGGGTGGTCCCGGTTCGGAGATCGACGAACAACAAATTGTCCTCAATCGCATCAATAAAAGCAGCTCCAAGCTCATCGTTTGGTCCAAGTGCGAGGCTTACATGCTGTCCGCTATCTGATGGAACAGTCGGGTCGCTCGCATCCAAAGTCGTTATTCGGAAGGTTCCCGTACTCGTTTCTACTGCTAATCGAAGCCTTCGATTGATGCGATCGTAATAGGCAATCGCTGAAGTGCCTGAAGATGTGACGACCATTGACGAGAACAAACCTGTACCCTCAAAAAGGTCATCAGACTTGGTTATCGAGATTCTCGCAACACATTCCTTCATACCCATATTTTCGACGCACGACTCACCAGACTCGCAGCTTCCACACCCTACGGTTGTATCTACGCAACTAGGACCATTACCAAGGTCTACGCAGGCTTTACCGCTTCCGCATCCTCCGTTGCAGACAGGTACCGGAACAGGAACAGACTCGATGGTTTCAATCGCCCAGTCGTCGATGCCCATGGGCATATTTGTCGTTGCTTTCGCGAGCTTAAGAGCGGACTGATTTGTAGGGTCGTTGCCTATGGTTCCCTCAGCCATCATATATGAAATTTGAGGGTTGCCGTTTTCATCAATTGCGATGCTGGTATAGAGGCCGGTGTTGCCTGTTTCGTCCACCAAGGATTTGCTCCAAACACCGCCAGCTCGCGACGCGTACATGAGTGTACCGTTGTCGATATCGTAATAAGCGACATGGACCACTTGTGCGTCATCAACAATGATAGCTGTATGTTCGCCAACGTTCGGGCCCGGAACATCACGGCCAGAGCGAAGGCCATTGGGGTCTCCGACAACTGGGTCTGCGGTTGTGAAACCATCAACATAGGTTATGGACTGAAGTTGGCCTTCATTATCAAATTCTGAAACAACCAGGTCGCCGTAATCAGAGTCATACGCGCTGACGAGGACCGAGTCTTGGGCTACGGCAAGCGAGCTGTACCATCCATATTGACCCGCTTTGACTTCAGGAAGCGTTACGCACGCGCATCCGAGCAGACAGCAGCTAGGTCCAGCCATCGTATCAGGGTCACTCGCAACTTTGATTTGACCGGGAGCACACTCTATTCCGCACTCGTAGGCATAACAGGTGTTGGTATCGAGATCGCATATTTCATTGTCTGCACATCCTTCTGCGCAAGGTGCGCTGGTGAGACAGCGGCGACCTACGCACGTGCGGCCTTCATCACATTCCAGGTCGGATTCGCATGCTTGCGTGTCCATCGTGCTCAGCACATTTCCTTTATTTGGGTATCCACAAAATTGCCCGCCACGAAAGTCGATACATTTTTGCCCCGGAACGTCGATGCATTGTTGATCCGTACTGCACGCAACCAATTGATCTGCGCAAAACCCAGCGGCTTCATTACAGCGTTGACCTGGGCAACAATCTGAGTCTGCGGCGCACCGAGATTCGCGGCATTCCCCGAGTCGAAATTCAAATCCTGCCGGGCATACAAAGGTTCGCTCGCAGCTCCCAGGAACGGCGGGAGTGATCGTCGCTTCGTCGCAATTACAAGCTCCAGAAACTAAAATGATAAGGCCGAGTAGGAATTTAAAATATTGATTCACGATACGTTGGCAATTCTAGCAGCTTTTTCGCTATTTCCGTCATTTGGCTTTGGAATTTTAGCTGCTTTGGACGGAAGGAACGATTTCTCGAAGTGATGCGACTAATTTCTCAATATGAGGCCTGGTTGTAGAGCGACCCATTGAAATTCGCAGTGCGGACTTGGCTTTTTTTGAGGGTATACCCATGGAAAGGAGGACATGGGACGCCTCTAGGCTTCCGCTGGCACAGGCGCTGCCAGACGAACACGCAATGCCCGACAAATCCAAGGCATGAACAACGGATTCATCTTCGATGCCTTCAAAGACCAAAGTCGTGGTGTTGCAAACTCGAGGAGCCGTCTCAGCCACAATTTCCGCACCCGAGATTTGTTTTACCTGTTCTTCGAGTTCGTCTCGTAATCTATGAAGTCGCGCAGCCTCAGATTCTCGATGTTCTTCCGCGTATTCTATTGCCATTGCGAGACCAAGTGCACCGATGACATTCCCGGTTCCGGCGCGTCGTCCGCGCTCCTGTGCTCCGCCGTGAATGAGCGGCGCCATCGGAATAAGTTCTTTGGCAATGAGGGCTCCCGCTCCAACCGGTGCTCCTAATTTGTGACCTGAAACCGTAATAAGGTCTGGAGAAGAACAAATGGGGATTCGTCCTATACTTTGTACCGCGTCTACGTGAACAAGAGCGCCGGCCTCATGACAGATGGCAGTAATTTCCTCGATAGGAAATATGACGCCGGTTTCATTATTCACGGCCATTATCGACACGAGGCTTTTATCTGTGACTAATGCTTTAAGTTCGTCGAGGTCTAGTTGGCCATTGGCGTCGACGGGAAGATAAACCACGTCGCGGCCGTTTTTTTCTAGATATTCTGCAGTTTCGAGCACAGCGGGGTGTTCGACATTTGAAGTGATTATCCGCTCAGCGGGAATGCCTAAGAGCGCCATATTGTCTGCTTCAGAGCCTCCTGAAGTAAAAATCACCTCAGAAGGTTTACGATCGAAATAATGCGCTATGCGACGTCGTGCATTTTCAAAATGCTTTCTCGCCTTGCGACCAGCCCAATGAATGGACGAGGGATTTAGAATTTCATCTTTCGCCCATAACTCAAAAAGTTCATCGCGTATCTCATGATTGAGTGGTGCTGTTGCGTTGTAATCTAAATATATCGTTTCCATATCCGCAGGGCTCTTCGCTCTTTTATGAAACAATTAGGCGTTTGTTGTCGGGGCCACGGAGCCTCGCTTTTTAGGCGTTTCTTTCGATTTGCGCTCGCCATTTTTTGCTGTGCTCCGTTCGGTTTTGGTTACTCTAGAAGGAGGCGCTTTGGTCGAACGACTGCTCTCTGACTTTGAGCGAGTGACCATTCGTTTGTAATGTCGAGGATCTTGACCAAATGCGATCAGGATTTGTTGAACTAATCGCCTTCGCAAGTCTGTCCGAGAACGTTGGCTTCGACCTTCGATGGGGACACGAGCGCCTGCCATAGGTCCATGTCCACCAGCGCTACCGTAGTTCTTCGCCGACACAATCGTAGTGAGTATTTTGCCGGCATTTTGTTTCCTGGAGCGAGTCCGTATCGAAAAAAATAAAGCATCTTCAAACCACCCCGTCGCAATTGCATGTCTGATGCCTTCAACCTGTAAGAGTCGGTCAGCCAGTTCGGCGCATAGGTCAGGGGTATAAACAGTTCCAAGATCTGCTACGATTGCGTTTCCATATATCTTCCCTCGCTCTATCGCTTTGTTGAATACTCTAAAGTAATCGAGTGGAACCTGTGGATTCTCAATGTCCGCGATCAGTTTGGTATCAACAAAAGGAAAGAGCCAAAGGTAAGCAGCCACATCCGCTGGATTGCTCAAGCGAGCTAGATTTGCGGTATCCGATTTGACTCCATAGAAAAGTGCAGTGGCAATTTCGGTTGGCGGGGTCAAGCCAGAGGCTCGAACTAATTCTGTGAGCTTTGTCGAGGTTGAGCCGAACCCGCCGCCGATATCAGAGAAATCTGGTTCGGGCGCATTTTTGTCTCTCTCCCGCATAAAATGGTGGTCGACGACGATATCTGGACGAATCCCGGAAGGAATGGAGTGGTTGCCACATTCCGGCTGAGTATCGAGGAGGGCTAGCAAATCGTATTTCTTGAACTCTGAGGGCGTTGTTTTTCTTATACGAATCCCCAGAAGCTTAATCATGGCTCGGTTTTCTGCGCGCCCAATGATTCCGCCATACCCAATCTGACCCTTGAGCCCGGTGAGCTCTTCAAGTAGCCAGATTAGAGCCCAAGCAGATGCAATTGTATCGGGATCGGGGAAGTCGTGGGTCTGGGCTAGAATCGATGTTCTTCCCTTCGCCATCTCCAATAGGCGTTCGAGCTTAGGACGAGCTCGATTAGAGAGTTCCTCTTCAGTTACCTCGCTCAAGCTCACGGAGTCTCAGGTGGCTCGTATATTGAGTCAAGATGCGAAGTGATACCGACTATAAAATTCGGTGATTACCCTTTATCTTCCCCCCGGTAGGGGAAGTTCATCTCGATACGCCAAATGAGGAAATCGTGGCAATGGCTCCGCAGCGCGCATTAGTTCGGGGTAAGCTCTCATATTTTCTTCGATTTTCTCTGAGTCATTGCGTACCAATTCTGCCGTGGGTTCATCATCGACCATTTCTTCGTAAATATCTTCGATCTCGTCGTCTATTTCCCAAAGGAACTCGTCGTCAGTTGTCATTCTCCCTATAACGTCGGGCACGATTGGGGCTCTCCATCCTCTCGGTAGGACGAGGCATAGGGTACGAAGCGTTCCTTTCATCAAGGCTTGGTCTAAGCTTTGAACCGTTTTGTTATTCACATGTGGATGAGTGGCTGCCGAACCCATGCAAAGCCAATCGCCGTCCTTTGCGTTGAGCTCTTTGTGCCAGGCTCGATAAGGTTTTTTGAGAATTTGCGAGAGGCCAGCGGCGACGACCTCTCCGTCTTCCGTTGCGTAAACCAATTCTTGAATCTCTCCAAATTGAGGGAGGATTTCGGCTATTTTGCGAATGAGTCTTCCCGCGTCTCCGTAAGTAATTGGTGTTTCATCAAAACATCCGAATCTAGCTTCATCGACACTCTCTTCAACCAACAGACTTCCGTATTCCAAAAAGAGCGCGTCTCGAAGGCTAGGGCTGTCAATATTCGTTGTGGTAAGTCGGTTTTGAAGCCGCTCTGCTGCCGTTATTTGGATGCTTACGTCTTCATCGTCCTGCTCATAACTCTTTCTTTCTTCAGCTTGTTTCGCGAGTCGTACTGCTCCCTCAAATGCCTTGGCACGTCGACACCATGCGGCGAACCGAGCCTGCTGTGCGAGCCCATGAGCACCAAGCAACTTCGGGCTACATCTGGCGATGCTTTGAAACGCGTCTTCAATGTGGCCGGCTCGAGCAGCAAGTAATGACTTAAAATATTGCGCTCGATCATGACCTTGGACCTTTTCGAGTATTTTTTCGAGAACCTTTCGGGCAGAGCTTAGTCGCTCTTGCTGCATGAGCGCCGCAACAAGGTCAACCAGTTCGTCTGCACCAGCGTTTTCGGCCTGTGAGATGATTTGATCGGCGAGCGCATTCGCTTGGGTAACGTGAAATCGGCTGATGAGCATTGTTGCGAGAACGGTAGCTACATTGCTTTGGCCTTCCATTAAACACCGGTCGATTTGGCGAATAACCGACGGAATCCTTACGTTCATTTCTCGCAACGCAGCTTCGATAGACCGAATGTCTCCCGCGTCAACGAGGGTCCTAAGTTCCTCCGCAGAAAGTTCGGAGTCCAAGACCTCTTTTGAGCCTGAAATGCCCTCTTCAGAATACTCTGACACCACAACGAACGGCCTAACACCGCGACCAAAGTTGGTCCATCATTCCTTGCATATTGAGCTGCAATTTGTGAAAACCCGGGTAAATAAGGCTCCTCTGCGTCTCTGACCACACGTCACAGGTCTTGACGTTCTTTCAGTAATGATTGTTACTTTGCGCTAGGTGAAGCCGGGGCAAAAAATACTTGAACGGTACATTCTCGGCGAGAAATTGAGTTCTGGCAGTCAGGCTACCGTCTATCTCGCGGAAGATGAGCGAACTGCTTCAAAGGTGGTGGCAAAGATTTTCCCTCCCAGTCGTTTGGATGAGCACGAGCAAAAACGTCTGCAGCGTGAGATTCAAATCTTGAGTCAACTCGAACATCCCCACATCATTCGTTATCTTGATTCCGGAGTCATCGAGGATTCAATTGATGTTCTCATTCTTGAGTACGGCAAAGGTAAGCCGCTTGATCAGCTTCTAAAGACGCATTGTTTTTTGCTTTCGGATGTATTGATGCTGGGAAAGCAGCTCGCTCATGCATTATTTACGGCTCATCACCTAGGCATTGTACACCGCGACATAAAACCTTCGAACGTGCTCGTCCAGTTTGATCAAAATGGATGTTTGAAAAGTTCAAGTCTTTTGGATTTTGGCGTCGCGAAATCTGAGACAAACGAAACCAATTTGACTGTAAGTGGTGCGGTGCTAGGAACCCCTTGTTATATGCCGCCGGAACAGGCGATGTCGGCGAGTGAAGTCTCTGAATTAGCTGATGTTTATAGTCTCGCGGTTGTTCTTTTTGAGATGACTGTGGGGCGATTGCCTTGGAAAAGTTCTGATGACCTGGTTCGCCTTGCAATGATGATGACCGAAACGGCGATACCACTTGAGTCCATGGCTAAAGGTATCCCATCAATATTCGCGGAACTTATCGCAAACTGTCTCAGTCGAGAGCCTTCTCGTCGCCCGCAATCGATGGCAACGCTGATTCAATGTCTTGATAAAGTCGAACAACAAATACCGAGAGACTTATTGCAGATTTGTTTTGATGAGAGAGCCGACCATCTAATTGTTCCACAGACAGAGAGTACTGAACTGGTAGAAAATCTCGGTGCTCCCGTTGCGAGGATCACTGAATCAGCAGCTGAACCTACATTTGCTGCGACTCTTTTTGAATTAGGTCTAGCGGACTGGAGCAAACAAACCTCTAGCGGCGTAGTTCATGTTGCGAAACGCGAAAAGGAGTCATCTCAGCAGACTGAAGCTGTGCTTGTTCCGTTCACTCAAACCTCTATTGATGAGGCCCTCTCAGCAAGAGTCGACTACGACCGAAATGAAGCGCTCATTGTGAAGATGATGCAATCCATTAACCGAAATATATATGATTCATCGTCATCGAAGGCATTGAACATTCAGCTAGTTAACGGTGCTGCAGGAATAGGTAAAACAGCTTTGATTTCTCAGCTTGCGGAGACGTACAAGAGAGCTCAGTTCCCCGCGCATATCGTGAATATAACTGCGTATGATTGGGCAGAGCTTCGACCCTTTGGGCTTTGTAAAGATATTATCAAGCGTTTGTTGGGTAATATTGAGGTTCGTGATTTCAGGCTATTCCGAAAACGTATCCATAAACGTTTCTTTGAAGCGGATAAATCAGTCATTCATTCGCAAGAAGACGAGTCTCAAGCTACCCAAATTGTCGCAAAGGACGACATCGAAGCGACAAAGAGTCAGCGAAGGTCAGTCGCACAATTGTCGTCTGCGATAGCAAAAATTTTGTGGAATGATCTGTCGGTACAGCAAGAACAATTGGCTCTTAGTTCAGATGAAATAGCCGTAGTAAACTCTGGTTTCTATGCTTCGTTACTTTATCAAATAAACACATTTGGCCTGTTACTTGTCGTCGATAATGCACAATTTGTAGACGTAGAATCACTCAAAATTCTTCGCAAACTAGCAAAAATAAACGCCGAAAGCGTTGGTGTGTGCGTGTTGGCCTGTTCGAGCAATGTCGAGGCTCTCTCCTCGCTATTGCGGCTGGATGCAGAACATTGTTTTCCCGTAAAAAACTTAGATTCAAAGGATGTGAATCGATTTCTCGACGCAACTTCCTTCACAGGTAAAGCTTCGCTGAAAAAACAAATCGAGCGAAGCTCGAAAGGGAGCCCACTGTTTCTTTCACAATTGACTATCATTGCCGAGGAAAACCTGTTCGACAGCCAAAAAGATGCAGACCGGCGGTGGGCATTACCAACGACCGTGGGAGAAGCGGTCACGTGGAGGGCTCGGCGTTTATCCATCACAGTAGCTGATGTCATGTGTGCTGCTGCCATCATGGGTGAAGTTTTTTGGGCAGAAGGGATCTCTCAATGCCTTAAGATTGAAAGAAAGGAACTTTTTTCTGCGCTACGTACCCTGGTTGGTAAAGGGATGATCGTTGCTGACGATATTTCGATGATTTCGGGGTTTCATCAGTTTCGATTTACCCACAGCGTCTTTCAAACGATCACTCTTGCCCTCTATGCGCAGTCTGAACGTCGATATTTGCACAAAAGAATTTCTAAGTTATTGAGTAGAGTCGATAATGTAGATCCTTTTTACGTAGTCAGTCAGGTGACGAGGGCAGGGCGAATGGATATCGCGGCCTACCTTTATGCTCGATGTGCGAATATTGCACTTGACCACAATCTTCTTCCTCGAGCTCAAGAACTCATTGACCTGGGTTGGTCAAAGCTGCCCGACAAAACGAAGCCCTCTTTCTCGAGCCAGGCTTTACAACAGGCCCAAAAACGCCTTGAAGGATAGCGAATTCTGTATCTTACTGGTTTAGTAAAGAAACCTGGGGTAGAGGTCAGGAAATTCAGGTCATGAGTCAATTAGTAAGTTTACGTCGCCGCTCTCATCTTCTGGCTGATCCAGCCAACCAAATAACGACACTTCGTGCCGTAGGTCTGCCAAAGTCGTTTCAAAAATCCTTACAAGACTCAGAACTATGGCCGCTCCGTCCGTCGAAGATTGATATTTTTCAAATTAATCTTGGGCGAGTTTGCAATCAAACTTGCGCTCATTGTCATGTAGATGCTGGTCCAGACCGTAAAGAAGTCATGTCAGACGAGGTTCTCGACCGCTGTTTGGATATTTTTGAACAGAGTTCGATTTCAACGATCGATATTACTGGAGGTGCACCAGAGATGCACCCTAGGTTCCGAGAGATAATCTCACGATGCGGAGCGATGCGCGATCGCAAGATTATGCATCGATGTAATCTCACCGCCATCATGACAAAGCCGATGTGGGATATTGGCGATTTACTGGCTGAAAATAAAGTTGAAATAGTCGCTTCACTGCCAAGTTTTAAAGAAAAACAGACCGACGTCCAACGAGGTGACGGAATTTTCGAAACGTCAATTGCATGTTTACGCCGCCTAAATGAGATGGGTTACGGTAAAGAGGGAACAGGTCTCAATCTAAATCTAGTCACTAACCCTGTCGGAGCAATCTTGCCGGGAAGCCAGGCGTCACTTGAAAGAGAGTTTAAGCGACAGCTGAAACGTCGATACGATATCGATTTCAATAATCTGTTTGTGATCACAAACATGCCGATCAGTCGATTCTTAGATTTTTTGGTAGAGGGCGACCTTCTCATTGATTATATGACGAGGCTTGCCAATGCTTACAATCCTGTGGCGGCAGCCGGAGTAATGTGCCGAAATACGATCTCGATTGGTTACGAAGGGAATCTCTATGATTGCGACTTTAATCAAATGTTAGAGGTTGGCCTTGATAAAAAGACCTCACAAACTGTGTTTGACTGGGACCTTGAACGCCTTGAAAGAAGGGATATTGTTATTGATGAGCACTGTTTTGGGTGCACAGCGGGGGCAGGCTCAAGCTGCGGAGGTGAGACCTCCTAACGCCAGTGAAGTTCAGCGCTATTTCGCCTGAGATGCACCACCAGGTGCGGGAAGGATCTCGATCAGTTCAACATCGAACACAAGAGTCCCGGCTGGTGCGCCTGGGCGTTTCGGTTTATCACCATAGGCCATTTTGCCAGGAATCCAGAAACGAGTCTTTTCACCGACACTCATAAGTTGAACACCTTCGGTCCATCCGGGAATAACGCGATTGAGAGGGAAGGTCGATGGCTGTCCGCGCTGGACAGAGCTATCGAACATTTTTCCGTCGGTCGTCCAGCCCGTGTAGTGAACACGAACAACACTTGTAGCTCCAGGTTTGGTTTTGCCATCACCCTTTTTCAAAACCTTGTAGGCGAGTCCTGACGCCGTTTTTTGGGCTCCTTTAGGCGCTGCAGCAACGTCCGCAGGTGCAGGAATTGGCTTGGGCGGTGGTGGTGCCTTCTTAATGCTCAACAATTCAACATCGAATACGAGAGTTCCAGCGGGGGCTCCGGGACGTCTTGGTTTGTCGCCATAGGCCATTTTTCCAGGAATCCACAGTCGACGTTTTTCGCCAACGACCATCAGCCCGACACCTTCAGTCCAGCCGGGAATCACCCGATTTAGGGGAAAGGTCGCGGGTCGACCTCGTTTGACCGAGCTATCAAACATTTTTCCGTCCGTTGTCCAACCTGTGTAGTGGACTTCGACGATATCCGTTGGACCTGGCTTTTCCTGTCCTGTGCCTGCTTTTAGCACTTTCGAAGCGAGTCCACTGGGACGTGTTTCTGCATCGGATGGCGCCGCTGCGACGTCAGCGGGCGCTGGGATATCGTTAGCACTTGGCGCGGGGGTTGGGGCTGAGGCGGCTTGCTTAGCTGGTGCCGCTTTCTTTGTGGCCGCTTCAGGTTTTTTTTCGACTTTTTCTTCATTCGCTTTTGGGCAGCCCATCAGGCCAACCGCAATCATACAAGAGAGGATTTTCTTCATGCCGCGCACCCTAGCGCTAGCGGGTCCGTATTACCAGATCCAAATCAACCGATTTCGTCTTCAGAAGAAGCTGGATCCTCGACCTTGCGTCGTGTTAGGGGCCTTGGAACCTCTATGAGCATAGCAAAACGACAAATGCCGCAGCTCGGTTACCCGACGAAAGATGTCGCAAGGATTCTGAAAATCTCGGAATCCAAGGTTCGGGCTTTTGTTAAGGACGGTTTCGTCGAGCCAGTGCGGGGCGAACGTCGAGAGTTTTATTTCTCGTTTCAGGACATCGTGGTTTTGAGAGCTGCGAGTGAGCTTGGCAAAGCCGTTTCTGCGAAGAGAATTCACCGGGCTCTTAGGCAGTTGAGGTCGCGTCTACCATCCGGTCGCGCGTTGGCTGGTGTCCAAATTGTGGCTCAGGGAAATGAGATATGCGTGCAAGAGGGGCATCAGTTGTGGGAGGCAGAGTCAGGTCAAGCGATCATGGATTTTCGCGTATCCGATGTTGCGGAACTTGTCGCCCCGCTTGCACAGGCGTCCGTAAACGATGCAGATCATGGGCAAGAGGATTGGCCAGTAGAGCATTGGCTCACTCTTGGTGAAGAACTAGAAGCCTATGCTCCAGATGAAGCACAGGAGGCTTACCTGCGCGCACTTGAGATAGATTCTTCTCTGACTCAGGTATATTTTTTATTGGCCAAGCTTATGCAAGATTTGGGTGACCTCCCGGCCGCGGCGGAATATTACAGGTTAGGCCTCTCTCAGGGACCTGAAGATGGCGAAGCCTGGTTCAATATGGCAGCAATTCTTGAAGAGCTTGGTCATGCCTCGAATGCGATTAGCGCCTACCTATCGGCGATAAACGCGGAAAATTCATGCAGAGAAGCTCACTATTATGTGGCGAGACTTTACGACCTGGCCGGTCAAAGCGACGAGGCCATAAAGCATTTGGATGCATACAAGGAAGTGCTTTCGACTCGTCCTGTGAAGAATCACTAGCCACATGCCTTGATTCCTCTAACAGTCGATTTTACGAAAATGGTTGAACGAACTATGCTTACTAGTAATCCCTAGTGTAGCCCTAGATTCGAACGCGAGCGAGTCGTCACTAGTGAACAAAATAGAACGTTTTCAAACTACTAGAACGGTGTATACTTCGGGCAGAGCAAAGTTATGCATTACAGCGCTAAAAACCGAATCTTGGTTGTTGACCGAGCTTTCGACCTCTAGATCGTGTATGGGTTTTTTAGATGAGTCTTGAGAAAGCATTGCCGCCGATCAAATTCGATCCGGAGAAGTTCAAGAACAAGAGTGCTAACTTCCCGCCGCTTCCTGAGCTGATTCATCGACTACTTCGAGAAGTAAACGACCCCCGTGGCTCGATAGGTGAAATGGCGAATATGATTTCAACTGACGCGGCCATGTCATCTCACATTCTCAAAGTCGTTAATTCTGCGTATTATTCGTTACCGAGACGAGTGGGTGATCTCAAGTTTGCGATTGCTTATCTCGGTCTGCGCGAAATCTCGAGTATCGTGCTCGCGATGAGCGTGATCAAGGCCCTCGCGCCTGGTAGAGAGGGAGAGCTCCAGGATTTCTGGCGTCATTCCTATTTGACAGCCTTGGCATCGAGCCGAATTTCAAAAGAGCTCGGCCCAATCGCTGAATCAGACCATCTTTATTCCTCAGCGCTTCTAATGAATATTGGTCGTCTTTTCTATCTTCGGTTTTATCCTAAACATTACAGCGCACTGCTCTCTCATTGCGAGACGCATCAAAATCTCATGTGCAACGCCGAAAAACACTTTGATGTACCGTCTAACGGGCTTTTTGGCGCGTTCATTTGCGAGCATTGGCGACTCCCTCAAGCGATCGCGCGCTCTTGTCAGCTGAACGACATCCGTACTTTGACGAAGTGCGCGCCCAAGGGTGAAGCAGACCCGTTTGAGCTACTAATGACAACATCAAATCATTTCGCGACCTTGTGCCTATACGATTTGGCCCCAGAACTGCAAATGGACATCGTTTCGAACATAAGACGCGTTTTAGATTACGACGAGGACCAATTTACCCTGATGATGGGAGATGTCCACCATTTGAAGTTCCAAACGGAAGAATTACTCAAATCTCTTGCTTAGTTTCGTAGTTACTTTCAAATCGATGGTATGCGGCAAGGGCAAATACAGATAACGGTGCCTACCAGTGGAACTGGATTTTACCTGATCGACGACCAAGTGGGTTCCGCTGTGGCTCACAGTGAGATTGTAACTGGGATGTGTACCGTCTTCATTCTTCACACTTCTGCGAGTCTCGTTATCCAAGAGAATGCCGATCCTGCTGTTTTGCGTGACTTGGAAAGCTGGATGTCCGAAATGGTACCAGAGACTCGCGATTGGGAGCACTGCGAGGAAGGTCCAGACGATATGCCAGCGCACGTCCGTTCCTTATTGACTGCTACCTCACTCAGTATCCCCGTCCGTGATGCAAAACTTTGCTTAGGAACCTGGCAAGGATTGTTTTTGTGGGAACACCGTGCGGCTCCAAACCAAAGAAAGCTCATTGTTCACGTGCAGGGTGAATAATAAACCGGTCGCCTAACCGAGAAGGTGTTCTGTTAGATGCGCCAAATCTCCCAGAGTCTCTAAGTTGCCTAATTCCTCCTCCGGAAATTCTATAGAAAGTTCGTCTTCTAGTTCAGCAAGTATTTCCATCGTAGTGACAGAGTCGAACCCAAACGAAGCCAGATGCGATTCTTCACTTACGGGTCCGAGATCTTTCTTCTCTATTTTCAGAACCGCTGCTTTGAACAATTCGATGATATTAGCTTTTTCCGCAGACACAGTCCTTGAACAACAGATCAATCAACTCGATGCAAGACTAAATGAGAAGAATGTAAAGAGAGATTTCTAGTAGAAGTTATCAATATCTTGAAGAGATATAGTTGCAACAAGACCATCATCTCCAACAGCCACAAGTACGTCGTTTACTAGAGCGATGTCTCGAAAATTACGTCCGTCAGAAACAAAGGTTTCTTGAAAATCCGGAGACTTTAATAGCATCGAGCACCGGTCCTCTCGTCGCATTCGGACGATTCCATTACATTTTGGCAGCAAAAAGTACGCCTTTTCGTTTCCCTCGATTTTTAATATTTTGGTAAGATAACCGTTTGTCATACAGTTTTCTATTCGACGAGGGAACTGTGTAACGATGGGTACAAGCGTATCACGACTTAAACTTTGTTCAAGGATTAGCGCACGGTCTTTTACGGACGCTTCCGTTGAGAATTGGCCTTCGCCGACGGCAATAAAACGCGGAGGGTCTAGATGTTCATCGTAATAACTGGCCCGAATTGCCAGTTGTTGTCCGGGGTCGACGTAATACTGCGTTTCATCCGAACTATCCGAAGGAATCGTTAGAGAATATGCAAAGCCTTCTTTGTTATCCGTGCCAATAAAATAATTCATAGCGTCCGTCGGTCTTGAATTAATGTGTGACACCTCAAGCAGCCAGTCGACTGCGTACTGACTGAAGTCACAAATTACGGCGTAATTAAAATCTTCGGCGTTGTAATCAAGGTAAGCAATTGTTCCATTTGACATTGCCAAACTTACTCGATTGGTGTGGTCGATTGTCACTTCGACAATTCTGGGATTGCCCGTTGCTTGTGCGCGCGGGCATCTATCAGTGACGATAGTCTTTATTTTTTCCGCATCGACATAGTAAGTCTCGGTTTCAGAGTTGAATCCATTGGGAGATATGGTCAAAGTCTGAAGACGAAACCTCGATGGGATAACTTGTCGCTTATCTTCCTCTGAAGCAAACTCTTCAGCGACGGCAGCGGCGAGAAAATGAGGCTCTTGGCTGTCAGGTAATTGCGTTGTGCTTACGGCAATAAATTTAGCATCAGGAAACGACAGACTGTTGCTGCTTGTGGTCACTGAAAAATCTGCACAGGTACGAGTGCCGGAGATGTCGTACAAATGCATTATTCGCTTTGTCGCTGCCACAAAACGAGAAGAGTCGAGCCCTTGAACATAAATATAATCTGGAAGTCCGCAGTCGTTTTCTTTATTTGAGGGCAAAATGTGTGAAAGCCTCTCTTGAGATTCATTGCGACAGCGGTCCGCATTTTGCGGGACTGCGAGAGCAAATTTTTGACCGATGGTCGCTAAGAGAGCGTCCGAAGCCTCTTCTATCTTGGAGGAGGCTTGAATAGGTTGAAATACGCGAACAAGGTCGACGATTTCGGCGTAAATCACATCTTGTGGAGCTAGAGGGATATCACTTTTGTCAATCAATTGAAGTTCTTGTACCGAAGACCCGTCAAAAGATGGGAAGCGTTTGTTCAGAACATTTTTCTGTATTCCGATGATGATTATGTCGACGTTTCGTTGCGGGAGATTAAAGCGAATCAAAGGTTGTTTGCTTTCTGAGCGAACCCTTGCAACATCATTGACCACATCGAGCTTTGAGAGGCCTTCCGTCGCTGTAATCACGAAAAAGTAGTCAGAGTCGATATCTTGTACGGATAAAAATAACGTTGGATTCAATCGGCATGAGTTTGTCGAAACTATCGCAAGCCCAAAAAATATCGCCAAAGCTGCAAGCTTTGATTGTACGCTATCCATGCTGATTTTCGGTTAGTTACCTCGCTTCGACTCTAATTCCGCGTCGAAATTCTGGAGGTCTACTCGGTGAATTCTCCCATCTCGATTTGTAGTATATAGCTCTTCTTCAAGAATTGTCAGTCCTCGTAGGTCATCTTGGCTAAACTCAAACGAATCGCCTTCTTCGAGATGAAAGAATGACTGGCAGAGGTCTTTTTTTCTTATCCGAATCAGCATGTTACAGGACGCGAGGGCATAAATAGAGTCTCTTGTGCTTCTTATTCTTCGAATACGTTTTAGCCGCCCATTGACGAAGCAAGACCCTATCCGTAGGGGATATCGGATTCGAATTTCTTCAAGCAACTTTTTTTCGAATCTATGCGTGAATATCCATCCTTGCCCGTTGTCATTGGCGGCAAAATAAATGTTTCCGTCTCTGCCTACTGCCGTATCCCAAGGGCGAATATCCGAACCGAGTCGATCAAGTGCGAACGAGTTCCACGAATCTTTACCCAGAGTTCCGTAGTGTATAAAATTTGTCCTGGTCATGAGATGAGGAACTGCATCGTTCCTCGTAAGCTGAAAATGCTTTTTCCCTCTGTCGTCGACGTTGTTACTTAGTTCCGTTGTTTCGGTCAGATGATAACTTTCGTTTCTGCTGGGTTTTTCTGCAATGAGTCCAGATTCATAAAGTATAAATACATGATCTTGTTCGTCGATTGTGACTTGTTCTGCTTCGCCCGTAAAATTTTGGAATCCTGCGTTTGTTCTCGAAAACCTTTGCTTAGATACTATTGGCGAAAATCCATCGGGGTATAGACGTCGTTCGATGATTTCCGAGGTTACCGTAAGTTCTCCTTCATTGATTTCAGATACGGATACGAATAATCGACTACCATCATTTGCCTGCTTAGTTCCAACTGCGGCGTGGGTCTTGCTGCTGTGAAGACGAATAATTTTTTGAACAGAGCTTGTACTCGTAGTGCTTGCGCTTTCACAAGACGGCTGTTCGTCTTTATCGAAGATCTGTGCATGTTTTGATGAGATTGCTACAAACCGTTGGCTGTCGAAAGAGAGAATGTCTAAATAGTCTTTTCGGCAATTATCTGGAGGGTCGAAGAACACTTCGAGTCTTTCGCGCCTATCATTGCGGCATCGGTCGAGGTCGATAGGTAAATGTATTTCATAACGAGAGAGAATGCTCTCACGAGCTAAAATATCACTGTCCGTAAGTTTGCCTCCCGTCTTGTCTATTTGTTGTAAAGAGGCATTGGCGGGAAGTGTTTTGACGGAAATATCTCGTTCGGGAAGTTCATCAAAAGAGGATGGATTAAGCTGGCTAAGGGAAAGCTTATTAAAATCGGTGAGCGGTTCAAGCGCTGTTATTTGATCCTTCTTTAGCCCTAGCAATAGAACCTTATCGTGAGGTGTTTCGGTTTCGAGCTTAAGAAGAGGTGTATTTCCAAGCTCAGCTACGACTCTAGGAGTATCACTAAGTAATTTGACGTTAGAGTTGTCAGCTTCTGAGACGAATACGAAGACGATATCTGAGTTGATCTGAGCTACATCGATAAATACGGTTTCCTTCAACGGAGTGCACGACATCAATAGAGCAGGTAAGAATAATCGCCAAGCGTAGCTCGATTGGACTTCTCTTCTTGCTCGGCCAACGAAAGAGCGACGTATCGAGTGAAAGAACCAAAGACGAGCGATGTCTGTTGGAAACATACCGTCTCTATCATAACACTGCTTCACTTCTTCGTTTTGTCTTTTTGGTATCAGGGTTTGTAGGATATTTAGAAAAGTTGAAAGACGAGCTGTAAATGGAGTCGACGATGGAGCCATAAACGGATACTCTTTCCCTGGTGAGGTTTTTTAGAACACTTTGTCTCGCGCTTTTATTGATGCCCGTATTAGGATCGAGCGCTCAAAGCTCTGACAGGAACCTTGCCATCCTCGTTTTGCCTGCACCTCAGCTTGGCATCGCGAGTTCCGAAATTTATGTCGCATGTCGTCGAGCAATTGAAGAGAATTCGGCTTTTCGTGTCACAAGCCTAGACGTCTTTTCCCAATCTCTCAAACAAGAAGTCGTTCGGGATTGCGCTGGAAACTCACAGTGTTTCGCTCGGAAAATGCGTGAGTCACGCACAGACGCCGAATGGTTACTCACAGTTGCTCTTGATAGACTTGGAGACGAGTTTGCCGTTGGGCTCAGACTTATCGAAATAAAGTCTGCTCTTAAGAAGCAAGAGGAAGAAGTTGTTGTTTCGGAAATGGTCCCGCAAGGCACCGAGCCCCTCATTGGTCTCACGCAATTGCTGCCTAAGGCATTCGCGGACCACAGTTGGGGACGCTTGGGAAATATTATTGTTGCCGCCGAGCCGAGTAATTCCGAAGTTCTCATTGACGATGAGATCTGTGTTTCTCCCTGCAAGGTGAGAAATTTACCCGCCGGGCTGCATCGCGTAGTGGTGAGCATGCCAGGGTATACAACGCAGAGTCAGGACGTCGAGCTCGCACCTGGTCAGACGCAGCGCATCAAAATTGAACTTGAAGCGAAATCTGACAAAACTCCGTTGGGTCAAATCCTATTATGGACGGGTGTAGGCGTCAGCATAATCGGCGCAGGTTTGACTACATGGCTGCTGACTAGGGAATCAGACACCGTTGAGGTTTGCATTGCGGCCAACGAAAGCCAGTGCGGATTTTAGCTTTTCGAAATAAGACCCTGCACGCAATCCCGAAGCTGTGTTACTCGCCTGCTCATGCACGCAGTATTGACTGAACTTGGTCTCCAAGAAAAAAACTCAGGCGCTTGTGGCGCCGATTGGATTGCGGATCCTAGTGGCCCGGAAGTGGTGAGCTACAACCCAGCAACTGGCGAAGCGTTGGGAACTGTAGTTCAGGCAGGAACAAAAGAATATGAGGTGATTGTCAACGATGCTCTCGCCGCTTTTGAAAAATGGCGCCAAGTTCCCGCTCCTCAACGTGGAGAAGTCATTCGTCAGCTCGGCGAAGCTCTGCGCGCGAAAAAGGAAGCCCTAGGAGCACTTGTCTCATTAGAGATGGGTAAGATTCGCGCAGAGGGAGAAGGCGAAGTTCAGGAAATGATCGACATTTGCGATTTTGCTGTCGGACTCTCTCGTCAGCTCTATGGAAAAACAATGCATTCTGAACGTCCCGGACATCGAATGTACGAGCAATGGCATCCGATGGGTGTTGTTGGAATTATCTCTGCTTTTAATTTCCCTGTTGCAGTGTGGAATTGGAATTCCGCAATTGCGGCGGTGTGCGGCGACTCTATGATTTGGAAGCCTTCACCGATCACACCACTGGTGTCAGTCGCGACACAGAAAATTGCGCACGACGTTTTCGTTGCGAATGGCTTTCCGGGGGTCATGACTATGGCCCTTGGCACGGTTGAAGATGTCGGTGAAAAAATGCTCGCTGATTGTCGGCTCCCTGTCGTAAGCGCGACCGGCTCTTGTCGTATGGGACGAAGAGTAGCGGAAGTCGTGAGCCAACGTTTTGGTAAAACAATCCTCGAACTCGGTGGTAATAACGCCATGGTCGTAATGGAAGATGCAGACCTTGAGCTTGCGACGCGTGGTATTTTGTTTGGCGCGGTCGGGACAGCCGGTCAGCGTTGCACAACTACTCGCAGAATTATCGCTCACAAGAGTGTGGTCAACGAACTCACCGAACGATTGGTGAAGGCTTATGCAACTGTTCCTATTGGTGACCCCCTCGATGCCGGCACACTCATGGGGCCTCTTGTCAATGAGGAAGCTGTTGCATCAATGATGAGTGCACTTGAAGCCGCGAAAGAGCAGGGCGGCGAAGTTCTCTATGGTGGAAATCGAGTTGAGCGACCAGGCCATTTTGTAGAGCCAACGATCGTACGTGCTACGCCTGACATGCCGGTAGTCAAGGATGAAACGTTTGCGCCTATTTTATACATTATGGAATTTGAGGATCTTGATGAAGCTATACGAATTCAAAACGGTGTACCGCAGGGTCTTTCTTCGGCCATCTTCACGACAAATGTACTTTCTGCGGAGAAATTCTTGAGTGCGACAGGTTCTGATTGCGGGATAGCGAATGTAAATATTGGAACTTCTGGAGCAGAAATTGGCGGCGCCTTTGGTGGTGAAAAAGAGACCGGTGGTGGCCGTGAAGCAGGCTCTGATAGTTGGAAGCAATACATGCGTCGTCAAACCTGCACGATTAATTGGAGCAAGGAGCTTCCCCTCGCACAGGGCATTAATTTTGGCTAATACTGCCGTTACCGCCGGATAAACATTGCATTGTCTTGCGACGAATAGCCTGCCCAAACGATTGTGCAGATGGACTGCAAACCTTCTGCACAACTCAATCTTCCTTGTGGCCGAATAGTTCCTAGTGGGTCTGCCCATAAACCAAGGTCAATGGCGCCGTAGCTCCCTCTTCCGTTAGCGACCAGGTCGTTTGGATCAATCTCAGCATAATGAAGTCTATGACCACCAGTTACTGTAGAAAAAAGGACCGCAATAAAAGGTGCTCCGTTACGGGTAACTAAACCAACGTCATGGAGGCGGCGATTAAGATTAGATTCTGCGAAAGGTGCAAATCCCACACTGCTATACTCACTTAGAGCAAGCAGTCGGACATCATTCCTTCCACCGATTTGTTGTTCTTCGTAAGCGATGACAAAACCTAAGCCGGGAACGTCGAGAATTCTACTTTCTTCGCCAATGCGAGGACGTTCTGTAAAATTGGGACGGTTGAATTGTATCGGTCCATTGCCTTGTCCGTTTGCGGTTTGGATGACTAAGCGCCCGTCTAGGCTTCCACCCTCCCTGTAGGTCATCAAATATTGAAATGCTCCGCCTTCTTGGCGTCGACGGAGTGTGACGAATTTTGCAATGGCTGGAGTAGATGTAACTGTAGGTCCTTCAACGAAAGAGGAGCTTCTCAGGTCATTGCTTTGGAAAATCTTGATCTGCCCATTGGCTGCTGTTGCGAGCACCGCCGGCAGTGTGTTGCCGCTAGTGTCTAAAAGATTCAAACTCAGGCTGTCGATATTGGGTTCGCTGGCTACGTTCAGGCGACGCACGTTATTGGGTGACGATGTTGAGCTTGAAATGAGCCACGCATTGAGATTGCTTTGGCCTTGTGTAGCTGCCACATACACGAACTGCCCTGAGGCGGGATCTGCCGATGCACCAACCGCAGATAATGCTGCTGTTTGCAGGTAGGTCTCATATCGGGTGCCTTGAAGCCGGCCGTTAATGACCTGTTCAACGTCAATTTCAAAAGAGCCAAGAACGCCTGGGACCGGTCTGGCTGAAAATAGGGCGCTGAATTGTGTGCCTGTCGCAACTGTTACTCCCCTATATCCAAAAGGCGTAAGCAATTGCGGCAGGTCGGTGTCCAGCTCTCTGACAATTGCTAGGTATTGATTAATGACCCCTCGGCCATCTTGTCTAATCAACGATAAAACTCCACTGAGAGCTTCTTGCGGTAGTGAGAAGGTTACTTGTTGATCCGACCAAGCTTCGACTGGAAGCGTTAGCGTCTTTGGCGTTACATCTGCGTCTTGTCGAAGCTCGATCCTACCTGCGGAGATCCCAAATCGAGTTCCAGTAACGGTTATCGTTTGCCCAGCCAGTCCTATGGCGGGATTGATTTGAAGAATCGACGGACTAATCGTAGCTGACAGAGTGTAATCGGTGACTGCTATCGGGCCTAGATTTCCGGCCGCATCGAATGCTCGAATTCCAACACTAAAGTCATCCGTCGCGCTGACGAAAAGATCTTCAAATTTCGCAGTGATCGTCGTTGTCTCGCCAGGCATTACAGGTTCGGGAGGTGTAATTTCGGTCAAGCGGGGGAAGTTCTCGGTGTCTCGTAGCCGAGCACGCTCGAGATCTACGCGAATTTGGTAACCGGCAACCTGACCGATTGTTCCGTCCTCTCCCGAGCTACGGAAAACGACTTGAAACCGTCCGGCGACACTCGCTGTGACTGTGATATCTTCGACCGGACCCGGCGGTGTGGTGTCTCTGGGCGTACCCTCGCGCATGACAGGCTCAGCAAAATTGAGTGGCTGGCCAGAAAAGTCTCGGTCAAAAGCATACGCATACACCTGATAGTTTGTTTCGTCTGTAAGTCCAGAAATCTCCAGAGGCGTATCCCATGGTGCGTGATAGATGGCTCTGACTAGAATATTGGTTTGACCGGGCAGAGTTCTGCCAACAGCGATGCTAGAACCTCTGGTCAAGAGGCCGGCTCGCGCGATGGTTGAACTACTGATTGCGATGATCGCGCCTGCAAAGTCTGAATCTCTCGAAGGTGTGCCGCTTATAAGAAGCCCGTTACCTTCAGGGCTTGATGAAATTGATAAACCCGGAATGGGTTCGGGGGCATCATAGTCCAGTCGCGGAATACGAGCAGTTTGGGTTCGCGTCAGGGTGAGAACTCCTGCATCTGTAATTTTGCCGGATTCGACCCGAATATTTTGGCGTCGTCCTTCGAAAGCCAGTCTGCCATGCTGGCTTGCATCAGCTTCGCGGATGCCAAAAAATGCCTGTGCTACCAAAATATGGTCAATTCCCACTGGAACCTCAGAGATTTGCCAGGAACCTCCTTCTCTCAATAATTGGTTTTGACCAGTGCCATCAATCGTGAGTTCTACAGCTGCTAATGTCGACCCTTGAACAGAGAGTACGCTAATGAGCAATCGATCAATTTCCGGTGGTGGGGCTGCGACACGAAGCCCCTGTTGGATAGTTTGATTCTGCCTGCCCTCATATTGTAGTGAAGCTGTGACACCGCCGGTGTCCGAGCCTGAGAACCCACAATGTAGACTGAGACTACTAATGCCTATCAGAGTCAGCAGTTGAACACGTTGTCGTTGCTTCATTAGTAAGTCCCCGAGACTGTTCCAGTAGGCCCTGCCACATCAGGCCCTCCTGATAAAACGTCACCGTCAAGTAGAAGTCCGGCGGTTACGCTCCCAGCGATCAGCGCACCGCCTATAGAAGCCCAGAACCACCACTGTTGCCAGTTTTCTTTTTTTTCTCGGTAGCTTTCAAAATCTTGCATTGGGATAGCGGCAAGGTCTTCTTCCCAAGTAAGTTTGGGTTCAAACTGTTGACGAGGATCTAGAGTAAATTCCGCTCTTGCGACGAAGCCATCGTTTCTCTTCACAACAAGATTATGCAATCCTGCAGGGCCAATCCATACCGCAGAGCCGTCTTCTCGAACTGCAATGCTTTGCCCATCGACGGTTACCGACGTGACATTCGTAAGCACACCGGGTCGAAAGCGAACAAGGCCATCGAGACTTCCCAGTTGTTCTGTAATCTTGATTTCCGGTGCGGGAGCAGAGTTTGTTTGAACCTCCTTTTCGGCTGTTGTCTGAGCTGCAAGTTCCGAGGGCTGCAAGGTCGGTTTCTTTATCTCAGGTTTCGCAACGATCTCTGCTTTCTTGGCGGTGGATGCACTGGTTTTTTTTGATTTTCTTCGTTTCTTTTTTGCGATGGCTTTCCGGGTAGTCGGCGCTTGCGTCTTGCGCTTGAATCCGCGGGCCAGTGCTTTTGCAATGAGCTTTATCTTTTCGTCGAAAGTTTTCTTTGAGACCTTTTTTCCCGTTCTAACCCGCAGAAGACGTTTCTTTTGTCTGACATCTACAATGATCATGGTCATGTTCTCGTCGGAAATTTTGCCTGCAACGAGGTATTGTGCGTCGAGGTCCTCTCCAAGATTAGCCAGACACTTTACTCGAAATCCGCAATTCCAAGACGTTTTTTTACCCATTCCTAAAAGGATGCCTTGGGCGCTGCTTTGCAGCGAGGTGCTGATTTTCAGGCTACCTTTTTGCTTGTTGAATTCTTGGGTAATCGTTTCCCACGCTTGTATTGCCTGGATTTCCGGAATTCCATCGGGCTTTGGTGGCATTACCAAAAGCTCCGGAGTGGCAGATGCGAACAGAACACTTAATGCCGTGAGGCTGACCGTCGAGAGCATTTCGTCCCTATGCTAACGCAATTTGGACCGGGAATGTTAGTTCATCGGTGTATAATCAATGGAATTATCGCCCGGATAGACTAGGCCGTTTGGGCATAACGGCCGACTTTAAGAATTTTTGCGAAGGCCCATGCGATGGGACCTGCTGCGAAGCTTAGTAGCGCGCCCAGTCTCAGCATGTCTGCGGTCCCAAATTTCGCGTATTCTAAAGCAGCCTCAGGTGAAACACCATTGGTGAGCGCAACGCTGGTGACAAAAAGTGCAACCGTAAAGCCGACCGCTGCGACCGTTCCAATCACGAGTGCGTCCTTTAGGCCCATCCCGGCTGGCAGACTGAGGCCTAATAGTTGCCCAACGAGCGTGAAAAAGACAATGCCTACCGATTTGCCGATAAGAAGTGCCCCAAAGATAATCCAGGTTGGTTGGCCCGTGATTGAGTCTATATTGAGTACAACTCCAGCGTTTGCCAAACCGAACGAAAAGAGTCCGACATCAACGATAGGTTTGAAGAAATGCTCAAACTCATTCATGGTATCGTGAAGGTTATCGGTATTGGCAAACAACCCGCTGTCTCGTTCTGCATGCGGCATAAACGGAACGACAGGTACCATCGCAAGCGCTGGATGTACGCCCGTGAGATATAATCCGAACCAGCATAGTGGCGTTCCTAGCAGAAAGTACGCCCAAAACGTCTTGACCCCTTTTCGGCGAAGGATCTCACAAATGACCATACCTACGAGCACAAGCCCAAGCCATTGCGGGGAAACATCTGAGGTGTAGAAAACCGCGATGATTACCATTCCGACCATATCGTCGAGAACTGCGATAACGAGCAGCAGTAATACTGCTGCGTGCTGACGTCCGAAGATTAGACCGGCAAATAACCACGCATATGCGATGTCAGTGGCCGTAGGAACCGCCCAGGCACTGAATATATCGGGGCTCGGTTCGTAAATCGCGCGCAGTAAAAAGAACACGCCGATGGGGCCGAATACACCGCCTATCGTAGCAATGACGGGCATCGAAGCTTTTTTGACGCTTGAAAGCGCGCCTCCGGGAAGAAAGCTCTCCATGATTTCCTTCGCCGCGACTCCGAAGAAGAGAACCATAAAAATATCGTTCACGATGAAATTGAGAAGATTGTAGTGATTATGCAGGAAGTTCTTCTTATGAAAAGCGGCGGCGTAACCTTCATTGTCTACGTTTGACCAAATCAAAGCGATGATCGTCCCAAGCAGAAGAAAAGCCGAGATCTCTCTGAGATAAGTGAAAGTTTGTTGTATCGGAGTTGTTTTTGTTTCAGTTGCCGCCATGGTGGTCCCGTACGGGCCGGGAACCTAACGACCAAAACTCAGAATGTCATCCGTTTCCGGCAAGATTTGTTGGTAATTTCGGTTCTACCGATAAAACCCTCTACACCGCCGCTGCTTGTCCTTCGTTCTATGCGTACTTTTCGTCCTTTTTGATATAAACATCGGATTGCATTGATATTTTTCCTTCTTTTTTGAGCTTGTTCAGATGGGCTAAGCAAGACCGCTGGGCTAAGGGGTGAAGCTGCTTAGGTGTATCTCTGTATGCGTCGCTCACAATCGTCTCAAGATTTGCCGGACTCAGGTACTCAACGGCCGAAAGGACCAGATCTTCTCTTGCTTGTCGATGGCGAAGATATTGTTGCAATTTTTTCGGACCATTAGGAATGGGTGGGCCATGTGCTGGAAAAAGACAGGAAGGATACATTTGCTTCAATCTTTTGAGCTGGTTCATGTAGTCGCTCATGTCCCCCTCATCTGGGTCAACAATGATGGTTCCCACCGCTGCGACCATGTCACCGACAACCATTGCTTTTGATTTTGGTCGCAAATCAGCCAACACGATGTGCCCGGGAGCGTGCCCAGGTGTAAAATACACTTCGAGCCCAAATGGTCGACCAAATCGGTCCTTACCAAGGTCGATGCAGTCGCCTTCATCCAAGGTTTTTTCAATCGGGACTCGATCTCGGAGTAAATCTCGCGTCACCGGGTGTGCGACAATTGGACGATTATAATGCCCCTTTAGCCATTGTGCAGCGCCGTAGTGATCAGCATGATGATGAGTCAGTACAATTGCGGATAATTGAGCCCCCGACTCCAGCCGCGCATCGATGAGGCGACGCAGTTTTGCTCTCTCGGTGTCTTCGTATGTAGCCGGATCCACGACAACAAAAGAGTCGTCTCCAACGAGATAGGCGTTGGTATGTTTGGCAGGAGGCAAGGTCGGACTGAGTAATGGAATTTGTGTGAAGCCCGGAATTGCTTCGTTGTGGATTTCTCCTTTTGGCCAATGAGCTTCATGCTTATCTACTGGCCAATGATGCAAAACCCAGTGCGCGAGGGGAGAAATGGCAAACTCAAAATCTCTCCACTTTTGTAGCCAGTCTCCGATGGTCGCCGATGACCCCGCATGTTTTTCAGTCTCAACCTCGATGAGGACTAAGTCCGTTCCCGTTACATTGTGTTCATGGGATTGCCATACCATAGGGGTTTTGGGCGATTTCTCGCAAATGTTGCGAGGTAAACACATGAATTCATTGCATTTTGCGAGTTCTATTTCGCCAGCTGAGTTTCTCCGAATTTCCGCCGAATAAGTGGGCACGTTTGAGGATGAAAATTCAGCCATAATTTATACATACCAAAACAGTATGTCTCCGTCTCGATATTCATTCGTTCTCGTAAACCTGACGCTGGAGCTTAACCTAACGGCAATGTATGAAACACCCGATGGAAGCCGCACCTCAGGTCGCAGAGTTAGGATATTTTGAAGCTACTTGTTATGGGCTGATCCAAGGCGTAACCGAGTTTTTACCTGTTTCGAGCTCTGGTCACCTAAAGATCGCGCACCGTTTAGGCCTCGGCGCGATTCCTCCTGAGTTGGAAATGCCCTTCGATGTTCTTCTACACGGAGCAACACTTATCGCCATTGGAATCGCTTTTTTTCCAGACATTATTGCAGCGATTCGCAAAGGCATAAATTTCTATATGGTTATGGCGATAAGCATTGTCCCAGCCGGATTAGCGGGATTGTTCGGTCGTTCGGTGGTTCACAGCGTTGGAGAGAGCTACTTCGGCGTCGGCGTCTGTTACGTTTACACTGCTATACTTCTTTACTTTGCGCAGGTAGTCAGCCGTCGGCGTACTCTTGTTGAAACCAACCAATTGCCCGACGAGCTACTCAATTCAGTTACGAGAAAGCAGGCCGTCTATGTTGGTTTATTTCAGGTTCTCGCTTTGCTCCCCGGTGTGAGTCGAAGTGGATCGACTGTCGCTGGCGGTTTACTTGGCGGAATGAGCTCCGCCTTGGCTGTTTCCTACTCTTTTTTGGTTGGTCTACCACTCATTGCCGCTGCAGCAGCGAAAGATGCTCTTGATGGTGGTTTTTCACATCTCATTTCGGTGATTGGCTGGGGCCCGATTTTGGTCGCATTTGTTTCCAGCGTCATCAGCGGGTTGCTATCCATCGCTCTCCTCAAATTAGTCGTAGGCCGGAATCGGCTGCACTGGTTTTCGGTCTACTGCATGGCTTTAGCGATCGCGTGCTTTGTCCTCGAAGGACTTAGTAAAGGTTAGATAAAGTGCTATAAGAAGACCATGAATATCGGTCTTCGGAATTTATCGATTTCTATCCTTGCTCCACTACTCTTTGCCTGTCTCGATAATCCCGAAACCTTTCGTCCAGATGTTGGTTTCATTGAGAATCTTGAACCTTCGTCTACGGATGACGAATATACTGTCGAGGTTAACAGCAAAACGATTTTTGATGTAGTTGCGAATGATTCAGACCCTGACGGAGACGAACTTAGTGTGGCCTCTTTTTCCCAGCCGCTGAGTGGTTCCGCAGCGACAGCAGACTCGTCTTCGATACTTTTTACAGCACCAGCTGAGCCCGGATTAAGTACTTTTGAATACACCGCATCTGACGGGCGAGGGGGGACGTCGTCGGCAACGGTAAGAGTTACGGTTGTTGCTGCGAACGCGTTACCTGTCGCTCTGACGGATACAGCGACAACTCAACAAGGTGTCTCAGTATTAGTTCCTGTGCTCCTGAATGATAGCGACCCAGAGGGTAACGCACTGACTGTAATCGCAGTTGATGATACCGAAGCAGGAAGCACTGAAATCCGGATGAACGAAGTTTTGTTTACTCCCAATGCGGAGTTTTTTGGGAATGCAAGTTTTGCATATACCATCGAAGACTCCCAAAAATTACAAACCTCCGCTTACGTCCACATAAACGTTAACGGCAGACCCGTGACCAATAACGATGTCTATGCGGTTGCGATTTCTGGAGCCACGCTACTACCTGTTCTCGAAAATGACCAGGATCCCGATGGAGAAGAACTTACACTTGTCAACGTTCTTGGAGATCATGGTGGCGAAGCTCGTATTGTAGGCGAGCAAATTTCATATACAGCTCCTGTTGGCTTCCGGGGTAACGAAACGTTTCAGTATATCGTGACCGACCCTCGGGGAGGTACAAGTACCGCAACGGTCACAGTGCGAGTCAGTTCTCCACCGATTGCGGCTCAAGATAATGTTCTGAGCCAAGAAGACATTCCTATCGAAATCAATCCATTACTCAATGATAGTGATCCTGAAATGGATACCCTGTCGATTGCGAGCCTGTTTCAGCCCGTCAATGGGTCGGTTAGGGCTGTCAGTGACCAAACGGTTCTTTACACGCCTAATTCCGGCTTTATTGGAGTAGACGAATTTTTCTATACCATAAGCGACGGCAACCTAAATGTCTCAACAGGCACTGTAACGGTAACGGTGAATGGTCGACCAGATGTTGTGAACGACGATGTCTATACTGCAGTCAATCGACCATTGAACATCAATGTCCTATCGAATGATACAGATCCTGAAATGGACTCGCTTTCGGTTGTTGAAATTCAAACGCCGCCCTCCGGGACAGCGACCATCGCTTCGAACAACATCGTGATATTTAGCCCAGAACAAAACTTCAGTGGAATTGTGAGCTTTGCCTATACGGCTGAAGATGCCCGCGGAGGAAGAGCACAGGCAACAATAAATGTTACTGTCAATACTACTCCAATTGCTAATCAAGATGCCGCGCTTACTCAACAGGATACTTCTGTGACGATAGATGTTCTTGCGAATGATAGCGACGAAGACAACGATGTTTTGAGCGTAGCAACTACGCGGCCCGGAGCGAATGGACGAGTCGATGTCAACCCTTCAGGTACAGTGACCTATACGCCAAATGCTGGCTTCTTTGGGAACGATACATTTATCTATACAGTCAATGATGGTCGCCAGGGGACAGCGACCGCCAATGTAAATATTACGGTGAACAGCCGGCCGATAGCGCTAGACGATAGTTTTGCAACTCAGCAGTCGACGGCGGTGGTGCTTAATGTATTAGCGAACGATTCCGATCCTGAAGACACTTTCCAAATTGAGTCATTTCAGCAAGTGTTTACCGGGACGATCACGGACAACGGAAACGGTACGCTTACGTATGCGCCTAATCCGGCCTACTTCGGAACAGAGAATTTCACATATACAATCTTAGACGCTCGTGGAGGCCGAGACTCCGCGACTGTTTCAGTGGTGGTGAATGGCCAGACAACTGCTGTAAGAGATCAAGCCTTCACTCAGGTAAATACTTCTGTGCTTATTGACGTTCTAAGCAATGACTTAGACCCAGAAAATGAGCCACTCAGCATCGTATCTTTCGTGACTCCACTCAATGGCAGTGTAACGCAGGAGTCGAATGGTTTACGTTATACACCCAATAACAATTTCACTGGCGTTGATACATTTGTATATGTCATTACCGATGGCTCCAGCAATGCAACTGGAACCGTAACGATTCGAGTCAACGCAGCGCCTGTTGCAAATAACGACACTTTTATCGTCCAGCTAGATCAATTGACGCGACTCGATGTCCTTGCAAATGACACCGACGCGGACTCACAAAACGGACTATTCGCGGATTCACTTTCGATTGTAGCAAGTGGTCTGACGCAGCCAGCCCAAGGGACGGTGAGCAGCACTGCAGGAGACGTCGTTCTCTACCAGCCGCCCACAGGCTTTTTCGGTGAAGTTGCTTTTGATTATACGATTCAAGACAATTTTGGTGGCTCTGCCCAAGCCTCTGTTTCAGTGAGTGTTAATTCTCCTCCTGTTGCCGTCGACGACGATGTATTGGTTCAAATGGAACAGCCATTCACCGTCTCTGTTTTAGCCAATGATAACGATCTTGATGTTACTGATTCGCTGACGGTATCTAGCGTAACTCAGCCACTAAATGGAACCGTAGCGATCTCCGGGACAACTGAGGTTATATACACATCCAATACCGGATATTTTGGTCCTGATGCCTTCACATATACGGTGACGGACTCTCGCGGAGGTTTCGCAACAGCCAATGTGACGGTGAACGTCAATGCACCACCAGTTGTCGCCGATGATCAATTCATTGTACTCCAAAATACAACGAGACTGCTTGATGTCCTGGCGAATGATGATTCGCCGGACCTAGACCCTTTGACCTTCGTTTCGGTTATCGGGGTCACTAACGGAAGCATTGTAAATATAAATAATGAACTTGAATACACGCCGAATCCCGGATTTTTAGGGACAGAGACCTTCACCTATACCATGAGGGACGATAACGGAGGCGAAGATACGGGTACAGTGACTCTCAATGTAGTTCAGAGACAGCTTTACAACGTCACTACCCAAGCGCTGACGGGAATCGCTGACGTCTCTAGCCTAGCGGCAGCTGATCTTGACGCAGATGGGCTGAATGATGTGGTCACGGTAAATCGGCGTAACGACCGACTCACAATACTACCAAGTCAAGCTCCAGACTGGGGACAGAGAATAGAGATTGCGGTCGGAGATACACCGGTTGAGGTGATAGGAGGAGACTTAAACCAAGATGGATTAGAAGATCTGGCGATAGCAAACCAAGGAGACGGAACAGTGACTGTTTTACTCAACACTTCGCCCGCGCCGGGTGTTTTCACATTCTCCGTTTCAACGATAACGGTTGGCGGGCAACCTCAGTCCGTAAGAATCGTCGACGTCAATCAAGACGCAAACCTTGACATTGTGATTGCAACGGGCTCAGGAAACGAGGTTGTCGTCGCTCCAAACACAACGGCTGCTCAAGCTGCGGTACCCACTTTCGCCACTCTTGTGAGAGTCAGTGTACCCAATGCTGCAGACCTTTCCGTTGTTGATATCAATCAAGATAATGTTCCGGATATCGCCTCGATAGACCCCATTGGCAATCAAGTCGTGTTTGCACTGAATCAAGGCGGCGGTGCACCCGGGCAGACTCCCATCTACAATGCACCAACGAACCTCGCACTTTCCGCTTCCCCTTATTTCTTAGAGATGGGTGATCTCAACAGAGATAATATCCCAGACTTAATCGTAGGTAGCCAAGCCGCCGACTCGCTCGAGGTTCGATTTAATACGACCGGGATTGGTGCGGCTACACCAAGCTTCTCGGCACCGACAGATCTAAGCGCTTCTGTCTCCGTGGCTGACCCTTCCGACGTAATCATTACCGATATAAATCAAGATACAGTGCCTGATATCGCTTTTCTCAATCAGGAAACGAATGAATTCGTGAGTTTGCTGAATACGACTTTGGCGGCTGCTGTGACTCCCACGTTCGGAGCGCCTGTAACCGTTACGACCGACTCAGGCCCCGCCCGCCTTGCTGAAATTTTTATCGATA
This sequence comes from Myxococcota bacterium, assembly GCA_036337945.1. Lineage (GTDB taxonomy): Bacteria > Myxococcota > Kuafuiibacteriia > Kuafuiibacteriales > Kuafuiibacteriaceae > JAYZDF01. The sequence continues at coordinate 30,837 of JAYZDF010000030.1, forward strand.
ACGATTTTTTACCTGACTACGTGGTCTTAAATTCAAATACAGATTTACTTACGAGCTATCTCAATCAAACTGTTCAAGGAGATACTAATATTGCCTATAACGTTTCTTCGTCGGGTCGGATGGGGCGCTCTCGTCCTGTCGATGTGCACGTCGCCGACCTAACAAGAGATGGGGTTCAGGATACGATTACGCTGGACCAGGTCGATCGATCGGTGAGCGTATTCGCTGTAACTTCTGGTTCTGGTATTTCTCCTGTTACTCTTCGAACACGTCAGGTTTTTGAGTTCTCGACTCCTTCTGCCTCAACTATGGCCATTGCTGACATCAATTCAGACAACTTGCCCGACTTGCTCGTTTTGGACCCAACTCAAGGACAGTTTTTTCTGCGACTCAATGAAACTACTGCACCAGGAACAGCGGCGGTCTTCGGAAATGAGCAAACGGTGACATCCGCTTTGAATGCGGTAGCGGTCGCTGTTGCTGACCTCGACACCGACGGAGCTTCCGATGTTATCGTGGTCGAGCAGGCGAGCAATCGCATTGCAGTTCACAGAAATTCAACAGCCGTGGCTGGAAACACGGTTGCCTTTGTCGCACCGCAATATTTCGCTACGGGCCTAAACCCAACCGCTGTTACAGCAGAAGATATCAACCAAGATGGTCTCGTCGACATCATTGTGACGAACGGTAATCAGAACTCGGTGTCTGTCTTTATAAATCAAACGACCACACCCGGACCGCTCGCTTTTCAAACGATTGGTCCATTCAACGTGAGTATTTTACCGACGGCAGTTGCAGTAGGCGATGTCGATGACGATGGTATTCTTGATATCATCACTGCGAACCAGACTGACGACAGTATTGCGGTGATTCGAGGAACGACTCAATCACCTGCTGCGCCCGTAACTTTTGACTTTGTGCAGGTGCTGAACATTGTGCCCATCGCCAGCACGATTACAAAACTGTCCCTCGCAGACGTGAATAGTGATGGTCGATTAGATATCGTTGCGGCAACCGATAGTAACGATTCTGTTTCGGTCTTTTACAATCTAACGCTTACCGGTGAAACGAATGTTGCCTTTGGTCTCGCCAGCTACAACGCGGGTGATCTACCAGTGTCCGCTATGGCGGCCGACCTAAACCAAGACACAAACCCTGAGATTGTTGTTGTAAACTCTGAGTCTGATGATGTCGTGATTCTTCACGGTCAGTAGTGTCGATGCTCTAAGATAAATCGCCACCAAAGAGGCGGTATTTACGGTCTAGCTTACCATTCATTTGACGGATGGCGTTGTTGATGAGTTCGTTGTCTTCCAGCGTCCATCCAAGTTCTCCGCCCTTCATACCAAGTTTTCGAGTTGCCTCTATCGTTTCCAAGAAGAGTAGTGTCTCAAGACCTTTTTTTCGGTAATCAGGGTCGATGCCAAGAACCATCAGTCGAGCAAAATCAATTGAACGACGCTTCAGCAGAAAGGTCAGCCAACCGAACGGAAACAAACGACCATCTTTTGGTAAGGCCTGATTTATATCAGGCAGCGTAACCGAGAAGCCCACAGGTTTTGCGTTAACCTCGACAAAAAGAATAAGTTTTTCTTCTAAGATGGGACGTAAATCCGCTGCAATTTGCGAAAATTCATCTTCCGCCACCGGAACAAAACCCCAGTTCTTCTGCCAAGAGCGATTGTAGATTTCGAAGAGAGTACGAACTTCATTTTCGAACTTGCTGAGTTCTGCAGTGCGAACAGAAACGTTGTTTCGTGTCTTTACCCGTGCGGCCACTCGTTTAATACGCTCAATCTTTTTATCAACGTCAGACGCCGTCACATCAATTGTCCATGCGAACAAATCTTTAGCTTTACTAAACCCAAAGCTGAGGAGCATTTCCTCGTAGTACTGAGGATTGTAAGTCATTTCGATTACGGGCGGTCTTTCGAAATTTTCTACCAATAAACCACATTGATGATTTGTTGAAAAATTCATCGGTCCAATGACTGTTGCGCATCCTTTTGAGCGCAACCAGTTGCATGCATCGGTCATGAGTCCATGCGCGATTTTTCGTTCATTCACGCATTCGAAAAAGCCAAACCAACCCGTTTCATCATGGCCATGGTAACGATTATAAGCATGGTCTATATGGGCACAGATCCTGCCGACTACTTTGTTTCGATGTATCGCAATGAATGCTTTAATTTCAAAATGCTTGAGTGACTTATTATTGCTTACATCCAAGAATTTCATCAAATGCGAGCGCAGCGGCATAACGAAGTTTTTGTCTCCTTCGTAGATATGCTCGGTCATCTCGATGAATTTCTTCCGTTGTGACTTGTTCGCGAGATTAATTTCAATAACGTCAAAATCCGTTCGATGACGCAGTCGGGAAGCGGGCGCTGGCTCGAGTTTCGGAAGGTCGCTCGGTGGGCGCCCGTGTGGATTTTTTGGATCTGTGATCACGATAATTAGGCGAACATTCGGACACTAATCATTCCGGAGAATAATAATAAAAAGAAGAAGAGTCCGGCTCCAAATATGATTCCTGCCCAGAATCGCCCGTCGGTTGGTCCTGAGTTTCTGACATCATAGACAATGCACCATCCACTCGCTAGGCAGGACACGGTTCCGCCTATCATCGCAGCGTACCAAGCCGGTTCCAGGACTGCTGGGATTGCCTCCATCAGAGTAGGTGTGAAATGGAGTAAGAAGAGACACGGGACAAACAGAACAGAAATCCACCGAGGGACTAAAAATGAGATCTCATCGTGATAAGAAGAAGAGACCAAACGGACTGCCTCGAAGCTCAGCACGGATAAGAAGCCTACAGTTATATGTCCCACCATCCAAGCGCGAGAGATAGCGAGATTCTCAAGTCTGCTTGCTTGCTGTGACCAAGTCAGGATGACCACCATAGCGGGGACCAAAGCAAGTAGCCCTACCGCGAGCTGCTTGAATCCATTCGGCGCTTTGCCGCTTGCGAAGCTCATGCAGCCGGGTAAGAGGTTTAGAGCCAGTGTTTTTATCCATCCGTGGTCTGAGCGCCGGGCAGGGCGGGGCGATTTTGCAGCAAAAATTGGTGTTGAGCGAACGCCAGCAGTGCTACCCGAAGGTGCATTAGCGGTCGAGTCCACAGGACTGACGGAATCTGATGCAGCGGGGACGATCGGATCCAAATCAACCATGGAAGACCGGTCAATGGTCGCACCTCTGATCGATGCTGCCGAAGACCGAAGAGGTTTTGGTTCTGTTGGTGTGATCTCTGCTGGCGTGATGTTTGAAAGCGGAATTGGTCTGAGTCCACTACTCGAATTTCGAGGTTGGATAGAAACAGGGCCCGCATCTGTATCGTTACGATTGAGCGCAGACTGTGCGTCTAGTCTGTCTTTAGCGGGGTCATCTGCCGTTATATTCAGGCCGTTCTCACGAGGAAGGCTTGGGGGGCTCGGAGGTATGGGCAGCGCTGTCGCAGCACGTACGTTTTGAACGGGTGGTTTGAGTGGAGGTGGCGTTACAGGCTCGACGGTACCGGCTTCTAAATTTAAAGCCACGCCAAACATGGTCTTCTCGTCGTTAGAAGATTCCTCCTCTTCGATATGCAGATTAGTCGCGGAGGTGCTGATCATTGGTTCGTCGAAGGAACCTGAAATCAACTCGTCGGTGAGAGCAAAACCCACAACAGTCTTGTCACTGTTATCCTCGACGTCCGCGAAATCGGGGGTTTGGCTCGCTCCGAGGATTCCTTCGGCATATTGTTGTCTTTTCACTTCCTTGAGTAGATCGCCAGAGCGTTGCGCTATCGTTGCATCTTGGTTCTCATCATCTCCGTATTTCGGTAAATCGTTGACATCGGACTCAGTGGGCATCCTTGGCAGAGGTGTTGCTGCGGTATCTACATTGCCTTGAATGAGATTCTCGTTTTCTACCGATACCTGAGCGACGTTTCCTTCGGGTGTAGTCCGTAAGGCTTTCAGTCGAACTCGTGAAACAGGTTTTGTTCTCTGACTACCAGGTGTCGACGCTCCTTTTGGCCTTGCACGTGATGTCGCGCGAGGATCCGAGCCGACTGCTGGGCCGCTTGGGCGAGAGCCTCGAAGAGATTGAGATCTCAATTCAGAAGGTCGCTTGGGTCTCAGTCCATTCCTCTTCGGGTCTTGGTTTGAAGAATCATTCACGGTTTTTGTTCACTCTTCGAGGGCATCATACAATGATCTGCGGCTGGCTAGAAGTTATCCTCCTTGCCAAATTCTTCAAGACTGGCCTCTCCTGCCTCTATCGCATACTCCGTCGGCGCTTCGCCAACTTTGAAGGCTTCTGACACAGAATTTGGAGCTCCAGGTGCAGCTAGCTTACCGGTATCTCTATCGATTTCCACAAAAACGACACCCGGAGGAGGGGCGAAATCAGGGCTTTTTTGACCCTTTAGAGACTTCTTCATATACGACAACCAAATAGGTAGGGCTGCTCGTCCTCCTTGCTCATAGCGTCCCATGGGAAGCACATAATCGTCGTATCCAACCCAGGCCGCTGTCACAACATCGCTGGTATAGCCTACAAACCATGCGTCAAATGAGTCGTTAGTCGTTCCTGTTTTTCCCGCAACTGGCACACCGAGCTTTTGGGCGCCTACTCCGGTACCTTCCGTAACGACATTTCGCATGAGGCTCGTGGTCAGGAAGGCTTCCGCTTTGGTCATGATTCTCGGCGTTTTTGTCCCGTATTTTGTTAGTGCTGCTCGCGCTTTGCGAGAGGCACTAATCCAGGGATCTTTGTACCAAGGGTCCTCGTAGAGAACTGTTCCCTCTCTGTCGACGACGCGGGTCACAAATCTTCTTGTTCGTTGGCTGCCATAACTTGCGAAGACTCGGTAAACTTTCACTAAATCTGACATTGTGACACAGCCTGCGCCGAGCGCGAGTCCTAGCTCAGGAGGAAGTTCGTTCGAGATTCCAAGCTGCTGCGCCCAAGAGATTACCTCCTTAACACCAACCGCATCCATAATTTTGATCGCGGGCACGTTCATAGAATTCTTGAGTGCTGTTCGCATCGTCACTTCACCGAGAAACTTTTGCTCAAAGTTTTTGGGTTTCCATCTTCGACCTGCCGTTGGATCATCAGCGACGAGAGGTGCATCCAAAATGGTGGTTGATGCATTCCAATTATTCAGAGCAATCGCTGCTGAGTATACGATCGGTTTGAAGGATGAACCTGGTTGCCTGCAGGCCTGAATCGCGCGATTGAACTCACTACGTTCGAATGAGTATCCTCCGATCATCGCGTGCACGTATCCGCTGGCTACGTCTACAGATAGTAAGGATGCTTCGAGGTTGGGCGCTTGCTCTAGTGCTACGAGTTGAATTGGATTCTTTTTTTGATTGGGAATGCGCTTCAGATAGGGTGTGGCGTATTTGTCCTTCTTTATATTGGCTAAGTTCGTTGTGCGGACGTGGACGACGTCTCCAACACTGAATGACTTTGGAATTTTCGTGAGTAGATTACTTTCGAACCAAGCTTGTGGATTGACTTCTCTTGCCCATCGCATAGTGGCGAGTGGGAGCAGTGCACGGTGAGGCCCTATCCTGAGGTAAATACGTTGCTTTTTCCGATCGATTTTTGTGATGAGTCCTAGAACTAAACTGTCGTTCTTGAGCTCTTCAAGTTGTCCTAAGCGCAGTAATTCTTTCGAGTATTTATCTAAGAAGCTTTGTTGTTCGGCCTGTGTTTTCAGTTTAAGAAGAGGCCCCCGAAAACCTTGTCGTTTATCGACCATTCGCAACTTCGAGTAAATTGCATCTTCAGCGGCGCGATATCTCTCGACATCAACAGTTGTCCATACCGACAAACCTTCATTCAGCACCTTGTCCTGTCCATATCGTTCCATGAGCCATCGCCGCACGTGCTCTGTGAAATAGGGGGTCACGTCTCGGGAGGTGTTAGGAGCGCCGTATACGCGAATTTGTGTGTCTTCAGCTGCCTGTAGTTCTTCAGCGGAAATAAAACCCTCTTCTTTCATCCGTCGCAGTACATAAATACGGCGTTTGCGAGCGCGCTCGGGATATCGGAAAGGCGAGTATCTGGAAGGTGCCTGGGGTAGGCCGGCCAACAATGCCATCTCAGCCAGGTTGAGGGCTCCTACATTTTTCCGGAAATAATTTTCAGCAGCCGCTTGAATTCCGTAGGAGTGGTTCCCCAAAAAAATCTGGTTAAGATAAAGCGAGAGGATATCTTCTTTGGATAAGGCTTCTTCTAGTCTTCGCGCGAGAATCGCTTCCTTGATCTTCCGAGAGAGTTTTTTTGCTGTCCCCTGCTTGTAACCCTCTGCTTCAACAATCAGTGATTTCGCAACCTGCTGAGTAATTGTAGAACCGCCTTGAACGACGCGCCCGGCCTTCAGATTCGCGAAAGCCGCACGCAGGATACCGACATAGTCGATGCCTTCATGGTCAAAAAATCTATCGTCCTCGGAGGCGAGAAAAGCCTGAACAATTCGGCGGGGAATTTTTTCATAATCAACAACCACTCTTCGTTCGCGAAAAAATTCCCCAATCATCTGCCCGTCTTGGGCAAAAACACGAGTGATAGTCTTGGGGCGATAGTCTTCGATTTTCTTAAATTCCGGGAGGCCCTCACTCATTGCGGCATACGTAGCTAGCCCAATGAAGAACCCTGCGACACCTGCGGTCAGGCCAAGGAAAATGAGCCAGCGAAAAATTGTACCGAAACGTCCGGTGCCTTCGCGTCGTCCTGCCAATAATATCTTCATACTCGTACGGAGAGGATTTCTGATCCCGAAGACGTCTACCGCTTTTCCACCGAGGCTGCAAAGCGGAGCAGGTTCAAAAATCCCAATTTCTCCAGTGGGAGAAGACCTAGTCCGTTTCTGAATGGCAAGCCTTCAAACGTGATTCTGTTTCAGTACAAATCGAATAATCTAGGGGTTTTCGTGTAATGTGCAGATTTGGCATGCGCGGAAATCATGTGTGGAAAGGTAAGTATATAAGTTTACACAGGAAATGGACATTCGATTTATTGATCGCGCACCGTTGGCCGGTTAGCGTCGATAGTGATCGTGTCTCAGAAAAATGTATTGATTGTTGATTTTGATCGAGAAGCGGCACTCTCGTATGCCGCTGGACTAAGCGCCGATGGCGTTACGGCTAACGTGCTTCAGCCTTCGCCAAACTTCATTGAGCAGCTGTCGGAAGACCAGGTGAGCGCTATCTGTATCAGGGCGGAGACCAATCAAGGTGAGTCAGGATTCGCATATTGCGCGATGCTCAAGACTCGGCCCGAAACTAAAGACTTGCCCGTAATCATCTATAGCTCGGAAGCCAGTCCAGAGATTTTTGCGGCCCATAAAGAGCAAGAGAATCATGCAAACGAATATGTAACCATTGATGCGGAATCTAGCGACCCACAAGACGCGCTACGTGAACCTCTGAAAAAACTTTTGTCTCCTCAGGGGCAGACAATCGTCCCTCCGCCATTACCGCCGGCCAAAAAAGTTGCTTCGAGTGCCCCACCCAGTAAATCCGCAGTAGACAATGATAGCTTCATCGCGGAGCTTTCAGAGTCTCTCTCGGAACCGAAAGAGGAAACGGCTTCAAATCCGCCACGCAGGTTCAGTTCACTCGACGGACTAGGTGGCCGAGGCGATGGAAAAGTCGAAATGCTTCGACAAACACTCAAGCGCCGTGAAAACGATATTATACGAGCAAAAGAACGCCTCGTTGCGATGCGTGACGAACTACAAGGATTCAACGAAAAACTCGATGAAAAAGAAGTAGAAAACCGTTTCCTCGAAGATCGTAATCAAGAATTACAAGAAAGCGTCGAGAAAGTGAGTAACGAGCTTGATCGTCGAACGCTCGAATTTAAGAATGCGATAGAGCAATTACACGCCGAATTAGAGGCCGAACGCGATCGAACTGCCGAACTTGAAAAAGAATTGGTGGACGCCGTTGCGGCCAAAGATCTCGAAATCAGTGGGCTTGGTGAGAATCTGGAAAAACTCTCAGCGGATAGTGAAGCGCAAATTACATCCCTGCAAGAGCAAATCGATCAACTTGAAAAAGTCAAAATGGAGACCGAAGCTCAGCTCGATCAGCTGGGTGCCGAGGCCGCCGACCTCGACGACCTGAAGGCAGAACTCGAAGCAGACCTAAAGGCTGCCGGCGAGAAAAATGAGGAAGTTTCTGCCGAACGAGACGAGAAAATCCGACTTATTAGCGAGCTTGAAAGCAACATTGCGGAACTAGAGCAGGGTTCTGTCGACCTACGCCAGGACATCTCGCAGCTCAACGAAGCTGCTGTAGAAACGATCAGGCAGCATGAAAGCGAGATAGCTGCAAAAGACGAAGCATTATCTGGTCTGCGAGAGGATTTAGAATCAAGGCAGGCCAGCTTTGATCAAGCTGAGGCTGAACTCCACGACGAGCTTGAAAGGCTGACAGAACAGCTCAATACCACACAAGGCGCGCTTGAAAGCGAGCAAAGCAAACTTGCCGCAAAATCTGAAGAGCTCGAAAACACAATTGCATCTTCAGATGCAAACACTGCAGCACTGGAAGCTACACTTGAGCAAGCGAATAGTGACTTCGAAACTGAACGTTCTGAATGGAACGAAAAAGAAGGAAACTTCGAAGGTACAATCGCTTCTCTGAACGTAGAGCTAAGTTCGCTAGAGGATGTTCGTGATGAGCTTCAATCGAAATCAAACGAGCTCGAAAACAATTTAGCTTCTGCCGAAGCGAATATTGCGGAACTTGAAGCTACTTTTGAACAATCCAAATCAGATTTTGATAGCGAGCGAGCAGAGTGGACTCGGAATGCAGAAGAGTCAAAACGAGCATTTGAATCAAAAGTTTCTGAACTTGAGCAGAATATGGAGCTCGCGTCAGCGCAAGCGAGTGAAGATATTCAGGGGCTACAAAGTAACCTTGAACAGCTCAATCATGAACTTCACCTCGCTCGCGAAAAGCACCATACAGACGCCGAATTACAAGCGAGCATTGAACAAGAACTAGCAGATGAGCAGTTCAAGCTATCTGAAACGGAACAGTCTCTTCAAAATGAAAGAGAAGCACGAAATGAAGTTAACGAGCAATTAGAAGCAACTAAGAATCAATTAGAATCGATAGGCGTAGAGCTCGCGACAACCACAGACATGCTTCGAGAGGTTGAGGCCGAGTCGGAGCGCTTACAGAACTCGTTAGCTTCGTCGGAAGCTCAATGTGGGGAACTCCAAGATAATCTCGATAGTGAGACAGAACTTCGTAAACAAACTCAAACAGAAGGGGAAGAGCTCAGAGGGACGATTGCTGAGCGGAACGCTGATCTTGCGCGTTTAGAAGGTAAGATTGACGTACTCGAGGCGTCTTTGAGTGACGTAAGAGAACAAAAGTCATCAATCTCTGAAGAACTCGTAGGCACTAGAGACCGCTTGATGAATCGCGAAACCGATCTCGCAACGGCTCGGGCCGAAGCCAGTGAACGCGGCGCTCGACTCGAAGAACTCGCGAGAAATCTAAACATTCGCGAAGAAGAAATTGCGGAGCTCAAGGCCTCACTACAAGATTTAACGGCACATCGCGATCGTCTTACCGAAGAAAAGTCGGGGCTGCAGAATCAGCTCAATCATCTGTCCAACGAATTAGAAAGTGAGAAGTTATCCATGGAGCAGCTAGAAGCTGACCATGAAGAAGCTAACGCTCAAATAGGCCAGCTAGAGTCCTCTCTGGAAGAGAAAACGCAGCACAACGAACAAGTTCAGCAAGCGCTTGACGATATGTCGTCCGCGAATTCGGCCCTTGAAGTCCAGCTCGCGGAATCACGGCAACAGCAAGCGGACACAGCAGAAGAGCTTCAATCGAGAAATGATTCGTTCGAGATAGCACAGGAGTCATGGTCGCTTCACAAAGGAGACCTAGAGCGTGAACTAGAGGGACAAGAAGCCGAGACTGCAAGGTACAAAGCGCTTCAAGAAGAAACAACCGCGAAATTGTCAGACAGTGAAAATCAGGTTCAAGCACTTGAAAATGACAAGAATGAGCTGCAAGACGCCCTTCGTAAGAAGTCGGAAGAATTAGATAGCGCTCATATCGAAGCAGCAACTCTAAAAGATGGTCTCGAAAGCGAGAACAGCGAACTGCAAAATAATGTGGCAGAGCTCACCGCTCGTAGTGATAAAGCGGAGGCTGAATTAGCTGCAACGCACGGCGAATTATCTTCAACACGAGAAGAACTCGAACGGGTTCGAGCTGCGCTCGACGAAGTCAAATCGAACTTCGATATGTCGAGTGCGCAAGCCGAGGCAGACCAACAATCGCTAGAGGAAGAAATTGCTCAAACGAAAAACGAGCTAGACCAAACCAAAGACGCGCTCTCAAGAATGAAGTCTGGTTTTGAGTCTGAAATGCAACAATCCGATAATAAGATTGGGCAATTGCAGCATGATCTGGAGCGGACTCAGGATGAACGAGATAAGGATGAACGTCGCTTTCAAGAGCAAATCGCAGATGTGTCGAGTCGCTTGCACAACACAACCGAAGAGTTGGCAGCGATCAAGGGTGAACGTCGTGCCGTTGAGCAGATGATTGAGCAGGCTCGAGAGGAGTTAGAAGAAAAAACTCAAACGATTAGGAAACTTTACGAGAAAGCGGAACAGCGCGAAGCTGAGCATGAGGAGCAACTTCAAATTGCCAGGGGCGAGCTTGCTGAACAAGAGTCACAATACCTCAAAGAGCTCGAGCAGATTCATGACGAGTATGACCATAGGCTTGCGCGCGATGACGAAGAACACCGAAATGAAGTGGAAGCTTTGCGTTCCACAGCCTTAGATGTGAAACGACAACTCAAGTCCAGTGAACTGCAGGTCAAAAGGCTGGAAGAGCAGTTGCGAAAAAGCGAATTTGAGAGGAGCCAGTCTCGCAGCGGCGCGGAAGAAGATTTTGATAACTTTATGCGTACTTATGTGGGTGCTAAAAAGTCGGGGACCTCGAGAGGTGCGCGTCCCTCTTCAGGAAAGTCACGTTCGAGTCGGGCCTCTTCGCGTCTGAACCGTAGGTCGGAATCATCAAAAAGTGCACGGCCCACTGCGAAATCTCCATCTCAGCGTCCGTCTGTCCGTGAGTCTGGTGAATCACGGCTCGATCGTGAAGTCCAAGGTGGTGGCTCACTCCTCGGTTTAGCCGGAGTGGCGCCTGAAAACGAAAGCACTCCTGACGATTCTGATGCTACAGTTATTGCTCCATTGACGGATGAGCTTGGCGATATTTTCATGAAATCACCCGATGGAAACTCTGGTGAACCGAGCGATGGTTATGCCGAAGGCGAGGATTTTCTGCGTTCGGTTACGCAGGAGTTCGAAAGCGAATAATCTCCCTTATCTTGCGCCATCGTGGTAGTCCCTCAGTAGTCATGCGAGTGAGTTTAAAGCAGCGACCGGTGAAAACCCTCCGGACTTTTTTTGCGGGACGAGCAACATTGTTCCCGCTGGGACGCTTGGTAGCGATCTTGGTCATCTTCTGTGCCACTTCCTGTGCGACTTCGTCCGGGTCACAAGATGAAGACGATGATCTCGATTCTGTTGGACGAGTAGAGACGGGTCGCAACGAAGTTTCTGTTACCGTTAAGTATGAAAAAACCGCGAAGGGTAACTGGATTCGCGGAGAGGAAGAGTATGCTGATGAATCATACGTAGCGGCTCAAAAATACTACAGCTACATCCGTTCAAAGTTTCCTTACTCAGCATTTACGCCGCGAGCTGAACTCCGTATAGCAGATTGTCTCTATGCGCGCCGTCGATATGTTCAAGCCATTGATACATATCAAAACTTTGTTCGCCTCTACTCTACTCACCCCAAAGTCGCATATGCCAATTTCCAAACAGCGAAGGCGTATCATGCTCAGGTTCCCGACGATATGTTTATTCTTCCTCCTTCGCATGAGAAAGACCAAGGCTCAATTAAACGAGCAGCTCAGGCCCTCAGAAACTACGTGACCCGTTTTCCGCAGGATAAAAACATCAAGGAAGGGAATGAGCTTCTTAGGAAAGTTCGAGAGCGTCTTATGCGGCATGAACAGTATGTTGCCGATTTCTACCTGAAGCAGGGGAAGAAAAGAGCGTATGTCGGTCGCTTAGAGGTTATTCGGCGGTCATTTCAGGACATTGGATTGAATGATAAGCTTCTCTTCAGAATCGCTGAAATCTATCAACAATTAGGCGAAGAGAAAAAGCTCAAGAGCGCCGTTGACGAGTTAGCGCAAAAATTTCCGAAATCTCCATTATTGGCAAAGGGCAAGGCACTCGTTGTAAAAAAATAGGTCCGCTGAAGCTATTGATAATTAACTGAGCGCAATCTTAGTTGGGCCGAAAAGTCTGTTTCAGCAAGTGTGCCTATTTGCCCTGGCTTTATCTCTGCGGCATTCGCTTCGTCCGTATCGATGTGCATTTCTAAAGCATACGTTGATTTTACTCGTACCAACACATCCGCAAAGATGAGGTCGCGACCGTCGCTATCAATCTTCACCTCCACCACATCTTTATCTTTGACGCCGAATCTTTTGGCATCGGTCGGTGTCATGTGGATATGCCGACGTGCACAAATCAATCCCTCTTGCAGTGTCAGGCGTCCGTGGGGACCGATAAGCGTGACACCTGGAGAGTTCGCGACATCTCCCGAGTTTCTGACAGGCGCATCTATTCCAAGCCAGAATTCGTCGGTGCGCGATACTTCTACTTGGCACTTTGGCCGGGTTGGACCGAGAACTCGGACATTTTCAAGAGAGCGCTTAGGACCAACAATGGTCAGCTTTTCTTCGCTTGCGAATTGGCCTGGCTGGCTGAGGGGTCGGTATGGAGTTAATTCATGTCCTTCGCCAAAGAGCGTCTCAACGGCTTCTTGAGTAAGGTGAATATGACGAGCTGAAACAGCTACAGGGATTGTTAGAGAACCATCAACTTGGTCTTGGCCCGCGACAATTTTTTGCGTTTCCGTAGCGATTGAACGGGACTCATCGGTAGCTACAACAAGTAGTTTCGCACGGCTGTGAGGCTCTGAGATTTCAGCGACTGGTGCATCTCGAGAAACATTACAGTCTCGATTCGTATCCTCATCAAGCCGCGCTCCGAGGAAACTAAGGCGTTGTGCGACGCGATGACGAACAAGTGCGCTGTTTTCTCCGATACCGCCTGTAAATACAATTGCGTCTACACCACCCATCGTGGCTGTGAAGGCCCCAATGTACTTTCTTAGGCGGTGAGTAAATACTTGAATCGCAAGTCGACAAGATTCATCCCCTTGAGAAGCTGCTTCTTCAATGTCTCTCATGTCGTTTGTTTTCCCCGACAGTCCAAGCAGTCCGGATTCTCGGTTTAGCAGGTTGTCGACGTCTTCGATTGACATTTCTTTAGAACGAAGAAGTTTCAGAATGACACCAGGGTCGATGTCTCCGCTTCTCGTGCCCATCACAAGGCCTTCGAGTGGAGTCATTCCCATGCTTGTCTCGATCGAGCGACCATTCTCTACCGCACAGACGCTGGCTCCATTTCCTAGGTGGCAAGTGATAATTCTCAGATCACGAATGTCTTCCTTGAGAAAATCAGCAGCCTGTGTTGCGACCCACTTGTGGCTTGGTCCGTGGAAGCCGTAGCGTTGTATCTCGTGTTTCTGAGCAATCTCTTGTGAAATGGCATAACTGCGCGCTCGTTTTGGAAGCGTTGCATGAAATGCTGTGTCAAAAACAGCAACCTGAGGCGATTTAGAAAAAGTGTTCATAGTTTCTCTAATAGCTGCCAAATTTGCGGGGTTGTGTAGGGGTGCTAGAGCGCTCACCTCCTCGATTTGTTTTATCACATCGTCATCGATGATGATGCTCCTGCGGAATTGAGAGCCACCGTGCACGACTCGATGCCCTACCGCATCGAATGAGACGTCTGCCGCCTCGATTGTCTGAAGCACGGTTCGAATTGCAGAAAAGATATCTTGATGCCCGAGGGATCTGGGAAGTTCGTTCCCGATGACTAATTGGCATTGCTCTGATCCAATCCGCTCTACTTTTAGCTTGAAGAGCCGGTCTCCGTTTGCTGATTCGATGATCGCAGCTTTGATGCTTGAGCTGCCGCAATTTATGACGAGAATATTCATTTAGAACTCCACTGAGAAACTAGTTATTAGTAAGTGTTTCGAATCTTTCGAGGAAGCGCTGCTCCGCTGTCTCTGCGGGCCATGGAATAATGAGGTCTGACAGAGGCTCAACGTTCATTTCAATTGGAACTGGCGAGGTCGGCATAATATCTCTGAGTTCAGTGATAAGCATTATATCATCCGCTTTTTTGATAGCAGCTGGCATTTCGGGCTGAAGCCCATACTTCTTCATGATGATAGCAACTAGCGCGTCTTCAAGTTCTCGAAAACGAGGGAATTGGTTTTTGATCGGGCGGGGCAGATCCGAGAAATAGGCTTCCCCGGCATCATGAAGGAGCCCCCAAAGGGCAAGGTCGGGAGCGACGATCTGAGATAGGCGAACTGAATGTTCGGCTACAGAGTAAAATTGGTGACAATGCCCGTTAAACCGGCACTGCAAGCTCAGCGAATGCGCAATATCCTTGATGTGGATAGTCTCTGGGTCAGGAGAGAGTGGGTGGAACTTTGTTCCGGTGTGGGTCAATAACCAGTCCATAGTAACTTATTGATTCCAACTCCCATGTCTATTGTCCAGATGAGCGGCTCTTTTCTAATAGGAATTGTCGATTACAGGGTTTCAATCTAACGAGGAAGCGGTCCCGGTTCCTGAAAGTACTTATTGATACAGAGGTTGGCATCTCATGAGCATGATTGAAAAAATAGGGAAGCCACATTTCTTTCCTTTCCGGCACTCGCATCAAGTGATAGCGTCGCTCGCCGTAATAAGCCGTGGAATTCCCTACGATCAAGTTTGCCTATTTTGCGCTCGTGGTTTTGACCGTGAGTTGGGCTCTTACGCAAAACCGCACCGTTCAAAAGGTTTTCCTTCTTGGTGCGAGTTACTTTTTCGCCTGGAAATTTAAGCCAGAGTTTCTCGCTGTTCTCGTCCTTTCCTCTTTAGCCAATTGGTACCTCGGTAAGACGCTGGTGCGACTGAAAGGGGATAAGAAGCAAAAATCGGTCCTCGTATTTGGCATTTTGCTAAATCTTGGTGTGCTCGGGTTTTTTAAATACTACGGTTTCTTCATCGACAATCTGGGTTCCTTTCTGACCTGGCTCGATCTTGAAGTTCACCTTCCTATTCTTGAGGTTATCGCACCTTTTGGAATCTCATTTTTTACTTTCCAGAGCATGTCCTATCTAGTGGATACCTACTGGGATAAGGCGGTCCAGCCAGCATCACTCCTCGACTACTTATTGTTTATTGCCTTTTTTCCTCAGTATGGAGCTGGGCCCATATGTAGCTCGAAAGACCTACTGCCTCAGCTGGCTGCACCTGCTCCAAAGCAAATTCCTGATCTGTCGAATGCCGTCGGAATGATCGCGACGGGTTTACTCAAAAAGATGGTGTTCGCGAGTTACCTCGCTTCTCACCTGACCACAGACGCATTTTTGTCGCCGCAAAATTTCACGGCTGCGGAGTTGATACTTGCCGTCTACGCCTACACAGCTCAAGTATACTTGGATTTTTCTGGGTATACCGACATCGCACGAGGTGTTTCTCTGTTGTTTGGATTTAAGATTCCTGAGAATTTCAATTATCCATATTGTGCGACGGACATTGGTGACTTCTGGCGCCGCTGGCACATGACGTTTTCTCGTTGGCTTCGTTTCTATATTTATTTTCCTTTGGGTGGGTCCAAATGCTCAAGGGCGCGGTGTTACTTCAATTTGATGGTCACGTTCGTAGCTTGCGGCATATGGCATGGTCCCACATGGGGCTTCGTTATTTGGGGTACACTTCACGGAATCGCTTTGACTGCATACAAGGCTGCACTGGATCTCCGTCGTGATTTAGGCATCAAGTCCGAAGGTCCTTATCCTTGGTGGTGGCTTGCCCTGGGGTGCTTTTCCACCGTTAGTTTTTGTGCGTTCGCGCGAGTCTTTTTTAAGGCGAGTGATCTTACGACTGCGATGGATTATTATGCTGGACTGACTGCCGGTACCCTTTACGGAGAGCATTTTGATCTCGGGGTTTTGTTTGTCACATTGCTCACCTTTTTTCTGAACTTTTATGGGCGTCCTATTTTTGATGCTTTCGTGAGTTGGCATGAAAAATTACCACATCTAGCGCGACCTTTTGCGTGGGCAGGCATTCTCGCTCTACTTTTCACATTGAAGCCATTCGGAATGGCTGCGACCATCTACTTTAATTTCTGAGAATGAAAATGGACTACCCAAATGAAGAAGTGACGAAGGTTCACGAGCAGAATAAGGTTTGGCCGATCATTCTATGTTTATGGGGTTTGCTATTTGTATTCACTGCGTATGACACCGCTGCGGTTCGCGACCAAACTCAGAAAAGCGAGTTCTTGGCAGAAAATAAAGGTGTTGAAAATGTCCTCGACTTGTCGAATCGGTTCGGTGAACTGACAGGCCTAACCAAGGTTCGAAATATTCTGGCTCAGGTCAGGGGTGGTCTCAATGAATCATACTTAGCGTTCCGCTCGCCTGCAGATGAGAGCGAAACGACAGCTCCAGAAGTTGTAGAAAAACCACCGCAGGCAGAAGCCAAACCCAGTTCCGTCAACGAACAACCGGAAATACAGCACCGAATGATCAAGCCTAAAAGGCGAGTGCTTATCGTTGGAGCATCATCTATCCAATTTGCCATTGGAACAGCGTTGGAAAAACAGATTCCCACATATGAAGGCGTAAAAGTTCGCCGTTTTGGAAAACTGGCATCAGGCTTATCACGCCCTGACTTTTTCGATTGGCCCGCTCAAATCCGAAAATTATTAAAGGAATTCAAGCCAGACCTTATGATTGCTAATTTCGGAGGGAATGGCGCTCAAGGTATCCCACTCGGAAAACGAAAGAGTGCTAAGTTCAAAACACCGCAGTGGGATCAGGCTTATACAGAGCGTGTTCATGAGATTATCGATATGGCTCATGAGGCTGGAGCAGACGTAGCGTTTCTAGGTATGCCAAACATGCGTTCGAACAAGTTTGCGAAAAAAATGCAGTACCTGAATCGTGTGCAGAAACAAGCTGCAGAAAAGAGGGGCGCGGTTTGGGTTTCGTCTTGGGCGTGGACGTCGGATAGCAAAGGCAAGTACAGGAAATCGATCAAGCTTGGTAAGAAGCGCGGCCTCATGCGCACGAGCGATGGGATTCATTATTCAAAGCTTGGCGCTAAATTTGTAGTAGGAAACATGCTTGCTCAATTAGAATCCAAATATTCCTGGTCGAGACCAAACGAGCCCGTCGTCTTTACCCACCAATTCGTCAGAACTACCACGACTACAGTACTGACCTTTAGAGAATACCGCGCCCAATTGGTACTTCCTGAAAATGGTCTCCGTGTTTGGCTTGAATTCAAGACCGACGAAGAGGCGTCTGAGACCTGCTTCAAACCAACGGAAACCGAACTTAAGCAGTTTGCGAAATCGGTAGGAGCTGGCGTGTTTGTGGCTGCAAATTGCGCTTCACCGTTCGGTTCGGATTTCAGTTTTGCAAAGGCGAAGGCTCGCCTGTTTGAGGGACTGAAACTTTCTGACGATCAAGCGATGACTCGAGAGGTCGTAACCTCAGCTGACGAGTGGAACGCGCTGAAGCAAAAAATGAGGCCTACAAGACCAGCGACTGTTTCACCGCAGCCTTGATGTACGGGTTATTTCCGTCGTCAGCCTGATGTAGGCTAGTGTGGTTAGTAACTGCGTTTATCGGTCAACTTACGGTCTTTGCAGAGATCCCGTGGACATGGCCGGCCCAGTTATGTGACTTTGCGAACGATGAAAAACAGCACTTTGCGCGGTCTTTTTGTAAGCCTATCAGTAGCAGGTTTACTAGCTTGCTCCGGTACAACAACGGAAAGATCTACTCAGCGGGATAACACAAATCAAACGCCGATGTTGAGCGTACAATCTATCGCTCTAAGGATTCAGAACCAGGTCTTAGCCATCGGCTCGCAAACTGCCGTTGAACTATTCGCAAAATATGAAAATGGTGACTCTCGAAAGATTGAGTCTGGGGCGACATGGGTATCATCAAGCCCTGGCATTGCGACCGTGGACACAGCGGGTGTGTTGACAGCTGTAGCCCAAGGTCAAGCAACTATTTCGGTCACATTTCAAGGTCAAACCTCTTCACTGGAGATCACTGTGACCGCGAGCCAATCGCCGTTGGTGGCAATTCTCTTGTCCCCTGATAGCGGTGAGGTCGAGGCAGGAAAACAACTGAGCTTTACTGCAAAAGGTGTTTATGGGGATGGGATGCAATATGACATTACCCAATCTGTGATCTGGAGTTCGAGTAACACCGCGGTCGCTTCAGTGGATATGAGCGGGGTAGTCACAGGTGTTGCAGCTGGGAGTGTATCCATTGGTGCATCAGTGTCGAATGTCCAGGGGATGACTACGCTCACTGTAATTCCGAAAAAAGAACTCGTTTCTATAAAGATTTCATCGCCGAATACGACTGTTTTTCTCAATGAATCTTTGCAATTGTCGCTGATTGCAACATACAACGATCAATCAACTCGAAATGTTGCAACGGAAGCTCAGTGGTCTTCAGATGCACCATCAGTTCTCTCCGTTGACTCGTCAGGTAAGGTTTCAGGTTTGGCGCTTGGACCAGCTATTGTTTCAGCAACTTTCGAAGGACAATCGGCCACGTTTTCAATTTCAGTCGCAGACGGCCCGACCGTTACTCGACTGAACGTATCACCTACAAACCTCAATCTTAGCCTCGGTAGCGGTCAGCAGCTAACGGTGACTGCTATGCTCAGTGATGGGTCTTCGGAGGACGCAACGGGTATGGCGACTTACCAGTCGTCTGCTCCAGCAATAATGACTGTTTCTGCTTCCGGTTTGGTTGAGGCCGTCGCAGAAGGTTCAGCGCAAATCACGATCTCCTACCGCAGTCAGTCCATTGTTGTGAACGGCACAGCGTCCGCTTGTGCGTATCCCAGCGCGGGAAGTCAAATCCAGCTCTCTAGTGTCATGCCCAACGTGAGCTGGCCAAACGCCCACGATGAACAAGGGAATCAATTTGCGTTTTCTATGCAGGACTTTTTGTGTGGAGCCGAATATTCTCAATATACTTCGATTCACTTCCTGGTTACTGCAGAATGGTGCCCATACTGCCCCGATTATCTCCGCTCAGTGAATGACCAGACATCTCAGATTGAGGCAGCAGGTGGAAAGATCGTGTATGTTGAAGTGGAGACCAACAATCGCACTCCAGCCTCTAGTAGCCAGGCACACGCGCTCATCAATCGTTATCAAATCAATAACCCGAGCCTACGCGTTGGAGATGGAGACACCCAGCCTACAGCGATGGTATTTGGTAATGCGGTCCGTGCTTTCCCAAGTATGTTCGTGGTCCGAAAAAGCGACATGACTGTGGTTGCGAACAGCACAAGCCAAAGTCACTTATCAATCGCTCAGCAAATCTCTGGTAATGGTCCAATGCCAAATTGTTCTGCCTCAGATGAAGAGTCTTATGAGCCTAATGATTCACAAATGACGGCCGCAACGATTACTACGGGTGTGAGCTTTGATGGTGGTATTTGTACGCCCAGTAATTTGGATTGGTACTTGGTCGATCACGCGGGTCGCTGGACGATGGATGTCACGTTCACACATGCGACTGGAGACCTCGATGTATACGTATTCCCGGAGGCGAATTTTGACCCGAATAACCCCTCAGCGGCGGGTGAATCATACGATGATAACGAGCAGGTTTCCTCTACAGGCCGCTCATTTGTAGTGATTGCTGGCTATCAGGGTGCAACTACGCCATATCGCCTTCAATTGACGGCAACGCCGTAGTCAACGGAACAACAACTCCAATCTTATGGACTAATCCTTGCGGAAGGAATGCTTTCGGTCCAGGATGGTCGTAGTGAAAAACACGAGCCAAAATACCGTCTCTTTGCTGTGGACGGGATTGCTCCTCGTTTCTATGGCGGCGTGCGGGCCAGTCCCTGAGGCATTACTGCTCAATCGTCTCGACCGCGCCGTATCCATAGACGTCTACGGACCCATCGAATCGCTTACAGGTTCTTGTGAGATCGACTTCAGAGACCGTTTTTGCGAAGAGGAGTTTGTTCCTCTGAGCATAATCGAGCTTCAGGAAGCAGAGCAGCGTACATTTACTATGTCTGATGAAATTACCGAGAACCGCTGCACGAACGTACTTTGGCTTCGCTTGATTTCGGTTGGTAGCGTAGGGCCAGTCACCGAGGTCGGGACGCTTTTGCAATTACCAACCCAGGCTGAAGTTGAGGTTGGGCCTGGCTATTATCACACAGCGGCATTTCCTGGCGTAAGTCTTCGAATCGACGAGGTCGGAACCGATGATGCCAATCAAGGTTTTGCGCCCAAAAAGTGCGCTGAATTGGGACGAGAGGCTCGCCGATGAGCGTCGTAGAAATCACAGATAAGGACCGTGTTACGGCGTTGTTGGCCCCCCACAAGCTAGAGCTACTCGAGGCTCTCGATGAGAACATTCTCGGTATTGATGGCATCGTGAGTGTTTTTTGCCAGGAAGAAGAGCATCCGGCGAATATGGTCGTTGTTCGGTGGGCACAGGGCTCTATGGGGCTAAGAAATATTGCGCACGTTTTCGCTCGAAAACTGACAGACCTTGAAGACGTGATTAGCGCTGTTCCAACACTCAATGCGCAATACGATGCCTGGGTGCCATTTTGGGCATCGCCTGCGCTCGGGGCAAAATTTCAAGCAGAAGTGCAGGGCGCCGTTGCCTTGTACCGCACGGATGAGAAAAGGCTGACTCAGTCGCCTGTGACCCGACAATGTGTGTCGGTAGAAGATGATCGGCTGGTGAAACCTATGTTCCGTAAACTGGCCGACGATAGTCCAGCCTATGCATTGCCGCTCAAAGATAAACTTGCGTCCGTGGCAGTGGTCACTCATCTGAGAGAGCAACACGCTCGAATACAAGTCTATACTGTCGACGACTATCGAGGACGAGGTTTTGGACGAGGGGTACTCACTGCGTTGACCGACGAACTACTCGCGATGAAGATTGTGCCGACCATTGTGGTCGACCTCAGTAATGAGGCTGCAGTTCGAATGGTCGAGGCGGCGGGGTACTACCAGGCCGCGTCATATCTCAAGACACAGCTCGTCCCTCTTACCCACGTGGCGGCACCAGGATCGCTCGTTCAGCTGGGGAAAAAATGAATAAGAAAGTTATCATTGCTGTTGCCGCATTGCTGGTCGTCGGAGGAGGAGCAGGTGCATACTTCTTTCTTGCGGGAGACTCACCAAAGGAGGGCCCTCGAGCAAAGGTAGGGTATATAGAACCGCCTGAAGATGGTGTGACCGTCACCGACCCAGTATCAAAGACGACCTGCAAAAAGACCTTCTCTACTCGATCTGCTGTTTATGAGCAGAAGACCTACTACTTTTGCTGTGCTCATTGTCCTTCGGCATTTGTGGTCGACGCAGCCAAATACAGTGACCCAATTTAGAATGTATAGTGCGCATTCCACGACGCAGTGCGAAAAATTTTACGCACTATGAACTGCGAATTAAGGGATACTGTGACGAAAGTGTGTCAAAATTGCGACAGTTAACAGTATGACGCAAGTTGGCAAATGAATTGCTATAACGCATGCCGCCGCCACGCGCGGCGCGATTATTATGCTGGTAAGTCCTAGTTTTTATTCTGATAATGAACAACCGAATCTGTCGTTTCCTGAGAGCGGATTACGTCCTGCAGCACGCACTGCTGTTGTACTGAACGCTAACGCGAAACGAGTCACGGAGAGCGTTCGCGCCTCCTTCGCAGAAATTGTCCCTGCTCAAGACCTCTTCTTCTCGACGTCTTTGGAACACTCAGAGCACATTGCCGACACCATCATTTCGCGTCGGTACGACACTGTTTTGGCGGGTGGCGGTGACGGGACAATTGTCAATGTTCTCAACAGTTTGATCGCTGCAGCAGAAAAGGCCAGTGTAGGGCTTTACCGCCCAACCCTGCCGGATATTGGAATCCTTCGACTCGGAACCGGTAATGGCTTGGGCTACGCGACCAATGCTGGGCGCCCGCTGACTGACACTCGCAACGTCTTAGCCGGCCGAGGTCCTCGTGCGCGGCCTCTGCAATTGATGGAAGACACCAGCTCGAACACCGTATTCCCCTTTGCCAGTGTTGGCTATGATGCTCAGCTTCTGAATGATTACGTGCGAACGTGTAAGCTCACCGGTTCGAACGCAATGAGCGAGAAACTTATGAAAAGCGTTGCGGGCTATTTCTTCGCTCTAGGGACAAGAACCATTCCTCAACAGCTATTTCAACAAACTCCGAACATTCGAGTCGTGGCAGAAGGCCGTTGCAGTCGAATCGATCTTGAGACTGACGAAGAAATTCCACTTGAGTCCGATTCTCTCCTGTTCGACGGTGTCGCTCGATGTGTCGCGATGGGAACAATTCCGTTTTACGGCTACAAGATGAAGGTTTTCCCGTTTGCACAAAGACGCACTGACCGTTTCCACCTTCGAATCTCCACGGCGTCTATTTCTTACCTTCTTTCGCACCTGCCCGGAATCTGGAACGGGTCACTTCGCAGTGACAAGTTTATCGATTTCCTCGTTGAAGGAGTTCGTCTAGAGAGCGATGAGCCAATGCCATACCAGATTGGTGGCGATGCGGCTGGTTATCGAAAAGAACTCGAAGTTCGACTTTCTGAGAGAAGTTTTCGAGTTCTTGATGGCCACCTAACCTGAAACGGTTAGACTGTCATTATTGACGTCTGAAGAAGTCGACATACCATTTGAAGTTTTTTCCAACGAGCACGGTTGGCGGGCTGACGTGTTTCTTTCGCGTCGGATCAAACGGATGTCTCGTAATACAGCAGCAGACGTTATCAAGAATGGCCAGCTTCGCCGAGAGGATGGGGCGCTCATTGAAAAGCCTAGTTACAGAGTGCGAGAAGGTGACCTTTTCCTCATGCGTCGAAAAAAACTGCGAGAGGCACCAACCGACGATATTCAGATCCCAGTCATTTATGAAGATGACGATGTGCTGGTTGTAAATAAACCAGGAGGCCTAGTCGTCCACCCGACCGCATCTGCGTATCATCGTACGCTGATTCGTATTCTTCGTGAACGCCGACCAGACCATTACCTTACTCTGTCTCACAGACTTGATAAAGAAACTTCGGGTCTGATGTTTCTCGCGAGGAACCTGGAGTCTGACACCGCCATTAAGGAAGACTTTGCCCACCGCCGAATAAGTAAGGCTTATTTGGCCATCGTCATTGGTGTAGTAGACGACGATGAGTTCGTAATCGATCAGCCAATGCGGGCGATGCCAGAGAGTGTTTCCTCATGCATGATGGAGGTGGGTGGTGAGGGCGCGGTCCCTGCCGTGACCGAGGTTACGGTTATTTCCCGCGGTAAACAATGTACACTTGTCGAAGCTCGTCCAAAAACAGGAAGGCAGCACCAGATTCGTGTTCATCTCGCAACTGTGGGTCACCCGATCATCGGGGATAAGTTATATCTTGGAGGAGAAGATTTTTTCCTGCGATCATTGGGCGGTCGGATGGCGAATGAAGACCTGATCGGCGCGATTGGTCACTGGCGCCAAGCCTTGCATGCCTGGAGAGTAAGTGTGACTCATCCTCGCAGTAAAGAGCCTCTCACTGTTCATGCCCCGCTTCCCCCCGATTTACTCGGACTTTGCGACCAATTCGGCTTGTCAGTACCTGCGGCAGCCGACCAAAATGGAGACTCAAAATGAACCGTAAAGGTGTTTTTCTATTTCTTTCGTCCCTCATTATTGCACAGCAAGTTGCCTGCACAGACTCTCTTGTGGAGCCACTCCCACCATCAACCAAATGTTCAACCGTCGTTTGTCCGGACGATGGAAGTGTGTGTTCTGAAACTGATGGGCTATGCCACTGTGGTGATACTTTCGGTCCGGTTTGCTCCTCGAACGAAATTTGTTTCCCAGCCCAAAAAACGTGTCAGATGGTCCCTAAATGCACGCTTGGCACAAAATGGGAGTCTGGAAAACAAGCTTTCGTCGAACGTACTAAGGAATGGGGTCTTGAGGACATTGGCGCTCAAGGCATTCGTTTAGCGTCAGGAGATTTCAACAACGATGGTTGGCCAGATCTCTTAATACGTAGCGGAGGAAACCGTGAAGAAGACTTGAGCGCTGAGGGAACACGTCGCTCTTGGCTACTGCTGAATGATACTGCCGGAGGTTTCCGCGATATAACGAAAGATTCTAGAATTCGGGCATTTAGAACTTCTCAGGACCCAAACATTGGGCGACCAGGAGAAGTCGTGGCCTTCGCTGATGTCGACAATGACGGCACGCTCGATGTTTTCACTGGAATGACAACGAAGACGGAAAATAGCTATCCTGGAGCAACGAGCGAGGTGATGCTGAATGACGGTAAAGGTACGTTCTCGTTCGCCGATATTGATAGCGAAGCTCGAGCTGAGTTTTCAGAGGATGCTGTCGCGGGTGCATCGTTCGTGGACTACGATCGTGACGGCAATATCGATTTATGGCTAGGGCAGACGGGATACACACCGAAAGGAACCAACGCACTGACCGTCCTTCAGGACCGCCTTCTTCGCGGCAACGGACTCGGCTTCTTTTCGGATGTCACAAATGACACAGGTCTTGTAACTGAGCCGTGGTCAGACGTCGCTGCTCTCAATGAGGGACGCGCGCATAGTCGATCTTGGTCTAGTTTAGCATGCGACCTCAACAACGATGGAACGGCAGAATTGTTGTCGTCATCATATGGCCGAGCACCAAATCTCCTGTGGCAAGGAAAGAACGAAAACGGTGTTGTGAGTTTCACGAACCGGTCTGTGATTTCTGGATATGCCTTCGATGATCAACAAGACTGGAGCGATAATGAATTTGCCAAATGTTTCTGCGAGGCGAATCCGATGGCCTCCGGTTGTGGTCAAGTGCCTGCTCCCAGAATTCGCTGCCCTATGAATTCAGGCTGGAGTCATACTCGTGATCGAGAGCCTTTTCGACTTGGTGGTAATAGCGGGACGACCGTATGTGCGGACATTAATAATGACGGATATTTTGATCTTCTAACTACAGAAATCACTCATTGGTGGGCTGGTCAGAATTCAGACTTTTCTCAATTATTGCTCAACGAGGGCTCCGCAGATGTTTCCTTCCGCCGGTTAGACAACTCAAGAATAGGCTTGTCTCGCAGTAATGGGGCCGTGAACTGGGATAATGGAGATATGACTGCTGCTGTGTTCGATTTCGATAACGATGGTTGGCAGGATATCTATATAGGTGCATCTGATTATGCCGGAAATCGCGGGCTTTTGTACCATCAGTCTAAACCACTCGAGTTTTCGAACGTCTCAACGATGTATGGCATTGACCATAATAGAAGCCACGGACTCGCCGTTGCTGATTTTGATAGAGACGGAGACTTAGATATAATCGTCGGGCACTCACGCTCGCGTTGTGACGCAGCGAGACCAAACAACTGTTACGAAACGCGCCAAGTTCGGTTGTTCGAAAATGTCATCGGTGCTGCTGGTAACTGGGTCCAGCTTAGTCTCATTGGTGGAGACGGAACAAACCGAAAAGCGATCGGTGCAAGAGTGACACTAACTACGGACGATGCATCTCAATCTCGATATATTGATGGAGGGCACGGCCATTACGGAATTCAGCATGACGCACTGGTTCATTTTGGTCTTGGAAGCTTTTGCGAGGCCGAGGTGAAGATTACTTGGCCAGACAAACAACTATCAACGCAAACGTTCAACGTCGTAGCCGGATTTAGATATCGAATTGAGCAAGGTCAGCAGCCGACAATTTTGAATAGAGAATAGTTCAGAGTCGGTAGGGTCTTATCTGTGGCATATGGCTCAGGACTGTGCCAAACTGTTGGTAGAGACTGGATAGAATGGGTAACCTATCGTGACTATTGCAGACGAGCATCGTACAAATCCACGCGTCTATTTCGAAGAGCATATTCCGCGTGTACTAGAAGAACGTACGCAGCTTCGAGAGAAGTTTTCCGGTGTTACTGCGTCGGCTTCTGTCGAAATAACAGGACCAGAGGGTGGGGTTTGGAATATCAATATCGACGGTTCAAATATAACCGTTTCATCCGGCCGGAACCCCAATTCTACGTTCAATGTAGAGCTGTCTTTTGAGACGTTTCGTCAATTGCGCATGAAGACCTTGAGTCCCAAGAATGCATTCGTTCGGGGCAAAATTAAAATTTCTGGCAGTGTAACTACTGCTCTGAAACTTGCGGCAATGGTCAAGTCCTAGTCCTTACTTGATTCTTCCCGGTTGAGGGCGATTAAGGAGTTCGCTCAATTTTTCTGGTTGCTTTTGAATTTTACCACTAAGGTATGCTTGAAGTAATGACAGCCGGTCATGGCCAAAGAACACGAGGTTATCGACGGTAAAACTCGGAACGCCCCACACGCCGAGACCCAGGGCTTCTTTCGTATTAGATTTGAGCATGCTCCGGTACTGTCTGCTCGTTGCGACTTCTTCTGGGTCGTGCTCAATCCCTAGTTCTTTGAGACAAGCTCGCAAATGGCCCAGATCCTCAAGGCTCTTTCCTTCTTCCCAAGCTAGCGAAAAGTACCGATGTACTAACGCTTTTCGTAGGGACTTATCTTCAACAGCACAAACCGATCTGAGCGCGTAGATGGAATTGAACGGATGAGTTGGCGGGCCTTCAAAATTAAATCCGTAATGCTGGGCTAGCAATAAAGCGTCTTCAAGCCCGATTCGTCGTCGTTCAGGTATTTCGCCTGGTCCTGCAACTCCTCTTTTACTGAGAATACTTCCTAGGACAACAGGGCGGTAGTCGAGGTCGAGCTCTTGATAACGGGCTTGGATTAATTGACTCGCTATGTAGCTATATGGAGATAAAAAATCGAAATAGAAAACAGTCATGGTGAATCTGAACAGCGCTATAAGCCTCGGAGGAACCAGCCCAAGCAAAAACTTAGCCCCACCGACACTGCCACAATGATGAGTATGGTAGTCAAGGAGAACTTTGGCTCCGTGTGGGCTGGTACTTCTATTTTTGGTTCTTCATGCATTTGGTGTGGTCTCTTTACTAAAGGTATATAAGTATCAGATAACATTGCTTCGCTTTCGGACGTAAAGCCTATTGGCTCTTCAGATTTTTCATTGTTATCATCTTGATTTGCGGACGAAGGCTGCATGAGTTCATCTGCGAGTAGTGTGACTTCCGAATCAGCAACAGAGTCAATATATTGTTCAGTCGGCAAAGTCTTAAGTTTCTTACGAGACCGCTCAATATTATACGTAGTGGGCGCTTCATCCGTGGCAGCGACGTCGGAGCCTTCGCCATTGTGGGCTTGTATTTGAGACGTACTCAGGTTTTCCAGCGTCTGGTCTGCTTCTCCTTCTCTCATCTTATTCACAATTTTTGCTAAGGAATCCGCAACTTCAAGCATCGAAGAAAAACGGTTCTCTGGAAGTTTCTCCAGGCAACGAGCCAGGACATTATTCAAATCTCCTTCGACATTTTGAAGTCCGGTGGATTCACGCACTCGAAGTTTGGGCATCGCTTTGTGTTTTATTTCATTAATCAGTTCAATGGTGTTTGCTGAGTTAAACGGCAAGCGACTGGATAAACAATGATAGAGTGCGACTCCTGTCCCCCATTGATCGACAGACCAGGTAAGCTCTGTCTCTTCACCAGATAACCTTCGAATGCTCTCAGGAGCCAAGGTTTGAATCGTCCCTATCATCACGCCTGTCGCGGTACTCTCTGAGAGGTTTTGGGTAACGAGGTTCTTTGCCACGCCAAAGTCGATGAGTTTTACACCATACTGGCCTTTTGATGGGTCATCGCAAATGAAGATATTGGCACTCTTAATATCTCGATGTAGAATTCCCATGAGGTGAATGCCATGGAGGGTTTGGCAGACGCTGATGAAGGCCTTGAGGATTTCAATTCCTTCCATTTTTCCGAAAAGGTGCGACAAGTCTCGCCCCTCGAGAAGTTCCATTGTGTAGGCAATGATGTCTCTTTCTTCATCTTCTAGGACCTCTAAAACCCGCACAACTCCGGGTAGGGTGGCTTTAGAAAGTACCCGTGCTTCGTCAAGAAAGCGCTGCGCTATACTTGGACCCTTCTTGCGAGGGTCCCGTCTTCGATGTCTAGGATGTAATATCTTGACGGCGATATTTACACCGTTTTGCGCTCTTGCTCGCCAGACAGATGCAAATCCACCGCTTCCTAGTTTCTTTTCTAATACGTAGCCATGCAGGTCTATCCCAGCCCTGATTTCACCAAGGTCATCGATTGAGTGCCGACTTCGAGGTATTCTGGCCATAACTTCCTGCAGCCCAACTATACAAGCGAGCTGATTAAAGGTCTAATTCATGACCGTAATAATGAACAGCAAACAATTGATTGGAAGTATATGGGTCTGCGCAGCCCTTACAAGCACCCAAGTGTTCTCTTTCGATACAGCTTTCGCGCAAGTACGGCCAACTCAGAGCAGACTGAATGCCGCAGCTATCCAAGGATTCTATGAGCTTCTTGAAACTACAGATATTACACTGGTCGAAAGCGGCAGCGATGGCCGCCCTTGGCAGGTCCTAATTCTTGCTGCGGTTGAAGCGAGTCCAAAGAGAGTCTTTGACGTTATCGCTGATGTTTCGAATTATCCGAAATTTTTGCAATCTGTCTCTTCTTCAAAAGTTCTAAAGAGAAATCGTGGAATGGAGTTGAGCAGTTGGGCCCTCAACGTTCCAGTTTTAGGGCTACGAGGAAAGCGTGCGATGCGACCTCAACCTCCCGGCGTGATCGAGTTCCGGGGAGTCAGCGGACACTTCAAACAGCATCGAGAGAGATGGGAGGTTTATCCTCACAGCTCTCCTAATCGGGCGATTGTTGCGATGTATCGATCGGTAGACCTAAAGAAAAATGGTGGCTTTCTTTTGAAGACTTTGCTCACCTTAGAGCCTTCGATCGAGCACGGTATGTATGCCGCAGCGAGCTTCGTCCAGCTTGAAGACTTGCGCCGCTACCTTGAAAAGAAGCCCAAGGCCAAGCCCGGTAAGCATAAAGGCCCAATGCCAAGCTTCCAAGAACAGCTTTCATCTACGAAGCTGCAGACGTTGATGCCATTGCTGAAAAGAGGGGAGGTGAGTCTTATTTACTCGAATGATGACGGCTCATTTCAGCAATCGACTGTGCTGACTATTGTAAATGCCCCGCGAGAAAAAGTGATTGAGATTGCGCATGACGCGGATAAATATCCGGAGTTTGTCCCCAACTTAGAACGCTATACGCTCGAAAAAAGCGACAAAGGCTACAACGTAATTGACTACGAAATTGACTTACCTCTGATGAATGTAGAGGGGCTCATGAAAATGAAAATTGGCGCTTCTCAGTCTGTGGCTATGGACGCGTTGAAGGGGGATATCGAGCGAGGGAGATGGCTTTGGACTTTTGGTAGCTTGAATGAAGAAGCAACCATCATTGCTCACTATTCTTATGTCGATATTACGAAAGCAAGTTGGTTCATAAGTAAACTGGTCGAGATTCAGCCTTTGTTTGAGCATGGTTCCGTGACCGCCTTAAGCATGGTGCAGGTTCGTGCAATCAAAGAGCGTTCTGAGGGAAAAAGGTAAATAACAGCAGCGTGTTTGGAAATCTAGGACTGCGCCTCACTCCAAGGGGCTACCCAATATAGCAATACCATTCCGGGAATGGCCAAAATTCCGCAAATGATAAAGAATGTCGTGTAACCCGTGCTCGCGATAATGAAACCGGTACTCGCATTAGCGATAGTGCGCGGTACTCCCATGAGGCTGGTTAGTAAGGCGAGCTGAGTCGCCGTATATCTCGTATCAGTACTCTTAGCCATAAAGGCTACGAATGCGGCGGTTCCCAAACCAACCCCTAAATATTCAGCGCTCACTACGATAAAGAGCCAGGTTCGATTGGCACCGATTTCTGATAAGGCCGCGAATCCAAATATTGTGATGAGTTGAATAAAACCAAAGACCCACAAGGAGCGATTAATTCCGATTTTGATCATCACAATGCCGCCAAGTGTACCTCCGGCAATAGAAGACCAAAGTGCGGCTACTTTGGCCACGGTACCAATTTCAGTTTTTGTGAACCCAAGGTCCAAATAAAAAGGAGTTGCGAGCGCTGTAGCCATATTATCACCCAGTTTGTATAACAAGATGAACGAAAGCAGCCCGATCGCAGACTTTGTGTCTTTCCGTTGGAAAAACTCGCGGAAAGGTTCGACGACTGCCGACTTGAAAGACTTTGGGGGTGGGGCAGCGATTGTCGGTTCAGGCATGAACCAAGTTGTAGCGATACCAATGAGCATGAAGACCGCTACGACAATATGAACTTGTGACCAGGGGATTTGATCTGCAAGAATGAGAGCAAGAGAACCCGGAACGAGAGATGATAGCCGATAGGCATTGACGAACATACTATTTCCAAATCCTAATTCTTCGTCGGGAAGGATTTCACGCCGATAAGCGTCGAGAACGATATCTTGGCTGGCACTAAAAAGAGCCACAAGTCCAACCACTGCAGCGATAGACCATATTTCTGTCTGTGGCTCGAATAGGCCAAAGAGCATCAACGAGATCAGCAGACCTACCTGAGTGAGCAATGCCCAGCCTCTTCTTCGGCCGAGAAATGGAGGAACGATTCTGTCTGTGAGTGGGGACCACAGAAATTTCCAAGTATACGGAAAGCTCACCAGAGAAAGAAGACCAATTGTCTCAATGTCCACGCCCGTGTCACGAAGCCAGGCGGGTATCATCTGGAATAGAACATATAGAGGCATCCCGGAAGTGAAGCCCGTAAAAATGCAAATCAGGATTCTGGTGTTGAGAATAGAACTCCAGATGCTTTTCTTGCTGTTGTTCTCCATTTCTGCCGGTTTTTAGACCGACGTAAGCCTATGCTGACTTCCGTTGCTTTTGCAAGGCGATGTCCTTGAGGTCAGAAGAGTAACCAGCGTGAATATTGTATCGTTCTAAGATTTCTAGGCCTGCGTTGTTTGCTTGCTCTGCATGGAGTACTACATGAGTGCCAATAGATGTTTCAATATCTACGATCGTTTCGGATGACCGCAAGACTTCGAAGAGTTGACGAAGATCTCGAATCGTCACTCCGTTAACTTTGTTGACTGCAACATTATACGTCTCTTCGTATCCAACGTTTACCTCATGTGCGAGCACGCGGCTGATAATCACCACTTCTTTACGTTCCTTAGAAGGAATACCAAAATAGTATTCATAAAGAAATTCTTTAGGTGCGCGGTCCCACCAATCGTCCCAACATCGGAGAAAATCACGACAAAGTATTTGAAACACGAATCCGCCGAAGATGAAGTAAGAGGGCGCTGTTTCATACTGGTTCAGTGGAACAAGCATTTCATACTTTCTTAGTTTCGTGCTGAGCGTCATTTGTTTGCCGTTTCTTATCAGGTCAAAGGAGAGCTCCTCTCCTACCAAATATTCGCCCAATACAACGGGATACTCGGTCCGAAATTCACCTTTGTAGCGAATCGTACCGTTGTTATCGATCTGGTACTGATCAATCGCTGTGATGACATCTCCTTCTTGAAGTACGCCCTCACAAGAATTATCCGGCGCTACTTCTGTTACAAGCAGGCCCGTCTGAGCTGATTTTAGGCCCAAATGTTTACGCAACGAGGCATTTTCTAGTTTTTGTGTCCGAATACCGAGACCAGGCACATTCGTGACACGAGCGTTCCCTTTGCCTCTCAGAAATTGACGGATGAGCGGCGTGGGTACCACTTCTCCAATACTCTGTGCGTTTCTGAGACCTTGAAAAGCAAGGCCTACAACTTCACCACCCTTAAAAACGGGCCCGCCACTATTACCTTCGTTGATAGCCGCGTCGACTGTGACTGCAAGCAAGTGACGTTGCGAGTGGCTGTATTCTTGGACTTCAATCCGAGAAACCACTCCCTCTGTGATTGAGAAATCTTCACCACCAATAGGAAAGCCTACGACGGATACTCGATCTCTGTGATTCGGTAAGGCACCGATTTCGGCGGGTACAATCCCTTCCATAAAGTGGGGAGACTCGACTCGAAGCAGTGCGAGGTCACTATCGTGGCAAACCGCTTCGACGTGCGCTGTGAACTTTTCACTTGAAGAGCATTTCTGTACCTGCACGAAGGTTGCATTAGCGACGACGTGAGCGCTTGTGAGCAATAGCGCCGCGTCGATGACGACGCCTGAGCCCGTACCTCCGTTTGGACTGAGTGACTGCCAGGGGCACCCAAAATCATAGGCTTGACTGGTAGCGAATACTTTAACGACAGCTGAATATTCCATGGTCTATTACGTGTGACTCCCTGAAGAAGTGTGAGCTTTCACAAAATGACCAATTTCGGCAATCGCTTCTTTGCTCGCGGGAACGAGAGTGGCCAAGAAGTGCCAAACGTGAATCATTCCTTCCCATTCTTGGTACTGAACGTCCGCTCCCGCGGCGGTCGCTCTTTTGGCTAATTCGGCAATATCGTCTCGGAGCGTTTCTGCGCCACCTGCCTGAAGTAGGAGGGGAGGGAACTGGTCGAAATCTCCGTAAATTGGTGAAACATAGGGCTTTTTTGCCTCATCAGAGTTTACGTAAGCCTGACGCCAACCGGCATCAAATTGTGGGCCTACATAGTCAAAATCTGCGTTTTCCGCGTGGCTTTTACGTTTCGACGCCAAGTCTACCCACGGCGAAATTCCGACACAGGCTGCGGGTACAGGTTGTTTCTCTGCAATGGCCTTCAAGATACTAACTAAAGCTAAGTTTCCTCCTGCCGAGTCTCCCGCGACCACCGTATTTTCTGGAGCGTGACCGGTACGCCACAAGTAATTCATTACTTTTTCGGCGTCTTCGACAGCACAAGGAAATGGATGTTCTGGCGCAAGACGATAATCAACGGCGAGGGTGCGACAGCCGCTCGCTTGCGCAATTCGAGCAATAAGCTCCTTGTGCGTATCGATGGAGCAGATACAGTAGCCGCCCCCGTGCCAGTAGAGCAGTGTGCCGTTGCTTGAGGTCCGAGCCGGAGTGAACCAACAGGCTCTGAGGCCTTCGATTTCTAACCAGCTTTCAAGAACTTGGCTTGGAAATGGATTTGGGCGCGCAAGATTCTGGTAAAAAGCACGTTGCTCCTCGAAGCTCATTTTTACTACACGCTTCATATTGTTGCGGAACAACTGCGATGCAAGCTTCATCGAAAAGTCCCAGCTTGGATGACTGCGCCGACCTAAAATGCGCCTTTTTCCGAGGCTGAACAGGCTGCGGATTAGATTCCATGCGAGACTCATACTGGCTATATGTCTACACGAGGAAAGGCTTACAGCCGATACGATAAATTGTTTTTAGGGGTAAACTAGTATTTTGTGAGTTAAACTCAGCAAATTCACGACATTTTATTGCCGAGAAACCATCTCAAAATGGTCCTGAGTCTCACCACGTCCTAAGCTTCTGCTACGTGGCTGAACGTGGGTCAGAGGCGGTAGCGCAAGCGTCTCTTGGAAAGAAATACGGCGTATTTTTGGGCGTTTTTACACCGTCCATACTCACGATCCTCGGCGTGATCATGTACCAGCGTTTTGGCTGGGTGGTTGGTAACGCTGGTCTGTTTGGTGCAATTGGTATTGTTCTGCTCGCCCACGTAATTTCCGTAACGACGGGACTATCCGTAGCTTCTATTGCCACCAATCACCGCGTTGGGACAGGCGGCAACTACTACATGATATCCCGTTCTCTGGGCTTGTCGATTGGTGGAGCGATTGGTCTCGCTCTTTACGTTGCACTGACACTCGGCGTGAGTCTGTACTTGATCGGTTTTGCCGAAGCCTTTCTCGCTGCGTTCCCCGGTTTTTCACCCACCGGGAACTATCAAAACGACATCCGATTAGTTGGTAGTCTAGCTTGCGCGTTTATTTCCGTAATCACGCTCGTAGACACATCACTTGCACTCAAAAGCCAGCTGCTGGTTCTTACTCTGATTATCTTCTCACTGATTTCTATCTTTACTGGCTCGCCTATACCTGCTGTTCCTGGTGAAACCATCGTTGCTTACACAGCGCCTAAAGATGCACCTTCGTTTGCGACAGTCTTTGCCGTCTTCTTCCCTGCGGTGACCGGCTTCACAGCTGGCGTTGGTATGTCGGGTGACCTGAAAGACCCGAAAAAAGCGATTCCTTGGGGCACAATGTTCGCCATTGCGGTCGGCCTTCTGATTTATCTGACTCTGCCGGTATTCATTGCTGAAACAGCGAGTGTTGAAGAGCTTCGTCGCAACAACAATGTCCTTCTCGATATCGCACGATGGCCATGGATGGTCACTGCCGGCGTTTGGGCTGCTACGATTTCGTCTGCGATCGGGAGCATCCTTGGAGCACCAAGAACGCTGCAAGCGCTCGCTTTCGATAACATCGTTCCCAAAATATTTGGCCGCGGCAAAGAGGAACCAAGAGTCGCACTTGTTGCGACGATTATCATCGCAGAAGCGGGCATTTTGGTTGCTGAGCTTGAACTTGTTGGTGCCGTAATCTCGATGTTCTTCCTGACTTGCTATGGCTTTCTGTGTTTGGCTTGCGGGATTGAGCGCTGGGCAAACCCAGATTTTCGTCCTCAATTTAAGGTACCTGTTTCAATAAGTCTTTTGGGCGCTTTGGCCTGTTTTATGGTCATGTCCCAAATCAACTTCATGGCGATGATTGGTGCCATTGTTATTATGTTGATCATTTTCTTGGTTCTCAAACGTCGCCAATTGGGTCTTGGCCGCAGCGATGCGTGGGGAAGTCTATGGTCTGCTGTTGTGCGAGCTGGGCTGCTGGGTCTTCGTAGAACAAACGTTATTGCGACTCAGGACAACTGGCGGCCGAATATGATTCTCATGTCACGTTCGGGACCCACACGCTCTCAAATTATTGAATTTGCGCGCGACATGGTCGGTAAACAAGGAATCTTGACCCATTTTGAGCTTGAACGAGGTGGTCCTCCTCGGGCACGAGTCGATGAACAACTTGAGTCTGAATACACGGGTATGTTTGCGCGGGTTCAGGGCACGGAAAATATATTCAAATCAATTCCAGATATAGCCGCTAATTTCGGCTTCGTTGGTATGGAGACCAATGTCATCATGCTCGGATGGCCACAGGACGTTGAGCACAATGAAGTCTATGCGAGAATGCTACGTCGTCTCGTCGATTTAGACCTTAGCGTCTTGATGCTTCGTCTCGATACGAAGGTGGGATTCGGGAGCCGAGAACGAATTGACATTTGGTGGGACGGTATTGCTCCAACGGGACCACTGATGCTTACCATTGCCCATCTTCTTACATCGAGTCCGGATTGGAAGAATGCGAAGATTCGACTTTTGGTTAACGGTCGCCGCGGAATGGATGAAGGCGCTGCAAAGAAGCGTCTCCGAGAAACGGTAGCCAGTTCGCGCTTGAAGGCAGAACCGATATTAATGAGTGCTCTAGCAGACCAAAAGTTGATCGCTGAACGTATCCGCAAAGAATCTGCTCACGCGGATTTGGTTATGATTCATGCGCTTGAACCGGAAGAAGGGCATGAGAAAGACTTCGTCGTCAATAATAACGAGCTTTTGAATCCCGTCGGAACCACATTGCTTGTGAGACCCTCAAGCGCATTCACCGACGCGACGGTCATCTTTGATAATCCAGAACCTGTGGAAGAAGAATCGCCCACAATAAAGCCCATCGCCCAGGACACCATTTTGGTGATGCCAGACCGCGAAGAGTTGGCTCCCAGCATATTGCTCTTAGAAAGCCAACTCCAAGAAGCCGCCGAAAGATTTCGAAAAGCGGTCCAGCAGAGCTGCATAGAAGAAGAGCGTCAATATATGGATCGAGCTTTTGAAGAAGTATCGCAATTGCGGCAATTGGATCGACGCCTAGCCCGTCGAGGAACAAATTTAGTGATGTGTCGTGGGCTACTCGACTGGGGCCGTAATCGATACGGCTCCTCGATGATAGAATTGACAACCCGTTTTACCGAGACGAGCAAATCACGAAAAATAGAGGGCTTAGAAAGCCTGATTCGTGAAACCTTGTGGCAGCGTCGGTTTCGCGAGGGCATCGGACGTTTGCAGCAGGACCTCCGCGATATCTTGGTCGAGTTACCCGCTTTCGTGCCAGTACAAACTACAGCAACAGACTGGGAGCCAAAGCTTTCAGACAGTTTTCGTGTCAGGCTGTTGAAAACTCGAGTTCGTTTGGCGATGTCTCTCTTTGGCGCACAATTGCCATCAAGAAGAGTTTATCTTCGCTCTATTGTTGAAAAATCGTTGAGTGTGGGAATGGCAAATGAGCTGTCAGTAGCAGTTGGAGATCTCGGATATCGAAGGTTTGAAGTTCTGACGCGATTGCGCAGTTTGTACGGCGAAGTGGCGCGCTTTTTTCAGCATCTCAATGACGACCTAGACAACAAGTCTGACCTTGAATTTAATTATCGTCAGTTCGGTCAGTTTTTCAGTCGAGAGTTTGAACAGCTCGAGGATGTTGCTCGCGATACGACGAGAAGTGTGGCGGCTTTGACTCGCGAGCTTACGGGTACAATATCTAGGACTGTCCAGAGTCGAGCGTTGTCGGTGGTCGACACTGTAAACAAACCTGAGGTGATATTGACGGGTCGTTCCCCCGCGATTGCTGGAGAAAAGCAACTCCAACAGACCCTGAATAATTTAGAATTTATTCCTGAGCGCTGGGAACGTCTCCATACCGCCCAGGCGAATGCATTCTTGCTCGATGTTCAAATGGCAAAGTTCAAAGTGACTGTACGTCGGGTTATGACTCAGACGTTCTATCGTATCCAAAGAGAACTTGAATCTGGTCCTGTGGCGTCGCTTTCTACCGCTCATGAAATTCTAGAGAGAGTGCGAGAATTACGAGAATCTCTGGAACGAGCTGAGTCTTCTCCTCCGGAACACGAGAAAGAAGACGTACATCTCGACGTCTCGCCGACCGACGAAGAATCCGAATCGCTTGACGATGATTCTAGAAACGATTCGGCAGGGCCCCCCGACCCGATCATAGTAGAGCAGTACTTGAAGGCAGCGGATCAATTGCGCGCTACCTGGGAAGAGCCGTATCGACCGAGAACACGTGAAATTATCGAGCAAATGGTGTTGGGCTTAGGAAGGGCTGGGGACCAATTACCTGTTGCTGTTGTAACTTTGGGTGAAAAATCACTCGATTCCATTTCTGACCGTGGTGATCTGCCGCAATCTGAAGTGAATTATCCAGTACGGAGGCTCGCGCAGAATTTCTTGGAGAACTCAATCGCTCAGCCTTCAGCTAATGTTATTCGTGAGCTTACGGAAAAAGTACAATTGGCTCAGAGTGATCTTGTAGACGCCGTTCGGCTCGTTGCCTTCGATATTGAACAACAAGGCCAAAATCTTGAACGGCTAAACGATGATGACCCCGAGATAGGCGAAACACTTGCGCTCGACGGAATGATCAGTGAAAGGATGACCCGCCTCACGAATGCTCAAGAAAAGCTTCATGCCTATATAGCAGAGCTACGGTCTGTGCTTTTGACGGATGCTTTCCGGGCCCTTGCAGATGTCCGAACAATTATCACGGCATCTTCCTTACCTTTGTCCGGAGCTGGTGCGCAGGTCTTAGATATTCGAAGAGCACAGGGGCAATTCAAACGCCGCCTCAGCAAGATAAGCAGGCGATTGAAGCGAAGACTAAAACATTTCAAGAACAAGCTTTCCCGTTCAGACGAATCACTTCCCCAAAGAAAGCTTCAAGGCGCAAAGAGCCATACTTTGGTCGACGAGTTCATAAAATTGAGAGGTGTTTTATTTCCTTCGGCTGAGCTACAGAGCCGCTTACCGCTGATCTACAAGAGAGTTTTCGGGAGGACCCCATTAGAAAACATTGACCTGATGAAAGGAAGAGAGGCGCAAATCGAGGAACTTCGTCGCTCGATAGAGCGCTGGGAAAACGGCATGGGAGGTCCTCTTGCGATACTTGGGGAACCACGTTCAGGTAAATCCACATTGGTTTCTATAGCCGTCAAGGAATTGCTCAGCGAACGAACTGTGGTACGGGTTCAAGCACCAGCTGGCGGTAGCTCTGATCCTGACGAGCTTCGACGAGCTATTGTTCAGGCGGTTGGCGGACGCGAGGGGCAAAGTGCCGAAATCGCGTTGCGCGCAATGCCGCCGGGTGCTGTTTTGATCGTTGATGGACTGGGTCGCTGGCTAGAGCGCAGCCATGGTGGCTTGGCTGCGATAAAGCTTTGGCGTCAACTATGGCGACGTCTTGGAGAGCGTCATCTCTTTATCGTCACCGCAACACCGTATACTTGGGACTATGTTCGCCAACTCTGTGGTCTTGACCAAGGCTTCTTGAGTATCACTTGGTGCGACGCGGTTTCCTCCAAACAACTGAAAGAGCTCATTTTACTGCGACAAAGAACGTCAGACTTCGAATTAGAGTTGTCAGGACCGTCTAGTAAAAGACGTCGTCGATCTGCTGGTTGGAATGACCAAGCCCAATTGCGTCGACTGTATACACGGTCCAAAGGGAATATTGGTGTTGCGATTGATATCTGGAGGCAAAACATCGTTGGAGTTACGGAGAGGAAAATCTCCGTTTCTATTCCCGAGACTCCCGATATCTCTATATTGGAACGCATACCGGTGAGATGGTCAGCAGCATTAGCAGCGATTGCGATTCACGAAAGTGTATCACCAGCTCGCATGGCGAGAATCATGAGATGTTCAAAAGAAGAGGCCGCAGGGTTACTGGCTGATATGGAGCGCTCGAAATTGATTATGAGCGAGCGTTCTGGCTCTACCGCTTTTGTCTTGGACGCTGTGCTTCAGCCGCATGTCATGAGTTTCCTAGAGAATAAGAATATTCTTCAGAGGTAAGTGAATTCAGAATCCTCTTTGCGCTTGTTTTCAAGACACAATAGATTTGAGGTCTAGCGCCCAGCGAGCCAGCGCAACACCTACGAGAACTGCACCCTGCCATCGGGAAATTTTCCAGTTAGTTCGCATGAAGACTATGACGAGCAGGACCATGGTTGTTAGCCCGATAAGGGAAGAGCGTGCACTTTCCTGAACTGAAACCGGATGAATTAGACCTGCGACACCCAACACGCCGAAAATATTAAAAATATCGCTGCCTATGACGTTGCCGGCTGATAACGAGAATTTCTTCTTTACGATACCAGCCATCGTAGTAGCGAATTCCGGCGCAGACGTACCCGCCGCTACTATTGTCACCCCGATCATCCATTCACTGAGGCCGAAGTGTCGTGCGACTTCGCTTGCAGAGATGACCAAAAAATGAGAACCCCCAAGAATCGCGCCCAACCCCGTAGCCAATAACAATACGTCTTTACCTATTTTAGAGTCTTCGGCATTTTCGAGAATCTCCTTGAGCTCCTCATCGGGCTCCACACCTTCTCCACGTTTTGTGAATAGAAATAAGAGATATGCGACCAAAAGTCCGAAAAGAATGCCGCCATCAATATTTGAGAGTCTTAGGTCGCCACCAATAAATAAGCCGAGCAGTAAAGTACCGAGTAGGAGAATACTTGCGTCTCGATAAACAAGAAGTTTTGTCGTGGGG
This sequence comes from Myxococcota bacterium, assembly GCA_036337945.1. Lineage (GTDB taxonomy): Bacteria > Myxococcota > Kuafuiibacteriia > Kuafuiibacteriales > Kuafuiibacteriaceae > JAYZDF01. Next base: position 70,637 of record JAYZDF010000030.1, read on the forward strand.
ATCGGAAAGGCAAGGGCGCATCCCCCGAGAATGAATCCGAGGTTGAAAATATTTGAGCCAACCACGTTACCAACAGAGATGTCACCCTGTCCGCGAAACGCCGCCAGAATCGTCACGGCGAATTCGGGAGCAGATGTTCCGAATGCGACAACTGTAAGGCCTATCACGAGTTCCGAAATACCCAGTCGTTGAGATATTCGCGCCGCTGCTTCCACAAGCCACGTTGCTCCTTGGGCTATGAGCGCGATGACAACAACGACGATGACCCCGTGAGCAGCAATGGGGAGCTCAGCCATCTTGCTCTTCCTCTGCGTCTCTGCGAACAGTCTCGGGAGAAAACGCGGGCATACAGATCGCAATGTACTCTGCTCCATCTGCATGTGGTGTGCTGTATCTAATCCAAGCACCCGCAGGTGTATGAATGGCCTGACCGCTCGATACTTCGAACGTTTCGGTCCGTGTTTCCACCTGAAGCTGTCCACGAAGCACCAAAGTGTACTCATCGAACTCTGGACACTGGCCAGGCTCTTTCCAGCCTTCTGGTGAACGCATGTGAGCGACACTAAGGGCCTTGTCCTTCGAATTTACCAGACCGAAGTACTCGTCTATGATCTTAGGTTTGTTGCCGGGCGCCTCAATTCTCGTGGAGGCATTTATGAATCTGACCAAAGTGGTAGCATGATTGTCTTAGCAATCAACGATCGGCAACTACAGAAGCTTACCTATTTCGAATTTTCTAATGTTTGAAGTTTGGCCTTCGTCTCGGCGTGTGCCTGCCGGAGCATAAGTGCGAGTCTCTCAGCTGCTTTAAGACGTTTATTCAAGCCTTCAACCGAGGATTCCATTTCCTCTAGCTCGCCTTGCAGCTGTTGGTTTTCCACTTTCAGCGCTTCGTGTTCCTTTCGGAGTTGGCTGAGCTGATCCTCAGCCAACTCCGCCCGTTTCTGCAGGGCCTCAGAAGAAGGATGCATTTGGGGTGGGAACGATGCGAGCGCGGGCCAGGCCTGACTACCTGCAGCCGGCGGATATGCTCCGTTTATTGGCGACAATCCAGGGGAAAGGGGAACCCCCGGCGGAAACATATGCGCTGGTGTAGGCGTCACGGCCCTCGGTAATGGCATGGGATAAGGAGGGGAACCTGCCCCATGCATAGGCACCGAAGCATTTGGACCTGTGCCCGCGCTCATCAGTGGAGACACCGGCATTGCCGGTGTTGGTAAAACGTTATTATGTTGCGGTTGATTTGTTTGAACTGGCTGTGCTGCAGGCCCGTCGCCCGATGACTCTCCAAGAATGACAGGAAAGGAATCCGTTCGGTTCGCTGCATCGGCTGTCGCTTCTTCTGTCTGACTTGTCGGTGGAACGCTGTCTATTCCGAGGTCTTGGTCTATTTCAGTCACGGGGACTCCCAATCTTTGCGCAGCGTTTTTTAGCTCAAGGAATAATTGCTTTGCTAGGTTTCTCGTTTCTGGAGAATAGCCGCACTTGTCAGTTCCAAGGTTCTTGAGGTGCCCTTCATAGGCGCGTCTAATTGTATCTGTGTCACTGTCGGAGTCTACGCCCAACAACTCATGATCCGTACACTGACCGATCCTTTCTAATTCACCACGAATTCTTTTCGAATAAAAATCATCCATCGTGGATAGTTTGTGACCAGATGCAACCACGCTTTCATTGTAAGGCAGAACGGCCTTGGGATCCTAATTGAACCCAATATTTATCGATGCCTCGATGTGCAGTTTGCATTGCGTTTTCCACGATTGATTTCGTCCCTTTTTTGCTATCGAATACCCTCGCTTACGGGCTGTATTTGGCTCTTTTACGGCAATTATACGAATTTTCGACCCCGGATTATGCCTCTTGCCAGAAAGCGAAGGACATTAGGACAACGTGCGATTGAGTCATATGTGTGTGACTTGGTAAGATACCACCCGTCAATGTCGCTTTCAAACTCACTTCTATAGCTTTCAGCATTAAAAACCTCGCCAGACAGTATTTCGTTCAAACCAATAATCTCTCCTTGCTTTGTGAGAATGAACGTAAGTTGCGCGTCACTGCCCGATCCCCTTGGTTGGTCTAGGGGCGAAACGTAGTCTGCGAGTGTTTCGCTGACGCTTGCAGGCAAATCTTTTAGGTCTGGAAAACAAGCTTGCAACTCTTGTGCAACGACGTTGTCAACATCAGGGATGGACATGATCAAACTTTGAAGACGGTTTGAAATCCTAAAAAGAATACTCGGCCTGGTTTGTGTGACCGTGTTCAGCGCTTGCTTGAGTTCTTCGGTGCGGAGAGACAATGTCTCAAGTAGTCGCCAACCAAGTTTAGGATTCCGCGAAAGGACTCCGTATAAATCAGACCATTCTAACAATACCAGCGTGAGCGGAGAAAATGATGTGACGGTGGCTGTGGCAAGCCAGCCAGTGAGGAGATTTATTTCGCCAAAGAAATTTCCCTCAACCAAAGTAGCGACCTCCATACCGTTATGGCTCACCTTCGCTTCTCCGGAAACAATGATACAGATACCGGGACCAATCGTGCCTTGAGAGACAAGTTTAGATTTTGGGCCTCGTCGGAAGACATCACAAGCCTGAAGAATTTGTCTCTGATCTGTCTTCGAGAGATTCGCAAACAACGGAATAGAACTAAGCTCAACGTCGACACCTTGGCGGACCAGTTGCGAGGAAACGTCATTGATGCTGCTTTCTGCGGCCTGCGTAAGCTCTTCTGCGCTAGGGAGTTGCTCGGTTGAAACCCCTCGAGTGATTGCGGTTTGAATGAGGTGACTAGCGAGGCCGTCTATCTTTACGATCGCTTCTAATAAGGCCTGACTCGGAACACGTAGTAATAAAGAGTCTGCTGAGGTTGTCACTGTCGCGGAGCGCGGTTCACCCGTAAGCAGAGATATTTCTCCAACGAAGTCTCCATTACTAAGTTCCGCAAGAAATTCGTTGTTGCGGTGTACCAATAATCGTCCGCTTTGAACCACAAACAATGCATTACCTGGATAGCCTTCACGAACGACTTCGCGATTCCGCTCTACTTGGTTGTGCGTTGCCCGATCAGCGAGAAGCCCCATGGCAGACATTGGAGCGTCTGCGAAAAGAGGCACTTTCCGAAGCATGTCGATGTCCCTTTGACGGTCTCTTTGGTGCGCTCGTCGTAATACGAAGTGCACGAGCAGTGCCTCGAGTGCGAGGATTGGGACGACGGCGACTCTGAATTTTCCTCCAGCGAAAATCAGTCCGTCGTAGACGCCGTGTAAGACGACCGCGACGGCTAGGTTGAGTAAGATGGCGTTCCAAGCTTTGAGTCGCGAGTTTGACCTGTGATAGGAGCCAAGAGCGGTACCAACGATTGCACTACTCAAAGCATGACAAGGAACCGCGGTGACGGCCCTTAATATAGCCGTCGATGCTCCACCGTTTTGAACGTAAACAATGTTCTCAATTGCCGCGAATCCCAGACCAGCCGAAATACCATAAATAAGTCCTGCACTCACTCGAGGATATTTTTTGAGGGATGGACCTGCCATGAGTACGGCCAACAGTTTGACGATTTCTTCGCTCAGAGAAACAATAAGAAAGGCTGACAACCAAGTGTGAGAAGCGATCGAGAGTTGCGAATGCGACCACTGCTGTAGGGCTAAGGTCGGAAAGAAAAATGCTCCGCCCACTGCACAAACCGTGGCAACCCGCAGCCAAGGCTCAGGTGCTTGTTTGACCTGCCGAAGGTAGTAATAGAGCAGTAGCCCGCATGGAGCTAAGGCTAAGGCTAGAACGACCGCAGGATGTTCGAGAATGGTTGAGGACAGAGCAAGTATGTTCTCGCAATACTTGAAGACCCTGTCCAGTCCCCCCTTAAACGAAAAATGCGTCTGGTCGAAGATTCAACCAGACGCATAAAGGTGAAACGAATAGGACTATTGAATCACACCAAAAATTACGCCGAGGCGTTGGAGGTCAGGCCGAACGCCCGTGTGCAAAGGCACAAATACCAAAGTCGATAGGGGCTTAGCCGCTGTCGCAGGATCACGGTAAACAGGAGTTTCCTGGCCGCGCTTTAGAGTTTCTCCCTCTTGGCTTGGCACCGTGTGAGAAACCAACGAGTTTTGGTCAAACCAAGTCGACGCCGTAGCGATGTTTCCAAGCGTCTTTACAACGGCTTTCCCTTTGCCTGTCGGAATTTTGGTCAGGCTCTTGCCCTGAGACGCGCTCTCTCCAGTTTCAACTGAAGTCAGAGATGAACGTGGCAGCCATCCTGCAGCACTGAGATTCCCATCGCTATTTTTGATGACAGAATTCATGTTGTTACCGAGAACAATAGCTTTCGCTGAGCTCGGCACATTGTAAGAGAGTGACATATCGCCCATTGGTCCAGAGATTGCGCCATTAGCACTCGAGTTACCAAGAAGGATGACGTCGCTGGTCATGCTTGCTGATTTGCCCAGTTGACATGCAGCAACGACGCTTCCCGCTGAGGATGCATCAAGAGCCAGAACATCAATATTCAATCCGAACAAAACAACAGGCGAAGAAGCGTAAACACTGCCAGCAATCTTTACTGAACCCGGACGAAGAGCCACGAGTCGTAGTCCTGCCGCTTTCAGATGAAGATCAGCATTTAGTTCACCAGGCGTGAGGCAAACGATAGAGGCCGGCGAAAGTTTAGTGGTCACCGCGTCAAGCGTTCCCTTGAGGTCCCCTGGCGTAGCGATCACATCGCAGTTTTCCATAGCGAAACCGGCTTCTGATAAGAATTCGGCGTGCTCTTGTTTGGTTGGCGCGGCACCATCGAATTGAGCTACGGCAGGTAAGGCCATAGCGAATGCGCTGGTGAACGCGAGGCTATTTAGAAGATGTTTCTTTGAAAGGTATTTCATAATCTTTGCTCCTCTCTCTTATTGACCCATTTTAGGCAGTTTGATTGGGGCACCGTTGTTTACTTCGTTGCCGTCTTCTTTCATTGGTTTTGCTGCTGGGTTGAGTGTCTTCAAACCGTTCGTTCCACCATTCGCTTTTTGAATCTCTTTGACTGCTTTTGTTAGGTCAATTTCTCTTTTCGATTCATCCTCGTCACTATTCTGGTTGATTAGCTGTGGATTCTCGGAACCTTCTTGTGCTGTTACCTTTAGGCCTGCAATTTCCGAGCTGGTGCGGCGTGCAAGCAACTTACGGAAGAATCGACCGAAATGTTGATTTTCAAGTGAGGCAGCCTCAAGTCGATTCAAATCCTCGAGGAAGGTCTGACGTGAGTCAGGTCCCATGCGGCCGAAGTCTCGAGCAACAGTGTCAGCTTTTGCGAACTGCTCGCGGAGCGAGATGGTGTTTGCGTTCAAGCCGGAGAGGTTTCCAATGTTTGAGAAGTAAGTGATTCGAGTTGGGTCGAATAGATTCTCAAGGTTGGTTTTCGTCCGAGCCGCGTCGACTTCAGCCTGATCGTTACGAAGTTGTTCAATCGTTGAATCGAGGTCACTGATTTGACCGACGCCAGTCAGTGAACCAGGCAGTGCTTGTCCTTCTGGTTGGTACTCTTTCAAGCAAACGAGCAACTGCTCGGGAAGAGTGACATCCTCTGCAATCTTCGCGATCGCAGATAAGTCGTTACCACGTGCAGCTGCATTCTTACAGGCGAGCCCGCGAGTGTGCGCGTCGAAGTTCTTATTCATCGCAATGGAAAGGAAGTGACTGTCCCATGGCTTCACTGCAGGTGCAACTGAAGCAAGCGCCGAAACAAGAGAGTATGCTCCTTTGTCCATTGGTTTGAGGACATCTAGAGAATCAAGAATGCGGTACGCGGTTTTCTCAGGAGATTCTACCTGTGCAACCACAATCGCGCGAACTGCCTCAAATGCTTTGACAGAGCAGGTCTGTTGATTAAACTCGGCTAAGCGGTCGGCATCTAGCTTTGGAGTTTCTGCGTTCGCGAGTTGCTCAATTGATTCTCGAACGACTCCACCGTTGTTTTCGGCAATAGCCGTACGGATTTTAGCAAAGCTTTCTTCAAGTCGGGTATCCGCGATGACAGCGTTAGGGAGTTGAATGCGCCCAATCTCGGAGTTCTTCTGCTCGAGTTGAAAGTTCGGCGTGGGCGCCTGAGTTACTGCAAA
>JAYZDF010000031.1:0-10269 GCA_036337945.1 Myxococcota bacterium
CAGTCGTTTCATGGTTTCTTCAACGCTGTGGGCAGGTAAATCGTCTTCGATAAAGCTCATAATCCATTCATTTGTACCGCAAATGTACAATGTGGAAAATGAAAAGGGGTCCTACTGAAATTCTGTTATTGCACCGGAAGAAATGGCCTTTCTTCTAGGTAAATTGCGCGTATTCTTATAGCGTTCCGTTCGAGGTTCAAGAATTCATATGAGCGATAGATTGGTAAACCAGGTAAAGACCCCTAAGGCGAATATCGTACTGGCCCACGGTGCGGGCGCAGGTATGGATACCGACTTTATGAATGCTATCGCCGGGGGCTTGTCAGAGCACAAGATACACGTCGTGCGTTTTGAGTTCTCCTATATGGCAAAACGGAAAGTGACGGGTAAGAAATCTGCTCCTAGCCGGTTGCCCCAATTACAAGAAGAGTTCTTAGAACAAATACAAAAACTGCCAGAGCCCCTTTTCGTTGCGGGCAAGTCCATGGGAGGTCGCGTGGCCACCACTATTTTGGAATCCTCCAAAGCCTTGGGCGCCATTGCTTATGGCTATCCGTTCCATCCACCAGGCCGGCCGGAAAAACTCAGAATTGAACACTTTGAGACGATGACAAAGAGCCTACTCATTGTTCAGGGAACTCGGGACCCTTTTGGTAAAGAAGAGGAGGACCCACAACAATGGCTTCCTGAACAAGCTCGATTGACCTGGCTCGAAGATGGAGAACACAGCTTCAAACCCCGTAAGTCATCCGGACGAACATTAGAGCAGAATATCACCGAAGCGGTTGAGGCGACGGTTGCGTTTATTGACACAGTTTTGAGTGAGGATGCTTAGCCCGTGAATAAATTTAGTCCCTCAAAATTACTCAATAGCAAGTGGACCGCGGTCCAACCACAAAACAAAGAGAAGCATTTTTTGGTAACGAAGGTTCGGTTTGATGAAACAGGACGAATTGTTGAATGTAGAATCGAAGCGGCGTTTTCTCGTAAGGAATACGAAATTGACTGGGTTGATCTCAAAGATCACGAAAAATGGATTCAAGGCTGGAAGTAGCCCTTCCTGCAAAGCTGGGCGTGGTATTCGTAAGGTTAGCCTAAAAGCGACCACCGAGAGCGAACCCTTGGTGCTCTCCACCCTCAAGAGAGTAGGGAAACAGCGTCAAGGTGTTTACAATATTTGAGGCTGTCACTTGGTGCCCGTGTTCGTCATTTTCGGGAAATTCCGGTCGCATCCACATCCTTAATTCAGTAACCAGTATGGCGGAAGCGAAACTTCTTAGACCGAGCCAGGGGTCGTCGTGACGAAGCCATAAGGTTGTTCCTGCAATACTGGCGACAGCTACGGTAAGAGTGTGCGCGAGCCAAGAATTTCCTCGGTGTGCTTGCTCTCTGTCTTGTTGTTTCAATTCCAGAGCGCGAGCTCTACGCTGTCCTTGTTCTTCTGACGTCCTTCTGGGCATTGCATCAAGTTCATCGAAGGCGTTTATTGATTTTGGTTTTTGGAACCCTGTGCTGAGCAGGCCAAGCCCTATGAGCCCTAAGGACATATAATAACCTTCCTTGGTTGCGAGAGAGTCAGGACTATCACCGGATTCCTGAAGAGCGAGACTCAGTGCGCCAACTCCTAATGCGGAAAGACCGCCCATCCATCCCCACCACCACCATCTTGCGCTGGCCTGCTGGGTCGAGAATTCTTGCGTCAGTGCTGGATTCAACGACACATTCATCTTTTGCTTGCTTTGGGAGCTTGTTCTGGCCTCGCCAAGCATCATGGGCAGGCTCTCTGCTGGTGGAGATGCATTCACGTAAGTCGATAGAATAGATGCATGAAGAAATGAAATCGTGAGCGTTACCAATCCGATTTTGAATGAGAATTCTAGTTTTGAGCGTGGCCGTTTGTTCAAAATAGTACACATATTGTTCTCTACCGAAATCTTGATACGTTTCATCTCTAGGGAGCTGTACAGGTCTGGTAAACTACCACTGTTTTAGGCAAAGTTGAAAATGGGTTATATCTTAGACCTCAGGTACTCTTGAAACAGAGTAGCAACGAGGAGGTTTGAGTTGATAAATATTTCACGAGGCGGCATTGTGTGTTGTCTGGCCATTTGTTGGATTTTGCTCCCCAGTTCTCAGGGACTGGCCGCGCCGAGTGAAAAGGACTCCTCTACTTTGAGCGGATTTGCGGAACTGGAGGCACGACCAGAGCCACGTCTTGGTTTGTCTGTTCGTCATGGCGGGTTTGCTTCGGAAGCTTGGTTTTCTACGGTGAGTGTGGGCTTAGGCGCACTGGGCGACGTCGAGCTACGAACGGCGCCGATACTTGACTGGGCAGGTTCGTCTTATCCTTGGTTGGCTTGGCGAATACGTCCAGTCAATCTCGAAGGTCTTCCTCCCATTGAGCATTATGTGGTTTTTGGACTTGGATTTTCCTCTGATTGGAATAATCGTTGGGGCTGGGATGCAGGTATCGGTGCGCAGTGGCAGCTGCCGCCGTTGGCCCCTGAACCTGCGGATGACTTCAATACTTATTTTGTCGAAAATGTGCAGATGATAATGCGGTTCACTCTGCGATTGAAGGTGTTCTAATGAGTTCGTTTCGGATTCCGCTTTTAGCGGTCAAGCATTTCGGAGTGTTTATTTTCTGCGGTGCTTTGGGGCTCGGTTGTACACCTTCGGGTGATTTCGAGGTGGTATATCATCGAGCGAATGGCTGTCGTTCGGATGCGCCGGAGAACTCGCTTATGGGGCTTCAGTGCGTGGTCGAAAATTGTGGGTCGGCAGATTCGCCCTGCGCGCTTGAGGGTGATGTTCGCATCATGCGAATTGTAGATGGATCCGCAGAGGGAGACTTAGAGCTCGTGTGGATTCATGACGGAACAACCGCGCGTACTGCCAGCTGTCCTGATGGCGACCTAGAGCTTCCCGGTACTTCTCCCATCGCGCTCAGTCAGCTACAGGATTGCCGCCTGCGCCGTTTAGATGGAACGGTTACCGAGAATGAAAAAATTCCAACCCTCGATGAGGTGTTGGAACAATTACAGGGAACGTCGGTAGAGTTTTTTTTGGAACTTAAAGGAACGGGTGATGCTGAACTTGACGAAATCCTCGCTCGGACGGCGGCACTGAAGGTCGAAGCGCGGAACATGATCAATCAAACCGTCGTGACCAGCTTTCAGCGCGATATTTTGAAAACAGTTGAGCAGACGAATCCTGATGTACGTCGCGCTTGCTTCGCTCCGGTGGGTTTGACGCTCGAACAGAGCCTAAGTGTCTTTACCGGTGGAATTCTGGGAGACGTCGACGACTGCCTGCGTGATGGAAGTGATTTTGTGTTTGTAACGCCTTGGGCGCTTCAGGGCGACGTGCTTCAGCATATACATTCTCAAAATCGAAAAGTGGGCGTGTTTGGAGCGGATACTTTAGATGGGTATGAGCAAGTACAGGCCTGGCAGCACAAACTGCATATCGTCTACGCTGACCATCCGGCGATGTATAAATAAAGAACAAAACAAAAGGCTAAGCCTCCGTTTTGTCTGCTCGTTCGAGAGACACCCGGAGAATGCGGCCACGCTATGCACGACCGCATTCAACCGAGCATTGGTGGTTTTACCGTTTATTGACTGCGTATGAATTGAGAGCCGTCGGTCGACCTTCAGGCTCACACATATTGGTGATGCGTTGTCCAAAGTACAGACTCTCACCGTCAACCCGAACCACATCATATTCTTGAGCGCAGGCTGTAAGCGGTTTTGCGACACCTATACAACCCGTTGTTGAAACATCCTGTGGAACACCGACGGCCCATGAGCCATTTCCGCAGGCGCTTTGATTGAATACATTCACCATGTCTTCGGCGTGAGCAGTCCAAGTTTGGGTGGCAAAGGCGAAGGTTCCCTGAGTCGCGCCTTCGACCGCCTCAGATTGCTCTCCTAGGACATAGGGGCCTTCAATCCTCCCGGAAAAAAGAGGATAGCTACAAGCTTCGTCTCCGTAAATCTTGAAGGTTAGGTCCCAGCGTTCATCTGTGAGGGTGAAATCACGTGTCAGGTAGTTTGTTCCTCCTTGCCCATCGGGGTAGGCCTCGCAGCCTTCTGAAGACCAATTTCCCACCAAATCAGACGAGGTCAGGCCTGTTGCCGGTTTAGGACTTGCATCGCTTCGTTCGGAATCATTGGGGGTGGTACTCGTGGCACAAGCCTGTGCGAGACCTACGACCATAGTGGCTAAAATTAGATTATTGAATACTTTAGTTTGCGTCATTATTTCTCCTTCAAAGCGTCCGTTATGGCCGCCGTGTATGGATTGAGTATTGAGCCTGATTGAGCATGAATCAAATAGATAGTATGAGTAAACTATATGAGTGAAATGAGTTTATATGGTATGGATCTGAATTTATTAGTGGTTTTGGACTCCTTGCTACGCACGAAGAGCACGACCAAGACTGCGTCTGCTCTGGGGCGCAGTCAATCAGCAGTGAGTCATTCACTGAAAAAACTACGAGAGGCTTTAGAGGATCCTATCTTGGTGAGAGAGGGAATTCATATGCTTCTGACTCCAAGAGCAGAAATGCTGCAAGAGCCGCTGCAACTTTGGTTGCAACAAGGAAGCGAACTCATATTCCACGAACCAAGCTTTGATCCCGCCGTTGCGCAGAATCAATTTAGAATTGCGGCTTCGGATTACGTCCTTAGCAGTTTCTTGGACTCTTTTGTTCGTTCAGTCTCTGAGGAAGCCCCTCATGTGAACGTGCACTGTGTTCCTCCGGTGCCGGGTCAACTTGCCCATCAACAACTTGCTTCAGGCGAGGTTGATCTCGTCATGTGGGTGTCTAATATTCCCGAACAGCTTCGGGCGAAGAAACTATTCAAAGATCAGTTTGTAGCGATGGTTGCGAAGGGTCATCCACATAATAAACCGACATTCGATACCAAGTCTTATGCCCAGCACAACCATTTACTGACTTCTCCGCTCGGAACAAAAGGAGTTGAGCGTAGTTCTTATTTATCTCGAACTTTAGAAGAGCAGGGCTTGTCTCGTCGGATTGCTTTCACTGTTCCTCATTTTACTTTAGGCCCACGCTTACTTCACAATACTGAACTTGTCCTCACTTTGCCCAAACGTATTGCAGAGACTTTATTAGATCCTGAAAAGCACCGATTGATTCCACTTGAGTTTGATACGCCTACGATCGAGGTCTCTATGGTTTGGCATGAAAAGCGTCATCGAGAGTCTTCTCATCGGTGGTTACGAAAGCAGGTACAAAACGCGATTGATGCCCAGCAACGTGAATGAAGGAGTTTCTGGTTTGGAGCTGATTCAGCAAGCCTAGTTGGTCTTATGCACTAAGTGCCCTTTCGAAAAATAACCGAAAGGTTGTTTGCGGGCATTTCGATAATTCGGTCGAGGCTGAATCCATTTTGTATTGCAACGGAAGTAACATCGTCGAGGTCTCGCACTCCCCAACTCGAATTGTTGGAGCGAAGACTGATATCAAAGCTTTCGTTAGAAGGCGCGGTGTGCTGGCCGCCACGCTTGAAGGGGCCGTATAGGTAAAGAATGGCGTCAGGGGAGAGAACCTTACTGGCTCCCTCAAAAAGACTTAGGCAACTGTCCCACGGAGAAATATGAATCATGTTGATATTGATAAGTGCATCTGCAGCTGTCACTGGCCACGGCTCGCACACGTCTAACTTCTGAGCCGGCATAACGTTGGTTAGGCCCTCACACCAACTATCAATTGAGGGCAGGGCGTCTGAATCGAGGTCAGTAGGAAGCCACTGAAGCTTTTCTAGCTTCGAAGCAAAATAAGCGACATGCTGACCTGTTCCGCTCGCGACCTCTAAGGCGGTTCCCGTGTCCGGAAGTATTGTCTTCAGGACCTCAAGTATAAAATCTTGATTCCGCTGAGTCGCGGGTGCGTGGCGTCGATGCTCGGTCATAAAAATGCTCTAGCGGCGATTGAGTCTGGCTTCAATCCAATTACTCACGAAAGATGATACATGCTGCTGTGAGGCTACTCGGATTTTATTGTCGAACACTTCAAAGCGCGGCCTACGTTTAATATCAGCAAGCGAGTATACTCCAATTATGATCCTGCAGTTCGCGGTCAACGCTTGCGTGAATCTGGTGCTCTTCGTGCTCCTGCCAGTCGGCAGTTACGCGGTTGTCCAGAAACGGCGTAACGGGCAGACGCTGCGCCAGAGTCTCACAGTAGTGGGTTTCAAACTTGGAAACATGCGTTACCTGGGGTTCGCGACGATGACTGCCATCATCGCGGCGATAGCCACTTGGAACTGGATGTCTGTAGATATTTTTCTCCATGGGCACTCGCCTCAGGCACCTTTTCTCGGCTTGGGTATCGGTAAAAAAGCAATCGTCATGGCACTCTTATATGGCGTAGTTCAGACTGGCTTTACAGAAGAAGTCTTCTTTCGAGGTTTGATTGGGGGTGCAGTGATGCGCCGGTTTGGATTGTGGCGTGGCAACGTATTGCAGTCCCTTATTTTTCTCGGGCCACACCTCTTTCTATTGGTCGTTATGCCTGAACAATGGAAGATTTTACCTGTGATCTTTGCTGGCGCCTTATGGGGAGGATGGCTACTGCATAAGTCAGGTTCATTTGTCGGTCCGTGGCTCATTCATGCTGCAGTCAATGTGACAACTTGTTTGCTTGCTGCCGCTTCTATGACAGGGAAGTAGGTCCTTCTTATACTCGACAAACAAGTACATCAGTAGCGATTTTGTTTCTTTCTTCTTCGCAAAATTGTGAGACCCATCAGAAACGCGCCTAGATACGAAGAGTTGTCTTTGGTAAGGGGGCCTTGCGCTTGGCAGGATGGCGGGGCCTCAGTACTCAAAATTTCGACCGGTGGTGACACGCACTTCCCAGCGGAATCCTTCTGTAACCCGTCGGTGCAGCCTTCAACCTTGCATAGACGATTACACCCATCACCATCGACGGTGTTACCGTCGTCGCAGGTCTCTCCTCGGTCTACGATTTGATCGCCGCAGCGGGGTACTGTGCAATCCGTTCGACATTTATCATTGTCATTCGAGTTACCGTCGTCACAAGCTTCCTCGGCATCTCGTATTCCATCACCGCAAACCATATAAGTACAATTTGCACGACAAATGCCCTCGTTGTCTGGATGATTCGGTTCGCATTCCTCACCTTCGTTGAGTATCCCGTCTCCGCAAAACTCAAGGCTGCAGTCGTTGCTACATCCATCCCCAATTTCGGTATTCCCATCGTCACAGGCCTCTTCTCCTTCTCTAATCCCATCACCGCAAATGACATACGTACAATCAATGCTACACTCATACTCGTTTTCGGGATGAAACCTTTCGCATTCCTCATCGGGGTCTAGAATATAATCACCACATCGAGGCACAGTACAGTTGGCCCGACAACCATCACCGTCTTCAGTATTTCCATCGTCACATATTTCTTGCGGGTCTTTGATCCCGTCTCCGCAAATCTCTAGAGTGCAATCGATTCTACAACCGTCTCCATTCACGTTGTTTCCGTCATCACATTGTTCAGACCGTGGTGTGGCAGTCGATGAGTCTACTATCCCGTCTCCACAAAATTTTCCTTGGCCGTATAAAGTCTTGATTCCTTCGATATCCAGAGGACTAAGTGTAAGCGCCATACGCCCTGAGCCACCGCAAAAGACGTGAGCATAGTGCATTATGGAGCGGGCATCATAATCTGTGATTGTACGCCAACCTGAACTCTCATGACATTGGCCTCCTGACTCATGATGGATATGTTCGTGCCGAAAACCGAGGACGTGGCCAAGTTCGTGGGCCATGAGCCCTGCAAGCTCTCGCGAGGATGTATACAACTCGTTTGGCTTGATCAGAATGTTCCTGTGCCATCTAGGGCTGCTGGGGAAGAATGCACGCGCCGCGTAACTTGCATCCACGGCGGCTTTGTTTATGTCGAATAGGACTCGCGGATTGGCCGCGGTACAATCATCGTCTTCAGCAGCGACGTGGATAAAGCTGACATCGCCTGCGTTCATCCAGGCGCTGGAGGCGGTTTGCATCGCTAAGCGAACCTTCTCGTGGTACCGACCAAAATCGTTGGAGATACAGTAGGTCAGTCGATGTTTCATTTCATCCGACCAAACGTCGTCTTGCCCGTTTTGTTGGTTCACGATCAAAAAGCTCTTTGTAGTGAAATGCTCTTCATAATAAGCTCGCAATTCTGACTCGCTTGCGAGCGGTATGTCGCCATCGACAATGAAGATTCCCGTTGCTTCTTCTCGGTGTGCTTGATTGCGAAAGGCTTTGAATCCGAGACTATGCGTATCCGACTGTGCTGCCGAAATTCTTGAGTCACTCTGTGGGGCAGGCGTGCAAGCGGTGGAGCTCAAAACTGTTGCTGCGATGAGTAGGACGGGGGAAAAAGTTCGCTTCTTCATGTACTCTTGAGTGTGTGATTCACCTCGTTTGTGACGCTATAAACTATACGGAATCACGAATGATTGACGACTTTGTACGAGTAACGACTCGCAGTTTTCGGGACAAGGAAATTAGCTCATGAGCTGGTGAAAGAGAGACAAGAGTTGGTTCAATTATTTCAATACGAGCGGTCAGGGAGTGGTCGCTTCACTGACGATTTTGATTCTAGTTTGAAGGGGAGAAGGTGGGGGCAGGGCGCCAGCTTCCTGCCCGAGTGGGTTTACCTATTAGTGGGGTTAGGTCGGCAATTTGGGTACTCACACAGTGGCTTAGGCACTTCCTCGAAAGTACTCATGTCAAGCGCACCGAATGAGGTTTCTAGTTGCTCATTAACAATGTGTGTTTGGTCACAATTTCGCGAATTACATACTGGGCTTTCGGGTTGATCGGCCATCGCTGGGCTTGCCATAACGAAAACGGTACAGGCACTCAATAATAGTTTCTTTAATAAATTCATAATGATACTCCAATAATTTCACTAACTAAAAGAATCGCCCACCTTTGCGGGAGACGATAATAGAATAAATAACTGTTGATTAGGTGTTTGAAACTTCCAGCTTGTGACAAACAAAAGTGAAAATATCAACGGTAGTATTCGCATCGTTATTGGCAATGTAGTTCCCTAATATTGGTCGTCTTTTGTCACAGTGTTGAGCGGCTTCTCACCTCAATAATATGGGATCTTTGAGAAGTGTTTTCACAACTAACAGTATAGCTTTCACCAGCCTGTGGCTGGTGCCCCTTGCGTTTTCAACGGCGTGTGGCCCGGAGCTAGAGCGACTTGAAGATACAAGTACTGCGGTAGTCTCTAATGCCGTTGGTGGGAACGATAGTGGGCGCTGGTTAGACGCGGGGTGGTATCATGCATGCGCAATAACGGAGCAAGGAACGCCACAATGCTGGGGCCGAGACAACTTTGGTCAAGTGTCGGATGCGGTTCAAACGCCGGTTACGGAAATAGGCTCAGGTGCATTCCATAATTGTGCTCTCACTAAGTCAGGGGAAACGGTTTGCTGGGGACGAAATAATCGTAAGCAACTTGAGCCTCCTAACACTTTATTCCAACAAATCTCCGTAGGGAGCTACCACAACTGCGGTCTTACGAATGCGGGCCAAGTCAAATGTTGGGGTTGGAACGGAAGTGGTCAGAGTCAAGCTCCTACCGACCTTGGTTTTGGCTCTGTATCTGCAGGCCGGTATAATAGTTGTGCACTGAAGCCAAACGGCAAAGCGTCGTGTTGGGGCTTGAATAATTTTGGCCAGAGTTCTCCGCCGACAGATACGAAGTTCGCACGAATTTCTTTGGGAGCTTTTCACGGCTGTGGTTTGACCTCTTCTGGTTCAATCAAATGCTGGGGCTATTCCGGTTATCGACTCAATCGTGCTCCACCAGGGAGAGGCTTTGTTGAAATTCGGGCTGGCGATTATCATACTTGCGCCCGTAAGATTAACGGGGAACTGAACTGCTGGGGTGCGAACTGGTTCGGTCAGGCAAAACCACCTCTAAACAATACATATGCCCAAATTGCATCTGGTTACACTCTTTCTTGCGGTCTGAATGAGCAAGGCGAGATTGATTGTTGGGGGAAAGACAATTACGGTCAAACGAGTGTTCCGGTAGGGGTCAACTTTGCAAAAACGGTTCAGCCTGACCTCGCGGTGACGAATATTAGCCGGGACCTCTCCGGATACACAGTCACCGTATGCAATACTGGTACTGGCGATTTTGTGCACCCCATTACGGTTGAACTCAAGGATGAGGACCAACAGTCTGAGATTCTTTGGAAAGAGGTCGGT
>JAYZDF010000032.1:0-24864 GCA_036337945.1 Myxococcota bacterium
CAAATCTTTTGCGCTCCAGATTTGATCACAACAAGGCTGCGTACATTGAAGATGATGAATGGATCCGTGACACTCATGAATTTTATCTTCGTTAAAGCCCGCCTTTTGAAACTGACCATCCACATTAGAAGTGAAAACAAAAACGCCGCTGACAAATTGATCGGCCCAGGAACGAATTAGGTCAAAACCACGGTGGGGCTGAGTATTGCGATAGAGATTTAGCCGATGTCCATAAAATCCCCCGGCAAATTCAGGCTCACGATCAAACCAAGCAGGATTAGCCATTTCTTCAAATGGAATCTTCCGCTTTTTGATGGGAGGATATGCGCGCCAAAAGCCTTCAGTACCACGGAAGTCCGGGAGTCCGGAATCCACCCCCATTCCCGCGCCCGTAGCGACAATAAGTCCGCTTCTCGTGGCGTCGATGGCTTGGGCTGCTCGTTCAATAGGAGTCATCATACTGAGGACAGTATAACGTTTTTTACGGAAAGGCAGACGATATCGCAGACTCAAAACATGAGCTGAAACTGGCGTCGCTCACAGTATCAGTATCGAGCTGGCGATGTAAGCTCCTCCGGCAGCGGTGACTGGCGTAAGGATATTATCATCTATTCGACCCGCGAAAAGCTCGCCGAGGGCTCCACAGAATGAGGCTGCGAACGACAGTACCAATATTTGAGAATAGGTAAATTGGCCGCGATGCCAAATGCTCAAAACAATCCAGCTTACAATAAACCCTATCACGATGAAGGTCAGAGTTCCTTCCAGTGTCCTATTGTTGATCAGCTTTATTTTACCCCAGCGGCGCCCAATAAGTGCTGCGGCTGGATCCGCGAGGCCTAAAACCGCCAGGGCAATAGAAATTTGGTACATTTCAAAAAGTACAGCGAGAATGAGAAGCGCAGTGCAGTACCATGTCGCTGAGTTGATGCGATGATGCTCGTGCGGATGCGCGACAGCTCCGTAAAACGCCATGACACGCTCATTGAATTTCGGAGATCTTCGTCGAACAAACTCAGTTGCCCACGCATATGAAGAAAAGATGATGGCTATCCATAGCGCGAGGGTGGGGGTAAGGAAAACTTCTACCAATACAGCACCGAGCACTCCGGAAGTCGCATGGAGCAGACTGCGCTTGTAATTGGTCGGTCGCAGAGTCGGAACGGCGACTCGGTGCTCCTCAAGACGCTGCGAAAGCTGTTGGTAATGCCTTTGGAGGGTCTCTCGTAACTTGAGGTACTCGTCTCTCAACTCCTGAGCTGATTTTAGTTTTAGACCACTTGTTTCAGTAGCGTTTCGCTCTTGTATGAGATTATCTGCCGCCAACCTGTTGATGGCTCCTGCAATGATGTCGGCGATATCTGATAACTGGTTTCTCAGTGGACCTAGATGGTTCGCGCTTCCTGCGATCGCCTCTCCGCGCAAAACGGCTTCAATTCGCCGGCGAAGATTGACAGAACTTTCATGAATCTGTTCATACAGCGAGCTTGTCAGTCGCGAAGGGTCGAGTTGCTGAAGCAACGCGTGTAGCTCGAGAGCGATTTGTCGGCTTTCAAAACTGAGCTCTGCGTGCATTCAAAACCTCATCACAATGTTGGTTGTTGCGATGAGTCCAGATCTCAAATCTATGTCACGGAAGTATCACGAACACTGGAAGTCGAGCTTTTTGAAGGGTTAGCGATCGGTACGGTTGAAAAGAACCGAGGCTGACGAAGTACTCAGCGAGTCCACATGAGCCACTTTGATGCCTGCGTCGGAAATTGCATAGACGTAATCATCAGCGATTACGCTGCGCTTGACCCAAGGCGTCCAGTAGGGTGACCAGTTGCGATTATTTTGCGTTTCGTAGATGTCAGACATCGAAACAGCTCCTAAAGGTGTAAACCCAGAGTCCGTATCGACTGAGAAAACTCGAACTTCCGAGCGAAAACTAGTCCAATAATCATTATTTGACCAATCGTAATAGTAGTCTGCGAAGGGAATCGCCAAGAGACCTTTGTCATCGAAGAAAGTGAATGCTTTGTGTTCGTACAATGCTTCTGAAGACGCACTCGTTGTCCCTAGTTTCCGCGTGAATACTTCAGTTGGGTTCGCGAAATCAGTGACGTCAAACATCGATAATTTTATAGACCGTTGGTCCCACTCCACTCGACCATTTGCGTCTGGTTCAGGTTGATGAATACCAATCGTAATCAAGTGATTGTCTCCGAGAGGATGGATGTATGTTGAGAAGCCAGGGACTTTGAGTTCGCCGATAATTCTGGGCTTCGTCGGGTCTTTGAGATCCACCGTGAAAAGTGGGTCAACTTCTCTGAATGTGACAATATATCCTCGGTCTTGGGAAAACCGTGCGCTGTAAATACGTTCTCCGTCTGCGACATCTCGGGTTCGACCGACTTCGCGCATATCCAGGTTGAAAACAGTGATCCGGTTGGTTGAGGTCGCCCAGCTGTCTTCAATGTCACTGTCCGGCAACTTCGTGAGCGTAGTGGCAACTCTTAGATGGTCGTCATGTTCGTCCATAGAGAATTGATTGAGAAGGTGTCCTTCTACGCCGCCGGCTGCGGCAAAACGAGAGCTACTTTTTTCAGACGTGTCTAAACGAAATATATAGGTCCAATCTCGCTGTTCGGGGCTATGCCACCACCAATAGTGACGAGAGGTGAAGTATAGAGATGTTGCGCTCGCATAAACTTCATCAGCCCTCGCTATGACCGACGCTTGAGTCATGGAATCTTCGGAAAGATTCAAAGTTACAACATTGGTCAGTCCACTAAGGGTAGATGCGGTCGGGGCTTTGGTTCCCGCACAATCAACGACGTAGTCTTGAGCGCTGCCGTTCGATGTTACTATACGTGATTGAGGTAGCCATACGCTTAGGTCTTGAGAACGAATAAGATCTTCATTCTCGCTCATCAATCTCTTGTAACGTCGTTCTGAGAAAAGGTCGAAACCGAGGAATGTGTCTGACTCTTCGGGATACCATTTGAGCTCCTCGGGCCACCTTACGTTATCGACGAGGACCAAACGTACAACATCTTCAGTGCGTCGCGCGTTTCTGTATTGACCAGGAAACTCATAGGATTTGATGATGTTGGGAGAGGATTTGTCCGAAACATCAATCACATCAACTCGTGTGCCGACAATAGGGCGTCCACAACCTTCGTACGAACAGGGGACGGCGGCCTCCGGTATTCTATCGCTCGAATCGTAATCAGTGTTATTCTTGTATGTTCCGAAGATACCAGAGATCACTGTGAGGCGATTGGCTTCGACCTCAAGAAACATTTCTCTGGGTTGCCCTTGGATCTTGAGTTCAGAAACCGTCTCCATTTCTTCTGCGGGCCAAGACTTTGTTACGTGAAGTTTGCCTCCTGATAGTACGTAGATGTGCGTACCATCGGTTTTGACAAAGTCTGCTTCATTGACTCCGACGACTTGATCATTGGTTCGACTGTAATTGTTCGGTCCTGACGGACGCGGAGCTGCTCCCGCGGTCGCTACAGAATTAGATTCTGCGAAAACAGCAATATCGTCGAATCCACCCCCACCGTAGTCATTAATATCAGGATCTAGGCGGTTCCTCATTTCGCGAACTAGGCCATCCTCGATGTAAGTCTCCAATTCATCACATGAATCAAAGCTACGGAGGGCGACCGTCGATTGAATACTGGGAAGGTCTGAGTCGATGCTACAGCCTGCGAGAATTCCAATATTTGTACCTACGCACACATAGAGGATTGAATTGAGGAGTTGTTTTTTCATGAAACCTAACCTTAGCAACAAAGATGCCAACCCAAAAGTCCCCTGATAACGAGTTGGGGGTCACGTAAAAGTCGGAATATTGAGTCGGGCTATCAGAATTCTGAGACCGCATGAATACTCGTCGTGACATGGGCGCGCGGTTAGGCTACTTCCCTACTAGAAATGAGCGCCGAACTAACGATTACCCGACCTGATGACTGGCATTTACATTTGCGGGATGAGCTGGCTTTGGAGAGAACTGTTAGAGACACGGCTCGATACATGCAGCGAGCGATCGTGATGCCTAATTTGAAGCCGCCGGTCACTACGACGAAAATGGCGCAAGATTACTATCAACGGATTCGAAGCTACGCGCCCGAGAACAGTTCTTTCGAGCCATTGATGACTTTATACCTGACAGACCGAACCTCGAAAGAAGAGATCGCAATGGCTGCATCGAGCGGAGTAGTGCAGGCCCTAAAATTATACCCAGCCGGGGCGACAACCAATTCTGATGCTGGAGTGACCGATATTACCTCTAGGTACGGCGTGTTCGAAGAGATGGCCAAGCGCGGACTCAAGCTTCTCATTCACGGCGAAGTGACGCATGAACATACGGATATTTTCGACCGAGAACGGATATTCATCGAGACGACCCTCCAGCCTTTGGTTGAGAAGTTCCCCGATCTAAAGATTGTTTTTGAGCACATCACAACGAAAGATGCGGTTCAATTCGTGCAGGAAGGTGCAAATAATATTGCAGCGACTATTACAGCGCATCACTTGTTGTTTAATCGTAATCACATGCTTGCGGGTGGAATCCGACCGCATTTCTATTGTTTGCCGATTCTCAAGCGCTCAACTCATCAAGAAGCTCTGATTGAAGCGGCGACCAGTGGAGATCCTAAATTTTTTCTGGGAACAGACAGCGCACCTCATAGCCAAGGGTCGAAAGAATCCTCCTGTGGATGTGCTGGCTCCTACACAAGTTTTGCCGCGATTGAATTATATGCGACTGCTTTTGAACGGGCGAACGCTTTGGATAAACTGGAAGGCTTTGCCAGCCACTTTGGTCCTGACTTTTACGGGTTGCCAAGAAATCAAGATAAAATCACACTGAAGAAGAAATCCTGGCGCGCGCCCGAATCGATGACCTTTGCGGGGCAGGTCGTCATTCCACTCATGGCGGGCGAAGAAATTACTTGGTCCGTTGAGCCAAACTCCAAATAAAAAGTAATGCGCCAAACAGTTCAAATGAAATACAGACTGTTTAAATTGCTCTGGTTGCTTTAATGCCCTGAGCAAAGTATCGTCCAAGCACCTCGGCGGATAATGAGGCGGCACAGTGACTAATTTATCCACCATGAGAGTGAAGAATCGATGGATACTCCCGGAGCGGTAAAGAAATCTGAGCTTCTGAAGATGAAGGATTTGGCTCTAAGAAGCGGAGTTCCAGCTTCAACCATTAAGCATTATCTTCGCGAGGGACTTCTTCCTGAACCAAGTCTTCGTACCAGTAAAAACATGGCCTATTACGATGCGGCGATCATCCCTCGGATAAAGTTGATTAAGGAATTACAAAAGACTCGTTTTCTTCCCTTGCAGACAATTCGAGAACTCTTGGACGGAACCGGTAATCTCGAACACGACGATAATCTTTTGTCTGGTCTGCGCATGGCTATCCACGATATCTCATCGAGTCACGAGACTGCTACCAAAGCAGAGCTAATCGCAGGTGGCATGACCGATGAAGAGTTCGATTGGCTCAAGAAAAGAAAACTTCTCAGCCCCAAAGTGACCGAGGAAGGCGAAGAAACATACAGCGGGGATGACTTGGCATTATGTCAGACATTGTGTCGGGCTCGTCAATCTGGATTGCGAGCCGACATGCTTCCACATACCATCATCGAGTCTTACTGTGATGGCCTGACCGAACTGATCGAATCTGAATTGCAGCTATTTCGGGCGGGTGTCGTAAGTCGGGGAGATGGTGACATGCAGCCTTTGATCCGTGCGGCGGCGGCTTTAAGTGAGTCGTTGATACTAGTGTTGCGTCGAAAACTCATGGTTCCAATTCTATCTTCCCTGACCAAACCGGAAGAACCGCAAGCGGAATCTGATGAATAAAATTACATGATTTCAGGTGGTTGCCTGCTGCGACCAAAGCCATACCTGTAGTTAACCATGCAAAAGTTAGAAGTGGAGCTTTCAAATTTGATGTGCTAGCAGTGCCCGCATGAAAAAACTCCTGGGATTAGTTTTGATCACTCTCGCTGCGTGTGGAACGCAGACGACAGAGCGAACCCCATCTCCGACTCGAGGTAATAATTCGACTGCCGATGCTGGTGCGGATTCGGTTGATAGTGGAAACGCCGCTGCACCAGATAGCGGTCAAACCGTGGCTGACGCGGGTTCCACAGCGATGATTGATAGCGGCACAACCGGGCCCGTGGATACCGGAATGCAATTGCCAAGCACGATTGACCAAATCGAACAGAAAGTTGTCGGTCATTACGTTTCGCGCTTACAGCTTGCTCAAATGATTGACGTGCCGTTTTCAGGCGTGAAGGAACAAATCGTTGCTTCATTCGGCACGTTTTCTATCCGTAGAGAGAGTGACCGCTTTGTGGCAACCCAGCAAGGATGCCGAGTCACTTCCACGGCCGAAGGAATCACCACGACGATCCCAGACGATGTTCCACGTAACGTTGCGCCCATTGATTCAACCATAGAGTTTTCGCTGAGCGGAGGAAACATAACTTGGTCTAGAGCTGAAGTAGTATCGCTCGTAGGCATAAATCTAGCGGATCCAGCCAACGACGTGATGCCTACTGACTCTTCAGATCCGCGAATATTCGACCACGAACAAGACGGAAAACCTGGAGCGACGATTTCGGTACGAAGTGGCATTGTCAGCGGTGATATTTATGTCATCCAGAGAAACAAACTTCGGCACTACGATGGCACAATGCCTGACGCTTCGACGTTGTTTGCGTATTCAGACGATAACGGAGAGCAGATCGTTATTGGTGCCTCGAATCCGTTACTTCGAACGGCACCGGATGTAACGAAGCACGCTGATCCTACGAAAAGTAACATGCAGCTAAAGCGGGTTTCTACTCCGTACGACTGCGACCAACTTATCAATGAGTTGGAAACTCTTTTCCCCTAAAAATCTGCACTCATCCGCAGAACACTCAGCAAACCCCGTAATACTTCTTCCGCGTCTTTGTGCAATCTGTGACTACCGTCACCATCCGACTCATATTCACTAGAATGTCGGTATAACTTCTCAAGAACTGGGCAACATAACTGTGACTGTGCCGATGTCTTGAGCGTAGTCATGAGCAATATCAAGGGGCCAAACTTTCCTTTTATTGGCCAAAAAGTGAGCGTTCCTGAGGCTCCAAATCAAAAAAGTCATTCCTCCAAGGGGTTCAGAAAAGTTCCTGATTCGCCGACCGTAGATATTAGCCGAGCTCTTCCATCGACGAAAACCCAAAGCAAAGCGAATCTCCTCGCAGTTCGCTGCTCAAAGTCTGCGCGACAAACGTTGTCTGATGTTAATCTCCAGACAGTTAGTCCCAATCATCTTCGACTAAGAGATTCAAAAGGAGTGGTTTCTACGATTCCAGCCTCAAACTACTATTTATGTGCGGATGGTAAAACCAGAGCCTTGTCGAAGCATCTTGCGGAAAAAGCTCTGACTCGTCCAGCGAGCGAGCAGGCGATTTATGACCAAAAACAAACCCGGTTACATGGGCAATATGGAATGTCCTTCAGGGTGAAGGACGCTTCAACGGGGCATTACGATAAAATCTTTACAGTACCCGTTCATGCCTCACCCGTTCCTATTGCTAAATCTCATTTCGATATGTTGATTCAGTCAACGGGACCCGTCATGCGTGCTCTTCGAAAAGTTATGCAGGGTGTTTATTCAAACGAGAATCCTTCCGCCAAAGACTTAGGGATAGAATCTTTACCCCAGGAGGAACAAGATCGAATTCTCGAGACCATACTGGAGAGCGTCTACTTTGAACCAAAGCTCATCGACAAAGGCATGAAGGATTATCCATTCCTTTCCGTAGCAGGATTTGATGCCTCAGTCGGGGACCTTGATAAACCTACACCCGTATTTTTTGAGTACAACTTAGGGACGCCCAGCGGCCTTTCGAACAACATTCAATTGCTCGATAATTTGCGAAACACGGATCCGGAGCTCTTCGAGACTTTTTCCAAACAACTTCCTACTGACGATTCGTTTCAGATCTTGAAGAATTGCATCGATAGCAATGCACGAGCTTGGACGAAGAATGAGGAAGGAATATCAGTGGTCATGGGACCTGGCGTGTATAACGGAGCTCATCCCGATGTTGCAGCGATCGCGATGTTTTCTGGGATGCCTCTCGTCAACCCATCCGATTTATATGAGGACGACAATGGAGATATTCGCTTAGAAACGGGCGACACGACAAACAATCCGGTTGTAACAGGAGTTTACGGTCGAATGGAGGAATCGTATTTTCTTCAGAATAGTGAGGAAGGTATTCCTATTCGTGGTCCCGATTTTGTCGACAATGAAAAGATTGGAAAACGCTTCAGCGTTAAACTTGAGCCGGGGATCGCTTATGCGTTCAAATATAGTGAATCTGGTGAGGTCATCGGAGTAAGAACCGATGACCAAGGTCGGCCACTTCTACAAGAAGTCTTCGAATCAATTAAGAAGCCGGGAAGTTTTCTGAGGGCAATCAAGAATCGTAAGCTTTACTATAGTGGCCTCGGTGGTCGAGTCGTCGATGACAAGAGAATTTTTCAATCTATCTCACAACATTTAGCTCCTAGCTTTAGAACGAGCGACGAACAGATTGCTCGTCCTCCAGCGACTCTCGACATTTCTGAATATGACAAATTTTATAACAGTGATCGATTGGACGGCTTTGTCGTAAAAGAGCCAGACAATTCAGGTGGAGTAGGGGTCCATCTCTTGGTCAATTACGGTCCTGAACAACGCAAAGAAGTTGTCGAAATGGTGCGAGATAATCCAGGCCGCTACATCGTTCAAGAGTTTGCTCAGCCTGCGGTGATGATGTGCGCTGAAGAAGTAGATGGTCGCCAAAAATATGGAAGTTTGGCCAACGATTGGCGCTTGTTTTCCATGATGGACGCTGAGGGTACAGTGGATGCAGGGCCTAACTCCTTATTGCTGAGAACAGCAAAGCCTAACCACGCGTCGACGAATACGTCCCAAGGTGGGGGTTATGGTATTGGTGTAGTCTTAGCCGAAGAAGAACAGGATACCTCCAAGACAGAGATTTTACCCGAAGTGAAGACGCCCTCTTATTTGGGCGTTTCAAGGCAACTCGACCTCAACTATTTCTTTACGAACTTAAATGTTCTTACTCGAGATGCTAAAGCAGGAAATGCGAACCCAGGTTCGGCCGAGGTTCTTGCCCAGTATCAGCGTCAAGTGATGGATGTACTGGGACGTGATTTTACACCGTTCATGAGTACTTTGAATTTATTCGCAAAAGGTGGCCTTCCTCAATCAAGTCTCTATCGCGCGTTATTGGACTTTCGCTATCAGCTCACTCACGCATCTTTTGATAATCCTCAGATTCAGGCGTCGATTCGGTCGAACCTTTTTTCGTATAAACCTGCGGCCGAGAAGAGTGATTCAGAGACGTTCGTAAATAAAAAGAAAGATATCTCGAGTTTACTTCGCTTGGAGAATATTCCCGAAGAATGCGTGCGTGAATCGGGTTCTTCACGTGTTTTTGAAAGCCAAAAATATAGTGAAGTAAATCACCCTTTTATACAAAACGTGATTGATACTCTCGAGAAAGCAGGCGGAGAGCTTCGACTTATTCATCAGATAGAAGGTGACAAGCGTTCCGATACGATTCCCGCGGCTTACTTTAGAGTGACGAAGGATGGCTCACCTATTATTGGTATCGACTTGAATCAAGATGGCGCTATCGCTGGTTTAGCCCACGAGTTCACTCATTTTGAAGACTGGAAGAGAACCGGAAAACAGCCTCGAACGCCCAATGAAAGGTACACTTCTGAGAAGAGAGCATTGGCTGCTGAAATGAGGATGGAAGCTCAAGATAAGTCAGTATTCAATTCGGGAGAATTCAGGGCGCAGTCCATTCAAGACGGTGATTACATTAACCGCATTTGCTATCCGATGGTGGAAGGGATTCGAGATGCACTTCACCAAAATCAGTGGGGAGCAAGTTCCGAGTTATACAAGCATGAATTAGCTTTGTTGGTAGATAAGGCCTTGAAAACCGCTTTTGAAGCAAGGGACGCGGCCGTGACCCACTACGCACATGCTCGTGCGGTGACTGACCGAGTGTTCGCCCAAGGAGAGCAAACAAGACTGGAAGCTGAACTGACGATGAAGGCCTTTCAAGATCGACCTATCTTTGACGCAATCTTTGATTCGTCGACCTTGGCTCGCTTCAAGGCAGACGGCACGTTTTTGAGGCTCACGGAGGCTATTCGTGCCGGTTTACCTCGCTTCTTTTCTTTACAAGGTTCTAAGGGTTCTTCTGAGTGTAAACAACAGTTAGATGCGGTGATTCGTGCTGAATCGATTCTTCAGGAAAATCCAGGACAGTTTTCCTCACAACAGTAACCCTTTGAAATGTTTATGGTTACGTGGTTTGCCTCCACGACTATTTCAATAGAGCTATAAAAAGTAGGAAGTTGAACCTCTTAGTTCTTGCCAGGCCGGTTCTTGTTCCGTACCTAGTCAAGCGTCATGCAGCTGGAATTTCAAAAAATAGGGCACCAGCTTGCTTAGACAGGAGGGTGAAAATGAAAAAGTTTTTCGCATCAGCGTTTTTAGCAACAGCAATAGTTGGCTGTGGTGGCGAGATCGAGACCGAAGTCGGTCAGCCAGCTGCAGAAATCGAGACTGAAAAGTTTCGTCTCAGCATGAAGACGAAATTTCACACTGAAGGCGAACTCGTAAAATTTATGACCGCTTCTGCCTCAGTTGTGACTGTAGAGGCTGACTTCTATCGCGGCAAGCCTTGGGTAGCGATGGTCTTTGAAGCCGGCGCTGAACCTGGCGTTGACCTTCCTCTGCATTATCAGTGGGGAACCGTTCCGGACGAACTAGAGTTTGATTACGCTCCTGATATGGATTTCGACCCTGGCGCCTATGACATGGTCGCGATGGTTTATGCCGGCACCGAAATGACACCTGAAATGATGAACGGTACGATTCTCGACCTTCCGTTCCCAGCGAATAAAGACGTGACTACGTTTACGCTTGATCAGTCGACAGTTAGAGAGAATGACCCTGATTTTGCTCCTGGCATGATTCGCGTGAATTTAGGGATGACTCACACGGACGTTGTTTGCGAGAACCGTTGGTCGACCGAGCAGCACTCTGAGACAGAGCGATTTGCGTCTTTCACTAATACATATCTGATTCTTCCATAAGGCTCTCAGAAGGACTGTCAACGCTATGAAAACTAGATTGCTATGTCTTGGTTTTTTTGCAGTTCTGAACTGCAGCAACGAGACGCCGAGCGAACAAGTTATTGAAACGCCCGAGGAGTGGCCGATTGATCCAGCCTCTGGACTGAGAGTCCCTGCTCATGCACCACTGCCTCCTGTTCCCGAGTGGGCTGATAACCCGTTCAACGAAGCTAAGCGAAAGCTGGGGCGTGCGCTATTTTTTGATCCACGTCTCTCCAGTAGCGGGAACGGCAATTGTCCTGCATGTCATGCGAGTTTTGATGCGTTTCAGTCAGGCGGAATTGTTGATATTCCCGATCGTTCGTTCCCAAACTTAGAGCCAAAACTGACCAGGAACGCACCTTCTCTCCTCAACTTGGTTTACGCACCGGTATTTCGTTGGGACGGGTCTCACGGGACGAATTTGTACGAACAAATGGCTTTGCCTTTTGCCGAATCAAACATGAATCTAACGCCGGGAATTCCGGCTGAAGACGTTCATCATGTTGATGTACCTCTTGCTCAAGTGGAGCTTAAGAGACGTCTCACTGAGGTTGTTCCAGGGTACATTGAATGGTTTGATGCAGCGTTTGATGTAGACATTACGGAAGAAAGCCTCGAAGATGTTTGGATTATGAGCGGTAAAGCGCTCTCTATTTATATAAGAGGTGCGGTTTCAAAAAACTCCGCCTTTGACCGCTGGAATGCAGGTGATGATAGCGCGATGAGCGAAGCCGCTGTAAGGGGACTCAAAGTGTTTGTCGGAAAAGGTGCGTGCAATGCTTGCCATCCAGGACCGCTATTCAGCGATTTTCAGTTTCACAATCTGTCTTTGTCACTTCCTGACGAAAATGGAGTTCGACCTGATGAGGGTCGCTATGGTGTGACAGGAAACGAGGAGGATCGCGGTGCTTTCCTAACGCCAATGCTCCGTTCCGTGACTCAAACTGCTCCGTACTTCCACGACGGTTCCGTAGGCTCTATTCGAAGAGTCATGCGTCATATTGCTAGCGACGCGTCTCGAAAAGACCCAAACTACTCTCCTCTTCTAGATCGAGTACAAGACCTCACAGACGAAGAAATCGAGGACTTGGTCCAATTCCTAAAGGCTCTCAAGGGTGAGGAGCTGCCCGTTTCTGTCACCAGCTTCGCTCTTCAAAACGAGCTTCCCTAAATCGAATCTACATTTCAGCGAGAAACTTCAAGATAGATGAGAGCGACTCGTCTCTACGAACGCTGTATTTTTACCGTTAGTTATAAATTGACGCGCGATTCATCTCTTTCTTAGTGGAGCGCGCCAATGCGATGGAACGACGAAGAACCTTTGCGTCTCAAAATAGATGTCTTCCATGGGATGTAAGAGGCTCACCATGACAGGTTTGCTGAATTCATATTGAGAAAGGTCATCGCCTGAAATCGATACTTTTCCTGCGCATCTCGCAGGGCTAATCCAGTCGGGTCTACTCCTTATGACAAAACGTGCCCCTTGGTGCTTGCTCACGAATTCATGAATATCGCGACAACCTAGCCAAAAGCCTAGAAAGTCAGGATGAAACGTATGACGAGGTCCTTGGCTTGTTTCTTTCCACGGACGAAAAAACATACCCTTTAGGAGTGCTATCTTTTTTTGAATTTTCTCAACGTTCATTGATTGGAGAGCCTGCTTACCTTCTATTGAATCAGACAGTGGCAGCTGATGGTTCATCATCCTGAGTAACTTGATATCTAGACGGTCTCGACGGCCAGGACCAATCCATTGATCCCACGCCTGACCGTTACCGTGAAGAAGATAGAACTTAATGGCTACCTCCCAGTGTTCAAAACCTCCGAGGTTATTTTGAAGTATGAAATCAAAGGCTCCGAGCGTTCGTCCACTTTCGTGGCGCACTTGATGGTTTGTAGAGAGACACCTCAGCGTCGGGCAGTTGACGAGCCAATATTCCACTAACGATTCAAAACGATAGCCAACCTTCCAAGAGGGGCGTTTTGCTAAGTGCTCTATGAGTGGACGACTGTTCAAATCGAGTTCTGAAAGCCAATCAGCAGCTTCCGACAAGCGAGCCAAGCTTTCGTCCTGATCGAACATCGGTAAAGAACATTCGTTACTCATTAGCGGTGCTGAACCGATCACCCAAGCGAGACTACGCACTTCGTCGCTACAAAGCGTAGACATCCAACGAGAAGCTTGCGATAGACTCGTAAACTTCATCACGAAATACTCGTATTATTTATAATGTCCCGCACCACACTAAGATTATAACATTTGACCGGTCAGTTCTCTAACCATGATAACAAGCGCCATAAATAGAACGAAATATCCAAACGTTTTTCTGAGAGATTTAGATGGGACTTTATCAACCAGCCGAGAGCCTACGACTGCACCAGCGATTGCAACTCCCGTTATCGACAATGCCAGCCTCCATTGAATCGATGTGTGACTGAGTTGGCCCGCAAGGCCTGAAAATGAATTACAAGCGGTGATGAGGGTAGAAGTACCAACCGCTGCGCGCATCGGAAATTTTCCCAGTAACACCAAAGCCGGAACAAACAGGAAGCCTCCCCCAGCACCAACTAGTCCCGTGGAAAAACCAACCAAAAGGCCTGGCAAAAAGAAGCTCGCGACTTGTGTCTTTTCTGCAGAGTTATCTGACTGCCCTTTAGGGGGGCGCAGCATCAAGAAGGAGGCTACAATAATGAGCGTTGAGAAAAGAGTAAGCAAAAGCCAGTCTGGTAGATATTGTGTAGTGTGTCCTCCAGAATATGAACCAATCATTGCAAACATAGAGAATGCGAATCCAATACGGATTCGGATATTGCCTCTTGAAGCATGGATCAACGCGCTGATCGCGCTCGTAATTCCGACGATTAACAGCGCGGTTGCAATGGCATTCTTGGCACTAATGCCTAGCACGTAAACAAGTAATGGGACCGTGAGTATTGAGCCTCCTCCACCTAAGAGCCCCACGATGAGGCCTATGCCGAGTGCGAGAATAAGTGCGAAGACGAACAAGAGTGCTCCTATTATTTAGCATACGGTAGGGTATGAGGCGAATATGGCATCAAAATGCAACCCAAACCTGGTGTGCAATTACGAGCTCAGCGATCAAACCTAGTATAAAGATATAAGTGCGCCAGGGAGTAACTCCATACCAATAGCATATCGCGTGAAGAATCCGGAAGACGAGGAATGCTAGGGCTCCGCTCGAAGTCCAGTTGTTCGACACGTTGCTTAGATGGGCCACTATAACGATGACTGCGAAAGGAACGAGATTCTCGACCATATTAGAATGCGCTTTACTTGCACGCGTATGCCATTGCGGTAGCTTTGATTGATTCTCTCTATTTCCGGTAGCCCATTTTACGCCTTGTGGTGTCATTACTCGAGCAAGAGTTATTGGCATGAGCAAGGAGATCGTCCATAGCGCGGTCAGAAAAAGTATTTTCAGTTCGAAGGTCATGTCTTCATCCCTCAGTGATCAAGAGGTTGACTACACACATTTCATCATTGGTTCCTTCACCCCAGTTTACGTCTTTCGCTTCCCGACACTTACCGTCACTGCATTTTTGATTCGACTGAGAATTGTCGAAAGTGCAGCTCAGTTTCAGTAGGTCACCATTTTTGAATGAAAAAGGTTCTTCTAAAAAATACTCTTGTTGCCAATCAAAGTCCCACTTCTCGATATTGAGAAGCGTACTTGAATCCTTCACCTGCGGCAGGATCGCAACTTCTCCATTTATACCGAGTGTGTGCATATGGAACATCAACCCATGGATTTTGAAGCCATTTGAAAAGTCCATATCCTGGATAAAGAGTTCAAAGAACTCTCGAGGGTCGTCGCGAATTTCGTGCACCACATTTTTCTCACCCGCGGGGATAAGCATGTTACCAAAAACCCAATCAATATTGAGAAAGGGGGCATACACTGCTCGCTTAGACACCGAGTTGCTAAGTTGAAACTGAAGCTTCGTTTGATCAGGTTTAGGGTCTGATGTTGTTGAATTATAGTGAATTTGCAAAGCCAGATACGAACCTGGTTCAACGGCAATACCAATATTATCGGGCAAAACGGCGGCATCTCTGCCCGGAATCCATGCTGAGAGCAGCAGTGTTGGTATTTTTGATTCGATGGCTCCAGAAGGGCCCCCAAAACAGGTGTATCCGTTACCTGGCTCTGCTGCATCCCAAGTCTTAATCTGGTCTACAAAGCTTGGAGGAATCAAATAAACGGCAATATGATGAACGATATTTGGGTTTCCTGGGATAGCGTTAAATCCGGTGACAAACGTTTTCGACTCCTTTGTCCACGGAATTGCAAAACAATGATAGTCATCTGGACGAGTCTTAGGAGTGTATGGTTCAGGAACTGAGAGTTCTAGGTCTACGCGAGCCAGTCCATCTGAGTCAGCAGTCATGTTTACGCTATCAGATTTGTTTTCTCCGGCAAGAGTTCCATGAGTAATCCAGTCATTAATGATCTGAATTTGCTCATCGCTGAGAGAAGGGTCCTTGCGATATTTAACATCCGCATCTTTCGCGAGCCAAGGCGGCATCGAGCGAGACGTTACAGCTTGCTGGATGGCCGGAGCTAATGCTCGAACTTCTTCATATGTGTCGAGATTAAACGGAGCAATACTACCGTCGGAATGGCACGAAACACACCGAGCATCAATGATGGGCTTTACATCTGAGAAATAGGTTGGAGCATTTGAGCTGCAAGCGCACACAAATACGATCAAAACTCCAAGCTGCTTCTTGATAGAATTCATTATTTATACCGGATTTTAACGACCTTGGCGTGATGCGTTACCACGATTGTTTTAGTTTAGACAAATCGACGGATTTTTAGAGGCCAGACACTAGCATTTTGAGCCTATTTCTAGCTATTTTGGCGTTGGGTTGGGAGATTATGAAGATACTCTGCGCGAAGTTAGTCATTGCAATATTTGCTAGCGTGGCAAATTCATCTTGTTCGTCGAGAAATTCTGACTGCACCACAACGAGTGTTTGTCGGACTAAAGGCATGTGTACTGCAGATGACGACGGTCAATGTAGTGTGATCTCTCAGGCCGGGTGCTTACAAACAATCGGATGTAGGCAAAATGGGGTCTGTGAATACTCTTCATATCGAAACGCCTGCGTTGTTGCAGCGTTAGACAAAGTAACTAAAAACTCGGTACTAACTGGGAATCCTGAGACTCAAGAAAGCGAGCTTCAAGCTCTCGTACGCACTAGAATTATTGAAATAATCGGTGAACAAATGGTCGATATTCCTGAGGGCGATGTTGCATTCGGTCAGCATAAGTTGCCAGGAGTACCAGAAAAACCAGGATTGAAGGTGCAGATCGAGAAGTCGCTACAGCTATCGAAGTATGAAGTGACGCAAGAATTATATGAACTAGTCACACAATCGAATCCTTCAAAGGTACGCGGTCTGAATATACCAGTACATAACGTTTCGTTTGCTGACGCAGTATTGTTTCTCAATCGATTATCAAAATTGTTAGAATTTTCTCCGGCTTATTATTTCGATGATGAAAGAGAGGCATGGATTTGGGACCACTCTTCACTTGGTTTCCGGATGCCGACGGAAATGGAGTGGGAGTACGCTGCAAGGGCAGGGGAGACCTATTTCTACGCCGGCTCGAATAACGTTACAGAGGTCGGGCAATGCGATAAACTCAAACAGGTGGGGACAAAAAAGCCGAACGCATGGGGCTTTTACGATATGTCATGCAATGCAGCTGAACTTGTATGGGGAAAAAAGCAAAGCAGGTCAGATGCCTATAATCTTAAGAAACGTGCCAAGAGCATTGCGTTCCTTTCGGCTGAAATCGATACGCCAATCAAAGGACGCTTCCTTGGCGTGTGCAAGAACTGTGGCTCTGGAGCGATATATAGTGTGCAGTTCATGCCTCAGTCAGGTGGTCTTGAACTCAAGAGTGAAATGGTAGGACTTCGCATAGCGAAGACCAAAGCGACAACAAAACGAAACAAAGTAACAGAGCTTGATTTGACGAATAAGTGTCAAAAGTCAGAGGGGTGTCGAGAGCATGGTCAATGTTTTCCAGCCTCAGAGGATTCATGTGTTGTCTCAGCTGCTTGGATGTGTAGGCAATCTGAAGATTGTCGCTCGCGTGGGAGATGTACTTTTGAAAAAAATCAGTGTGTTGCGACTCAAGCGCAAGATTGTCGTGACTCAAAAGATTGCGAACGTGCTTGCACCTGTGAACTGAACTCAAGTCAAAAGGTTTGTGTAGCACGCTCTAAAACATGTTGCGAAAATCAAGCTGCTTGTTCAAGCCAAGGGCTATGTAGCGTAGACCAAAAACGAACAGCATCGATATGCGTAGC
Source organism: Myxococcota bacterium (assembly GCA_036337945.1). GTDB lineage: Bacteria > Myxococcota > Kuafuiibacteriia > Kuafuiibacteriales > Kuafuiibacteriaceae > JAYZDF01. The sequence continues at coordinate 17,570 of JAYZDF010000032.1, forward strand.
GCAGAACGACGGAGATTGCGAGAACAGCGAAGTCTGCTCCAAAGAGGGGCGATGTAAAGCTAAAAACGGGGCCTGCGTAGTCACAGATGCAACCTGCCGTTCACAACCAGCGTGCCTTGCTGAAGGGCTCTGCTTTGAGGTCAACGGAAAATGTCAGGCACGCGATTGTCGTGCTGAATTTACAGATGTCTGCTCTTTTTATGGACGCTGTACAAATGAAAACTCTCGATGTGTTGCAATTGCTGACGTGCAGTGTAAAAAATCAGCTGTTTGCTTACTTTATGGACAGTGTGAAAAAGGCGACTTTGGCAAATGTCGTGTTCCGAAGAAAGGACTTCCCGACGGCTTTGTGACACCCGATAGTTATTGTCAGCATTCGTTGAAAGTATTTTCAGAAGAGGTAATGCGGCAAAAAAAGCGGCCTCCAACAAAATTCCAACGGTCAAAACATGTCAGAGATTGTAGCTTGCAAATCAGAACCAGGTTGTCTTTGAAAAATCGCTCGCTGTTTCAGAGATTAGGGCGATGTACATTACAAGCTGCCACAAGAAGTGGGATTGTTGCCTGTGAAAGAGGTACCCCTTTTGAGCGGCAAGCGCAGCCTTAGCTTATTTTTGTTGAAGTGCTTGCACCACTGTATAGGTTGTTATGTTCACGATCTCCTTTACGCCCGCACTCACTGGTATCACGTTGACGGGACCACCCATTCCTACCAGTAAAGGCCCTAGAGCCTCCGCGTCAGTCAGGTTCTCGAGTAACTTATAGGCAATATTTCCGGACGTGAGGTCCGGGAATATCAGCACATTAGCTGGTCCGGTCAGAGTGCACATCGGAAAATCATTCGACATTTTTCGCCAACTGACAGCTGTGTCTGCTTGCATTTCTCCATCGACTTGGAGGTCCGGGCGGCGATTTCGAATGATCTTGATCGCGTCGCGAACTACGCTCACTCGCCCATCATTATAATGCTCGCCGAAATCCGAATAGGACAAGAGGGCTACGCGGGGTACTTCCCCGAATGTTTCTGCGACTGTTGCGGTATTGAGAGCGATTTCTGCCAGCTGCTCGGCGTTTGGTGCGATGTTCACAGTACAGTCACCAAAGAAAATCTTTCGGTCCTTAAACAGCATTGCATATGCCCCTGATACTAGGCCCGAATCTTCACGTAGACCAAGAACCTGTAACGCTGGCCTTACGGTATGTTTATAGGGGCGTCCGAGTCCGCCGACCATTCCGTCTGCGAGTCCTGCTCGAACCATCATTGAACCGTACCATGTGGCAGAACGAAGATTCATCCTGGCAGAGGGATGGGTCATCCCTTTTCTACCACGTAGCTTCCAAAGTGCTTTGGCCAACTCGTCAAAGCGCTCCCCAGGAACGATATCTTCAATCTCCATTTTGGTAATATCGACGTCCACTTCTTTGGCCCGTTCTTCAATGCCTTCTTTACGGCCCAACAAAATTGGTACGCAGATTCCTTCGTCAATGAGGATTTGAGCGGCACGTAGCATTTGGCGGTTGCGTCCATCAGGAAAGACGATTCTTACTTTTTCGGCTGTATTTCTTGCTCGTTGCATGAGCGGACGCATGATGCCGCGTGCACGCTCTACAATCTGATGCAATGACTCTTTGTATGCTTCGTAGTCGGAGATTGGTTCGCGTGCGACGCCTGATTTTTCAGCGGCTTTCGCAACTGCGGGCGCGACCCAGGTCAGCACACGTGCGTCAAATGGTTTAGGTATGATGTAGTCCGGTCCAAAGCTAAGGTTTGTGAGGCCATAGGCTCCCAGTACGTTATCGGGCACATCTTCTCGTGCGAGTTCGGCAAGCGCTTGGGTGGCCGCGACTTTCATCTCTTGCGTAATTTTTCGAGCTCGACAGTCTAATGTACCTCGGAATACGAATGGAAAGCCCAATACATTATTTACTTGATTCGGATAATCGCTACGGCCCGTTGCTAAAACTGCGTCAGGTCGTGCTGCCTTTGCATCTGCGTATGGTATTTCGGGGTCCGGATTAGCCATTGCGAAAATGATAGGCTTTGCGGTCATACCTTTGATATCTTCGCCGGTGAGTACATCTCCAACCGATAGTCCAATGAATGCATCTGCTCCATCGAGAGCCTCTTTAAGTGAAGCGTATTCTCCTTCACATGCAAACGCTTGTTTTGACTCTGGAAGGCCTTCGCGAGATTTTGTAATTGCTCCACGCGAATCGAACATGACAATATTTTTACGATTTAGACCGAGAGCAATATAAAGTTCTGCGCAAGCGATAGCCGCGGCACCGGCTCCATTAATGACGAGCTTTAGGGTTGAGATATCTCGTTTTGTGAGCTCAATAGCGTTGATAAGAGCAGCAGCTGATATAATCGCAGTTCCATGTTGATCGTCATGAAAAATAGGAATGTCGAGTTCTTCTTGTAGTCGTCGCTCTACTTCGAAACACTCCGGCGCTTTAATATCTTCTAGATTAATGCCGCCAAAGGTGGGGGCTAAGGCTTTGACAATCGAAACCATCTCGTCAGCGGTTTGTGCGTTCAGCTCAATATCGAAAACATCAATGTCGGCAAATTTTTTGAAGAGATTAGCTTTCCCTTCCATGACAGGCTTGCCAGCCTCAGGGCCAATATCACCAAGTCCGAGTACAGCGGTTCCATTTGTGACGACCGCAACCAGATTTCCTTTAGCTGTGTAGCGGAAGACGTCGTCAGGATTGGCGTGAATTGCTCGGCAGGCTTCGGCGACGCCTGGTGTGTAGGCTCGAGACAGGTCTCTTTGGCTCGACAAAGGTTTCGTCGCATTGACTTCTATTTTTCCTGGTCTGCCACGGTGATGATAATCTAAAGCGTCTTGTTTTTCTGACATAATGTTCCTTTGCTTGGTCTCGCGCGAAGCATAATTGAAACTGTAGGAGCCTCCAAAGGGGGCATCTCGCAAATTAGCCTCTTCTTTTCGTAGGTATGCCCTATTTTTGGTTGTCATCGCGCGAGGCTCTCTAAAGACTTAGGGTTTACTAGTGATTTGCCTCTGTGATTGCGTATGGGAGTAAATCTTCCAGCGAAACAATTTCTAAGGCTTTTTCGTGCGTTCCCTCAAGAAATACTGGTGGCGCCTTCCCTGCCACTAACGCCTCTTTCCAACGAGAAGCGCACAAACACCATCGTTCTCCCGGTTGCACCCCAGGAAAACGAAATCTGGGAACGGGCGTACTTAGGTCGTTTCCTACTGACTTTGTAAAATCCAGGAATTCGGCCGTTGCTTGCACGCAAATCACGTGTAACCCACGATCGTTTTCGTCCGTGGAACAGCACCCATCTCGTTTCCAGCCGGTAAGAGGGTTCAATGAACAAGTCTTTAGGATGCCGCCCAAGACGTTTCGATCTGTAGCCATGATGAACTGTATGCCACACTTTTTTAGGGTCGACGATCTGTTTTTGAGATTCCCACCTGACCTATAAACATTGGTAATTTACCTCTGCAGTCCTTGAATCTCACACCGAGCTGAACAACAGTGATTAACATGAATATTTCGTCTAAACAGTCGTTTTATAAGGCTCTAGACTCTCGTGGTACGACGGAGCAAGAACGCGCGTCCTTCGATAAACTCATAAAACAACAGTGTGAGCAAACTGCTGCTGTTCTCATAACTGATCTCTCTGGGTTCACACGCACAACCAGAGAGCATGGCGTTATTCATTTCTTATCACTCTTTCGAAAGTGTCAGAAAATTTGTCTGCCTATCATTCAGCGACATCATGGAGAATTAATGAAGGATGAAGCTGATGACCTCTTTGCCTTATTTGCTTCGCCAAAGGATGCCATCGAGGCGGCTCATGAGATGCAAAAAGAAATTTTCTTCGCTAATCGAACAGCTGCAGAAACTGACCAAATAGGACTAGCCGTCGGCATTGGCTATGGTTCCTTACTCAGATTTAGCGATGATGCTTTCGGTGACGCTGTCAATATTGCGTTCAAGCTTGGAGAAGATCTTGCTTCGGCGGGAGAGATTAGAATAGGGGACTCAGCCTACCAAACTGCTATCGCTGAAGGCCTATCCATCGCAAAAGCGAAAGTATCCGAGCTGCAAACAGCGAGCGTGAGCCGTGCAGACCTACCGCACGTCATCATGACCCTTGAGTCCTAATTGAGCTGAAATACGCTTTGGACAACTAAACCATCGTAATTGCCCGCATCATCAAGGTGGGGAGAAGCTGTCAAACCCAAAAACTTCATCAACGAATTCGTATTGATCGAGGCACTCTTCGATGAGGGCTTTTTGTTTTTGTGCTCGCCATTTGCATAAAAGTATTGGTGCGCGACGTACCCGCCAATACCGAGTCCAAACGTCGTCCCAAGTAAGTTACTTATTATCAGGCTATTGCTGTCCGAAGTGTAAAGCGACGTGAGAAGAACAGCTATAGCTGATGCGCCTAAACCACCGAGGCTTGCCCAACCGACGACTTGTGGAGCAATGTTCGCTCCGTTTGGCGCGATAAGGTAGGCAGTAGCAAATGCGCCCAAATCAGCGGTGAGCACGGTGGCCAGTGGTAGCCAGATTTGGTCTGCGTTACTTAAAGCGATGCTCCATCCGGAATACCAAAGTCCCCAGACCCAGCCGAGACTACTCATAGTCACATCCCATGTTTCAATTTCGTATTGGCGAGATAGATAAGCGGCACCCAAACCAAAACTCGTACCTGTGGTCAGCACTAGACCTGCGATTTGTTCTTCACTCATCGAGGTTCCCGGCCCGAATATTACTGCGATAGCAGCGCCATGTGCTAGGCCGACGAAGGTAGCCATTGGTGGCAAGATCACTTGTGACGTGGTGAATTTTGTATCATCGCTAGTAAGAGAGGCTCCAACTATCCCAAGGAGCCCTCCCGTGAGCATAGCGCCAGTGACTATTTCGTAGTCTGCATTTGCGAGCAAACTAAGTCCGGTTCCTGCCATTTTTCCGTAGACTGATGATGCACCAATATAGGCAACGTCGGCGCCCGATAGGTCGGAGTATTGAGATAAAACAGTCATTCCGATAGCTCCAAGCCCAAAGCTTAGAGATGCGGTGGCGAATGTTTTGTCATTGGATATAAACTTATCTGTGATCATGCCAGCGTAGAATGCTGTTTCGAGTGAACCATAGCCAATCAATGATAAATCGCCAAATGTGAAGCTTAAATCTTTCGCGAAGTAAGTTCCAGCGCTCAAACCAAGCATTGATGAGCCCAGTAAGGTTGCGCTGAGGACTTTGTCGGATGCGTTTGGGTTTGTCAGCTCCAAAGCGCTCAGCGCGATAATAATTGAGTCTAAAGTAATCGCATTTATTGTTATGAGATCTTTGATGTTTGGTTTCAGACTGGAATGAGCGAGGAATGCTCCGCCAATGAGAGTCATTTCTCCAATGAGTTCAAAGGTTGCTTTCCTTGTTTGATCGCTTTGTGATTCAGAAGAGGTATCGAAGATGCTTTCATTGAGCAGTGCACCCGCCGCAAGTCCCCAAACTGCGGCATTAAGATAATACAGGGAGTCGTCTCGTGAAAAGTGATCGCTCAGTAGTGCCCCTGTTCCAGCACCGATGAGACCGCCACCAAAAAAGCCAAGACCTTCACCAGACTCAGACTTCCCTAAAGTTCCGAGTCTTTGAAGTGCATTCGAACCAATGAATGCCCCCGCTAATCCAGGGAAAAAATAGTGTGCAAAGTTTTTTGCTTTTGTGATCTTGATGGGCGTGCCTGCAAGTTTGCTGTACGCTACGAGGGCTCTTTTTTGCAGCTCGGAATCGAATCGCTTATCCTGGATAACATCCCGAAGCTTATTCGTAACCCCTGGATTCGTGTGAGCAATCAGATAATCAAGAGCTTTTCTTGCGATTGGACGCGAGAGGCGTCGAGCCGCAGCTACCAAATAATTGTCTGCGTTTTCGCTGTCAAATTTAGACAGAATTCTCAGTGCTCTAATCTGAGCCTTCGCTGAACGATCATTTAGTGCAATGTATCCGATGAACGGTATGATGCGCCTGTCATTGCGGGCTGCGAGTTTCTCAGCGATGTCGAATCGCGCCTCATTGGAAATCGCTGTCATTAGTTGCAGTAATTCATCTGTATCCTTAGAAGAGGATTCGCTCGGTGCTTGAGTCGAGGTCTGAACGATAAGCCCCCCAGGCTCTGGGGTCACGAATGAAACGCTGGACGAACTCGTCGAAGAGGTGACAGCTGACAACTTGAAGCTTGGTGTATTCCTCTTGTCAAAAACTAGGGGATCGCTAGGAATGATTGGGGATCCTGGTTCTGCTTGCCCAGCAGTAAGCGTCGCAAACAACGCGAGAGAAATAAGCATTTGCTAGACAGTATTTTGTCAAATATATTTGGGCAAGCCATGACGCCGTTTTCTTCTCATTTATTTCGGTGTGTGTGTTTCTCATGAGCGACCCTGTATCTGGACCGTACGACGTTCACCTTGGCAAGCATTGCGCCATAGAGTTTGTTCTCACGGAGAGTGCGGCTGAACACTCTCAGGCAGCTGGTAGGGGGCCTTCAATCGTCTGTGTGCGCGATACCGGCTCTCAAACAGAACGTTCCGTATTGCAGATTCCGCTGAAGCAAAGCGAAAGCTTTGCCTTAGGAGGTCAGCACTATGATGGTTCTCAGTTTTTTCCAACGCCAAATCAAATCGAACAGTTTGAGTCATCGAAGATTGAAGAATTAGATCAATACAAAGAGAAGCTGATAAAGCTCGATACAGAGAAAATAGAGCGGGAACTGATTCGAGTTGAAGAAGAAATAAATTCTCGCTTTGGAGCCAGTCGCGAAGCGCTGGCGGAGAGGAAACTGCGGCGAGCGCAGCGCAGAGAACAACTTCGGCTGATGGAGCATGATGGGAAAGAGCTCCAAATGTTGGACCATCAATCTCACGATGACAGCCGAGAAATTCGGCGAATGAAGTCGATGATTCGAAGTGAGACGGAATCGCTCAAAGAGGAAATTCGGCGGCGTCGCCGAGAACAAAGTCGACTGAAAAAAGAACGTGCTCAAATTGCACGTTGTCTTCAGGAGACCCTAAGAGAATCATTCTTGTGGGAGACAATTCTTCATATGCAGCCTGGCGAATTTCCCGAAAGTTATCGGGGCTTTTTGTTGGTGAGACTTTTTGCGGCGGTTGCGAGACACGGCTTAAAAAACGTCGAGTTTTCAATTATTGGGGACACAGAAAAAGATATTTCAGAGGCTCTTCGAGCGATCGAAAAAGAAGCTCTTGAGCTTCAACAGCTGTCTGACAGAGCTCTTTCGCATCTGT
>JAYZDF010000033.1:0-10058 GCA_036337945.1 Myxococcota bacterium
TGCTCCTTGCAAGCGCTCTATGATGTCTAGAAGTCCATCCTGATGCTTAGGATTAAGGCTTATGCCATGCCATTCGACTAAAAACCGAGCGAAAGACTCGTGACTGACTGATTCCACTTCAGCGCGAAGTCGACTTAGCGAGGCTTTCTTTATGCGTCGCAGCACGGCCGAAGAGCACCACTCTTGTTGGGTTCCTTGCGGCAAGAACTCACCGGAAATTACTTTGTCTAGTTTTTCTAAACGCTTGAGAACCTCCAAAGCGACGCTGCGACCAAGTCCGTAATGTCCCGCGAGACCATCAGCGAGGAATGGACCACGGTTTCGAGCGTAACGTAAAACCAGGTCACCGAGTGCGTCGTCGACCGGCTCAAGAAAAGCTTCGGGGAGGCCAGGAGGAACGACAATTCCAAGCGCATCTCGGAGCCGGCCGGCATCTTCCGCAGCGGCGAAACAACTTCGGTTTGCCATTCGGATTTTGACGATTCGGCGAACTTGGATCAAACTTTCCAGGCTGGAGGAGACGTCGAAGTTTTCGTCAGCGCGGGCGCTCAACTCGTTAGCGTCCATTGGCCCAAAAGAAAGAAGCAGGTCATGAACATCGTCTGAGCTGTTTAGCTTGTAGTCCAGGCGTTGGAGCTGTCTTTCAATCGTGTCGATCGCTTGAGGATCAATCAGTTCTCTTAGGGCCGCATCACCAAGTAATTCTCGAAGACGAACGTGGTCGATTGTGAGCGCTTGAGCGCGTCGCTCGGCCAAAGGCGCATCACCCTCGTACATAAAGTTGGCCACATATTGAAACATGAGTGCTGCGGCAAAGGGTGACGGAGACTCTGTCTCCTGAATACGAACCTGAATCCGCCTTTGTTGAATACCTTCAAGAATTTGCCGAAGACCAGGCACGTCAAATTGGTCTTGGAGGCATTCCCGGTAGGTTTCTAAAATGACTGGAAAATCACGAAAGCGCGAGGCAACAGATAACAGTGAAGCAGCTCTTCTCCGTAGCGCCCACAGTGGACTTCTGCCGCCCGGCCTCTTCTTCGGTAAAAGCAGTGAACGACCCGCGTTCTCTCGAAATCGTGATGCGAATAAAGAGGTGTCCGCTAACCGACTGATGATTCGCTCTTCGACGTCCGCGGGTTCGGGAAAAAAGAATTGGTCGTCAGGGGGTTGGTCGCCTTCGGGCATCCGAAAAACGATTCCGTCATCGGACCAAATGACATCCAACTCTAAGGCGTATTCCTCGAGAAGTTTTGTTCGAACGGCCATGGCCCAGGGAGCATGGACCGCGGCGCCAAACGGGCTGAGTAAACAAATTCTCCAGTCTCCAATTTCATCGAGAAATCGCTCTAATACGATGCACTGATCGGTCGGTACCGCTCCATCGGCGATCTGCTCACTCAGGTAATTGACGAGATTTGTGGCTCCATTTTCGTCGAGCGTATAGTTTTCGACGAGATAATCATGGGCTTTTTCCGCATCCATACTGGATACCGTGCGCAAGAATTCGCCGACAACTTGCCCAAACTCGAGCGGCCGTCCCGGCCGGTCTCCGTGCCAAAACGGCATTTTACCGATCTCTCCAGGAGCGGGTGAAACCAGCACGCGGTCGTGCGTGATCTCTTCCACGCGCCAGGACGAAGCGCCCAGCAGGATGACTTCTCCCACACGGCATTCAAACACCATTTCTTCGTCAAGCTCTCCCACTCGCCGACTTCGACCTTGTTCCTCTCCTGCGAGAAAGACGCCATAAAGTCCACGTTCAGGAATTGTCCCGGCGTTGATTACGGCAAGTCGCTTCGAGCCCTTTCGAGCGGTCAGAGTTCCTGTCAGTCGGTCCCAAGTAATCCGCGGCCGTAGTTCTTGGAAGTCGTCCGATGGATATCGGCCACTAAGCATATCGAGAACAGAGTCAAACAAAGCAGGCGTGAGCTCTCTGAAGGGGGCTGCTTGGCGCACAAGTTGATAAAGTCCATCTCGTGTTTGGTCTTCTATGCTCACGATCGCTACGATTTGCTGAGCGAGCACATCCAGGGGATTTCGCGGATATTTTGTGGCTTCTATCAAGCCATCGAGCATCGCTTTTCCGGCTGCGGCACAAGTTACTAGGTCTCCGCGAAATTTCGGAAACGTGATGCCTTCAGGAATACCGCCGACGTGGTGTTTGGCTCTCCCCACACGTTGGAGTCCGGCTGCGATGGAGGGTGGAGCCTCAACTTGAACCACGAGGTCAATCGCACCCATATCGATACCGAGCTCAAGAGAAGCGGTTGCGACAATTGCGGGTAGTTTTCCGCGTTTCAGCAAGTCTTCAATTTCCGCCCGAACTGCCGGAGCGAGTGAGCCATGGTGAGCGCGAGCAATCTCTTCTTCGGCGAGGTCATTCAGTGCGTTCGCCAGTCTCTCTGCAGTTCGTCGGGAATTCACAAAAACGAGTGTCGATTGGTGGGCGCGAATGTGCTCGAGCAGTCTTGGATAGACGGTGGGCCAAATGGAGCGAATTCGTCCATCACTCCCTGTCCCTTCAATGGCGATTTGACCGTCGGTTGTCATCGGGTCGAGGTCCGAAAAATTCACCATATCGGCGGTTGGGACTTCGACTTTCAGCTTGAGTGCTTTTTTCTCACCGACATCGATTATCTGCACCGGCCGCGACTCGATATTTTCACCTTCGACTGTATTTCCAACCAGGAGTCGGGAGACCTCATCGAGTGGGCGTTGAGTGGCTGATAGTCCAATACGTTGGAGAGGTGTGTTGCGGTCGCGTAAGACTTCGAGGCGTTCGAGACTAAGGAATAAATGGGTCCCTCGTTTGCTGGGAACTAGGGCATGGATTTCATCAATGATCACGACATCGATGGTTCTTAGGATCTCTCGGGCTTTTGAGGTGAGCATCAAGAAAAGTGACTCCGGTGTCGTAATGAGGATATCTGGTGGACTACGAACCATGCGCGCTCGTTCGTTCGCTGGGGTGTCGCCGCTTCTGATCGCGACGCTGGCCAACTGGAAGGGAATTTCGTCTCGTTTTGCGACCGTTGCCAAACCCGTGAGCGGTGAGCGCAGGTTGCGTTCAACATCCACCCCCAAGGCCTTTATCGGAGAAATATAAAGAACGCGACATCCAGTCCCTAGCTTCGTTTGGCCAAACATAAGCTGGTCGAGCGCGAATAGGAACGCAGCCAGGGTCTTTCCGGAGCCCGTGGGTGCCATAAGAAGTGTTGAGTTGCCCTTCGCGATTGGCCCCCAAGCCCCGGATTGAGCCGAAGTCGGGGCATCAAAACATTCCTCAAACCAAGTCCGAGTTACTGGGTGAAAAGCGTCATGCATGACTAAAGTCGGTGGCTTCGGTTTCGCCTTGAGCATCTTCAAAGGCCACGTGAGTGGAAATAGCACTCGAAAACCACTTTATCCACCCAAGCTTATTGTTTAGAGCCTAAAGTATTTCGTTACCTGAGAGTTAGTTTCGGTATTACTTGTATGTATACGTTAATATTTAGATTAATTTGTCGGTTTTAAGGTGGGATGGAGTTCGAGAGTTTCGTTTTCGGGGATGAAAAGTGTACGTGAGGCTCGCAGAGCTTCAACTCAGTAAGAACTTTGACCACGACCCTTGAAGCCAATACCGACTCCATCCAAACTCCGGTCATTCATGAGAATTATCTTTTCTACTCTGATGTTTTTTGCGGCGATGTTGGTCACGGTCGCCGAGGGTCAAGCGTCAGCCATTGCGGTTTGGGAAATTGAAAGTGAGACAGGGCTCAAAGCCGCGGAGCTTGAAAAGCTCTCTCAATTGATTGGTGCGGAACTGACGGCTTCGGGGAAGTACAAGGTCATTCCTAAAGACGCGGTGAAGCAAGCCATTGAGAAATTACAGGCCAAATATCTCAGTGAGGAGATGTACGACGAAGAGACGGTTATGGCGCAGCTGGGGAAGAGTGTCGCTGCCCAAAAGCATCTAAAGACCATCGTTCAAAAAATAGGGGAGGGCTGCATTGTCACGATGACACTGTACGATGCGACGACCAAGCTTGGCGAAAAAGCCGTGACCGAAAAGGGCGGATGCGGAATCGATGAATTGGTAGACCTGCTGAGCGGAGCGGTCGGGCGCCTAACGGGGCGGAAAACCAAACTGAGTCTTGCCAAAAAGGGCGATTGGAGGCCTGCGACCTCGGGGAAGAGGACCATCGTTCGATTTCGAGCGACCCCCGCACACGCGCTCGTATTCCTTGATGAAAAGCTGGTGTGCCAAGGGACGAATAATTGTGACCTAGAATTGTTCGTTGGTTTGCATACCGTCAGTATGCAAGCACCCAATTACACACCTCGCACAGAGAGACTGAACGTGAAGGAAGGCGACTCCTTTGACTGGACTTTACCCCCAGAGTTTGCAGTTTTTTCCGTTGCGGACACGGTGGATACCTTTGAGGTGTTTCTTGATGGAAAACTTCTCGGTAGAACTCCGTTGAAAAATCGAAAATTACGCCCCGGAAAACGTCGGTTCGAGCTCAAAAGTCCTTGTTATAAGACACTCAAACAAATCCTCACGTTAGGTAAAGGAGATGTTTTTACGTTAGATGCGGCACCGAAACCTCTCTTTGCAGCTGTTGATGTCAGTGCAGTTGACCCTTTCGGTAAATCGATTCGTGGTGAAATCATTGTCGCAGGTCGTAATGTTGGAACAGCGCCCGGTGTCTTCCGTGTCCCGGTCTGTTCGACAGACATTGCAGTCAATCAGATGGGATACGAATCGTATTCGCAGAAACTCAAATTGAAACCCGAACAGACGCTAAAAATTAAAGCGGTTATGGGAGTTCGGCAAGATATGGTGACCGTGCCGGAAGGAAAATATTGGTACGGCTGCAATCGTTCAAAGGACAGTACTTGCGAACCCGATGAGTTTCCCGGAAAGAAGCACTATCGTGATTCATTTCGAATAGACCAGACTGAGGTCACCGTCGAGGCGTATCGAGATTGCGTCAAAGCCGGTATGTGTTCGCCACCTGGCACTGCGGAGCGCTGTAATTGGCAACAAGAAGGTCGAAACCAGCATCCAGTAAACTGCGTCGATTATTTTCAAGCCTTAGTTTTTTGCAGCTGGAAAAATAAACGTCTGCCCTATGCTCACGAATTTGAAATTGTCGCTCGAGATTCCGGAGGATCTTCGTTCGCGTGGGGAAATAAATCAGCAACCTGTCAGCGCGCGAACGTAGGCGATTGCAGCTCAGGGACTGTGCCGGTTAAATCGTACGCGAAATCGGGTGGTCGATTCGGCGTATATGATCTGAATGGGAACGTTTGGGAATGGATCGACTCGGAAAACACCAGTCAAGGCAATGTCCGTGGCGGTTCGTTTGATTTCGATTCCACTTTGTCTCGTTCGACGAACAAGCACAGGTTTCCCAAGTCGAAATCGTCGCCATATGTTGGGTTTCGCTGCGCGAAATCTGGGTCCTGAATCGGTAGAGTCCCCAAAATAAATTGCTGAGCGCTATTTTCCTATTTATAGCACTGGCACTCCTCTTCATTTTGTGAGTGATCTTCCGTCACAGTTTACGAAACGAACAGGGAGGGAAGTGTCGTTGAAAACTTTATTTCGGACCCAGGCTTTGGGTTCAAACGATAAGCTATATTCTTTTGCATATCGGTCAGGCTTGGCTTTGTCGGGTCTAATCTTTCTTGCGGGCCAATGGGGCTGCGCACCACGTACTCCAATTCGCAAGGTCGCTGCTGCCCCCGTCGTAGCCAAACCGCCACCGCAACCGAAAATTGAACCGAAGAAAAAGCTGCTTCCCATTTGTCCAGAGGAAGATAAATCGGGTGCAACCCTGTACAACCCAGCTCGGGTCAAGCTTACGATTGTAAATCCAGATCCGGACGCCTGCGATGTTGAGTTGAAGGTTCTCGAAGTTCCACGCCAACCGTGTCGAACAGTGACTCGGAAATCTGCGACAGAATTAGCGAAACCCGTCTTCGACTTGTTCAAAAAACTCAGTGCGAAAGCCTTCTTGAAGCTTACGGTTGCGAATTCCAAAGCTTTTTTGAAGGCGCGCACCGCAATGGAAATTCCCACTGACTTTGAAGTACAAGTGACCGAACGATGGAAATTCTCCGGACTTTCAGACCAGACTCAATCAGCCGTAGCCAAGCGCGCACTGATTGCTCTGCAGGAGCGAGAGTCTAAAAGTCGACCTACGAAACAGCCCACAGGTATGGTGTGCGTCGATTTGTCGCTTATCAAGACAGCGTCGGATGAAAAGCCTTTGACAGGAAAATTTGCGTTTACAAAATCTGAGCTTATGAAACTGAATTTTCGGCAGGTCGGGACGAAGCCCCGGGCAGCGGCCGTAAGTCTTGAGCGAGGCAACGGTTTGGCGTCAACCCTCGCACGGTTCAGCTTTAGTTCTCCACTCACGATTCAGCGAGACACTCGCGCTTTTTCCAAGATCTTACAAAATCAATCAACATCGGATTGTGTATGGACGCTTTCTGCCAAAAGCCCCGGTGATGTGAGCGGTCAAAAAGATTTTCGTCTCCCTGTTCCGCGCGATGGTGGACTTCTTGCGTCCCGATTCTTACGAGTTCGTGTCGCCAAAGAAGGAGAGGGCATTCTTGGTCGCCCAGTCGTTGTGAAAAGCAAAATTACGATGAAGGATTTTCCTCCGTCAAAAGTTTCAACACCGAGGGCTCCAATAAAGCCGGCACCGCCTAAATCACAGAACAGTCCGAATGAGACGCTCTTTTAGGCTGAAAAGGAGGATATGATATGCAATTTCCAAAAATTTTATTCAAACTTACCTCTTATCAGAAGCGATGCTCGGCGGCCGTGAGCTTTGCCATTGCTTCGTCTCTAATCGTGCCGACTTCTGCGTCCGCCGAAGGGTCGCCGATCGTTGATTGGGTAAGTGCTGCATTTTCTCAGTCGTACTCCATTTCGAATGCTGCTTGTGAAAATGGAAGATGCTTATTTTTGACCCCTGGGAATCTAACGAACTCGGCGAAAAATAATCTTGGCAAGGCTGCGTCACGCCTCAGCTCGCGCGATCGAGGCACGACTTCGGTCTGTGCGTATCTTGGAGACGGAAACAAAAGCTCCCAGATTTCGAGCGTTCGTCTTGAGCAAGATGATTTTCGGCTTCTCACAAATCTTCTTCCAGGCATGAAGCAGGCGTCGATATCGATGGCCATTAATCTCAAAGCCGCAGGCATTTCGGACTCAAGGCAATATAGTATCTTTGATGTTGACGGGCTTTACCAAACTGAAGAAGGCAAAGCGTTGATTCAAGAGCTGACGACGATGGCTGCTCAGGGGCAAGTGTCATTGAGGGCTAAGCTCAATCAGAAACCTCCTACCGATGCGGACCGAACCGTGGTTGCGCAACTTGACACTGACCGCGGTAAACTCGGTCTCAAGCTCCTCCTCAATAAAAATTTGGCGCCCAAGAGTAATAAACAAATGAGTGTTATCTTTACGACACCAAAGGGTCGAACTTTCGAACTCAATGTGAATGGCATCGCTAAACGACAGGAGATATTCGAAAATATGACGACTCCCAGTGGTTTGCTGAAAACGCTAAACCTCAGACTCAGGGCGGGGGCTTCTGAGGATAACGACTTTATTGTCGAGTTTGAGTCCCTAACCAGTTCGCTTCGAAGCGGTCGCGTGGAAATTGCTGCCGTACCGTTGGACTCAAGAGGTCGACAATTGGGCGAACCCGTTGTTGGCGACTGGTTGCCGCGCGTGACGATTAAGAAAACCTTGAGTGAACAGTGCGAGTATGAACTCTATCTCAATGAACTC
This sequence comes from Myxococcota bacterium, assembly GCA_036337945.1. Taxonomy (GTDB): domain Bacteria; phylum Myxococcota; class Kuafuiibacteriia; order Kuafuiibacteriales; family Kuafuiibacteriaceae; genus JAYZDF01. Next base: position 7,796 of record JAYZDF010000033.1, read on the forward strand.
GGCAACAAGTTCGAAATCGCTGCATTCGCAACGTATTACCCTTCGGACGTAGATGATATTTCTAAGATTATGCGCTTCAATCCTAATACTCAGGTTGTCGCGACCCAGTTCGATAAATCGACCCTCTGTGGCAAAGATGGAGCAGTGCCATGACCACTCAATTTAACTCTTTATTTCTCGTTCTGGGCTTTGCCTTAGGAATGGCCGGGCCGAGTAACTCTGCAAGGGCAGAACCTCTGCAGGACGCTCGAGCACGCTTCCAAGCAGGATCTGCGAACGAAGCGGCTCTTTACGCCTATGAGGGCTGCCAACAAAATGTGAAGCTTCGTTGTCTTCAAGCGGCCGTGTATTTTTCTGTCGATGGACAAAATGAACTCGCGATGCAGATGCTTCAAAAGTCCGGTGGCGTGCGAGGAAATACTAGTTTTTCGTTTGAGGTCCGCGCTCTTACTATGGCCGCTCAAACGGGTGCACTCACGCAGATCACACCGACCTTGGTTCAGCTCACCGACCAGCTCGGAACAGCCTCCTTTCTGGTCAACCTCGTCTCTGGCGCAATGAGCTCGGCGGGCACCGTAGATAACGCGACTCTCGAAGTTTTGGCTCGACTTTGCTTGGATTCTTCCCCTGAGATCCGCCAGTCTCTCAAGAGCATTCTCGGATCGATGACGCCGGATGTGGCAGCGCTGACAGCGCCGGTGATGTCAACGGGCCAAGCCTGCAGTTGGGCGTCTCCTCAGGTGCGGCTTCATCGTGCGCCGCCTGACGCAATGGTCACCATTTCAGGTTCGCCTATTCCCACCCAAGTAGAGGGCGAAGATGTTGTTGCTCAAGTGCCGCTCGGGCCAAACGTATTGACCGTAACTCGAGAGGGACGGATTCCTTTCGAGCTCGAATACAGAGCGGTCATGGCCAATGAGGTGCGTGCAGATGTTCGAATGGACATGATCCCGCCTGCGTGGACGGGTGTGGCGACCTACGGCGGGGTAGTCTTGACAGCAACGGGCCTCGCTATGCTTCTCAGCAGCGTGTTCATCGCTGAAAACGCACGTTCTGAATATTTGTCTGATGGTGGTGACTCGGTGACCTTATCAAGTACTGATTACGAAGCGCTCATGGCAGAACAAAGCTCATCCGACCGAATGAGCGGTCTTGGGCTTACCGCTGTGACGATGGGGCTTTCCTCATTTGTCATAGGTTTGGTTTTCGGCCCTTTCAGTGAACTTACGGCGCCTGAGTGGCGATAGGGAGAAAACAAAAATGATTAAGATGTACTTATCTCGTCTCTCGAAATTACCCCTCAATCTCGTATTTCATGCGGTATTAGCTTTGACACTGCTATCTTCCGTTGGCTGCTTTGAGATTATCGATTCAGATGTGGAAGTCAAAATCAGCTGCGATTCAAGCTCCGATTGTCCCGACGGGGCGAGTTGTGATCGCACGCTGAATGTTTGTACCTGCGATGATAGCCCCGGAACTTTTGCGCCCCAGTGCACGACGTGTTTGCCCCAGTTTGAGGGAGAGAATTGCGATCAATGCTCGAATAAAAATTTTACCGGTGCAAACTGCGACCAGTGCAGCAATCCTCGAAAAACAGGCTCCAGTTGTAATCGGTGCAAAGAGGGCTACACCGGGAGTGACTGCGAGCTTTGTGAAGATGTTCGATATACAGGCGACAACTGCGATCAATGTTCGCGCCGTTTTACAGGCTTAGCGTGTAATCAATGTGCTGAGGGCTTCACGGGCGAAAACTGCGATGTATGCTCTGATCCGCGCTACGCCGGAGAGTTTTGCGACCGGTGTTCTTCTAAGTTTACCGGACCTTATTGCACGGAGTGCTCATCTCCTCGTTTTACGGGTCCACTGTGTGATACTTGCGCCGAAGGATACTCAGGCGAATATTGTGAAATTTGCGCCGACCAACGCTTTAAGGGAGACAACTGCGATGAGTGCGCGGATGCCCGTTACAAGGGACCTGAGTGTGAACAACGCCGATATGGCTGGCGACCGGTCACCACTGACAATGCACCATCACCTCGGTATGGCCATACGATGGTGGTCTTGGGCAATTTTCTTAGCCCGAAGCGAGTTTTCGTTTGGGGTGGACAAACGGACTCTCAGTATTTTGACGATGGGGCTATCTACGATCCGATCAAAGATACCTGGTCGAGTAATAAGCATCGCGGCGGGAGTAGACTGAGATCTCGCGCAGGTCATTCAATGGTCCATATAGGAAATGGCCGAGTGATTGTATGGGGTGGAA